>NZ_CP131935.1:1885669-2514226 GCF_030704305.1 Massilia sp. R2A-15 | reverse complement strand
GGGGTCAGGTCCGCCGGACCTGACCCCGCCTTTGACCGCGCCGGTCGAACCGCCGCCGCTTCCAACGCTTGCCGACGCGGCCAGCCTGACCGCCGAATCCGACTACTCCGCCTTCGTCGCCCGCGGCGTCGACGCTTCCGTGCGCCGCCTCGCCATGAAAAAGCTGTTCGCCGACCCGCACTTCAACGTGATCGACGGCCTGGACATCTACATGTCCGACTACAACGTGCCCGACCCCGTCAGCCCCGCGATGCTCGCCTCGCTGGCGCACGCGCGCAACATCTTCGCGAAGGTCGTCGAGGATGTGCTCGAAGACGACGCACCCACACCAGCTCCACCCGCCCAGGAACAAGAATGAATTCACCCGATCCAATCAGCAAAGAACGCGCGAAGATCGCGGCACTGGAAGCCGCGTCCGCGCTGCCCGGCCCCGACCCGGTGCCGTCGGTTGCCTACCGCTCCGCCGGCAAGACCCTGATCGTCGGCAGCGCCGCCGACGTGGCGATATGGTCCGAAGGCCTGGCCGCGCTCGAGCTGACCGTGCTCCACACCGAGCGCGTGCGCAACATCGCCATCAAAGGCTGGCTGGGCGCCTTCGAGGCGTCATGGGACGGAGGGCAGGGCAGGTTCGACCTCGTGCTGGACCTCTCGCCCGTGCCCCTGATCGCCCGGCACGAGCCGCCGGCCGGCTACTTCGCGCCGGCGCCCGACATCGCCTCTCGTGCCGCCGCCGTGCGGGAACTGGCGGAGATGATCGGCGAGTTCGAAAAGCCCAAGTACTTCGTCTACAAGGAGCGGCTCTGCGCGCATAGCCGCAACAAGCTAATCGGCTGCAACGCCTGCATCGAGATCTGCTCCGCCGAAGCCATCTCCGGCGCCGGCGACAAGATCCGCGTCGACCCGAACCTGTGCGCCGGCTGCGGCGCCTGCACCACCGTGTGCCCGACCGGCGCGCTCACCTACGCATACCCAAGCGCGGCGTACACGGGCGAGCGCCTGCGCACGCTGGTCGGCGCCTATCGCGAAGCCGGCGGCGGTGCGCCCGAGCTGCTTTTCCACAGCGGCGAACATGGCAGGGCGCTGATCGCCTCGCTGGAAGAAGCGGGCGTGCCTGCCTGGGTGCTGCCGGTCGAACTGCATCACGCCGCGTCGGTCGGCATCGACGTCTGGCTGGCCGCGGTCAGCTACGGCGCCGGCGCGATCACGGTGCTGATGACGGACGAGGAAGCGCCGCAGTACCGCACCGCTGTCGCCGCGCAGATGGAGATCGCGAACACCGTCCTCGACGGCCTGGGATATGAGGGCGGCCATTGCCGGCTGGTGCAGGCGCGCGACGCAAGCCAACTGGGCGCCGCGCTGGCGTCGCCGCCATCGAACCAGGTGGTCGCCGAGGCAGCCGCCTTCCACGTCATGGCCGACAAGCGCAACACGCTCGACCTGGCCTTGTCGCATCTGGCCAAGCACGCGCCCGTGAAGCCGGAAGCGATAGTGCTGCCGGCCGGCGCCCCGTTCGGCAATGTCAGGGTGGACACCGCGGCCTGCAGCCTGTGCATGGCCTGCGTGGGCGCCTGCCCGTCATCGGCGTTGATGGACAGCACCACGGTGCCGCAGCTGCGCTTCGTCGAGAAAAACTGCGTCCAGTGCGGGCTGTGCGAGACCACCTGCCCGGAGAACGCCATCACGCTCGAGCCGCGCATCTCGTTCGCGGAGGATTGGAACAAGCCGGTGGTCAAACACGAGTCCACGCCCTTCTGCTGCATTCGCTGTTCCAAGCCTTTCGGCACCCTGCAGATGATCGAGAACATGCTGGGCAAGCTGGGCACGCATCCGGCCTTCGCGGGCAACCTCGATCGCATCCGCATGTGCGGCGACTGCCGCGTCATCGACATGATGAAAAGCGGTGACAGCGCCAGAATCACTGGCCGAAGCCTGTAAAATAACTATCTTTACCTACAAGCTTCTATCGCCATGACTGTTGTCCGCACCCGTTTTGCTCCCAGCCCGACCGGCTATCTCCACCTTGGCGGCGCGCGCACCGCGCTGTATTCGTGGGCGTATGCCCGCCACTTCGGCGGTACCTTCATCCTGCGCATCGAAGACACCGACCTGGAACGCTCGACCCCCGAGGCGGTGCAGGCCATTATCGACGGCATGCAGTGGCTGGGCCTGAATCACGACGAAGGCCCGTTCTACCAGATGCAGCGCATGGACCGCTACCGCGAAGTGATCGCCGAGATGCTCGCAGCCGGCACCGCCTACCTGTGCTACTCGTCGCCGGAAGAAGTCGAGGCGATGCGCGAGCGCATGCGCGCGGCCGGCGAGAAGCCGCGCTATGACGGCACCTGGCGCCCGGAAGAGGGCAAGACCCTGCCGCAAGTCCCACTCGACCGCAAGCCGGTGGTGCGCTTCAAGAATCCGCTGGACGGCGAAGTGAGCTGGGACGATGTCGTCAAGGGCACCATCACGATCGGTAACAAGGAACTCGACGACCTGGTCATCGCGCGCCAGGATGGCACGCCGACCTACAACTTCTGCGTCGCCGTCGATGACTGGGACATGCAGATCACCCACGTGCTGCGCGGGGACGACCACGTCAACAATACGCCGCGCCAGATCAACATCCTGCGCGCGATCGGTGCGCCGCTACCGAAGTACGGCCACCTGCCGATGATCCTCGGCGCCGACGGCGCGAAGCTGTCGAAGCGCCACGGCGCCGTCAGCGTGATGGATTACCCGGCCCAGGGCTACCTGCCTGAGGCGATGCTGAACTACCTGGCGCGCCTGGGCTGGAGCCACGGCGACGACGAAGTGTTCTCGATGGAGCAGTTCTGCAAGTGGTTCGACCTGACCAACCTGACCGCTTCGCCGGCGCAGTTCAATCCCGAAAAGCTCAACTGGCTCAACAACCAGTACATCAAGCAGGCTGACGACGAGCGCCTGGCCTCGCTGGCGCGCCCGCGCATGCTGGCCGATGGCGCAGACTTCAACCACAACCCGCCGCTGGCGCAGGTGCTGGGCCTGATGAAGGAACGCGCCAACACCGTCAACGAGCTGGCCGACGCGGCGATGCTGTTCTACCGCGACCCGCAGCCCGACGCGGCCTTGCTGGCGCAGCACCTGACCGACGCCGTCAAGCCGGCGCTGGCGCAGTTCGCCGAGCGTTGCGAGACGGTCGAGTGGCGCCGCCCGGCGCTGGCCGCAATGATCAAGGAAGTGATCGCGGCGAACGCCATCAAGATGCCGCAACTGGCGATGCCGCTGCGCCTGATGATCACCGGCCAGCTGCAGACGCCGGCGATCGACGCCGTGCTCGAGCTGTTCGAGCGCGACATCATTCTGGCGCGCCTTCGAAAATTTCTTTAATTTCTTTAAATTATCCCCGTCAGGCATTTGCGGAATGCAAGAGAGTAGTCTATAATTTTGCTTCTTCACCGGACGGGGGTATAGCTCAGCTGGGAGAGCGCTTGCATGGCATGCAAGAGGTCAGCGGTTCGATCCCGCTTACCTCCACCACGTTGAAGAGAAGTTTGTAGTAAAGCCAGTTCAAGGTCCCCATCGTCTAGAGGCCTAGGACATCACCCTTTCACGGTGAGTACGGGGGTTCGAATCCCCCTGGGGACGCCAGGATTCGAGTAGTGCAGAAATAGTGTTGAGGTTCGATGCGACCCTGACCAGTCAGGGTTTTTTTTGTGCTACGAATTTGGGGGGTATAGCTCAGCTGGGAGAGCGCTTGCATGGCATGCAAGAGGTCAGCGGTTCGATCCCGCTTACCTCCACCAAGGTTTTGTTGTAAAGCAGTTCAAGGTCCCCATCGTCTAGAGGCCTAGGACATCACCCTTTCACGGTGAGTACGGGGGTTCGAATCCCCCTGGGGACGCCAGGATTCGAGTAGTAAGTGGTAGCAAGGCCAGGGTGGTAGAATACCGCCCAGGACAGATTTCTGTCCCCATCGTCTAGAGGCCTAGGACATCACCCTTTCACGGTGAGTACGGGGGTTCGAATCCCCCTGGGGACGCCAGTTAAAAGCCGGAGCAGACCAGCGCGCATGCGCATAGGTGCTCCGGCTTTTTTATTTCCGATCGCGATTCGGCGAATACCTCGATTGTCGTACCAGCGAAGGCTGGTACCCATGCTGAGCGCGCGCTGGGGGTGAAGGATTTTCAGTCTAGGTACCAGCCTTCGCTGGTACGACAGGAATCATTTCCGGTGGAACTCGACGCAAAAGCGCACCGGCCCGATTGCGGCCACTTCGTGCTTTGCCTGCGGTTCGATGATGCCGGGATGGTCCGGCGCCAGCACATATTCTTGCAGCGCCGGCTCGAGCACGCGGTACAACAGTGTCCCCTCGAGCACCTTGATGCGCCCCCACACGCCGGCCGCGGTGGAATGGCTGCGCAGCAGGCCGGCCGGGATCGTGGTTTCGGTAAATTCCGGCGTCGATTTGTAGTGCGCCACGTCTTCAGGCAGCGTCAGCATGGGGCGCTCCGCTGGTGACGACGACCTTGCCGAAAAAGCCGTATTGCAGGCTGGCTGCGATTCGTCGCGCGACCAGGATGAATTCGTCCGCAAGCGGGGCACTGAACAGGCGCGCCGCGGTCGCTTCGAACAGCAGCAGCCAGCGCTGGAAATGCTCGGGCTCGACGCCGGCCAGCGCCATGTGCTTGCCGAAGACGTTGCCCTGGAACTGCTGGGTCTTGAGCATGGTCGTGCACCAGAAATCGACCATGCGCCCCAGATGGGTGTCCCAGTGGTCGCCGATCGCGGCGTTGAAGACGGGCGAGAGCACCGGGTCGGCGCGAACGTCGTCGTAAAAAGTGTGCACCAGGGTCGTGATCGACTCCCGGGATAGTTCCAGTTGGGACATTGGCGGGCTCGCGGCGAATCGGAAGTGAGTCCATGGTACCTTGAGTTATTCGCGAAATCAAGTATTTAAAATGAATCTTTGAAGCGACCGAGATACTTGCTTGATCAAGTATCTTGCGGCGCAGCTTTACGCGTCGAGGTTGGTGAAGTATAAATGGCAAGTTGATTTTGTTGCATTCCGCAATCAAATATTGCATTTAATGAAATTACTAAACGTCGGTTCCGGCCAGGCCCCTGTGTAATTTTGGGATAGAATGACGCCCTGGCGGCGCCTGCCGCGCTGGCCCACCCCTCGAATCTCCCTTCGCGCTTTCCGCATGTTTCCTGAAAAAACTTCAACATCGCTGGCCATTTTCTGTAAAGTCGTCGACAACTTCGGCGACATCGGCATTTGCTGGCGCCTGGCGCGGCAACTGCAGAGCGAACACGGCGTTGCCGTCACCCTGTGGGTCGACGACCTGAAAACATTCCAGCGGATCTGCCCGCCCGTCGCGACGGATTCGGAAACGCAAGAGGTGGCCGGCGTCACCATTCGCCACTGGCGCGACCAGGAGGGCGTGTTCGCGCCCGCCGACGTGGCCGACATCGTGATCGAATTCTTCGGCTGCGACATCCCGCCCGGCTACATCGCCGCGATGGTAGAGCGCGAGCCGCGTCCCGTGTGGCTCAACCTGGAAGGGCTGAGCGCCGAGGAATGGGTCGAAGGCTGCCACACCCTGTCCTCGCCGCACCCCCGCCTGCCGCTGACGAAATATTTCTACTTCCCCGGCTTCACCGGCAAGACGGGCGGCCTGCTGCGCGAATCGGCGCTCGAAGACCAGCGCCGCCAGTTCCAGTCCGACCCGGCGCAAGTGGCCGCCTTCCTGGCGCGGTTCGGCGTGACGCCGGAGGAAATGGCGGCGCGCAAGGTATCGCTGTTCTGCTATCCGCATGCGCCGGTGCGCGAGCTGTTCGACACCTGGCAGGCCGGCGCGGCGCCGGTCTTGTGCCTGGTTCCCGAGGGCGTGGCCGCCGATGCGGTGCGCGCATTCATCGGAGCCGACCCGGTCGCCGGGGCGGCCCGCACGCAGGGCGCGCTGACGGTGCGGGTGCTTCCTTTCGTCCCGCAACCTGACTACGACAAGCTGCTGTGGGCCTGCGACCTGAATTTCGTGCGCGGCGAAGACTCGATCGTGCGCGCGCAGTGGGCCGGCCGCCCGTTCGTCTGGCACATCTACCCGCAGGACGAAAACCTGCATCACAAGAAACTGCGCGCCTTCCTGCAACGCTACTCGCCCGACATCGACAGCGCCAATGCCTTCAACCTGCTGTGGAATGGCGCCATGGGCGAAGACGCCAGCGTGGCCGACGCGTGGCGGCCGTTTCAGGAAGATATGGAACGCATCGCCGGGCGCTCGGCCGAATGGCAGGCGCAGATGCTGGCCAATGGTGATCTAGTTTCCAACATGCTGAAATTTGCCGCCTCGAAACGATGAACGGTCACGCCAATCGGGTATAATGCGCGGTTACTCTTCACGGTATTTTCGAGTTTTGATCAAACGTGGGCTCTGGGCGAAGTTCGGCCACGGCGACAGATGATTTTCATGCAACCACCTTTTTACGTATATTCACTATGAAACCTGCAAAAGAAATTCGCGTTGGCAACATCATTATGGTTGATAGCAAGCCGATGATCGTGCTGCGCTCTGACGTCAATGGCTCGAGCCGCACCGGCTTCACCTACAAGTGGAAGATGAAGAATCTTCTGACCAACAGCCCGATGGAAAACGTGTTCCGCGGCGACGACAAGTTCGACGTCGTCGTTCTGGACAAGAAGCCAGTGACCTACTCGTACTTCGCCGATCCGCTGTTCGTCTTCATGGACGAAGAGTACAACCAGTACGAAATCGAAGAAGAGAACCTGGGCGAAGCGCTGAACTACCTGAAGGACGGCATGGAATGCGAAGCCGTGTTCTACGACGGCAAGGCAATCTCGGTTGAACTGCCGACCACGATCCAGCGCGTCGTCGCTTACGCCGAGCCAGCGGTCAAGGGCAACACTTCGGGCAACGTCCTGAAGGAAGCCAAGCTGGAAAACGCGATCGAATCGAAGCGCCACACCATCCAGGTTCCGCTGTTTGTGAGCCAGGACGACACGATCGAAGTCGACACCCGCACCAACGAGTACAAGCGCGTGGTTCGTAACTAATCACCGCCGCTCTCAAAAAACGCTGCCGCCGGCAGCGTTTTTTTGTGGGGAATTTGGGGACTGGTCCTGCGGACCTGTCCCCATTTTGCCGTTAGCGCTGCCACATCCTGTACATTATCGTTTTTTCTATAGGGAGCACGCATGGATCGCAGGGACTTCGTTCGACTCGGCCTGGCCGCCACCGCCGTCGCGGGCGCATCGACGCCTTCAAGTGCAGCACCGGCGCCATCTTCGATCCTCGACGCCGGCGTGCTCGAACAGCAGGCCGCCATGCAGTCCGGCCGGCTCACCTCCCGCTCGCTGGTCTCGCAATACCTGTCCCGCATCGCCGCCATCGACAAGCGCGGCCCGCGCCTGAACTCCGTCATCGAACTCAATCCCGACGCGCTCGCGATCGCCGCGGCGATGGACCGCGAACGCGCCGCCGGCAAGCTGCGCGGTCCGCTGCACGGCATCCCGGTGCTGTTGAAGGACAATATCGCCACCGGTGACAAGATGAGCACCAGCGCGGGCTCGCTCGCGCTGGCGGGCGTGCGCGCCACGCGCGATGCGCACGTGGCCGCGCAACTGCGCGCGGCCGGCGCCGTCATCATCGGCAAGACCAACCTGTCCGAATGGGCCAACATGCGCTCGACCCATTCGGTGAGCGGCTGGAGCGCGCGCGGCGGGTTGACCAAAAATCCCTACGCGCTCGATCGCAACACCAGCGGCTCGAGCTCCGGCTCCGGCGCGGCCATCGCCGCCAGCCTCGCCACGCTGGCCGTCGGCACCGAGACCGACGGCTCGATCGTCTCGCCGGCATCGATCTGCGGCCTGGTCGGCATCAAGCCCACGCTGGGGCTGATCAGCCGCAGCGGCATCATCCCGATCGCGGCGTCGCAGGACACCGCCGGTCCGATGACGCGCACCGTCGCCGACGCCGCGCTGATGCTGGCAGCGATGGCCGGCGCCGACCCCGCGGACGAAGCGACGCGCGACATCAAGCTGGCCGACTATGCGAAGGCGCTCGACAAGAATGGCCTGAAGGGCGTGCGGATCGGCGTGGCGCGCAATTTCTTCGGCAGCGGCGACGGCGTCGATGGCGTCATCGAGAAGGAGCTCGCGGTGCTCAAGGCGCAGGGCGCGATTTTGGTCGACGTGAAGGTGCCCAATATCGACAAGTACGGCGACAGCGAAACCGAAGTGCTGCTGTACGAATTCAAGCCTGGGCTGGAGGCGTACCTGGCCGCGTATGCGCCGCATGCGCAGATCAGGAACATGTCCGACCTGGTTGCCTTCAATGCGAAGCACAGCGACAAGGAGATGGCGTTCTTCGCGCAGGAGTACCTGGAGAAGTCGCAAGGGAAGGGCGCGCTGGCCGACAAGGCGTATCTCGACGCGCTGGCCAACAACCACCGCTATTCGCGCGCCGAGGGCATCGACCAAGTGATGAAGGAGCACCAGCTCGACGCGCTGGTGGCGCCGACCGGCGGGCCGGCATGGCTCACCGATTTCATCAACGGCGACCATTACGGCGGCAGTTTCTCGACGCCCGCCGCGGTGGCCGGCTACCCGCACATCACCGTGCCGGCCGGGTACACCAACGGCCTGCCGATCGGCCTGTCGTTCGTCGGCGGCGCCTGGAGCGAAGCGGCGTTGATCCGCATGGCGTATGCCTATGAACAGGCGACCTTGCACCGGCGCGCGCCGCGCTTTCCCGCATCGGTCAATCTGACTCCATCTTAAGATTCGCTTGACGTTCATGCGACATCTGTCGCATACTCGCCTCCATTGTCACATACTGGAGATTCAGGCATGTCCGTACCCTCAATGTCAGAACTGAGCCTGCTGAAGGCGCTATGGAAAGAGCAGCCCCTGAGCGCGCGCGAACTGCACCAGCGCGTCGAGCCGGAGCTTGGCTGGTCGTTTTCCTCCACCCGCAAAACGCTCGAGCGTATGCTGGAAAAGGCGATGGTCAGCCAGCAGCTGCGCCACGGCGTGCAGGTCTATGAAGCGCAGCTTGAAAAGGTCTCCACGCTGGCGGCGTTCGCGCACGACTTCGGCCGCCGCGTGATGGAGATGGACGGCCCGCTGCCGGCCAACATGTTCACCGGCAGTAAGCTGATCGACCAGCAGGAACTCGAACAGCTCGAACAGATGCTGCAGGACTGGCCCGACGAGAAGGAGGGCGGCCAGTGAGCGGCGTCGACCTGTTCGCACTGCAGTTCCTCCAGGCCTGCCTCGGCTGCGTGCTGGCGGCAGGCGCCGCATGGGCGATCCTCACGCTGGCTTGCCGCCGCTGGCCTGCGCTGGCGATGTCCCGCGCGGCCTGGCTGCTGGCCCAGGTGCTTGCCGTCGCCGTCTGGCTGGCGATTCTGGCGCCGCAGCGCGAATCGCTCAGCGTGATGCCGGCCATCGAATTCGAAGCAGCGCCGGTGGCGCAGGCCCGCCCGATGCCACAGCCGGTGGCGGAGGCGCCATCCGATTCGCCAGTCAATTGGCTGGGACTCGCCGCGCACGCATGGCTGGCGATCTACGTGGCCGGCGCCGGCGCCGCGATTCTCCGTCTGATGCTGGCGCAGCGCGCGTTGCGCCGCTTGGTGCACGGCTCGACGCGCCTGGACACGCATGCGGCGGCTGCTTCGCTCGATGTTTTTGAAACCTCGCTCGCCGTCTCGCCCATGCTGATCGGCGCGCTGCGCCCGGTGCTGCTGCTGCCGCGCCACCTGCGCGATTTTGACGCTGTGCAGCAGCAGATGATCGTCGCGCACGAGTTGGCGCACCTGCAGCGCCGCGATCCATTGTGGATGGCCGCCAGCATCGCCGCCCAGACCGCGCTGTGGTTCAATCCCGCGATGCGCGCGTTGGCCAGCCGCCTGACTTGGGCGCAGGAGCTGGGCTGCGACCGCCAGGTGCTCGCCGGCCGCCCCCAGCAACAGCATCGCGCCTACGCCGCCGCGCTGGTCGGACAGTTCAAGCTGCAGCGCACCGCGTTCAGCGCGGCCTTGGCCTTCGGCGGCTTCAATGGCGCCTCGCTGAGCGCGCGCATGCTGATGATTCGCGAGGGCGGCGCTCCCGTTGTCGGCAATGCCGCGCGTGTGGCGGTGTTCGCCGGTTTCGGAGCCGTGCTGGCCGCCAGCATCGCGCTGCAGCCGGCTTTTGCGTGGCGCCTGCCCGCATCGCCCGATGCACCAGCGCCGGTCAAATGGCGCGCGCCGCTGGACAATTTGCGGGTGTCGAGCTTCTACGGCACGGTCTCCCCGCTGCGTTCGAGCACTCACCACGGCATGGACTTCATCGCAAAGACCGGCACGCCGGTGATGGCCAGCGCCGACGGCGTCGTGATCGCGTCCACCGACCTCGATGCCGGCGGCGCCAAGTACGGCAAGACGATCCTCATCGCGCACGCCAACGGTTTCGCTTCCTTCTACGCGCACCTTGACCGGCGCGCCGTCGCGGCGGGCGACACGGTCAAGGCGGGGCAGGTCATTGGCATGTCCGGCGCGACAGGCAAGGTCACCGGTCCGCACCTGCACTTCGAGGTGCGCGCATCGGACCAGCCTGTCAACCCGGAATCCGTACTGCCCGCCCTGGGCCAGAACGCCACCGCGTCCGCACTGCGCGCGCGCCCTCACTAATCAACCACTGTCTCCCTGAACGCCGCGCGACTTTTCGCGCGGAGGGGATTCCTTTACCTGAACGGATTGAAGATGCACCGCACCGCATGCCTCACCTTGCTGTTATGTTCCGCCGGCGCACTCGCGCAGACGGTGGAGATTACCGGCTCGCGCGACCGCGCGCGCCTGATGGACACTGCCGCGGCGACGGTCGTGGGCCGCGACGAACTGCTGCGGTTCGGCGGCCAGACCGTGGCCGATGCGTTGAAGCGCGTCCCCGGCATCACCATCGGCGGCGTGCAGGGCAGCGGCGGCGAGATCCGCATGCGCGGGCTCGGTAACGGCTACACGCAAGTACTGCTGAACGGCCAGCCGGTGCCGCAGGGATTTTCCATCGACAGCATTTCGCCTGAGCTGATCGAGCGCGTAGAAATCATGCGCGTGGCAAGCGCCGCGACGGGATCGCAGGCCATTGCCGGCACGGTCAATATCGTGCTGCGCAAGAGCGCGCCGCGCGGCCAGCAGGAATTCAAGCTCGGACTGGCCGCGAACAATGGCGCGCTGACGCCAGACGCGAGCGGGCAGGCGAGCATCAAGGGAGTCGGCTGGTCGGCCACAATGGCCGCCGTCGCGACGGCCGCCCGGACGCTGACCTCCGAGACCGACAATGAACTCGGGTTCGACAGCGCCGGCACGCTGAATTTGCGGCGCCTCACCCAGGTTCGCCAGGAGGACGTGCGCCCTACGCTGAACCTGACGCCGCGCGTTTCGTGGAGTCTCCCGAACGGCGACACGCTGGTATCGCAGAATTTCATCCGGTTCCTGAAGCTGGACCTGACTACGCGTTCGCACGACGAGACGGCGCTAGGCGACCCGACGCCGTTCCCGGATAACGTGAGCTTCTTCCACGCCCATGCGGAGACCGTCCGCAGCGACCTCCAATGGCTGCACCAGCCGGAAGGTGGCGGACGCTGGGACGTGAGGATCGGGGGCAACCACTTCGGGCGCCGCGGAACGAACCGCTTCGATGGCGGCACGGTGGTGCGCATCGTCGATTCATCCGCGCTGGAGGACAACCTGACCCTCGACGGCAAATATTCGAAGGCCTTCGATGGCGGTCATGCGCTGGTGGCCGGCTGGGACGCGGCGCACGGCCGGCGCAGCGAGCGGCGCATCGAGCTCGCGGCCGACGAGACCAGCGCCGCGCAAGTCGATCGCATCGCGCTGTTCGCGCAGGACGACTGGACCGTCACGCCGCATTTCTCGCTGCTCGGCGGCCTGCGCTGGGAGACAATTCGTATCGCCACCGGCAATGCATTCGACCAGGTGGACCGTCGCGCCACCTTTCCGACCCCGTCATTGCAGGCGCTGTTCAAACTGTCGGACCAGGGGCAGTTGCGCGCCGGCTTGTCGCGCACCTTCAAGATGCCGACGCTGACCAATCTGGCCATGCGGCGCTACGTGGTAGACAACAAGAACAGCGCTCTTGTCGTCGACACGCAAGGCAATCCGCACCTTCTGCCGGAGCGTGCCGTGGGGATCGACATCGCGTACGAACGCTACTTCGGCAAGAACGCGATGGCCAGCGCAAGCGCCTACGCGCGCAGGATCGAGGACGTGATCGTCGACCGTGTGGACCAGGTTGGCGCGACGTGGATCGGCATGCCGGTGAATGCGGGCCGCGCCCAGGTTCGCGGTATCGAACTTGAAACGAAGTTCCCGTGGCGGTCGTTCGAGCTGCGCGCGAACCTGGCGCGCAACTGGTCGCGCGTCGAAAGCGTTCCGGGGCCGGACAACCGGCTGGCGAACCAGCCGCCGCTCAGCGCAAGCGTGGGCGTGGACCGCGCCCTGCCTGGCCTGCCGGTCACGCTGGGGGCCACCTTCAGCTTTCAGGGCGGCGGGGCGTCGCGGATGTCCGATCGGACTTTCGGGTGGGCCGGCGTACAACGGGACCTGGGATTGGTGGCCACCTGGCGCCTCGACGCGCACACGCAGTGGCGGCTGACGGGCGCCAACCTGCTGGGGCAGGACCACCTGGCGCAATCGCGCTTCGAGGATGGAGCCGGCGGCCTGCGGACGGGAATCACGACGCCGACATGGGCGACGATCCGGCTGGCGTTCGAACGCAAGCTCTGACTCGCTTCGCGCTGATGCCGACGCAGATGGGGTCTGGTCCTGCGGACCTGAGATGTACCGAGTTTGGTGGACATCCAAATAGGGGACAATACGTTCCATGGATACCAAACTCGTAAAATCATCTGAAAACCAGGTCTTTAGCCCGGAGTTCAAGCTCCAAGCGGTTGAACGTCTGAAGCAATGCGATAACGCCGCGGCGCTGGCGCGAGAGCTCGGCGTGCGTCGAAATCAGCTTTATAAATGGGCGAAGCGGGTCGACTTGGTCGGCCCGGACTTGGCGTTTCGACCGCCTGGGCGCCCGCCAGCTGGCGAGGAAGACGAGCTGACTCGGCTTCGCAAGGAGAATCTTCGCCTGGCACTGGAGCTCGAAATTCTAAAAAAAGCCGAGGCGTACTTCATGCGCCGATAGCGCTGAGGTACGCCTTCATTCGCGAGCATGCCGAGATGTATCCGGTCGGGCTGATGTGCCGCTTACTTGGCGTAAGCCGAAGCGGCTACCATGCCTCGCGCTGTCGCCCTATGAGCCCGCGCGATAGCGCGGACATCGCCTTGATTGCGAGGCTTCACGAGATCGACGCGGAACACCGGCGCGCTGCAGGCGTCATCAAGATGTGGCGGGTGCTACGCGCGGAAAAAAATCCATGCGGGCGAAATCGAGTGGCACGTCTACGACGTTGCGCCGGCATTCAGACGCTTCGAACCCAACGACTGCAAAGCAAACCAGCACCGCAACAAAAAGAACCGCCAGCCCCGAATCTGGTGAACCGGAAATTCAAGGTCGCCGTTCCAAACCGCGTGTGGGTGGGCGACATGACGCAAATCACCACGCGGACGGGGATAAGCCATCTGTCGATATTCCTGGATTTGTCCACGCACGCTGTCATTGGCTGGGCGATGGGAACGAGCCAGACCGCCGCCCTGGCCGTGCAGACGATCGAAGCGGCCATGGAGCGATATCGCCCGCCGCCAGGGCTCGTTTGCCACACGGATCAGGGATCGCCTTACGGCTCGAAGAAGTTTCGCGACTACCTCGAGTCGAAGGGCGCAATTGCGAGCATGAGCCGCAAAGGGAACTGTCACGATAACGCGGTTGCGGAGAGCTTCTTCTCGAACCTGAAGAACGAGTTGACGCATCACTTCGTGTATGAAGATCACGCTGCCGCGGTTGCCGCCGTCAAAGATCATATTGAGGTGTACTACAATACAATCCGACTTCATCAATCGCTCGGCTACAAAACGCCGGCGCAGGTCCAGGCGCAGCACATGTGTTGCTAATTAACCTGTCCACCAAACCGGTGCATCTCAGACCTGACCCCATTGTTCGCTCGATCTATTTCGCCTTCTTCGCCTTGACGAAGACCGGACCCCACAGCGGGTGTCCATGTTCGCCCGGCTCCAGGTCGAACGAAGGATCGAGCTTGAACGCCTTCTCGAACTGGTGGCGGCACAGCGTCGTGCGCGAAGTCAGGCAGTAGCTGAACGCGGTGTATTTCAACGCTTCGACCTGGGTCGCCTTCGGGCCGCCGGTGACGTCGGCCTGGCCGAGACGCTTGATTGCGCCGTTGTAGTCGCCGTTGTTGTACAGAGCGATGCCTTCCTTCAGGCCGGACGGCGCCGGCGCGGGCGCGCTGACCTCCGGCTGGGAGTGCCCGGGTTTCGTGTCCTTGCCGGCGCCGAACGGCATGCTGGCGCAGCCGGTGAGCAGGCAGGCGATCGGGAGGAGGGTGCGAATCTTCATGGTCAATCCTGATGCGTTTATTTTTTCGCCGCGGCGAAGTCGTGTTCGATCGTGCCGTTCTTATTTTTGGCCGCCGACACGCTGATCGAATACTCCGGGAAGCTCGGGTTGACGATGCGGACCCGGTGCTTGCCGGCCGGGAGTACCAGCTTTTTCATAGGTGGCGTGACCCCGCGCTCGCGGCCGTCCACGTACACGGTGCCCCAGGGTTTGACGGCCAGGGTGTACGACACGGTCTCCACCACGGCGGGGACCGGCCTGGCCACGGCGGCCGGCGTTTCCGGCACGGGCGCGGGCGCCGGCGCCGGCGCCGGCGCCAATGGCGGCGCCACTTCCACGACCGACTCGGTCGGGTCGAGTCCCTTCGACGGCGCTGTGACGGGCGCGGTGACGTGCTGCTGCGCGACCATGATGGTGTCGTCCGCGGCGCCGTGCACCAGCGCATACAGTCCGGCGGTGGCGATCGTCAGCGCGGTAGCGACACCGGCGACGAAGGGCCAGCGCCCGCGGGCGGGCGGCGGCGCAAATACTGCCGGCTCTTGCGCTGGCGCCGGCTCGTCCCCGACCGGCATCGGGATGGCGGCGGGCGGCGCATCGGCGCGCACCGGCGGCAATCCGCGCTGGGTAGTGCCGGCCGCGCGCACCGGCGGCGGTGCGGACGAGACGATGCCGAGCAGCTCGCGGAAGGCGTCGATGGTCTGCGGCCGGTCCTGCGCCAGCACGGCGAGTCCCTTGTCGATCGCCGCCAGGAACGACGGGCTGTAGCCCTCCGGGGCCTGGAGCGCCAGCGGCGTGATCGGGTCTTTGATCATGCGCGCGATCGAGCTTGCCGGCGCCTGTTTGACGATGGCGAAGTACATCACGGCCGCCAGCGCGTAGATGTCGGTGAACGCGCCCTGTTCGAGCGACGCGTCGCCCGCGTACTGTTCGACCGGCGCGTAGCCTGGCTTGAGGATCACCGTCAGGCCCTTGGTCATGTCGCCGATGATCTGGCGCGCCGAGCCGAAGTCGAGCAGCACGGCGTCGCCGTTTTCCTGGATGATGATGTTGTCCGGCGCGACATCGCGGTGCAGGATCTGCATCGTGTACAGCATCTCGAGCGCCTCCAGGATCTGGCGCAGGATCTTGCGGCACCACGCTTCGTCGATCAGCTCCGGGCTTTCGGCGACGATCTCCTTGATGGTGCGGCCTTCGTAATACTTCATCGCCGTGTAGGCGGTGCGGTTCTGTTCCCAGAAGCGGTACACCTTCACCAGCGACGGATGATCGAACTGCGCCAGGAAGCGCGCCTCGTTGATGAAGCTTTTCAGGCCTAGCCGGAAGGTGTCCTGGTGGCGTTCGGCGCGCAGCGACACGCCGCGGTCGCCGCCGCGCATGGCCAGCGCCGAAGGCATGTATTCCTTGATCGCCACCGTGCGGTGCAGCGAATGGTCGTAGGCGATGTAGACGATGCCGAAGCCGCCTTCGCCGAGGATGCCGGTAATTTCGAAGTCGGACAGCCGCGTGCCGACCGGCAGGCAGTTCTCCGAGCCGCGACCGACTGTAGCGGCGTCGTCGCCGCCCGCTGCCGGTGATGTGTTCATGCTGCTGGTTCCTGATGGTGCACGCGGATCGCGTACGCCGAATAATTGTCGCGCGCCTTGCCGGCCGCCTTGACCGCGGCGTCGGCGGTGGCGCACATCGCCGCCAGCCAGTCCTCGCTGCGGCCCGTTTCAAGCAGCGCCTGTTCCATCTCTTCTTCGCGCACCCACTCCCACAGGCCGTCGCTGCAGGCGAGCAGGGCGTCGCCGGGCATCAGTGCTACCGGGTCGCCGCTTGCGGCCACGCCAATCTCACCCTGGGCGCCGGCCGCCGCCAGCAGGATATTGCGCTGCGGGTGCTCGCGCAATTGCGCGGCATCGATGTAGCCGGCATCCACCAGCTGCTGCGCCAGGCTGTGGTCGCGGGTGACGGCGAGCACGCGGCCGGCGCGGAAAAGGTAGATGCGGCTGTCGCCGAGGTGGGCCCATACGGCCCGCGCGCTGTGCTGATCGACCAGCAGGGTGGCGATGGTGGTGCTCATGTCGGAAAGGTCCGGGTCGCCGCGCCTGGCTTGCTCCACCTGGCCGATGGCCTGGTCCACGTAGCCAAGCAGTGCCTGCGTGCCGAACGCCGGCCCGTCGCAGAACGCGCGGATCAAGGAGTCGACGGCGATGCGCGAAGCGACTTCGCCGCCGCGGTGGCCGCCGGTGCCGTCGGCAATCGCGAAGCAGGCCAGGTCGCCGTTGCGCGCCGCGCCGATCGCATCCTGGTTCGAAGCGCGCGAGCCGGTCTCGCTGACCTGCGCCCATGATAGGCGCACCGCGCAAGCGTCATGCATTGCGCGCCTCGTCGTTGAAGCGCGCGACTTCCTGTTCGTAAGCGGCGAGGAAGGCCGGGCCGAACACGGTCTTGAACTGGTCCTGCGATTCGCCGGCGATGGCGGCGTATTCCTGCACGAACTGCTGCCACAGCGCGGCCTGGCGGCGCGAAGGCGCCAGCTTGTCGAGCAGGCCGGGCGCCGGCAGCGATGCTTCAAGGCGGGCCGGCTCGACGCGCTCGATCAGCGCGCGCATGCTGGCGCTGGCGCCGGCCACGACGCCGAGCTGGTGGCCGCGCAGGTCGTGGCGTGCGTCCGCCACCGCTTCAAGCGGCTCCATGAAGCCGGGCATTTTCTTGCGCAGCATCTGGGTCAGCACGGTCTGGCTGTCGGGAAAAAACTTGAGTGGATTGTTGTTGCGTACCAACACCATCGTCTGGTCGGCATGCACTTCCTGCTTCACCAGCGAGCGCAGCGCCAGCTGCTCGATCGCGCCCTGCAGCGAGTTGGCCAGCAGCTTGCCGACCAGCTCCATCAGTTCAGGCGTCAGTTCGGCGGAGATGGCGTCGGCCGGTATCCCGGCGCCGCGCAGGAAGGCGTGCTTCAGGGCGAGCGCTTCGGGCGACTCGGTCCCGGCGGCCGCGGCGGCAGGAGTTGGCGTTGTCATATATTCAGGCGGAATTCGCCTTATGTTTATCTACAGCAATAATGCCAGATTTGGCATGGGAGTGCACGCGCTAACGTGCATCCCGGGCAGGCGCCGTGGTCAGGCGTTGATGAAGCGCATCTTGAAGCTGCGCCCCTTGATCGAGCCGAAGTCGCGACCCAGCTTGTTGCCGGCGTTCAGGCGCGCAAACGCCTGCTCGGCCACGTGACGGTCCAGCGCGACATAGGTCTGGAATTCGGTCACGTTGATCTTGCCGACCTGCTCCTTGACCAGCCCGGCGTCGCCGGTCAGCGCGCCCAGCACGTCGCCGGGACGCAGCTTGTCCTTCTTGCCGCCCATGATGACCAGGGTGACCATCGGCGCCGGCGCCGCTTCCTCGTGCTCGTCGTCGAGCTCCTTGATGTCGTGCCAGCTGACCGGCGCGCCCTGGTACTCCTCGATCAGGCGCACCCATTTCTTCTCGTTCGGCGCGCACAGCGACAGCGCGAGTCCCGATTCGCCGGCGCGGCCGGTGCGGCCCACGCGGTGGATGTGCACCTCGGTGTCCTTCGACACGTCGACGTTGATCACCGCGCCCAGGTTGGCGATGTCGAGGCCGCGCGCGGCGACATCGGTGGCCACCAGCACCGAGCAGCTGCGGTTCGCGAACAGCACCAGGATCTCGTCGCGTTCGCGCTGTTCCAGTTCGCCGTACAGCGCGAGCGCCGAGAACCCCTGCGAGCGCAGTTCGTCGGCCAGTTCGCGGCAGTGGACCTTGGTATTGCAGAAGGCCAGCGTGGACGCCGGCTTGAAGTGCTTGAGCAGCTTGCCGACAGCCGCATCGCGCTCGTCGAAGCCGACCTCGTAGAAGCGCTGCTCGATCTGGTCGGCGCTGTGCTGCGCTTCGACCGTCACTTCGAGCGGATCGCGCAGGAAGTGTTCGGTGGCGACGCGGATGTCGTCGGGGTAGGTGGCCGAGAACAGCAAGGTCTGGCGCCGCGCCGGGCAGGCGCTGACGATGCCGGCGATCTCGTCGTAGAAGCCCATGTCGGTCATGCGGTCGGCCTCGTCGAGCACCAGCGTCTGCACCTTGTCCAGGTTGATGGTGCCGCGTCCGAGGTGATCGCGGATCCGGCCCGGGGTGCCGACGACGATGTGCGCGCCGTGTTCGAGCGACGCGATTTGCGGGCGCATCGCGGTGCCGCCGGTCAGCGTCAGGACCTTGACGTTGCCGACGCCGCGCGCCAGCCGGCGCAATTCATTGGCCACCTGGTCGGCCAGCTCGCGGGTCGGGCACATCACCAGTCCCTGGATCGCAAACCAGGCGGGATTGAGCTTGTGCAGGATGCCGATGCCGAACGCCGCGGTCTTGCCGCTGCCGGTCTTGGCCTGCGCGATCAGGTCGCGGCCTTCCAGCACCGCCGGCAGGCTCTCGGCCTGGATCGTGGTCATCTCTTTGTAGCCGAGGGCGTCGAGGTTGGCCAGCATGGCTGGCGCCAGCGGCAGCGTGGAAAAGGCGTTGAGGGTCATTGGTGTGGCCGATACAAAAGTAGCAGGGAGCTGCGGGTACCGCGAATGCGACAGTCTAGCAGGAGGCGGCCCACACGGGCAGGCCGGTCAGGTCGGTGCCTTCGTCGCGGCGCCAGACCGGCAGGCCGGAGGCGTCGGTTTCTTCGAGCAGTTCGAGCTGTTCCTGGCGCAGGCCGGCGCTGCGGGGACGCGCCGCGCGCTTGGCCGGCGCGGGGAGGGCGGCGGGCGGCGGCGGCGGCAGATCGTCATCGAAGCCCAACAGGTCAAACGTCGCGTTGTCTTTTTTGTCTCTCATGTCGCTTCGTTGCTGCCTTGTTTGCCGCGCGCTTTTCGCGCCGCAGAAAACAAAAGCCCGGCTGCAAGAGTCGGGCTCGATGTTTAACACAGTGTTTGGTTGCGGGGACAGGATTTGAACCTGTGACCTTCGGGTTATGAGCCCGACGAGCTGCCAGACTGCTCCACCCCGCAGGAACGATTATACGGACTATCGGCCGCGGGCGCAATGGCGAGCTTTTCTATTGTGCAGCGAGGCGCCACAAGGACGTCACTTCGGCCGCGCGGGCCGCATGCAGCGGGTCGCTGGCGTCGCTGGCGCGCGGGTGGGTCGGGCGCACGTCGTGGCGCGCGACGACCTTCAGGCCGGCCGCGGCGATCATCGCGAGCAGCTGTTCGCGCGGGCGCAGGCCAAGGTGTTCGGCCAGGTCGGACAGGATCAGCCAGCCTTCGCCGCCGGCCGCCAGGTGGGCCACCAGGCCACCGAGGAAGCCTTTGAGCATGCGGCTGTCCGGATCGTAGATCGCGCTCTCGATCGAGGAGCTCGGACGGCCCGGCAGCCATGGCGGATTGCAGACGATGAGCGGCGCCTGGCCATCGGGGAACAGGTCGGCCTTCACCACCTCGACCCGGTCGTCGAAACCGAGGCGATGCAGGTTCTCGCGCGCGCACGACAGCGCGCGCTGGTCCATGTCGGTGGCGACGATTTTGGTGACGCCGCGCCGCGCCAGCAGCGCCGCCAGCACGCCGGTGCCGGTGCCGATGTCGAACGCCAGCTTCGCGTTGGCCGGCAGCGGCGCCTGGTTGACCAGCTCGAGGTACTCGCCGCGGATCGGCGAGAACACGCCGTAATAAGGATGGATGCGATCGCCCAGCGCCGCGATCTCGACGCCGTTCTTGCGCCATTCGTGCGCGCCGATCAGGCCAAGCAGTTCGCGCAGCGAAGCGACGAAGGGCTCGGTCGGGCGCCCGTAGGCCTCGTTGCAGGCCAGCGAAACGTCCGGCGCGCGGCGCAGCGGGATCGTGTAGTCGGCGTCGAAGGGAATCAGCAGCATGGCCAGCGTACGCGCGCGCTGCGACTGGGCCTGGCGGTGCAGGTGAAACGCTTCGGCAGGCGAGGCGGGAATCTTGGGCGCCTTCGCGCGCTTGCCCTTGTGGTCGGCGCGCCGCGCCAGCGCCTGCAGCAGCTGGCGCGCGTTCTGGAAATCGCCGCGCCACAGCAGCGCGGTGCCTTCGCAGGCGAGGCGATAGGCCGTGTCGGCCGGGGTCTGGTCGTTGGCGATGACGACTTTTTTCGGCGCGGGCATGCCGCTTTCGGAGCGCCACAGCGCCGAGTGGTCGGCGCCGCCTTCGCTCCAATGAATGCGGGCAGGGGCGTCGGGGGCGGGCGAAACGGACATGGCGGGCAATCGAAAAGGACAATCCGCCATTATAGGTGGTCGGCCCTCCGGCCGGGGCTTACGCCGAGGTGACGGCGCCGCTGTCGGCCGGCGCGGCGTAGGACGCCAGCGCGCGGTTGCGCTCGGCCGGCGTTGCTGCCGGCGCGTCCGCGCGCACGCGCGGGGCCAGCAGCGCGGCGCTGTTGACCAGGCGGAGCAGGCGCATCGACAGGTTGCCCTGGCCGCTGATGCCATCGCCGGAATCGGCCTTCACTTCGAGCTGGCGGCCGAGCACCTTGAACAGGTCGGACAGGCTGCCAGGGTATTCGATCGGCGGCAGCTCCTTGCCAGTCAGGGTGACCGTGTCGGGCACGACGGCTTCCGCGGCCGATGCGGACGCCGAAGCTGCGTATTTGACTTCGAGGGTGAAATCGTAGGACTGGCCGTCGCTGGTGACGATCTTGCCGCGGCCGAGGAACGAAGCGCTTTCGTCGAACCGGAGCGCGGCGGCATCGACGCTGGCGCCGCCGGCGGCCGACACGTGCGCGACCTGCGCGGACATGCTGGTGTCGGCCGAGACGCTGATCGCGTCGAAATTGAAGCTGGCGCCCTTCGAGGCGTCGCCGAACAGGGCTTGCGCGAAGCTGCCGATGAGGCTTTGCGCCGCATCAACCGTCTGGTCGCCCAACTGCGCCAGGCGGGCGTTCAAGGCCTGCTGCGACAGGCTCACGCTGCCGGACGACTGCGCAACCGGTTCGACCACGGGCAAACGCGCAGCGACCTTGCCAGTGGCGGATGCGGCTTGCGCGCCCGCGCCGTCCTGCCATTCGGGACGGGGCGACAGCGATTGGAAAGGGCGCGGACCCAGGGCGGAAATCAGAGTCATGATCCTTCAGCCTTCATCGAAGTTGATGAGCATATGGAGGATAACGACCAGCCAACGGTTTACTTTAGCTGTTTTTTTGATATTTTTAATGATGGTGCATCCAGCCCTCGCCGTTCGAGGCGAGATAGGACTGGACGGCGTCCTTGTTGCCGGTGGCGTGGCGCTTCACTTCGCCGCAGTCGCAGATGCCCTGGTAGGGCTGGATGTGCGAGCAGGCCGACACCTTTTGCAGGAAGACTTTGACCGCTTTCGAGCATTTGGCGCATTTAAAGGTCAGGATGCGGGCAGGTTTGAGCATGATCGATCAATGTTCGGAATGGGAGAGGGCGACATTCTATCACCGGCGCTGCCCAACCCCTGGGGTCAGGTCCGCCGGACCTGACCCCGAAGTTGAGGCTATCTATTGAACAGTCACGCTGCTGCTCCCGCCCCCAGACGGCTGCACCACGATCCGCGTCGAGATCCGCTCCGTCATCTCCTGCACGTGCGAGATCACGCCGACCTTGCGCCCCATCGACTGCAGGCCGTCCAGCGCGTCCATCGCCACGCGCAGGGTTTCGCTATCGAGGCTGCCGAAGCCCTCGTCGATGAACAGCGACTCCACCTTGACCCGGTTCGACGACAGCGACGCCAGTCCCAGCGCGAGCGCCAGCGACACCAGGAAGGACTCGCCGCCCGACAGCGAGTTCACGCCGCGCACCTCGCCGCCCATGTCCTGGTCGCGCACCAGCAGGCCAAGCGACGGACCGCCGCTGTTGACGATCCGCTCCAGCCGATAGCGCCTGGCCAGTTCCGACAGGTGGTTGTTGGCGTACCCGAGCAGCACGTCGAGCGTGAACTGCTGCGCGTAATTGCGAAACTTCTTTCCGTCAGGCGAACCAATCAGCTCGGCGAGCCTGCCCCAGCGCCGTTCGGCCACCTGCTGCTTCTCGATGTCGGCCAGCACGGCGGCGCCGATGGTGCGGCGCGCGTCGTCCTGCGCCGCGGCCAGGCGCAGGCCGGCGGCCAGGTCGTCCGCCACCTTGCGCTCGGCCAGCACGGCGGACAGCGCCGCGGCCGCCGGCTCCGCGCCAGCTTCGGCGTCGGCCGGCGCCGCTAGCTGATGCTGCTCGCGCTGGGCGCGCCGCTCCGCCAGCACCGTCGCCGCGCGCGCCACGCCGGCGTCGAGCGCTTCGATGGCGGCGCGTTCCGCACGGATGTCTTCAGGCGTCACCGCCAGCAGCGCCGCCAGCGCTGCCATCCCGTCGATCGGATCGAGCGCTGGGTTCAGTGCCGGGAATGCGGCCAGCCATGCGGAGACTCTCATGGCCGCGGTTTCGACGGCAGCGGCGAGAACCTCGCGACGCTGGGTGTTCTGCGCCTGCGCCTCGCTGGCGCGGGCGACATCCTGGCCTGCCTTCTCGCCGGCCGCCTGCTGCAACGCCAGCGTGGCGCGCGCCGCATCGATCGCGCCGGCCAGCGCCTGTTCCACCTGGCTGACCGGTGCGCCGTCCCACAACTGTCCGCGCTCGCGCCGCATGGCGCCGGTCTCGATATCGATGCGGGCAAATTCGGCTTGCGCCTGCGCCTCGATCCGGCGAGCCTGATCAAGGCGCAGGCGGGCCGCTTCGAGCTCCGCATCGAGCGTGACGAGTGCCAGCGCGCGCCTGGCCTGCTGCGCCGACTGCTCGGTCCATTGCTGGGCGTCCGCTTCGCGCGCGGCGCGGAAGCGAGCCGGCCCTTGCTGCCATCGCGCCTGCCACCCTTCTTCGAAGGCGTCGTCCAGTTCTGCCAGCAGCTCGGACAGCGTTGCCGCCGCCTGCTCGCGCTTGTCGGTCAGGGCATTGAGTTCGTTGACCGCCTCAACCATCAGGCTGCGCGCGGCCACGGCCTCGGCTTGCAGGCGCGTGTGGCTCGCCGTCGCCTGGTCGCAGTTCATTTGCGCCGCGTCCCTGGCGCGGGCCGCCTCGCGCGCAGCCTGTTCCTGCGCATCCAGCTGCGCCGATTGCTCTTTCAATTGCGCGAGCTGGCTGTCGAACCAGCCGGCGCGCTGATCCTCTGGTGCTTCGGCGCTGACCGCGTGGGCCTGCCAGCGATCAGCCAGTTCACTGACACGAAGTTCCAGCGCAGCCGCTTCCGGCGCCTGGCTCGCCAGTTGGGCGGCGGCGGCAGTGGCGCCGGCACGCTGCGTCACCTGCTGCTCGAGGTTCACCTGAAGCAGCTTGCGGCAGCGCTGCACTTCTTCGCGCAGCGTCGCCAGCAGTGTGTGCAGGCGCGCGTCCTGATGCTGGTAGGGATGTGCCTCGCTGCCGCATACCGGGCACGGCTCGCCATCGGCCAGGCCCGCGCGCAAGTCTTCGACGCTGTCGGCGCAGGCCAGTTCGGCGGCGCTCAGCGATCGTTCGGCCTGTTCTGAGGCCGCGGCGAGCGGCGCGGCCTGCGCCAGCGCCTCGGCCAGCCTCGCTTCCGCGGTGGCTTTTGCCGCTGTCAGCTGGCCGCCTTGTTCCGTCACCTGATGCAAACGCGCGCGGCTGACCGCCAGTTCGCTCCAGATTTTTTCCGCGCCGGCGAGCGACTCGCGCCGCGCATCGACCTGGCCGCGTTGCGCGCGCATCAGGTCTGGATCGAACGCAGCCAGCGTGGCGATGGCCTGCTGGCGAGCGGCTTCGGCCGCCGCCAGAGATCCCGTGGATTTCTCGGCGTTTGTCCTGGCGCCGGCGTCTGCGGCGCGGGCGCGGTCCGCGGCCTGCTGCGCCGTGGCGAGGGCGCCTGCCAGCGTGGCTTGCTGCGCGGCGCCTTGTCCGGCCTGGGCGAGCAGCCGGTTCCAGCGCGGCCACTGCGCGGCCAGCGGCTCGAACTGGCGATGCTCTGCCAGCCAGGCGTCGCCGGCCTCTTGCGCGGCGCGCGTCTGCGCAAGCTGCGCCGCCTTCGCGGTCAGCGCGTCCTGGGCCATGGCCGCGTCGCGCACCGATTCGTCGCGCGCGCGAGCCGCCTTTTCGTGCGCCGGCGCCAGCGTGGCGAGGGCGGCGTCGAGCTGCTTGGCGCGATCCAGTTGCGGCCCCGCGGCGCGCTGCGCCTGCACCGCGTTGTCGACCGCAGCGCTTGCCGCCGCTGCCGCGACCGCCGCCTGCTGCTGCGCCGTCACCGCAGTTTGCACAGCGAGTTCGCCTGCGGCCAGCGCCGCTTGCAGCGCGGCCTGTTCGGCAGTCAGCCGCTCGCTCTCGGCCACCAGCGGACGCGCCGGCTGCACCGCGTCGAGCGTGGCCAGCGCGCGCCGCCGCGCGGCCGCGGCGCCGGCCCGCTCGGTGGCGGCGGCCAGATCGAGTGCGGCCTGCGCTTCGTGCTGGCGCAGCCTGGCCGCGTCATGGTGCCAGCGAAGGTGCTGGTCCAGCACTTCCTTGCGCGCGTCGATGGCGGCCAGCGCCAGGTCCGCGGCGGCCCGCTGTTCATCGAGCGCGGCGCGTTCCTCCGCGGGCAGCGGCGTCTGGTCTTTCAGGCGCATCGCCAGTTGCGCCGTGATGTTTTGTTCGGTCCGGTAGCGCTCGTGCGCGCGCTTCGAAATGTCGCTGTAGATCGCGCTGCCGGTCAGCGTTTCAAGCAGCGCGCCGCGCTCGTTCTCCTCGGTTTTCAGGAAGGCAGAGAACTCGTTCTGCGCCAGCAGCACCGCGCGCGTGAACTGTTCGAACGACAGGCCGATGCGCTGGACGATTTCGTCCTGCACCTCGGTCTTGGTCTTGCCCAGCATGACCGAGTCGGCAAGGCGCAGCAGCGCCATTTCGGAACTTTGCAGCGCGCCGCTGGCGCGCCGGTAGGCACGCCGCACACTCCAGCTGGCGCGGTAGCGGGCGCCGTCGTTGCCGACGAAATCAACTTCGGCGGATGCCTCCGCGGCGCCGCGCCGCAACAGCGAGCGGGGATCCTGGGCGGTGACGGTTTCGCTGCCGACATCGGGCAGCTGGCTGCCTACGCCGCGCTTGAGCAGGCGCGGCGTGGCGTCGTACAACGCCAGGCACAGCGCGTCGAGCAGGGTGCTCTTGCCGGCGCCGGTCGGGCCGCTGATGGCAAACAGGCCCGAGGACGCGAGCGGCTCCTGCTCGAAATCGACCGAGAATTCCCCGGCCAGCGAAGCCAGGTTCCTGCCGCTGATTTTCAGGATCCTCATGGCGCGCTCTCCGCGCCGGCGGCCAGCACCAGTTCGGCGAATGCGCTTTGCTGGTCATGCGGCGCCTCTTCGCCGTACTTCTGCAAATACAGGCGGCGGAAGATATCGTCCGGCTGCATCTGCGCCAGCTGGTCTAGCGTCATCGCCGCCGTCTCCGGCGCCACGGTCTGCTGGCGGCGCGTCGGTTCGATCTTGGCCAGCCGCACCGGCTTGCCGGCCAGCGCCGCTTCGATGCGTCCGCGCAGGCCCGGCTCGGGCGCGTCCAGCAGCACCCGCACTTCGAGGAAAGGGTAGGCCGCCGGCGGCAGGTCGCCGTCCAGCTCCAATGCGGCCAGCGCCGCCAGCGCGTCCTCCAGCGGCGCCGGCTGCGGCGGCACTCGCAGCAGCTGCACCGGCCGCGGCACCATCAGAGGCGTGACCTCGCGCGCGGCGCCGTCCGCCAGGTCGATGCGCAGCACCTGGTGCTGGTAGCCCACTTCGGCGAACGACAGCGGCAGCGGGCTGCCGCAGTAGCGGATGTGCTCCTTCTGGCCGACGCGCTGCGCCAGGTGCAGGTGGCCCAGCGCGACGTAGGCGATGGCCGGGTCGAACATGGTGGCCGGCAGCGCCTCGGTGCCGCCGATGACGATGCGGCGCTCCGACTCGAGCGAGGCCTGGCCGTCCACCATGTGGCAGTGGCCCATGGCGATGATGGCTTGGCCGGGAGCGCGCCGCGCCTGCGCCAGCGCGTAGGCTTGCTGGTAAAGCGTCGCGATGCCATGCGAGTAGGGATCCGCCGTGGCGTCCAGGTCGCGCGGCAGGTCTCCCGGACGGAGGAAAGGGATCGCGACGCACCACGCGGCGACCTCGCCCTGTTTGTCGCGCAGCGGCACCAGCATGCGTTCGAGGTCGATCTCGCCCTCGCCGTTGCGCACCACGTGGCCGACCACCACGGTGCCGTGCGCTTCCAGCAGCGGACCGGGCGCTTCCAGCCTGCCAGGCGAATCGTGGTTGCCGGCGATGACCACGATATCGAGCTGCGGCGAGCGGGTGCGCGCCTGCTGCAGGAACCGGTACAACTGCTTCTGCGCCGCCGCCGACGGGTTCGCCGTGTCGAACACGTCGCCCGAAATGAGCAGCGCGTCGGCCTGTTCGGCCACGATGGTGTCGAGCAGCCAGTCAAGGAAGCACTGGTGTTCGTAAGCGCGGTCGAAATTGTGGAGGGTCTGGCCGAGGTGCCAGTCGGAGGTGTGCAGCAAGCGCATGTGGGTTAGTTGGATTTGCGGTTAGGCGCATACTATAACGCAGCAGATGGGGTCAGGTCCGCAGGACCAGACCCCGGTAGAATGCGCAAATGACAGAATTGACACTCTCATTGGCCGCCGCGCGCGCCCTCCATCTCGCCGCCCAGGGCATGCTGCAGCCGCGCCGCCGCAAGGCCACCAAGGACGACGTGATGGAGGCGATCCGCGCAATGGGCGTGCTGCAGATCGATACCATCAGCGTGGTCGCGCGCAGTCCTTATCTGGTGCTGTGGAGCCGCCTCGGCGACTACGACCCGGCCTGGCTGGACGAGCACCTGGCCGAAGGGCGCCTGTTCGAATACTGGGCGCACGAAGCCTGCTTCGTGCCGATCGAGGACTACGGCCTGTACCGCCACCGCATGCTCGACCCGTCCGCGCTGGGATGGAAGTATTCGGAAACCTGGATGACGGAGAAGGCCGGCGAAGTGGCGGCCGTGCTGAATCACATCCGCGTCAACGGCGCCACCCGCTCGTCCGATTTCGAGCGCACCGACGGCGAGGCCGGCGGCTGGTGGGGCTGGAAGAGCGAGAAGCGTTCGCTCGAACAGCTGTTTGCGTCCGGCCAGCTGATGATAGCGCGGCGCCACAACTTCCAGCGCGTGTACGACCTGGCCGAGCGCGTCCACCCGACCTGGCACGACAGCCAGCTGGCGCCGCTGGCCGAGACCCGCCGCGAGATGGCGCTGCGCGCGGTGAAGGCGCTGGGGCTGGCCAAGGCGGCCTGGATTCCCGACTATCACCGCACCCGCCGCCCGCATCCCGACGCCGACGCGCTGGTGGAGGAGGGCGCCCTGCTGCGCGCGCGGG
Organism: Massilia sp. R2A-15; assembly: GCF_030704305.1. NCBI lineage: Bacteria > Pseudomonadati > Pseudomonadota > Betaproteobacteria > Burkholderiales > Oxalobacteraceae > Massilia > Massilia sp. R2A-15. Next base: position 2,486,422 of record NZ_CP131935.1, on the reverse strand, counting down.
TGGAGGGCTGGGATCCGCCTGTATACATACACCCCGATCACGCCGGCCTGGCGCACAGCGCGGCCGACGGCAGCCTGGCCCCGAGCCTGACCGCGATCCTGTCGCCGTTTGACCCCATCGTATGGGACCGCCGGCGCGCGCTGGAACTGTTCGGCTTCGACTACCGGCTGGAATGCTACACCCCGGCCGAGAAGCGCCGCTACGGCTACTTCACGCTGCCGATCCTGCGGCGCGGCGCGCTGGTCGGGCGGGTCGACGCCAAGGCGCATCGGCGCGACGGCCGGTTCGAACTGAAATCGCTCGAACTCGAACCGGGCGTGCGCGTGACGGAGCGCTTCAGCCGCGACATCGCCGCGGCGCTGACCCGTTGCGCGCGCTGGCATGGCTGCGCCGAGGTTGCGCTGACGCAATCGATTCCGGCCAGTTTCGGCGCCTCGCTGCAAGCAGCGCTGGCGCAAACAGACTGAAGCGGCATCGTTCCTTGGCCCTGTGCAACGCTGCTTCCCGCAGAGCCAGATGGGGAGTTTGCGCTAGATCAAACCCGGCCTCGTTGAGCTAATTACACTAGTTCCTTCGGGCTGATGATTAAAAGAAATTACCTCCAGGCCCGTTCCCGATAATCTCAATCCTGGTTCTGGCAACGGCCCCGCTTCGAGCGCGCCCGTTGCGGCCGGGGTATTTCCGGAGGAGAACGAATGCTAACTGCCACATACACGCTGGTTGCCTTGTCGGTCGAGCAAGCCAGCGTCCGCGTGAGTTTGCAGTCCTTGCAAAAAATTCTGTACAACAACTTCGTCCAGCAGGGCGCACTGACTCCGGGCCAGGTGGACTACGCCTGCGAGACCCTGCGCCGCGTCTACGATACTTGCCATTGGCGCAAGATCGAAAAATTCCTGATCCCCGCGATCCAACGCGCCACCCACGAAGCCGACCAGCTGTTGCTCGAACTCGATCACCTCAACGGCGCCGCCGCCGAGGCCATGAGCGCCATTGCCGAGCGTTTCGCCGGTCTGTCGGTCGATTCGGCCGACCGCGTGGCCGAGTTCTGCGCGTCGGTCGACACTTTCTGCAACGCGCTGCTGCAGCGTCTGGCGCGCGAAGAACAGGAGCTGTTCCCGGTCGCGCGCACCGTGATCTCGGGCGAAGCCTGGTTCTCGATCGCCAACAAGATGCTGGCGCACGACGCCTGGGTGCAGGCCACCAGGCCGTCGCGGCCGCCCGACGACGCAGCCGCCGGCCGGACCCCGGTTCCGCGCGCGCGGCGCGCCACGCTGGCGCACTGAGCAGGCGCAGGCGCGGGTTCGCCGCCCGAAATCCTGCCTTCTTGCTATCATGGCGGTTTTGAGCGATAGAGCCGACGCCATGTTCGAATTCCTTTTCAAGCGCCCGGGCGACAAGCCCGGCGACCCGCCGGCCGCGGCCGATGCGAAGCCCGACCCGGCCGCGGCGTCGGGCGGATCGCAGCGCGCGCTGCAAGCCGAAAAGGTCCGCGAACTGGCGGGCGATGAGGCGCAAGCGGTCGAATTCATCCTGCACTCCGAATTTTCCGAGCTGCGGCTGGCCGCCGCCGAATTTGTCCATTCCCCGGACCAGCTCGAGCGCGTGCGCGCCGCGATGCGCAACACCGACCGGCGCGTCGCCAAGCTGATGCAGTCGCGCCTCGAGGCGATCCGCCATCACCAGGCCGAACTGCAGCGCGGCCAGGCCTGCATCGACCAGGCGGCGCAGCTGCTGAAAGACGAAAAGCTCACGCCCAACATGGTGGCCGACCTCGACCGGCGCTGGTCGGTGATCGCCGCGCCGGAGCTGGCGCCCCAGTTCGACGCCGCGCGCGGCGCGCTGGCCCAGCGGCTCGAAGCGCAGGTCGCGCTGCAGCGCTCCGTGATCGACAGCCTGGCCGCGCTGCGCAAGCTGGCCGCCAGCGGACAGCCGGCCGCCGACATCGCAGCGCAGCTCGCACAGTTCGACGACGCCCATGCCGCGGCGCTGTCCGCGCCCGAACACGCTTCGCTGCCGCGCCAGCTGATCAACGACTTCGCCGCCGAACAGGCGCGCGCGAGGGCCGGCCTGGGCGCGCTGGAACAAGGCCAGGGCGCGCAGGCCGCGCGCGAAGCGATGCTGGCCGGCTGGCTGGCCACGCCGCCGGCGTCGCTGCACGCCGACACCCTCAAACGCGAATGGAACAAGCTTCCCGCCGGTTCGGCCGGCGACGAGGCGGCGGACCAGCAGCGCCGTTTCGACGAGCTGCTGGCAACGATTCCGGCGCCGCCCGCCAAATCGAAAGAGCAGCGGCCCGAGAAGCCGAAGCAGCCGGGCGCCGACGCGCACTTCCTCGACAACCTCGCCGCGATGGAATCGGCGCTGGAACAAGGTTCGCTGCACAGCGCGGCGGAGCACGACAAGGCGCTCAAGGAATTGAAGGGCGCGCGCCTGTCGGCCGCGCAGTCGGAACGGCTGGCGCACGCGCGCGCCGAACTCAAGCGCCTGTCGGACTGGGCGCGCTGGGGCGGCAACGTCTCGCGCGAGGAACTGATCAAGGCGGTCGAGCAGCTGACCTCGCAGTCGCTGGCGATGAGCGAGCTGGCCAAGAAGGTCGGCAGCATGCGCGAACGCTGGAAGGCGCTCGACACCCTGTCCGGCGCCGCGCCGAAAAGCCTGTGGGAGCGCTTCGACGCGGCCTGCAGCGCCGCCTACGCGCCGGCCGCGGCCCACTTCAAGCACCTGGCCGAGGAACGCCACACCAACGCGGCCAAGGCGCAGCACCTGATAGATGAAGCCAACGCCGAAGCGGAAAAAATGAAGTCGGCCGACAGCGTCGACTGGAAGCGCATGGCGTCCACTGTGCAGCGGCTGCGGCTGGGCTGGAGCCATCTGGGCGCGATCGACCGCAAGGAAAAGAAGCGACTCGACCAGCAGTTCGCCGATGTGCTCAATGTGCTGCAAGGGCCGCTCGAGCAGCAGCGCAAGTCGGAGGTGGCGCACCGCGAGGAGCTGATCGAGCTGGTCGCCGCGCTCAATCCGGCCGACCGCCATTCGCTCGACGCGCTGCGCGCGGCGCAGGAGCGCTGGCAGGAACTGGCGCGCGCACTGCCGCTGGAACGCAAGGCGGAGCAGGCGATGTGGCACCGCTTCCGCGCCGTCTGCGACGCGGTATTCGCCAAGCGCAAGGAGACCGCGCACGCGGCGGACGCCGAACGGCGCACCCACCAGATGTCGAAGGACGCCATCTCGGCGCGCCTGGAAGCGGCCGCGCAGGAAACGCTGGACGCCGCCGCCGCAACGCGCTTGCTGCGCGAGGCGGCCAACGAATGGCACGCGATCGGCCCGGTGCCGCGCGCGGTGGAGGCGAAAGTCGACAAGCGCTACCACGCGGCGATCGCCGCGGTGCAGCAGCAGGCCGACAACGCCCGCCGCGCCGCCGGCATCGCCCAGGCGAATGCCATGCGCGACAAGCTGCGCCTGTGCCAGGACCTCGAAGCGGCGCTGGCCGCCGGCACGGCCGAGGGCCAGGACTGGAACGCGCGCTGGGCCGCGCTGGCGCCGTTGCAGTCCGATTACGAACAAATTCTCTCGACCCGCTTCCAGGCGGGACTTGCCGCGCTGGCCGGCGACCGCGCCGCGTATGTCAGGCTGCTCGAACAGAACCGGCCGGCGCTGATGCAGGAAGTGCTGCGGCTGGAAATCGCCGCCGGCATCGACAGCGGCAGCGAGTTCGCGCGCGACCGCCTCAAGATGCAGGTCGAAGTGCTGCAGTCGTCGCTCAAGTCCGGCGACAAGCCGTTGACGCAGGCGGCGCAGTTCCAGCAGCTGGTGGCCACGCCGGCGCTGGTCGACGACCGCACCGCCGCGCGCATCGGCCAGCTGTTCGCCCGCATCGGCAAGGAGGCGCGATGAAAGAGGTGAGGGTGCAGACGGAAGACTTCGACCTGACCACCGAAGTGGCGCGGCTGCGTGCCGACAATCCGCGCGTCGGTGCCGTTGTCACATTTGTTGGCGCGGTGCGCGACATGAACGAAGGCGCCAGCGTGGCCGAGATGGAGCTCGAACACTATCCCGGCATGACCGAGCAGTCGCTGCAAAAGATCGTCGAAGAAGCCTGCGCGCGCTGGCCGCTGTCCGGCGCGCTGGTGATCCACCGCGTCGGCCCCTTGAAGCCGATGGAGCAGATCGTGCTGGTCGCGGTCAGCTCGGCGCACCGCGGCGAAGCCTTCGCCGCCTGCGAATTCATCATCGACTACCTCAAGACCGACGCGCCGTTCTGGAAGAAGGAACAGACGCCGGAGGGCGCGCGCTGGGTCGATGCGCGCGTGAGCGACGAAGCCGCGATGGCGAAGTGGGCCAAGGCTTGAGCTGGGTCGCGGTGGGACTGGGCGCGGCGCTTGGCGCCTGGCTGCGCTGGGGGCTGGCCCTGTACCTGGGCACCATGCATGGCAAGCTCCATTTCGGCACGCTCGCCGCCAACCTGGGCGGCGGCTATCTGGTCGGCCTGGCGCTGGCATTTTTTGGCGCCTATCCGAACCTGTCGCCCGAGTGGCGCCTGTTCGCCATCACTGGCTTTCTCGGCGGGCTGACCACGTTCTCCAGCTTTTCCGGCGAATCGATGCTGCTGCTCCAGCGCGGCGATTACGGCTGGGCGCTGGCGCACACGGCGGTGCATCTGTTTGGCTCGCTTGCCTGCTGCGCCGCCGGCTTCGCCACCTGGCGCGCCATCGCCGGCTAGACAAAAATGGGGTCAGGTCCGCAGGACCAGACCCCGACTCCGTGACACGGCGCCGGCGGCATCGGGGTCTGGTCCTGCGGACCTGACCCCATCTTCATCTTGTTGGCAAACGAACGTTGCGCCTGCGGGCGCATTTTTCGTTCATGATCGGGGGTTCCTGGGTTCTTGAAAAGCCGGCATCGGAACCCATCTTGTTTCTATTGAAAAATCCCCGATCAGGAGCATTCCATGCGGCAAGACAAACTCACGACGAAGCTCCAGGAAGCGCTGTCCGACGCGCAGAGCCTGGCGGTAGGCAATGACAATCAATACATCGAACCGGTCCACCTGCTGACGGCGCTGCTGAACCAGGACGACGGCGGCGCGCGCTCGCTGCTGCAGCGCGCCGGCGTCAACGTCGGCGGCCTGACCGCGGCGGTGAAAAATTCGCTGGACCGCCTGCCGAAGGTGTCCGGCACCGGCGGCGAAACCCAGGTCAGCCGCGAGCTGATGGCGATGCTGAACCTGGCCGACAAGGAAGCGCAGAAGCGCGGCGACCAGTTCGTCTCCAGCGAGATGGTCCTGCTGGCGCTGACCGAAGACAAATCCGACGCCGGCCGCGTGGCGCGCGAGGCCGGCCTGACCCGCAAGTCGCTCGACGCGGCGATCGGCGCAGTGCGCGGCGGCGAGTCGGTCAACTCGCAGGACGCCGAGGGCCAGCGCGAGGCGCTCAAGAAGTACACGCTTGACCTGACCGAGCGCGCGCGCCAGGGCAAGCTCGATCCGGTGATCGGCCGCGACGACGAGATCCGCCGCACCATCCAGATCCTGCAGCGGCGCACCAAGAACAACCCGGTGCTGATCGGCGAACCGGGCGTCGGCAAGACCGCCATCGTCGAAGGCCTGGCGCAGCGCATCCTCAACGACGAAGTGCCCGATTCGCTCAAGGGGAAGCGCGTGCTCTCGCTCGACATGGCCGGCCTGCTGGCCGGCGCCAAGTACCGCGGCGAGTTCGAGGAGCGCCTGAAGTCCGTGCTGAAGGAACTGGCGATGGACGAGGGCCAGACCATCGTCTTCATCGACGAGCTGCACACGATGGTCGGCGCCGGCAAGGCCGAGGGCGCGATGGACGCGGGGAACATGCTCAAACCAGCGCTGGCGCGCGGCGAGCTGCACTGCGTCGGCGCCACCACCCTCGACGAGTACCGCAAGTACGTCGAGAAGGACGCCGCGCTGGAGCGCCGCTTCCAGAAGGTGCTGGTCGACGAGCCGACCGTCGAAGCGACGATCGCGATCCTGCGCGGCCTGCAGGACAAGTACGAGCTGCACCACAAGGTCGAGATCACCGACCCGGCCATCATCGCCGCGGCCGAACTGTCGCACCGCTACATCAGCGACCGCTTCCTGCCGGACAAGGCGATTGACCTGATCGACGAGGCGGCCTCGAAGATCAAGATCGAGATCGACTCCAAGCCGGAGGTGATGGACAAGCTGGAGCGCCGCATCATCCAGCTGAAGATCGAGAAGGAAGCGGTCAAGAAGGAGAAGGACGAAGCGTCGCTGCGCCGGCTCGGCCTGATCGACGAGGAAATCGCACGCCTGGAGCGCGAGTACAACGACTACGAGGAAATCCTCAAGGCCGAGAAGGCGATGGTGCAGGGGACCACGCACATCAAGGAAGAAATCGAGCGGATCCGCCACCAGATGGAAGAGGCCAAGCGGCGCAGCGACTACGCGCTGATGTCCGAGCTCCAGTACGGCAAGCTGCCCGAACTCGAGTCGCAGCTGAAGCATGCCGAGGAAGCGGCCACGCGCGAAGGCGCCGAAGCCAAGCCGAAGCTGCTGCGCACTCAGGTCGGCGCGGAGGAAATCGCCGAGGTGGTCTCGCGCGCGACCGGCATCCCGGTGTCGCGCATGATGCAGGGCGAGCGCGACAAGCTGCTGCACATCGAGGAAAAGCTGCACGAGCGCGTGGTGGGCCAGGACGAAGCGATTCATGCGGTGTCGGACGCGATCCGCCGTTCGCGCGCCGGCCTGTCCGACCCGAACCGTCCGTATGGCTCCTTCATGTTCCTGGGGCCGACGGGCGTGGGCAAGACCGAGCTGTGCAAGGCGCTGGCGACCTTCCTGTTCGACACCGAGGAATCGATGATCCGCATCGACATGAGCGAATTCATGGAGAAGCATTCGGTGGCGCGGCTGATCGGCGCGCCGCCGGGATACGTCGGCTACGACGAAGGCGGCTACCTGACCGAGGCGGTGCGGCGCCGCCCGTACAGCGTCATCCTGCTCGACGAAATCGAGAAGGCGCATCCGGACGTGTTCAACGTGCTGCTGCAGGTGCTCGACGACGGCCGCATGACGGACGGGCAGGGCCGCACGGTGGACTTCAAGAACACTGTCATCGTCATGACGTCGAACCTCGGATCGCACATGATCCAGTCGATGGACAGCGGCGATCCGAGCGTGGTGAAGCTGGCCGTGATGGGCGAAGTGCGCAACCATTTCCGGCCCGAGTTCATCAACCGGATCGACGAGATCGTGGTGTTCCATGCGCTCGACGAGAGGAACATCGGTGCGATCGCCAAGATCCAGCTGCGCCAGCTCGAGCAGCGGCTCGAAAAGATGGAGATGACGCTCGACGTGTCCGAGGAGGCGCTGCAGAAGATCGCCGAAGCGGGCTACGACCCGACGTATGGCGCGCGGCCGCTCAAGCGCGCGATCCAGCAGCAGATCGAAAATCCGCTGTCCAAGCTGATCCTGTCGGGGCGGTTCGGGCCGAAGGACACGATTCCGGTACGGGTCAGCCAGGGCAACCTGGTGTTCGACGACACCGGCATCTAAGCAAGATGGGGACAGGTCCGCAGGACCAGTCCCCGATGCTGCCGACTTTCGGGGGTCTGGTCCTGCGGACCTGACCCCATCTTTGGCGCCGCCAGCGAACCCAAACCATCGGCGCTACAATACCCTGCTCGACCACAGCAGGATCGTTCATGCAAACCGCACCGCTGCGCCAGGATGCGCGCATCATCGCGCTGGTGGGACTCGCCCACGGCACCTCCCACTTCTATCACCTGATCCTGGCCGCGCTGTTCCCGTGGCTCAAACCCGCCTTCGACCTTTCCTACGCCGAGCTTGGCCTCCTGATGACGGTGTTCTTCGTCGTCTCCGGCGTCGGCCAGGCGCTGGCCGGCTTCGTGGTTGACCGCGTCGGCGCCTTCCGCGTGCTGTTCGGCGGCGTCGCACTGCTCGGCGCGGCCGCAGTGCTGCTGGCCGGCGCCAACGGCTACGCCATGCTGATGGCTGGCTCGATGCTGGCCGGCGTCGGCAATTCGGTCTTCCATCCGGCCGACTACACGTTGTTGAACCAGCGCGTGTCGAAAGCGCGCCTGGCCCACGGCTTCTCGGTGCACGGCATCAGCGGCAATCTCGGTTGGGCCGCGGCGCCGATCTTCCTCGCTGGCGTCGCCGTACTTTCAAGCTGGCGCACCGCGGTGCTGGCGTCGGCGGCGATTCCGCTGTGCGTGCTGCTGCTCCTTTACTTTAACCGCGCCGCGCTGCGCGCCGATCCCGCGCCGACAAAACGCGAGGGAAGTGCGCAAGAAGGCTCCTTCGACTTCCTGCGCCTGCCCACCGTGTGGATGTGCTTCGGCTTCTTCTTCCTGTCGGCGGTCGCGCTGGCCGGCATCCAGAGCTTCGCCTCGACCAGCCTGGTGACGCTGTACGGCGTGTCGCTGGCGTCGGCCACCACCGCCTACACTGCCTACATGCTGGCGTCGGCCGGCGGCATGATCGGCGGCGGCTTCGTCGCCGCCCGTTCGAGCCACCACGACCGCGTGATCGTCGTCTCGTTTGCGCTGGCCGCCGCGATGGCCGTGCTGCTGGCAATGGCCGTGGTCCCGGCGTGGATGGTTGTGCCGGTGATGGGCGCGATCGGCCTGGCTTCCGGCGTGGCCGGCCCGTCGCGCGACCTCCTGATCCGCGCCAGCGCGCCGCCCAACGCTACCGGCCGCGTGTTCGGCGTGGTGTATTCGGGCCTCGACTCGGGCCTGGCAGTCGGCCCGCTGATGTTCGGCGCGTTGATGGATGCCCACCATCCGTCGTGGGTGTTCATCTGCATCGGCCTGTTCCAGGCGCTGGCGATCGCCACGGCGGTCGGCGTCGGCGCCGGCAAACGCGCGCCCGCGCTGCAACAGGCATAAAATCAGTCTTCCCACTTCACCTGGAGCCACCATGGACTTTGCCACTTGCGATCTCTGCGACGCCCACCCGCAGGAGCTCGACGACGGGCGCGTGAAGGTGCTGCCGCCCGTGTTCCTGATGTACGGGCAGCGCGTCAAGTTTGCCGGGCCCGCGGTCACCGTCAAGGTGTTCGAGGACAACGCGCTGGTGCGTTCGACCCTGGAAGGGCCGGGCAACGGTTGCGTGCTGGTCGTCGATGGCGGCGCCAGCCTGCGCCGCGCGCTGGTGGGCGGCCAGCTGGCGCTGCTGGCCCAGGACAACGGCTGGAGCGGCATCGTCGTCGACGGCTGCGTGCGCGACTGCGACGAAATCAACAGCTGCGAAATCGGCGTGCGCGCGCTGGCGGCACACCCGCAACGCCCCGCCAGGACGGGAGCGGGCACCCCGGGCGTTCCGGTGTATATCGGCGGCGTCTCCGTCAACCCGGGCGACTGGATCTACGCCGACGCTGACGGCATCCTGGTCTCGCAGAAAAAACTCGTCTGACTCCCTTCTGAAGCTGCACGGCGTCAATACCGACGCCGGTGTCTCCCTCTACAATTTCCTGCCCACTCGCGCGCTTTTCATCTGGCGGAAACTCCGTTCCGCATTATGAAAATACGCCGGGAAAAATTTTCCCGAATTCTCTCATGGCGAGAAATTTCATTTCGCATCGCGAAAACGGAATGCCAGTCGGTTGATTTTAAAAGAATAAATTTTGCTTATGTGTCTTATATAAGAGTGTGTTGCTACGCACAATACCGGCCTACACTGTACCTAACGGATTCGCTTCTTAACTCGGCTTTTCAATCAGGAGAACACCATGGCATCGCGTGAACAGCAAGTAGCAGCCCTTCAAAAAGACTGGGACACCAATCCGCGCTGGAAAGGCGTAACCCGCAGCTATACCGCCGACGACGTGGTGCGGCTGCGCGGCTCGCTGCAGATCGAGCACACGATCGCCCAGCGCGGCGCCGACAAGATGTGGGATCTGCTGCACACCGAGCCCTTCGTCGCCACCCTGGGCGCGCTGACCGGCAACCAGGCCATGCAGCAGGTCAAGGCCGGCCTGAAGGCGATCTACCTGTCCGGCTGGCAGGTGGCGGGCGACGCCAACGTGGCCGGCGAGATGTATCCCGACCAGTCGCTGTACCCGGCCAATTCGGTGCCGATGGTGGTCAAGCGCATCAACAATACCTTCCAGCGCGCCGACCAGATCCAGTGGTCGGAGGGCAAGGACGACGTCGACTACTTCGCGCCCATCATCGCCGACGCCGAGGCCGGCTTCGGCGGCGTGCTCAACGCTTACGAACTGATGAAGTCGATGATCGACGCGGGCGCGGCCGGCGTGCACTTCGAGGACCAGTTGGCGTCGGTCAAGAAGTGCGGCCACATGGGCGGCAAGGTGCTGGTGCCGACCCGCGAATTCGTCGAAAAGCTGACCGCCGCGCGGCTGGCCGCCGACGTGATGGGCACGCGCACCCTGGTGATCGCCCGCACCGACGCCGAAGCAGCCGACCTCTTGACCTCGGACATCGACCCCAACGACCAGCCGTTCTGCACCGGCGAGCGCACCGTCGAGGGCTTCTACCGGGTGAAGAACGGCCTGGAACAATCGGTGGCGCGCGCGCTGGCGTATTGCCCGTATGCCGACCTGGTGTGGTGCGAGACGGGCAAGCCCGACCTGGCGTTCGCCAAGGCCTTCGCGGACGCCGTGCACGCCAAGTTCCCCGGCAAGATGCTGGCGTATAACTGCTCGCCTTCGTTTAACTGGAAGAAGAACCTTGACGACGCAACTATCGCCAAGTTCCAGCGCGAGCTGGGCGCGATGGGCTACAAGTTCCAGTTCATCACGCTGGCCGGCTTCCACGCGCTCAACTACGGCATGTTCAACCTGGCGCACGGCTACGCGCGCCGCAACATGACCGCCTTCGTCGAGCTGCAGGAAGCCGAATTCGCCGCCGCCGAGAAGGGCTTCACCGCGGTCAAGCACCAGCGCGAGGTCGGCACCAGCTACTTCGATGCGGTCACGCAGACGATCCAGCAGGGCCAGAGTTCGACCACCGCGCTGCACGGCTCGACCGAGGACGAGCAGTTCTTCGACGAGAAGAAGGTCGCTTAACCACGCAAAATGGGGTCAGGTCCGCAGGACCAGACCCCGATATCGCCTGCGCCAACTCTTCTTCTATTGTAGTTGCCGCCGTCATCAGCATCGGGGTCTGGTCCTGCGGACCTGACCCCATTTTCCTTTGTAGTGGATAATGTCGGGATATTCCCCGATTCACTACCTGGAAACACCATGCTTAGCTACCGCCACGCCTTTCACGCGGGTAACCACGCCGACGTCCTGAAGCACTTCGTGCAAATTCAGCTGCACGAATACATGAACCAGAAGGACACCGCCTACACCTACATCGACACCCACTCGGGCGCCGGCGTGTACGCGCTCGACAGCGGCTACGCTTCCAAGAACGCGGAATACGAAACCGGCATCGCCCCGCTGTGGGACCGCAAGGACCTGCCCAAGCCGCTGGCGGCCTACGTTGACCTGGTCAAGGGCTTGAATCCAAGCGGCAAGATGCGCTACTACCCCGGCTCGCCTTACTGCGCCGACAAGGCGATGCGCGAGCAGGACCGCCTGCGCCTGTTCGAGCTGCATCCGGCCGACGCCAAGATCCTCGCGGACAATTTCCGCAAGGTGGCCGAACACGCCGCGGCTCAGGGCGAGCGCCCGTCCGGACGCGGCAAGCGCGTGCTGGTCGAACGCGGCGACGGCTTCCATGCCCTGAAAACCCTGCTGCCGCCGCCGTCGCGCCGCGCGCTGGTGCTGATCGACCCGCCTTACGAAGACAAGCAGGACTACCGCAAGGTGCGCGACGCCGTCGAAGAGGCGCTGGGACGCTTCCCGTCGGGCATGTTCGCGATCTGGTATCCGCTGCTGCAGCGCATGGAATCGCGCCAGTTCGCTGACAAGCTCAAGCGCCTGCCGTGCAAGGACTGGCTGAACGTCACCCTGACCATCTCGACCCCGGGCCCGGACGGTTTCGGCTTGCACAGCAGCGGCATGTTCATCGTCAATCCGCCGTACACGCTCGAGCCGATCCTGCAGCAGGTGATGCCTTACCTGGTCAAGGTGCTCGGCAAGGACGCCGGCGCGACCTTCGTGATCGAGTCCGGCGTGCAGGTGACGGGCTCGGCCGCCAGCCGCGTCGGCGCCAACGGCTCAGTGCGCATGCCGGTCGGTAACGCGCGGCGCGCCAGCCCGACCTCGGGCGCCGGCAGCCTGCGCCTGCCTGGCCAGGCGCCGGCAGGCACCCCTGCGGCCGCAGCGCCGCGCACCACCTCCGGACGCCCCAGCGCGCGTCCGAGCGGCCGCCCGACCGGTCCGCGTCCGCCCGGATCGCGCCGGCCGTGAACTCCGCACACCGATTCGATGTCTAAATGTAAAGAAATCGAAAATTGGTGTATATTCGGTATGTGGGCTTTGCCCGGACGATTCCACCGCCCGGGATTTTGTGTGCCCGACCGATTAAGGGGAGTTTCGCGTGTCAATTGCTGCGGCCCAAATGTCTTTGCCGTTCGACGAGTTCTTTCTCGCGCGCCAGCCGATTCTCGGCCGTGACCAGCACCTGGTCGCGTTCGAATTGCTGTTCCGCACGGCCGGCTCGACCGAGGCAAACGTTACCGACGACGCTGCCGCCACGGCGGCGGTAATCTCGCACGCGTCGCAACTGGGCATGGAACATGTGGTAGGCGCGCAACTGGCGTTCGTCAACGTCACCGAGGCGGCGCTGATGAGCGACTACGTGCGCTTCCTGCCGGCCGACAAGGTCATCCTCGAGATCCTCGAAACCGTCAAGGCCACGCCGGAGCTGGTCGCGCGCGTGCGCGAACTCAAGTCGCTGGGCTTCAAGTTCGCCCTCGACGACGTGGTGGCCGAGTCCGACGACGTGCGCGCGCTGGTCAAGCTGGTCGACGTGATCAAGATCGACGTCAAGGGCGTGGACCCGGCGCGCCTGCCGTCGTTGACAGCCTCGCTGCGCCAGCAGCACAAGAAGCTGCTGGCCGAGAAGGTCGAAACCCAGGAAGAGTTCCGGCTGTGCCTGGAACTGGGCTTCGAATACTTCCAGGGATTTTATTTCGCCCGCCCCGACATCATGAGCGGCAAGAAGATCGCGCCGTCCGAGCTGGCGATCCTCGACCTGCTGGAACTGGTCAACTCGGACGCGGACAATCACACGATCGAACTGGCGGTCAAGCGCGACGCGCTAATCAGCCTGAACCTGCTGCGCCTGGTCAACACGCCGGCCGCCGGCGTGCGCGGCAAGATCGACACGCTGGGCCAGGCGATTGAAGTGCTGGGCCGGCGGCAGTTGCAGCGCTGGCTGCAGATTTTGCTGTACGCCACGCCGGGCGCCCAGGTCGAGATGAACCTGCCGCTGCTGCAGATGGCGACCACGCGCGGCAAGATGCTCGAGCTGATGAGCCTGAAGATCCATCCGGGCCAGCGCGCCGCGGCCGACACCGGCTTCACGGTCGGCATCATGTCGCTGACCGATGCGCTGTTTTCGATGTCGATGGAAGACATCCTCGACACTGTGGACGTGGCGGGGGAGGCGCGCGCCGCGCTGCTCGACCGCGAGGGCGAGTACGGCGAGATGCTCAACATCGTCGAGATGCTGGAGAAGGACAAGTGCGGCAAGGCGCTGAGCGCCGCGCTGCGCCATCTCGACCTGACCATCAAGGACCTGCGGGAGATCGAGCTGGCCGCGTTCGAGTGGATCAACGAGCTGGCACAGGAAGTCCACTAGCGCCGCCTGTCGTACCAGCGAAGGCTGGTACCTATACTGAGCAAGCCCACCGATACGCTTCTTCAGCATGGGTTCCTGCCTTCGCAGGAACGACGTTCTTAAGCCAGCAGCAGGAATACCGTCGGCTTCTTGTGGAAGTCCGGCGCCTTGCCGCCAGCGAGTGCCGCCTTCCATTTGGCCGCGCTCAGGGTGCGGATCGATTCGGTCGGCAGCGATAAATCCGTCGCTACGCAAATCAGCGTCCCCGGAAGACATGCTCCGGAAAGCGCCTCCAGCATGGCGCCATTGCGATACGGCGTCTCGATCAGCAATTGCGTCTGCTTCTCGCGGCTCGAACGCTGCTCCAGCTCCTTGATCCGCTTGGCCCGCTGCGCCGCGTCGGTCGGTAGATAGCCGTTGAACGCGAAGCTTTGCCCATTAAGCCCGCTGGCCATCACCGCCAGCAATAGCGACGACGGCCCGACCAGCGGCTTGACCGTGATGCCGTGCTGATGCGCCAGGCGCACCAGGTCGGCGCCCGGATCGGCCACCGCCGGCACGCCCGCTTCGGACACCAGCCCGCAATCGCGCCCGGCCAGCAGCGGCGCCAGCAGGCCCTCGAGCGCCGCCGGCGGGGTATTCACGTTCAGTTCAGCGATATCGATTTCCTGCAGCGGCCTGGCCAGCGGATGATCGATCGCGATCAGTTTGAGGAAGGCGCGCGCGGTCTTCGCGTTCTCGGCCACAAAGCAGTCGAGCCGCGCGGTCAGCGCCTGCACGTGTTTGGGGATGACGTGGTTCAGGGCGCCGGCTACGGCGTCGGTGGGGCCAAGGGTGTTGGGAATGAGGTACAGGATGCCGGGCATATTCTTGTTAGTAGGGTAAATGGTTCAAAGGCCGAAAAAGCGCACGCCCGCCTTGCGCAGCATGGCGGTGAGGGCAATCATGGGCAGGCCGGTCAGCGCGGTCGGGTCGCTGCTGTCGATCCGCTCCAGGATCGCGATGCCCAGCCCTTCGTTCTTGGCGCTGCCGGCGCAATCGTAGGGCTGTTCGATGCGCAGGTAGGCGTCGAGCTCGGCATCGGGCAGGTCGCGGAAGGTGACGATGGTCTGGATGTTGTCCAGCTGAGACGGGCCGGTAAGGGCGCAGGCGCGGCTGTCCCACACGCACAGGGCGGTGTGGAACACCACGCGCCGTCCGCGCATCTTTTGCAGCTGGGCCAGCGCGCGCGCATGGTCGCCCGGCTTGCCGATCTGCTCGCCGTCGAGCGTGGCGACCTGGTCTGACCCGATCACGATGCTGCCCGGCGCCTGGCGCGCCACCGCCGCCGCCTTCTCGCGCGCCAGCCGCAGCGCCGTCGCTTCCGGTTGTTCGCCAGGCAAGGATGTCTCGTCGATGTCGGGCGCCATCACCTCGAACGGCAGTTGCAAGCGTGACAGCAACTCGCGGCGATAGGCCGAACTCGACGCAAGAATCAGGCGGGGCGGGGCGGAATTTGGTATCATCGCAGGCTCGGTCGGGTGCAGCCCGCCAATTCGTATCGCGGGCGACACGCCTGGCTCCTCGCCGCAAAAAAAAGCGGCAAGTCTTTGACTGCATGGGGATAAGCCTGCTATTATCGCAGGTTTTCTCAGGGTGGTTTCTCAAATGAGCGCTTTTGTCATCGACGCCTTTGAATTTAGTCGAAGCAACGGCCATCGCGATGGCGTCACGCCAGTCGCCGAAATGAGCCGCTTGAGCAAGGAGTGCGCCGACCAGTCGGGCGAGATCGCCTGGGCAGTCGATGGCGCGGTCACCATCCAGGGCTATCCGTCGATGACCTTGTCGGTCTCCGGAACCGTGCAGCTGGTCTGCCAGCGATGCCTGGCCCCGTTTGCCTACGAAATGGATTCGTCGACCATGCTGGTGCTGGGCAAGGACGACGAGGATGCCGATGCGATCGAGGAGATCCTCGATGACGAGAGCGTCGATGTGATTGTCGGCACCCGCGACTGCGATATCCGCGACCTGATCGAAGACGAGGCGCTGCTGGCCTTGCCGACCGTGCCGAAGCACGAAGTCTGCCCGGATACGAAGCAGCTCGATGCGCTGAAGGCGGTCAAGCCGTCGCCGTTCGCCGGCCTCAAGGACCTGAAAACCGAATAAGCAGTACGTAACAAACGTGTCAAACGCGTGTAGCAATCGAGTATGGCAGTGATGTTGGAAAATGCAGTACAAGCGTTAAACATGTCGGTAAAGTAATATTTGCCGCTGGGATACTCGATTCGCATGTATTTGCCAGTCGAATGTGTTAGAATTTTAGAACTTATGTATTAGGAGTTATCATGGCAGTTCAGCAGAATAAGAAATCCCCTTCGAAGCGCGGCATGCACCGCTCGCACGACTTCCTGGTCGCGCCACAGCTGGGCATCGAGCCTACGACCGGCGAGACGCACCTGCGTCACCACATCAGCCCTAACGGCTTCTACCGTGGCCGTAAGGTTCTCAAGACCAAGAACGACGAGTAATCGACGTCCTGTTTTGAGTAAGATGAAGGCGGTGCGACGTAGCTGGTTTGCGTGGCACCGCTTTTTCTTTGTCTTCGGCTGCAAAAATTTGCACTCCGTCATTTTGAATTACGCTGACTCTGCCTGGCGCTCGCCCACAGATCGCATCCTGCCGCCCGCCATGTTTGAGCCGCGGCACGCACCTACCAAATGACAATTACTTTATCGATCGACTGCATGGGCGGCGACCACGGTTGTTCCGTGACCATTCCGGCAGCCATCTCCTTTCTCAAGCACGAGCCCGAGGCCGCGCTGATCCTGGTCGGCATCGAAGCCGACATCCGCGCCGAATTGCATCGGCTCAAGGCTGACAGCCATCCGCGCATCACCATCCAGCATGCCTCCGAAGTGGTGGAAATGGACGACGCCATTGAAGTGGCGCTGCGCCGCAAGAAGGATTCCTCGATGCGCGTGGCGATCGAGGCGGTCAAGGGCGGCCAGGCGCAAGCCTGCGTCTCGGCCGGCAACACCGGCGCCCTGATGGCCGTGTCGCGCTACGTGCTCAAGACCATGCCTGGCGTTGACCGCCCGGCCATCTGCTCGATCCTGCCGAACCAGAAGAACGGCCCTACCTACATGCTCGACCTGGGCGCCAACGTCGATTGCGAAGCGCACCACCTGCACCAGTTCGCGGTGATGGGCTCGGTCCTGTTTTCCGCGATGGAAGGCGAAGCGCGCCCGACCATCGGCCTGCTCAACGTCGGCACCGAAGACATCAAGGGCAACGAAGTGGTCAAGGCCACCGCCAAGCTGCTGCACGAAGACCACGCGCGCGGCCTGCTCAATTTCTACGGCAACGTCGAAGGCAATGACATCTTCAAGGGCACCGTCAACGTGGTCGTGTGCGACGGCTTTGTCGGCAACGTCACCCTGAAGGCGATCGAAGGTCTGGGCCGCTTCATGAAGGACGTGATCAACACCGAATTCCGGCGCAACGTGCTGACCATGCTCGGCGCGCTTATCGCCAAGGGCGCGCTGGACCAGATCAAGCACCGCTTCAACCCGTCGCGCTACAACGGCGCCGGACTGCTGGGCTTGCGCGGCCTCGTGTTCAAGAGCCACGGCAGCGCCGACGCCTACTCCTACGAGTGGGCGATCAAGCGCGCCTTCGACGCAGCGAAATTTAATGTGCAGGAACAGCTCTCGACCATGATCGCCGAGCTGATGCCCAATGCGCCGGAGCGGGCCGTGTCCGACCTGGCGGCGCCAAACCCAACCCTCTAAGTGGACGGCCAGCAATGACTTTGTACAGCAAGATTATCGGCACCGGCAGCTACCTGCCGAAGCAACGCGTCACCAATGAAGACCTGACCGCGCAACTGGCCGCCAAGGGCATCGAAACCTCGGACGAGTGGATCGTCTCGCGCAGCGGTATTTCGGCGCGCCACTACGCCGCGGCGGACGAGTTGTCGTCGGACCTGGCGGTGAACGCGGCCCGCAAGGCGCTCGAGATGGCCGACCTGCAGCCGCAGGATATCGACCTGGTCATCGTTGCCAGTTCGACCCCGGATTTCTACGGAAGTTTCCCGAGCACGGCCTGCATCGTCCAGCAAAAGCTGGGCATGGGCAACCACGGCGCCGCCTTCGACGTCCAGGCCGTCTGCAGCGGCTTCGTGTACGCGGTGTCGGTGGCCGACGCCTTCATCAAGGCCGGCGCCCACAAGAACGTGCTGGTGATCGGCGCCGAAGTGTTTTCGCGCATCCTCAATTTCGACGACCGCACCACCTGCGTGCTGTTCGGCGACGGCGCCGGCGCGATCGTCATGACCGCATCGAGCGAGCCGGGCATCCTGGCCACCAAGCTGCACGCCGACGGCAGCCACGCCGACATCCTTTCCGTGCCGGGCAGCCTGGCCAACGGCGCCATCGCCGGCAGCGGTTTCCTGTACATGGACGGCCCGGCGGTCTACAAGCTGGCCGTATCGGTGCTCGAGCAGGTCGCCAACGAGGCGCTGGAACACGCCGGCATGAAGCCGGCAGAACTCGACTGGCTGGTGCCGCACCAGGCCAACATCCGCATCATGAAGAGCACCGCCAAGAAGCTCAAGCTGCCGGAAGACAAGATGGTCGTCACCGTCGATCAGCACGGCAATACCTCCGCCGCCTCGATTCCGCTGGCGCTCGATGCAGCCGTGCGCGATGGCCGCATCAAGCCGGGACATAATGTGCTGATGGAAGGCGTCGGCGGCGGCTTCACCTGGGGCGCCGTGCTGGCACGCATGTAATCGGCAGCACTGAACAATAACGATCTCTGGAGCACACAGTTTCAATGACTAAATTCGCATTCCTGTTTCCTGGCCAGGGCTCGCAAGCCGTCGGCATGTTGAATGGCTTTGCCGGCAACGCGGTGGTTGACCAGACCGTCGCCGAAGCGTCGGACGCGCTCGGCTTCGACCTCGGCAAGATGATTGCCGAAGGCCCGAAGGAAGACCTCGACCTGACCACCAACACCCAGCCGGTCATGCTGACCGCCGCCGTCGCCGTGTACCGCGCCTGGATCGCCGCCGGCGGCCCGGCGCCAGCCATGGTGGCCGGCCACAGCCTCGGTGAATACTCGGCGCTGGTCGCCGCCGGCGTGATCCCGTTCAAGGACGCCGTGCCGCTGGTGCGTTTCCGCGCCGGCGCGATGCAGGACGCGGTGCCGGTCGGGCAGGGCGGCATGGCCGTCGTGCTGGGCCTGTCGGCCGACGACGTGCGCGCCGTGTGCGCCGAAGCGGCCGCTGAAACGCCGGGCGCCGTCATCGAGCCGGTCAATTTCAACGAACCAACCCAGATCGTGATCGCCGGCCATACCGCGGCGGTGGACCGCGCCTGCGAGATCGCCAAGGCCAAGGGCGCCAAGCGCGCCATGAAACTGGCGGTGTCGGCGCCGTTCCACTCGTCGCTGTTGAAACCCGCGTCGGACCGCCTGCAGGCTTACATGGCCGGCATCGAATTCTCCGCGCCGCAAATCGACCTGGTCAACAACGTCGACGTCGCCATCGTGCGCGACCCGGCCGCGATCAAGGACGCGCTGGTGCGCCAGGCCGCCAGCCCGGTACGCTGGGTCGAAGCGATGCAGTTCATGGCTGACCAGGGCGTGACGCAAGTGATCGAAAGCGCACCGAGCAAGGTGCTGATCGGCATGGCCAAGCGCATCGATGCGCGCCTGGCCGGCGAAGCGCTGGTGGACCAGGCATCGCTCGAGCGCGTGCTCGCAACGCTGAACTGATCTGTCGTTCCTGCGCAGGCAGGAACCCATGCTGAGGCGAACGGAGTCAGCATGGGCTCCTGCCTTCGCAGGAGGTCGTTTCCGCCAGTGGCGGAAACGACAAGCGGTGCATAACTACAATCAAGGACAACAATGAATCTGGAAAATCAAGTCGCGCTGGTCACCGGCGCATCGCGCGGTATCGGCAAGGCCATCGCGCTGGAACTGGCGCGCCAGGGCGCCAAGGTGGTCGGCACCGCCACCACCGACAGCGGCGCGGCCGCCATCTCGGAATACCTGAAGGACTTCGGCGGCAAGGGCGTGACCCTCAACGTCACCGACGCCGCGGCCTGCGCGGCAGCGGTGGCCGACGTGGCGGCCAGCTACGGCGCCCTGACCATCCTGGTCAACAACGCCGGCATCACCCAGGACCAGCTGGCCATGCGCATGAAGGACGAGGAGTGGGACAGCGTCATCGCCACCAACCTGAACGCGGTGGGCCGCCTGTCGCGCGCCGTTCTGCGCGGCATGATGAAATCCAAACATGGGCGTATTATTAACATCACGTCGGTGGTAGCATCGTCGGGCAATCCGGGGCAAATGAATTACGCGGCGGCCAAGGCCGGCGTGGAAGGCATGAGCCGCGCGCTGGCGCGCGAGATCGGCAGCCGCAATATCACCGTCAATTGCGTCGCGCCGGGCTTCATCGACACCGACATGACCAAGGCGCTCGGCGCCGACCAGCATGCGTCCTTGCTGACCCAGATTCCGCTGGGCCGCCTGGGCGCTCCGGAAGACATCGCCCACGCGGTGGCGTTTTTGGCGGGCCCGCAAGGCGCCTATATCACGGGCACCACCCTGCACGTGAATGGCGGGATGTTCATGAATTGATGCAGGTTTTGCTGAAGTGGGGCAGAATTGGCGGGGGCGCCAGGCCCGATTCCAGCAAAATCTCGTCTTTTAGCAGTGCTTTCGGTTGAGTTAACGTCATACGCCGAAATTAGTTCTAGAACGCGCAAACCTGATAAAATGCGCGCACTTTCCGTAACACACACAATGGAGCCATAACATGTCGGATATCGAACAACGCGTTAAAAAAATCGTCGCTGAACAACTGGGCGTTGCAGAAGCAGACATCAAAATCGATTCCTCGTTCGTTGACGACCTCGGCGCCGATTCCCTCGACACCGTCGAGCTGGTAATGGCCCTGGAAGACGAGTTCGAAATGGAAATCCCTGACGAGCAGGCTGAAAAGATCACGACCGTGAAGCAGGCAATCGACTACGCCACGGCGCACGTCAAGGCCTAAGCTTCCGCTAGCACCAGGAGAATCGCTTGAGCCGTTCACGAAACCGTCGTGTCGTCATCACCGGCCTGGGTGCCGTTTCACCTATCGGCAACAATATTGCCGACAGTTGGAGCGCGGCCCTGGCCGGCAAGTCGGGCATTGCCAACATCACCAAGTTCGACGCCGAGCCGTTTTCGACCCGTTTCGCGGGCGAAGTCAAGGGCTTCAATATCGAGGATTACATCCCCGGCAAAGAAGCGCGCCACATGGATACGTTTATCCATTTCGGCATGGCGGCCGGTATCCAGGCCCTGCAGGATTCCGGCATCGAAGTCACCGATGAAAACCGCGACCGCATCGGCGTGATCGTCGGCTCCGGCATTGGCGGCCTGCCGATGATCGAAGAAACCAAGGAAGACTACGACAAGCGCGGCCCGCGCCGCATTTCGCCGTTCTTCGTGCCTGCTTCGATCATCAACATGATCTCGGGCGACCTGTCGATCAAGTTCGGCCTGCGCGGCCCGAACCTGGCCATCGTCACCGCCTGCACCACCGGCCTGCACTGCATCGGCGCGGCTGGCCGCCTGATCGAGTATGGCGACGCGGACGTGATGATCGCCGGCGGCGCCGAGTCGACCGTCTCGCCGCTGGGCCTGGGCGGCTTCGCTTCGGCCCGCGCGCTGTCCTCGCGCAACGACGATCCGGCCACCGCTTCGCGGCCGTGGGATGTCGACCGCGACGGCTTCGTGCTGGGCGAGGGCGCAGGCGTCATGGTGCTCGAAGAGTATGAGCACGCCAAGGCGCGCGGCGCGAAGATCTACGCCGAGCTGCTCGGCTTCGGCATGAGCGCCGACGCCTACCACATGACCTCGCCGGTCGAAGACGGCGCCGGCGCAAGCCGCTGCATGGTCTCGGCGCTGGACAATGCGGGCATCAACGTCGAGCAGATCGACTACGTCAACGCGCACGGCACCTCGACGCCGCTGGGCGACCTGGCCGAAGTGCAGGGCATCAAGAAGACCTTCGGTGCGCACGCGTCGAAGCTGGTGGTGAACTCCACCAAGTCGATGACCGGCCACCTGCTCGGGGGCGCTGGCGGCCTCGAGGCGGTGTTCACGGTGCTGGCGATGCACAACCAGGTCTCGCCGCCGACGATCAACATCTTCAACCAGGATCCTGCTTGCGACCTGGACTTCTGCGCCAATATCGCGCGGGACATGAAGATCGATTACGCGGTGAAAAACTCGTTCGGCTTCGGCGGCACCAACGGTTCCCTGGTGTTCGGCAAGGCGCCGTAACGCGACAGTCCCGCCGGCCTCCCGGCGACTGAACTCCCAGCGCCCATCCTTGTCTCAAGGATGGGCGTTTGACGTTTCAGGCTTCCCTTTTGCCCGGCCATCGCGGTCGAAGCCCGTACCACCTTCCTCCCTTATGTCCATCGCGGTGTCTGCCGTCGTTGTGCCGTCGCGCCTGATGCGCGGCGTGCTGCTGTGCTATGGCGCGGCCAACATGGGCGCCGCGCTGGCCATGGCCGGCGGCGCCGGCAATTTCTCCCACCCGCGGCTGGCCGCCTGCGCCTGCATGATCGCGGCCCTGCCATCGCTGCGCGCGCTGCTCAGCCGTGCAAACGCGCGCCGGATTGATATATCTGGACTCGGCCAATGTCGGCTGACGGTACAACAAGAGAGTGGGGCCACCGATGAGCAAGGCGCGGTCGTGCACTTGTTGCCGGGTTCGACGCTGTGGCCCGGGCTGTTGCTGCTGCGCCTGTCCGGCGCCGACGGCGCGGCCGGTACGTCGCTGGCGCTGTGGCCGGACACTGTCGGCGCCGGACAGTTCCGGCGCCTGGCGGTGGCGTTGCGCGATCTCGCGGTGCGCAAGGAAACCTATAAAAAACTTTGAACTTATTGCAGCGCGCCAACTCTTATACACAAGGAGACAACGCCGCTGCCACCACCGGGGCATGGTTTAGTGACAACCGAACGCGAATTTGACCAGGTGCTGGTCGAGCGGGTACAAGGCGGAGACCGGCAGGCTTTCAACCTGCTGGTGGCCAAGTACCAGCGCAGGTTGATGCGTCTGGTGTCGCGGCTGGTGCACGACCCGGCCGAGGCGGAGGATGTTGTTCAAGAAACGTTCATCAAGGCGTACCGGGCCCTGCGGCACTTCCGCGGTGATTCGGCATTTTATACATGGTTGTACCGGATAGGCATCAACACGGCGAAAAATTTTCTGGTGACGCAGGGCCGGCGCGCGCCGACATCGACCGAATCGGATGCCGAGCACGCCGAGTCGTTCGACGAGGCCGACAGCCTGCGCGACATCAACACGCCCGAATCGATGTTGGCAAGCAAGCAGATCGCGCACACGGTCAATGCCGCGATGGAAGCGCTGCCGCTGGAATTGCGCACGGCCATCGTGCTGCGCGAGATTGAAGGATTGAGCTACGAGGAGATTTCGGAAGTCATGGCGTGTCCAATCGGCACAGTCCGGAGCCGGATTTTCCGGGCGCGCGAGGTGATAGCCGAAAAATTGAAGCCTTTACTCGATTTCCCGGTTGACAAGCGGCGTCAGCCGTAGCAATGATGGCAAGACAGGTGGTAAATTGATCACACGGACGGTGAAAGCACGATGGACACAAACAAGAAAATTCGCGAGCACATTTCGGCCCTCACCGATGGCGAGCTGGCGGCGTCCGACCTCGAGCTGGCGTTCGCGGCCTTGCGCGCGCGCGACGGCGAGCAGGCCTGGGACGCCTACCACCGGATCGGCGACGAATTGCGCGCGCAGGCAACACCCGAGTTGTCCGACGATTTCGGCGAGCGCCTGGCGGCGCGCCTGGCGGCGGAGCCGGCGCCGGCGCGGCGCGGCCTTGTCCACCCGCCCGCGGCCGAAGCGCCGGTAGCCGAGGCGGCGCCCGATTTGAAGAAGGTCGCCGCCACTTCGTGATCTGATTTGGGACGTCAAGTTTTTCTGCAAGGGCCGCGGCCCAACCCCTGGGGGTGCAGCAGGGAATTAGTGAAGCGTAGCTTCGCGCCTGCGGAACGGTCGAGCCTTGCAAGGCTCGATTCCTTCCAGGTCCGGCGGAGCGACGGGGACGCCGAGTCCCCGCCTTTGTCGGCGCCGGGTGAGCTGTCGCGACAATTCCGATTTTTTCGCTTACCATTGCGTCAATTGTCGAACTGATCCCATGACCCCATGACCATTTCCTCTTTCGCCAGCCGCGTCGTTCTGTCTGCGGCCTTGCTCGCCGCCTTTTCCGCGCCGACCGCATTCGCCGCCTCCCAGGTGTCGGTGCCGGTCGTCACCGGCCTGCCCGATTTCACCGACCTGATCGAGCGCGTCGGCCCGGCCGTGGTCAACATCCGCACCACCGAAAAGGTCAAGCTGGGGCAGGGCAGCCCGGGCGACGAGGAGATGCAGGAATTCCTGCGCCGCTTCTTCGGCCAGCAGATTCCGCGCCCTTCGCCGCGCGGCAAGCGCGGCGCCCCGCAGCAGGAGGAGGAAGTCCAGCGCGGCGTCGGCTCGGGCTTCGTCATCTCCAACGACGGCCTGGTGCTGACCAACGCCCACGTTGTCGAAGGCGCCGACGAGGTGCTCGTCACGCTGACCGACCGGCGCGAGTTCAAGGCCAAGGTGCTGGGCGCCGACAAGCGCTCCGACGTCGCCGTCCTCAAACTCGACGCGACCAACCTGCCGTACCTGAAAACCGGCGACTCGAGCAAGATCCGCGTGGGCGAGTGGGTGATCGCGATCGGCTCGCCGTTCAACCTGGAGAACTCGGTCTCGGCCGGCATCATCTCGGCCAAGGCGCGCGACACCGGCGACTACCTGCCGCTGATCCAGACCGACGTCGCCGTCAATCCCGGCAACTCCGGCGGCCCGCTGATCAACATGCGCGGCGAAGTCATCGGCATCAATTCGCAGATCGCCACCCTGTCCGGCGGCTACAACGGCATCTCCTTCGCGGTGCCGATCGACGAGGCGATGCGCGTGTCGGACCAGCTGCGCAAGACCGGCAAGGTGGCGCGCGGCCGGCTCGGCGTGCAGATCGGCGAAGTGGGCAAGGACGTGGCCGAGTCGCTGGGCCTGGGCAAGGCGCGCGGCGCCGAAGTCGCGCTGGTCGAGCCGGGCGGCCCGGCCGACAAGGCCGGCATCAAGGTCGGCGACATCATCCTCAAATTCAACGGCGTGGCGATCGAGCGCAGCGGCGACCTGCCGCGCCAGGTCGGCGGCAGCGCGATCGGCAGCCGCGCGGTCGTCACGGTGTGGCGCAAGGGCGCCCAGCTCGACATCCCGGTCACCGTGGCCCAGCTGGAGGACGAGAAGCCGGCCGCCAAACCGGCGCCGAAGAAGCCCAAGCCCGAAGCCGTCCCGAACGCGCTGGGTCTGCACGTGTCCGACCTGTCCGACGCGCAGCGCAAGGAGCTCAAGCAGGACGCGGTGCTGGTCGACTCCGCCGAAGGGGTGGCCGCGCGCGCCGATGTGCGGCCGGGCGACCTGATCCTGCAGGTCAACAACGTCGAAGTGAAGGACGCCAAGCAGTTCAACGCGATGGTGGCCAAGCTCGATCCGAAAAAGCCGGTGGCCCTGCTGGTGCGGCGTGACACGGTGACCGCCTACCGCGTGATCCGGCCGCGCCAGTGATCCGCTTCACGCTCTACTCGCGCAGCTACTGCCACCTGTGCGACGACATGCTGGCGGCGCTCAAGGCGATGGAAACGGACGGCCGGCGCTTCGACATCGACGTGATCGACGTCGATGCCGACCCGGCCCTGGTGGCGCGCTTCGACGAGCTGGTGCCGGTGCTGTTCGGCGCCGACCTGGCCGCGCCCGAGCTGTGCCATTATTTCCTTGACCACGAAGCGGTCCGCGCCTTTCTGGCAGCATCCGAAAAGCGCTGAGTCACGAGCTCGTCGTTCCAGCGAAGGCTGGAACCCATACTGAGCGGGAGTGCCACGTCAGCATGGGTTCCTGCCTGCGCAGGAACGACGAGTCCCATATCCGTTATAATTATGCAAATTTTTGCATAATTTTAGCGTCCGCCACTCCCGCGTCGCCGTAGAAACCCGGGCTTTCTACCCTGAAATCCGGTAAAATGCGAGGGTCGGAAAAGCTTCTGTCCTGGCAAACAGCTTCTCTCGCTTGATAAGGCGCTCGTCCGGGGAATCGAATATTCCCCCTCGGAGCGCTTTTTTCGTTGCGCCGCTTCACTCTTTTGGTCTTGAATTTGTTAATGAATAACATACGTAACTTCTCCATCATCGCCCACATCGATCACGGCAAATCGACGCTGGCCGACCGTATCATCCAGATTTGCGGCGGCCTGTCCGACCGCGACATGGAAGCCCAGGTGCTCGATTCGATGGACCTGGAGCGCGAGCGCGGCATTACCATCAAGGCCCAGACCGCGGCGCTGCACTACAAGGCGCGCGACGGCGTCGTCTACAACCTGAACCTGATCGACACCCCGGGCCACGTCGACTTCAGCTACGAAGTCTCGCGCAGCCTGTCCGCTTGCGAAGGCGCGCTGCTGGTGGTGGACGCCTCGCAGGGCGTGGAAGCGCAGACCGTGGCCAACTGCTACACCGCGCTCGACCTGGGCGTCGAAGTGGTGCCGGTGCTGAACAAGATCGACCTGCCGCACGCCGACCCGGCCAACGCGATCAAGGAAATCGAAGACGTGATCGGCATCGACGCGACCGACGCGGTCAAGTGCTCGGCCAAGAGCGGCCTCGGTGTCGAGGACGTGCTCGAGTCGCTGATCGCCAAGGTGCCGCCGCCGAAGGGCGACCCGGACGCGCCGCTGCAGGCGCTGATCGTCGACTCCTGGTTCGACAACTACGTCGGCGTGGTGATGCTGGTGCGCGTGATGAACGGCACCCTCAAGCCGAAGGAAAAGATCCTGCTGATGGCGACCGAATCGACCCAGCTGGTCGAAAGCGTCGGTGTGTTTTCGCCGCGTTCGCAGCCGCTGCCGCAGCTGTCGGCCGGCCAGGTGGGCTTCGTCATCGCCGGCATCAAGGAACTCAAGGCCGCCAAGGTGGGCGACACCGTCACCCACGCCGCCAAGCCGGCTGCCGCGCCGCTGCCGGGCTTCAAGGAAGTCCAGCCGCAGGTGTTCGCCGGCCTGTTCCCGGTCGAGGCGAACCAGTACGACGCGCTGCGCGACGCGCTGGAAAAGCTCAAGCTGAACGACGCCGCCCTGATGTACGAGCCGGAAGTGTCGCAGGCGCTGGGCTTCGGCTTCCGCTGCGGCTTCCTGGGCCTGCTGCACATGGAGATCGTGCAGGAACGCCTCGAGCGCGAATTCGACATGGACCTGATCACCACGGCGCCGACCGTGGTGTACGAGGTCGAGATGCGCGACGGCTCGGTCGTCAAGGTCGACAACCCGTCCAAGATGCCCGAGACCACCAAGATCCTCGAAGTGCGCGAGCCGATCGTCACCGTGAACCTGTATATGCCGCAGGAGTACGTCGGCTCGGTGATCACGCTGGCGGTGGGAAAACGCGGCGTGCAGATGGACATGAGCTACCACGGCCGCCAGGTCAAACTGGTGTACGAAATGCCGATGGCCGAAATCGTCCTCGACTTCTTCGACAAGCTCAAGTCGACCTCGCGCGGCTATGCCTCGATGGACTACGAGTTCAAGGAATACCGCGCGGCCGACGTGGTCAAGGTCGACATGCTGATCAACAGCGAGAAGGTCGATGCGCTGGCCATCATCGTGCACCGCTCGAACGCCACCTACCGCGGCCGCCAGGTTGCCGCCAAGATGCGCGAGCTGATTCCGCGCCAGATGTTCGACGTGGCGATCCAGGCTGCCATCGGCGTGAACGTGATCTCGCGCGAGAACGTCAAGGCGCTGCGCAAGAACGTGCTGGCCAAGTGCTACGGCGGCGACATCAGCCGCAAGAAGAAACTGCTCGAAAAGCAGAAGGCCGGCAAGAAGCGCATGAAGCAAGTCGGCTCGGTGGAAATCCCGCAAGAGGCTTTCCTGGCAATCTTACAAGTGGACGAATAAATGAACCTGCAAGTCATCCTGGGCAATTTTGCATTGATCCTGTTCGTGCTGATGGTCATCACGGGCGTGATCTGGTTCCTCGATCTCTTCGTGTTCGCCAAGCAGCGCCGCGTTGCGGCCGACGCCGCGCTGGCGGCCTTCGACGGCCGCAACGCCAAGCTGGCCGCCGACGGCATCAAGACCGACAACACCAGCCGCGCTGCGATCGAGGCCGCGCTGCTGCGCCAGCCGACCTGGATCGAGTACTCGGGCAGTTTCTTCCCGGTCATCGCGCTGGTGTTCTTCCTGCGCTCCTTCCTGTACGAGCCGTTCAAGATCCCGTCGTCGTCGATGGTGCCGACGCTGCTGATCGGCGACCTGATCCTGGTGAACAAGTACGCCTACGGCGTGCGCCTGCCTGTGCTGAACAAGAAAATCATCGACGTCGGCGATCCGCAGCGCGGCGACGTGATGGTGTTCAAGTATCCGAAGGACATGAGCCAGGATTACATCAAACGGGTCATCGGCGTGCCGGGTGATAAAATCACCTATGAAAACAAGCGCTTGACGGTGAACGACAAGCCGGTCGCCTACTCGGACATGCCGGACTACCTGGAGGAGGACAGCCTCGAATTGCGTCAGCAATACAAGGAAGACTTGCCGAACGCGCCACACAGCATCCTGACCATGAAGAACCGGCGTACCATCGACCTGCAGCAGGTCGATAGTTTCCCGAACCGCGAGGCTTGCGTTTATTCCTACGAGAAATTTACTTGTATCGTGCCGGAAGGCAATTACTTTATGATGGGCGACAACCGCGACAATAGCGCGGACAGCCGCTACTGGGGCTTCGTGCCGAACAAGAACATCGTCGGCAAGGCCTTCTTTGTCTGGATGAGCAGCAAGTTCAACCTGAAGCGCATCGGTAGCATTCATTAAGTCGAAAGGGAATCAGATGCAAGGATCGAAACAGGTATTCAATGGCAGGGAGCGCGGCATTTCGCTGACCGGGCTCATTTTTGTGCTGGCCATTCTCGGCGTGCTCGGCATTTTCGCGATGAAAGTGTTCCCGACCTGGGTTGAATACCGTTCGGTCAAGCAGGGCATCGCTTCGGCCAAGGCGGCCGGCGGCAGCACGCTGGCGATGCAGCAGGCCTTCGACAAGAACGCCGAGATCAACGCCGTCGAAGCGATCCGCGGCAAGGACCTGGAATTTTCGCGCGAATCCGGCGACACCGAGATCAGCTTCGCCTACCAGAAGAAGATCCCGATCGCCGGCAACGTCAGCCTTCTGATCGACTATGCCGGCAGCACGGCGCCGAACGTTGCGGCGCCGGCCGCCGCTGCCGCCGCCAAGTAACAACCGGACCACACGACCATTCGCCCAATGAATCTTCAGTTATTGCAAACTCGCTTAGGTTACACGTTCCAGGATGCTGGCCTGTTGCAGCAAGCCTTGACGCACCGTAGCCATAGCAGCGTGCATAACGAGCGGCTGGAATTCCTTGGCGATTCGATCCTCAACTGCGTGGTCGCCTCGGTGCTGTACGAGCGCTTCACCGCGATCGACGAGGGCGACCTGTCGCGCCTGCGCGCCAACCTGGTCAAGCAGCAGTCGCTCTACGAAATCGCCCAGAAGCTCGAACTGTCGCAGTTCCTGCGGCTGGGCGAGGGCGAGCTCAAGTCGGGCGGTTTCCGCCGTCCGTCGATCCTGGC
This sequence comes from Massilia sp. R2A-15, assembly GCF_030704305.1. Taxonomy (NCBI): domain Bacteria; kingdom Pseudomonadati; phylum Pseudomonadota; class Betaproteobacteria; order Burkholderiales; family Oxalobacteraceae; genus Massilia; species Massilia sp. R2A-15. Next base: position 2,456,966 of record NZ_CP131935.1, on the reverse strand, counting down.
CGACACCCTGGAAGCGCTGCTCGGCGCGATCTTCCTCGATTCCGGCTTCAACGCCGCGCGCGACGTGATCCGGGCGTTCTACATCCCGATCCTCGATTCGGTCGATCCGCGTACACTGGGCAAGGACGCCAAGACCCTGCTGCAGGAATTCCTGCAAAGTAAAAAAATCTCGCTGCCGACCTACAACGTGGTGGCGACCCACGGCGCCGCGCACAGCCAGGAATTCGAGATCGAATGCCTGGTGCCCAAGCTTGGCATTCAGGTCTACGGCCGCGGCGGCAGCCGCCGCGCCGGCGAGCAGGCCGCCGCCAAGCTGGCGCTCGAGGTGGCCGAGCAGGCGCTGATGAAGTCGCCGGCCGCCGCACGCAAGGCCAAGCCGCGCGCCGCCCAGCTCAAGCTGGCCGGCATCGCCACCATCCAGAGCGACGCCGAAGCCGCCCCAGCCCCCGCCAAGGCGGACGGCAAGGCCGAGGCCAAGGCATCCAAACAAACGCATCCAGAAACGAAGTCGGCATGAATACCTCCAGCAGCACCCCAGATAATTTCCGTTGCGGCTACATCGCCATCATCGGCCGCCCCAACGTCGGCAAATCGACCCTGATGAACGTGCTGATCGGCGCCAAGGTGTCGATCACCTCGCGCAAGGCGCAGACCACTCGCCACCGCATTACCGGCATCCAGACCATCGACGACGCGCAGTTCATCTACGTCGACACGCCAGGCTTCCAGACGCGCCACTCGAACGCGCTCAACAAGACGCTCAACAAGACCGTCACCAACACGCTCATCTCGGCCGACGTGATTCTCTACCTGGTCGAAGCGGGCACCTTCGGGCCGGCCGACCAGCAAGTGGTGGACCTGCTGCCGAAGGAAGTGCCGGTGATCCTGGTGATCAACAAGTCCGACCGCGTCAAGGACAAGGCCGCGCTGATGCCGTTCGCCCAGCAGATCGCCGCCAAGCACGACTTCGCCGCCGTCGTGCCGGTGTCGGCCAAGCTGCGCTTCCAGGTCGATGCGCTGCAGGGCGAGATCAGGAAGCTGCTGCCGGAGAACGCGCCGATCTTCGGCCCGGACGACATCACCGACCGCAGCGAGAAGTTCCTCGCCGCCGAGATCGTGCGCGAAAAAGTGTTCCGCCTGGTCGGCGACGAGCTGCCGTACACCAGCACCGTGCTGATCGAGCAGTTCGAGCAGGAGGGCGACCTGCGCCGGATCTTCGCCGCCGTGCTGGTCGAGCGCGACACCCACAAGTCCATGCTGATCGGTAACAAGGGCGCGCGCCTGAAAGAAATTTCCACCCAGGCGCGCCTGGACATGGAAAAGTTGTTCGGCGGCCCGGTGTACCTGGAAATCTGGATCAAGGTCAAATCCGGCTGGGCCGACAACGAAGCCGGGCTGCGCGCCTACGGCTACGAATAAGGCAGCGCCCGACTGCGGCCGCGCATGGACACCCTCGACGCCGACCTCGCCATCGCCGTGCCGGCCGCGGCGGCGCCGAAACGCAGCCGCGCCTTGCCGCGCGACCGCATCAACGGCCAGCCCGGCTTCGTCCTGCACAGCTATCCCTACAAAGAAACCAGCCTGATCGTCGACATGTTCACGCGCGAGTACGGGCGCATCGGACTGGTTGCGAAGGGCGCCAAGCGCCCGCACTCGAAACTGCGCGGCGTGCTGCAAACCTTCCAGCCGCTGTCGACCTCGTGGAGCGGACGCGCCGAGCTGCGCACCCTGATCGACGCCGAATGGGTCGGCGGCATGCTGCCGCTGGAGCGCACCGCGCTCCTGTGCGGCTTCTACCTCAACGAACTGCTGGTCAAGCTGATCGCGCGCGACGACCCGCATCCTGCCCTGTTCGACCACTACGTCGCGACGCTCAATCAGCTGGCGCACGGCGAGCCGGCGCAAATCGTCTTGAGAAAATTCGAACGGGCCTTACTTAAGGAGACGGGCGTCGCGGCCGACCTGAGCCGCTGCGCCGGTTCGCGCGATCCGATCGAGCCCGGCGTCGAATACGTCGTCGATCCCGAACGCGGCCCGCGCGTGGCGCGCCTGTCCGACACCTGGCCGGCCGTCGATGGCCAGACCCTGCTCGACATGGAGCGCGACGACTATGCCGATCCGGTGACGCAGGCGCAGGGCAAGCAGATGATGCGCTTCCTGCTGGCGCACCAGCTGGGCGGCGCGCCGCTCAACACGCGCCAGATCCTGATCGACCTGCTGCAGTTATAACCACAACAACGGCAATTACCATGAGCTACCTGCAACCATCCGGCCCGGTCATCGACCTGGGCGTCAACATCGACCACGTGGCGACGCTGCGCAATGCGCGCGGCACCGTCTATCCCGACCCGATCCGCGCCGCGCTGCTGGCCGAGCAGGCCGGCGCCGACGTCATCACGCTGCACCTGCGCGAAGACCGCCGCCACATCAAGGACGCCGACGTCGTCGCGATCCGTCCGCAGCTGGTCACGCGCATGAACCTCGAAGCCGCGGTGACCCAGGAGATGATCGACTTCGCCTGTTCCGTCAAGCCGCAGGACGTATGCCTGGTGCCGGAGCGGCGCGAGGAAGTGACCACCGAAGGCGGGCTCGATGTGATCCGCTACTACAAGCAGGTCGAGGCGGCGGTCAAGCAGCTGCAGGGCGAGGGCATCCGCGTGAGCCTGTTCATCGACCCGGACGAACTGCAGATCGGCGCCGCCGCCGACCTGGGCGCCCCGGTGATCGAGCTGCACACCGGCCGCTACGCCGAAGCCGAGGGCGACGAACTGGCCCACGAACTGGGGCGGATTCGCGCCGGCGCCCGCTTCGGCGTGCAGCGCGGCCTGAAGGTCAACGCCGGCCACGGCCTGCACTACACCAACGTGCAGGCGATCGCCGCGCTGGAGGACATCGGCGAGCTCAATATCGGCCACGCGATCGTCGCGCATGCGGTGTTCGCCGGCTTCGAGAACGCGGTGCGCGAGATGAAGGCGATCATGGTCGCCGCGCGCCTCGGCGTCGCACTGGGCCGCGCACAATGATCTACGGGATCGGCACGGACATCGTGCAGATCTCGCGCGTCGAGGCGGCGCTCGCGCGCAACGAGCGCTTCGCCGAAAAAATCCTCGGGCCGCAGGAACTGGAGAAGTTCCACGCGCGCCGCGCCAAGAATGAAATCCGCGGCCTGCGCTTCCTGGCCACGCGCTTCTCGGCCAAGGAAGCGTTTTCCAAGGCCGTCGGGCTGGGCATGCGCATGCCGATGACCTGGCGCTCGGCCCAGATGCTCAACGCCCCCAGCGGCAAGCCGGTGATCGTCTGCAGCGGCGCGCTGGAAGAATTCATGCAACAGAATAAACTGAGTGCACAGGTGACGATCAGCGACGAAGCCGATTACGGCGTCGCCTTCGTCATCGTCACGCAAGGCTGAAACCGCAATGTCAGAAGTGAATCCCGATCCGCGCGCCCAGGTGCTCGCGACCGTCTCCAAGCTGCCCAACCTGCCGGGCGTGTACCGCTATTTCGACGCGGCCGACGCGGTGCTCTACGTCGGCAAGGCGCGCGACCTGAAAAAGCGCGTGTCGAGCTACTTCCAGAAGAACTTGTCGAGCCCGCGCATCGCCATGATGGTCGAGCGCATCGCGCGGCTGGAGACCACGGTGACGCACAGCGAAGCCGAAGCGCTGATCCTGGAAAACAACCTGATCAAGACGCTCAAGCCGCGCTTCAACATCCTGTTCCGCGACGATAAATCGTACCCGTATCTGAAGATCACTGGCGGCGACGTGCCGCGCATGGCCTACTACCGCGGCGCGCTCGACAAGCGCAACCAGTACTTCGGGCCGTTCCCGAGCGCCTGGGCGGTGAAGGAATCGATCCAGATCCTGCAGAAGGTGTTCATGCTGCGCACCTGCGAGGACAGCGTGTACTCGAACCGCACGCGTCCCTGCCTGCTGCACCAGATCGGCCGCTGCAGCGCGCCGTGCGTGGACCTGGTCACGCGCGAGGACTACCGCATCGACGTCGAAAACGCCGGCAAGTTCCTGCGCGGGCGCCAGAGCGAAGTGATGGCCGACCTGGAAGCCAAGATGCACGGCTTCGCCGAGCAGCTCAAGTTCGAGCAGGCGGCCGCGGTGCGCAACCAGATCCAGTCGCTGTCGAAGGTGCTGCACCAGCAAAGCATGGAGACGACCGGCGACGCCGACGTCGACATCATCGCCGTGGTGGTGCAGGGCGGGCGCGCCTGCGTCAACCTGGCGATGGTGCGCGGCGGGCGTCACTTGGGCGACCGCGCCTACTTCCCGACCCAGGTGGCCGAGGCGGTGACCGAATCCTCCATCGAAGTCGAAGTGCTGGCGGCCTTCCTGGCGCAACACTACACCGAGAAATTCATCCCCGGCACCCTGATCCTGAATATCGAATTCGACCAGCCGGCCTTGATGGCGGCGCTGGCCGAGCAGTGCGGGCACCGCATCAACCTGATCTTCCAGCCGGAGAAGCAGCGCCGCCAGTGGCTCGAGCTGGCGCAGAAGGGCGCCGAGATCTCGCTGGCGCGCCTCTTGTCCGAGCAGGGCTCGCAGCAGTCGCGCACGCGCGCGCTGGCCGACGTGCTGGGGCTCGAGACCGAAGACCTCGACACGCTGCGCATCGAATGCTTCGACATCAGCCACACGATGGGCGAAGCGACCCAGGCGTCGTGCGTGGTGTTCCATCATCACGCGATGCAGAACGGCGAGTACCGCCGCTACAACATCAACGGCATCACGCCGGGCGACGACTACGCGGCGATGCGACAGGTGCTGATGCGGCGCTACGAGAAAGTGGCCAATGGCGACGGCGTGATGCCCGACGTCGTATTGGTCGACGGCGGCAAGGGACAGGTCGAGATGGCGCGCCAGGTGTTCGCGGAGCTGGGCCTCGACATCAGCCTGATCGTCGGCGTGGCAAAAGGGGAGGGGCGCCGCGTCGGGCTCGAGACGCTGATCTTCGCCGATGGCCGCGCGTCGCGGGAGCTGGGCAAGGAATCGGCGGCGCTGATGCTTGTCGCGCTGATCCGCGACGAGGCGCACCGCTTTGCGATTACCGGCATGCGCGCCAAGCGCGCCAAGACGCGCCAGACCTCGAGCCTGGAAGAGATCGAAGGCATCGGCGCCAAACGCCGCCAGCGCCTGCTGGCGCGCTTTGGCGGGCTGCGCGGCGTGGTCAATGCCAGTGTCGAAGACCTCAAGTCGGTCGAAGGCATCTCGACCGCGCTGGCCGAAGAAATCTACAAGCAGTTGCACTGAGCGCGCCGTCGGGGTCTGGTCCTGCGAACCTGACCCCATTTTTGTATTGACGCCCTCCACAAACAGGCCAATGGGGACTCGGCGTCCCCGTGGCTCCGCGGGACCGGACTCCAACATATCCACGCCCCAACTGGTTTAAACAGCAATACCACGGTAGACTAGCGGCGCAAGCATTTCTAACAGTAAACCAGTTCACCCCTTATGCCCTTCAACATTCCGATTCTGCTGACCTGGTTACGCGTAGCGCTCATCCCCCTCGTTGTCGGTGTCTACTACCTTCCCATCCACTGGCTGCCGCGTTCCGACCAGGACCTGGCCGCGACCCTGGTATTCATCATCGCCGCCGTCACCGACTGGTTCGACGGCTTCCTGGCGCGGCGCTGGAACCAGACGTCGGCGTTCGGCGCCTTCCTCGACCCGGTGGCCGACAAGCTGATGGTGGCCGGCGCGCTGCTGGTGCTGGTGCACCTGGACCGGGTCGACCACTTCATCGCCTTCATCATCATCGGCCGCGAGATCGCCATCTCGGCGCTGCGCGAGTGGATGGCGCAGATCGGCGCCTCGCGCTCGGTGGCGGTCAGCTCGCTGGGCAAGATCAAGACCGCGGCGCAAATGACGGCCATCCCGATGCTGCTGTTCCACGACATTGTCTACGGCTTCGTCGACACGCAGCTGCTCGGCACGGCGTTCATGTACATCGCCGCGGTGTTGACGGTTTGGTCGATGTTTTACTACCTGCGCCTGGCCTGGCCGCTGATCAAGGAAAAGTCGGCGGCGCTGGATTGAAAAATCGTCACCCCGCATCCTTGACACACCGGCTGGAACCTCTATAATGCGTGCCTGTTGTGAACGACGCGGGAGTAGCTCAGTTGGTAGAGCGCAACCTTGCCAAGGTTGAGGTCGAGAGTTCGAGACTCTTCTCCCGCTCCAGAAATTTGGAGCAAACGTCGAAATGTTGTCCTTGAAAAAAAACACCTTTTCAGCGATAATAGCTGTCTTGCAAATGCGGGAGTAGCTCAGTTGGTAGAGCGCAACCTTGCCAAGGTTGAGGTCGAGAGTTCGAGACTCTTCTCCCGCTCCAGTGCTTCACTGGCGCATGCAGGTAGTGGTAAAATGCAGGACTCCAATGCGGGAGTAGCTCAGTTGGTAGAGCGCAACCTTGCCAAGGTTGAGGTCGAGAGTTCGAGACTCTTCTCCCGCTCCAGAATTCTAAAAGGGAAGCCTGGCTTCCCTTTTTGTTAGCGGCCCCCGGCGGGCTGTTCAGCAAAAACAGTATATCCTCGGCGAGGTAGCAAAGAGGTTATGCAGCGGCCTGCAAAGCCGTTTAGACGGGTTCGATTCCCGTCCTCGCCTCCAGCATCGAAAAAATAGCCCACCTTTGCGTGGGCTATTTTTTTGCCTTCGCGGACTGCCCGGCGGCTGTCGTCGCTGAAAATTTTTCCTGGAATTTTTGTCGTTTTATGCACCGAGGATATGTGGTCGCTGCTTCCGGGTTTATGATGATCATGATTTTTCGCCAAGAGCCAAGGCAATTTGGATGTCATTGTCCTCGGCTCCTCCTGCGATCCGAGAAGTGTCGAGTGAAATTCCAACCCGGAAGGAATCACCATGCCAGTCTGCACAACCCTTGGCTGCGACAATGAAGCGATTTTCGCCCCGACCTGCGCCATGTGCTCGTTAGGAAAAATCCCCGGTCCGGAAGAAGTCGGCCGAAGTTCGCGGCCGAAAGCGCTGGCAGTTGTGGCGGTAGCCCAACCCAAAGCTACCTTCATGGGTACCCTCGCCAACGCGAACTGGGACCGGGAATCAAAATCGGCCGAAAAAATAGCAGGAAATCCTTCGTCCGGCGATGGCGCCACCACGACCGTGGGCGGGCTGGCACTGCATCACATCACAACGCCGCGCGCAAATTATTCAATCTGGTTCCGACGTACCAGCGGTCATGAGATTGCCGTCTACGGCGTCGGGAAACACGTGGGCAGAGACAATAAAAAATATTCGATCGAGTTTTACGACGGTTCCACCAAGAACGTCACGCTAAGCTGAGTGCAATCGCCAGGGCCCGGCAGGACTGCGGGGTGGGCCATTCAGCGCGGGCTGGTGCAGTGCGTGGTGTACGGGTCGACCAGATGCACGCCGTCCGGGCGGCGGTTTTCCTCGATGTGAAACACCACCGCGGGGGCGCCCGAGCGGTCGTTCTCCAGCGTGCCAAGCGCGCCCTGCCACGGGCCGGAACCCAGGCGGATCTTTCCGCCCGCTTCGCGCGTAAAGCGTCCTCGTCCGCCGTTGCCGGTGGTGTAAGTTCCGGAAGGGTCGAGGGTCAGGCTGACCAGGTTCGAAAAACGCAGGCTGTACTGGTTTGTCTCGCCCCATTTGACGCCGATTTTCGGCTCGTTGAAGGCGCAGGTGAGCTTCCCGCCCGGCAGGCTTCCCGAAGCTGCCGCGACCGGAGCGCCGCCTGCAAGCGTAAAGTTCGCCTTGGCCGTGCCGTTCTTCAACTGGCCGTCGGTGAAACTTTCGAAGCGGCCCTCCATGCCCGTGCTGTCGCACTTGCCGCCAAACTCGGCGCGGTTTCGGCCGCTCTCCATCCTGAAATAGCAGCGCCCGTTTTCGAGGTAGCTGCGCTGCTCGAGCAGCGGGCCGGCGATGCTGGTGCCGGCGATCGTAAACGTCGCCGTGCCCGTGAAATGCCCGTCTTTCAGGATTGCCTGCACGCTGAAGGCGCCGGCGTTGTTGTCGCGATCGGTCACCTTGCCATCGACCGTCACGGCGCCGCTGTTGGGCGTGAGCGGTGCGGCCTGCGCCATGGCCGCGGCAAGCAGTGCAGCGACTGCGCAGAGGGAAGGTAGCGAGGCAGGTTTCATGGACATTTTTTCCACGGTCAGGGTTTGGCGGGATTTGCCCGCTGAACATATCACACAACAAATACCGCCTCAAGCCGGGATGGCCCTTGGCGGCTCGCACAATGCGTTATGCGAAATTTTGCATAACCGGATTTTCCTATGATCTTGATCAAGGAGTGGCGGTGCCGCGCTTGAGACCAGTAGGGCGCCGGGGCAAACTGTGCAGTCGGCAAGCGAGGGATGCGGGTTCGCTTTGCCCCAACAGTACATTCTCGAGGGAGTCGTGGTGAAGGCAGAAAATACCGCCGTGAAACCGTCGACCGCGAATGGCGCGTTCAGCGCCCTCGTTTTCGCGGTGCTCGGATGGGCCGTGCTCGAGACCCAGTTGTTCGGTGCGCCTGCTGGCTTGAAGGCGCATCTGCTGGCCTCGGCGATGGGCTTGTCCATCGCCGCCATTGCATTGTGGCGTTGCCGGCGGATGTGGCCGCTATTTGCCGACAGCGCCCCCGGAATCCAGGGCGGAGCGCGCACTCGCTTCGACAGGAACGATGCCGCCGGCGCTGCCGCGCTGCTTGCTGCCGGCTGCGGCCTCGGGTTTTCGGCCAGCGCCGGCTCGGTGGTACTGATCGTGTTCTGTGTCGTCGCGTTCGGCTCGGCCCCCTGGCCGAAAATCGGTTTCTGCCGCCGGCATTTGTATGGCGCGTGCACGGTGCTGGGCGCGGGTGCGGCGCCGGTGCTGATGGCGAAGCAGGGAACGCAGCATCCCTTGTTCTATCTGCTTTGCGCGTGGATGCTATGGTCCGCTGCGCTGCTGGCGTTGCTGGTCACGTGGAAGCAGGGCGCCGCACCCCAATCGCCACCTGGCCCGCCGGCGGTGCGCGAGTTTCCCCAACCGGCGGACCATTTGCCGGAACACCAGTAACCGGGCGATTTTTCGTAGGACTGATCCTACATTGCGCCAACCTCCCGTCCGACTGCGGCTGGTCGGAACGCTGGGTAAAATCGTGCAGCCCGGCAACATCAGTCAGCATCGTCCCGGGCAGGCACGCATCACGCATCCCGCGCGCGATTCATCATCAAGAAGGGCCCAGCATTGGAAGAGAGCCGCACTCATTCGAGCAAACTCATGCACGAATTTGGGTCGATCACGAACGCGTCGGTCACCGCGTGGACGCCCGTGGTGATGCTCGATATCTCTTTGCAGTCCATCAGTTTTGCCAGTTCGGAGCGCCTGCTCCCAGGAGACACGCATCCGCTGCGCTTCACCCTGCCGGGAGCGCCCAGAATGCATTTTGCCTCCGTGGCGCTGCTGCCTTCCACTGCGCCGGCCGAACGCGGCGGGTATCGATACGCCGCGAAATTCGTCACGCTCGAGCCCAATACGATCGATCACATCGTCCGGTTCCTCGGCGAAACCGCGTGACGCCGGACCGATCAAGTCTGCGTTGCCCGCCCCAGGCGCGCCGCCTTGCTTTCGCTAAGCTCTGCCTCCGCATCGGTGTCGTGTTTGCCGCGCCGCCGGCGATTGGCCGCCACCACGCTCACTCCGACCAGCGCGAGCCCCAGCATGGCGCCGAGCGAAGGTGACGCCAGCCAGCGCAGGGGCTGGCCCGGCATCTCGGACGGCTCCTCGGGCTGAGGGTCGGAGTACCCTTGGCGAAGCACCCCGCGATTGTCGGGCTCGCCGACGAAGAACGGAATCAGTTCCCGGATCAGCGCCTCGATGTCTTCGGGGCATCTGCTGGACAGCCAGTTGGCGTCGCGCACGACTTCCTCGTTGAGCCAGGTTGCGCCGGCATTGACCATGTCGTCCCGCACGCCTGGCCATGAGGTCAGGGTGCGGTTCGTCGCCAGCCCGGCCGATGCGAGCACCAAGGATGCCTGGGACATCGATGCGATCGGCCTGCCGAGGGCGTTCACGGCCCGCACGAAATCGCGGGCCGGAGCGGACTGGCGAAGAAGGTCCGGGCTGATATACCCGCCGGGGATCAGGAGGCCGTCGTACTCGTGGGCTCGGGCGTCGTGGACTGTCTTGTCGACCGGGAAGAGGTCGGCCGGCTGGTGCACATCCATGCCGCGTATCCTTCCCGCGTGCAGCGAGACGATGACGACCTCCGCGCCTGCCTCCCTGAGCGCCGCGGTGGGCGCAACCAGTTCCATCTTCTCGAAGCCGTCCGCTGCCAACACGGCAATCCGCTTTCCAGCCAGTTTTTTGGGCGCGTTCATATCTCCTCCGTGGACCCTCCATTTCTACAGAGTTGCCCGGTGAGTGTTTAGTTCCGGGAGGATGACGTCGCCGCTGCGGATTTATCGCCGGCGGGAGTTTTCTGAAAAAGGCGACCGCGCGGCCCGCGCTTTTATGGGAACGATGCGCATCGCTCAAGGTGGGGCTGCGTCGGGATGGCGCGCCAGCCATGCGGCCAGCGCCAGCTCGTAGCGCTCCATCGCGGCGTCGTACAAATCGAATACACAGGGCGTGCAACCGCTCCGGCAGCAATCTTCCAGCTCCGGTTGGCGCGGCGGGCGCGGACGTGCATCGGGCCGCTCGCTGCGCGAGCCGTCCGATTCGTTCGATGCGGCTTCAGGTGATAGCGAAGGCTTCGGCTTCATCCAGCTATTGTAGCCGCGATGCCCGCCACCGGTTTTCGGGACCGGTCAGCCCTTTTTCTCCATCATGGGCGTGTCGCCTTCGGGCGCCTTCTTGTCCATGTTTTCCTTGTCCATGTCCTTGTGCATCTTCTTGTGCGCCTTCCTGTGCATCTTCTTGTGCGACTTCATGGTCCCCATGTCGGCCTTGGTCGGCTGGTTCGACGACAGGTCCTGCGCATGCTTCTCGATTTCGGCGATCTTGGACGGGTCGGTGCTCTGGGTCACTGCGGAGCTTTGCGCTACCGCCATCCCGGCCAGGGAAACGAGGGATGCAAACAGCCAGATTTTTGCTTTCATGATTGCCTCACAAAAAAGTTTATAGTTGTCGGAGATTGCGTCCACAAGGCCACGTGGAGCGTGATTGCGCCGTGGCGGCCATGGCACAAATACAAGCTTACACCGGTCCCCGCACAGGCAGCGCACCGCACACGGGGAGCGTTGGGTTTCGCGCACAATTCGGCCGGATCTTTGATCCCGCTCCAAGCGCGGATGCGCCAGGCGAATAACATAGGTCTTGGCGAGGTAGCAAAGAGGTTATGCGACGGCCTGCAAAGCCGTTCAGATGGGTTCGATTCCCGTCCTCGCCTCCAGACATTCGACACCGCCGCCGGCCTTTGCGCCGGCGGCGGCGTTTGTGGGGTGCGCTTTTCGCGCGCGAAAAAAAACCGCGCTGATCCAGCGCGGCTGTCAATCCATCTTAGAGAGAGAACCCGCACTATAGCGCGATCGCCGCGCGCGCCGGATTACACGCCGATTACATTTTCGCGCGGCCGGCTACTTCTTGCGGATCTTGTTGTGGATGTCGTTCACCGCCATCAGGCCCGCCGAGCCGTAGAACTTGTGGTACTCGGCCACCATCTCGCCGTTGATGATGACCGGATCGGCCGCCACGAAGGCCTTGGCCTGCTCGATGTCGTCGGTGGCGAAGATGAATATGCCGCGCAAGCCGCCGACTCCGTCCAGCGGGCCGGCCAACGCCAGCTTCTTGTCTGCCGCCAGCCGCTCGATGTTGGCGAAGTGGCCCTGGAACATCCGGCTGCGCGCCTCGCCCTCGGGCATCTTGTTCGGACCGGTCTTGAGGATCACCAGCACGTACGCGTGCATGCCCCTGTCGTCGCCGCCGAGCGACTTCGCCAGCGTGGCGTCGTAGCCTGGCGCGGGCAGGGCCTGGGCGGACGCCGCGCCGACACACAAGACCGCGCACGCGGCCAGCAAGGTTTGCCTGAACATGGAATGCTCCCGCAGTGGTTATCGCCGTTTGCCGGCCTGGTCGAACACGTGAACGCGCGCCGCCGGCGCCCCGAATAGTACGCGTTCGCCGATCACCCAATGACGTTCGGGATCGGCGCGCGCGACGATTTGCTCGCCGCTGTGCTCCGCCTTCGCGTACAGGTAGGTGCCTTCGCCGAGCCGCTCGACGCCGAACACGCTCGCCGGGATCCCGCCGATTGCATTGGCCTCGATGTGCTCCGGGCGGATCCCCACCGTGACGTCGTCGCCGACCTCGAGCTGCGCCGGCGCCGTCACTTGCGCGCCGCCGGCGAGCGTCACCGTGACGCCGTTGGCGTCCGCCGCGCTCACCCGTCCGGCCAGGAAGTTCATCGGCGGCGCGCCCAGGAAGCCGGCCACGAACAGGTTGTCGGGCCGGTGGTACAGGTCGAGCGGCGCGCCGACCTGCTCGATCCGGCCGGCGTTGAGCACCACGATGCGGTCGGCCAGCGTCATCGCCTCGACCTGGTCGTGCGTCACGTAGATCATCGTGGTCGCCAGCGTGCGGTGCAGCTTGGCCAGCTCGATGCGCATCTGGACCCGCAGCGACGCGTCCAGGTTGGACAGGGGCTCGTCGAACAAAAAAACCTTCGGCTGGCGCACGATGGCGCGGCCGATCGCCACCCGCTGGCGCTGGCCGCCGGACAGCTCCTTGGGACGGCGCTGCAGCAGCGGCACGATTTGCAGGGTCTGCGCGGCATTGAGCACCGCCGCGTCGATCTCCGCTTTCGGCTTGCCGGCCAGCTTCAGCGCGAACGCCATGTTCTCGTGCACCGTCATGTGCGGATACAGCGCATAGCTCTGGAACACCATCGCCAGCCCGCGCTGCGCCGGCGGCACGTCGTTCACGCGCACGCCGCCGATGAGGATGTCGCCGCCGCTGATGTCTTCCAGGCCGCAGATGGCGCGCAGCAGTGTCGATTTGCCGCAGCCGGAAGGGCCGACGAAGACGATGAATTCGCCGTCGCGGATGTCGAGGTCGATCCCGTGCAGGATGGCGACGTCGCCATACGATTTGCGGATGCCTTCCAGTCTCAGTTCAGCCATGTGCGCCCTGGTCTTGTTGGATGTGCGGTTGCGCCGGGATCAGGCGGACGGCAGGGTCATCTCGACCCGGTGCGCCTTGCCGTCGGCGGCCAGCGGCACCAGCACGGCGCCGTCGGCCACGCCCAGCGCCTGGCCGTCAAGTGTAGCCGAAGCGGCGCCCGCTGCGTGCTTCACCGTGATCTCGTAGGTCGTCGCGCCGTCGGCCAGCCGGTAGCGGATCGAATACGATGGCCAGGACTTCGGCACCACCGGTTTCAGGCGGATGGTGTTGCCCCCTTCGATGGTGAAGCCGAGCACCGATTCGAGCGCCACGCGGTACATCCATCCGGCCGATCCCGTGTACCAGGTCCAGCCGCCGCGCCCGACGTGCGGGTCGGCGCCGTAGATGTCGGCGGCGATCACGTAAGGCTCCACCTGGTAGGTCGCCACCGCCTCCGGCGTCAGCGAATGGCTGACGGGGCTGAGCATCTCGAGCAGTTGCGCCGCGCGTTCGCCGCGGCCCGCTTCGGCCACCGCGCGCACGGCCCAGCAGGCCGCGTGGGTGTACTGGCCGCCGTTTTCGCGCACGCCCGCCACATAGCCCTTGATGTAACCGGGGTCCTGCGGCGTGTCGACGAACGGCGGGGTGAGGAGGCGAATCAGGCCATCGCGGTCCGACACCAGGCGCTGCTCCATCGCGTCGAGCGCCTGCTGCGCGCGGTCCGCCGGCGCCGCGCCCGAGATCACCGACCAGGCCTGCGCCAGCGCGTCGATCTGGCATTCGTCGCTGTGTTTCGACCCCATCACCGCGCCGTTGTCGTAGTAGGCGCGGCGATACCATTCGCCGTCCCAGCCCGTGTCGTTCAGCGCAACCGACAGGTGGTCGCGATACGCCGTGTAGCTGGCGACGCGCGCGCTGTCGCCGCGCCGTTCGCACATGGGCAAAAAGTCGGTGATGATGCGGAACAGGAAGAAGCCCATCCACACGCTTTCGCCGCGGCCTTCGCGGCCGACCCGGTTCATGCCGTCGTTCCAGTCGCCGGTGCCCATCAGGGGCAGGCCGTGCGCGCCCTGCGTCAGCGAGCGGTCGAGCGCGCGGCAACAGTGCTCGTACACGTCGGCGCTCTGGCCGGACTGCGAAGGCGTGAGGAATTCCTCGTCCTCGCCCTCGGCCAGCAGCGGCGCGGACAGGAAGCCTTCGACTTCATCGAGTACGCTCCAGTCGCCGGTGGACTTGATGTAGAAGGCGGTCACGTAGGGAAGCCACAGCAGGTCGTCGGAAAAATTCGTGCGCAGGCCTTTTTCCAGCGGCTCGGGATGCCACCAGTGCAGCACGTCGCCTTCGACGAACTGGTGCGCCGCGTGCAGGCGGATCTGGCGGCGCGTCATCTCCGGCAAGGTGTAGATCATCGCGCTCGAGTCCTGCAGCTGGTCGCGGTAGCCGATCGCTCCGCCTGACTGGTAGAACGCCGAGCGGCCCCAGATGCGGCAGCTCAGGTTCTGGTAGGCCAGCCAGCCGTTGAGCATCAGGTCCACCGCCGGCGCCGGCGTGGCCACTTCGATGGCGCCGGTGGTGCTGCGCCAGAAGGCGCGCACTTCGGCCAGCGCGGCGTCGATCGCGCCCGGCGCCCGGTAGCGCTGGAGCAGCGCGAGCGAATCGGCACGCGACGTGGTTTCACCCAGCACGAACGCGCAATCGATAGTGGCGCCCGGGGCCAGTGTGACGCGAAGCTGGAATGCCGCGCACGGGTCGAGGCCGGCGCCGCTGCGCCCGTCCAGCGCCGGCTGGCCGAGCGCCGCCGGCTGCGCGCAGCTGCCGCCTTCGCCGATGAAGCTGGCGCGGTCGGCGCTGAACCATTGCTGTTCCGCGCCTGGGGCAATCGCCGCGGCCACCGTCACGCCGTCGTCGAACGGGACGGCCATGCGGTTGGAGGCGATCAGCGCGCCGTCCTCGGCGCCGGTGACGACATGGCGCCCGGAGTCGAACGGCGTGGTGCCCAATACCAGCTGCTGGAACGAGAACAGCGACAGCGTGCGCGGGCGCGCCGATTGGTTGCGCAAGGTGACGCGCACAATCTTCAGCGGATCGTGGCGTGGCACGAACACGGTGGTTTCGTGTTCCAGTTCATGGCTGTGGTGGCGGAAGGTCGTGTAGCCGAAACCGTGCACGGCTTCGTACGCGGCGTCGGCCGGCGCGGGGCCCGGCATCGGCGACCAGTACTGGCCGTCCTCTTCATCGCGCACATAAAAGGCTTCGCCGTGCGGATCGCGCACCGGGTCGTTGAACCACGGCGTGAGCCGGTGCTCGCGGCTGTTGCGGCTCCAGGTGTAGCCGGCCCCGGTCTCGCTGATCAGGACGCCGACCTTCTCGTTGGCGATCACGTTGGTCCAGGGCAGGGGCGGGCGCACATGGCCGGAGGCCGCGTCCCACGCCATCCGCACGACGTACTCCTTGCCGTCGGCGGAAAAGCCGCCGTTCCCGTTGAAGAACTGCAGGGTCTCGGCCGGCATGGGCGAGGGCGCCTGCGCGGCGCGCGCCTGCGTGGCGGCGATGCGCGGCTGGCGCGGCGCGAACACCGGCAGCGGCCCGTCGATGACGGCGCGCGCCAGGCACAGGATGCGATCGAGGTCGGCGGCTGGAACCCGCGCCGGGTCGAGCAGCGTGACGTTCGGCGGCAGCGCCTGCCAGGCGGCGGCGTCGCCGATCACGGCCAGGTGGATGGGCTGCGCCAGCGCCTGCCAGTAGCGTGCCGCGTCCAGCAGCTCGGCGACGTTCGCATCGCCGGCCACCGCCACGCACAGCGCCTTCGAGCCCGGGATATTGTAGTCGCCCAGGATGCCGGGGCTGCCTGCGGCGCGCTCCTGCACCCCGGCGCGCGTGCGCAGGGCGGTGTCGCCGTACAGCATGGCGACGGCGAGTTCCTCGTAGCGCGCAGCCTGCGCCGCGTCGATGCCCAGCTGCCGCAGCAGGTCGCGCTGGCGCGTGGCCGCGCGCGTGCTGGCGGAATCGAAATCGGCGCTGCGCCGCGCCAGCGCCAGCGCGGCATCGCGGTCGGCCGCGGCGCCGAGCAGGAATGTGACGGTGGCGCTCGCGCCGGCCTCCAGCACCACGCTGCGGCGCAGGCTCATGGCCGGGTCCAGCACATTGCCGGCGGTGCCGGACAACGCCGCGCCGGGCGCCATCGCCTTCGGCGCGGCCAGGCTGCGCGCCCGCCCGACGAAGCGCTTGCGGTCCGTTTCGAATTCGGCGCCGGCGCCGCCGGTCACCGCATGCACCATCCACACGCTGGTCTCGCCCGCCCCGCGCGGACGGCGCCGCGCCAGCAATGCGTCGCCGTGCGCTTCGGTCTGCACGAACAGCTTCGAGAAAGCGGGATGCGATGCCTCGGCCGCGCGCAGGTTGAGCACGACTTCGAGGTAGCTGGTGATGTCGATGCGCCGCGTGCCCGCGCCCAGGTTGCGCAGCGTGAGCTTGCGCAGTTCGGCGTCGCTGTCGGCGCTGACCACGATCTCGAGCCGCGCTTCGATGTCGCTGAAGGTGCAGGCCAGCCAGGCCCCCGCGTCGTTCGAGCCCGATGTGTAGGCGGCGCCGGCGCGCGGATACAGCGCGCCGAGCGACCACGCTTCGCCGCTGTCGGCGTCGCGCAGGTAGAGCAGGGAGCCGTCGCCGTCTTCCACCGGGTCGCCTTGCCAGCGCGTCAGCGCGAAATCCGGCAGTTCGCTGTAGCCGCTGCCGGCGGCCGTGATCAGCGTGGAAAAGCGGCCGTTCGACAGCAGGCGGGCGCCGGATGCAGGGCTGGTGGAAGTTGGTGTCATGGGCTCGCCGATAGAGAATGAGTGAACTGTAACCGCTTACATCGCGCAAATAATACCCGACATTTTCCGGCGGTTGATGAAATTATTTTAACGAAAGAAGTGTTGTATAGCGGTGAAAAACGCTTGAAAAACACTGCCATCGTAAAAAAAATGCGCTACATTAGAAAAATGTAATCGGTTACTTTTGCGCAATTATCTTAACGAAGGCACGATCTTATGGCGGTAACGATCAAGGATGTGGCGCGCGCGGCGAACGTTTCGGTGGCTTCCGTGTCGCGTGCCTTGAACGGACACGCCAACGTTACCGACGACACCCGCAACCTGGTTCTGGAGGCAGCGCGCAGCCTGCGCTACATTCCCCACAGCGGCGCGCGCAGCCTGTCGACCAGCCGTACCGACACCATCGGCGTGGTGCTGCCCGACCTGTATGGAGAATTCTTTTCCGAGCTCATTCGCGGCATCGACATGGCGGCGCGCCGGCGCGGCCTGCACCTGCTGGTATCGAGTTCGCATGGCGACGCCGGCGAAGCGGCGGCTGCGCTGCGCGCGATGAGCGGCCGGGTCGATGGCCTGATCATCATGTCGCCCCACATCGATGCCAGCTTCCTGTCCGATAACCTGCCCGGCGTGCTGCCGGTGGTGCTGCTCAATACGCTCGACACCACGCACGACTACTCGTCGCTGGCGGTCGACAATTACGGCGGCGCCGCGGCCATGGTGCAGCACCTGGTGGAGATGGGGCACCGGCGCATCATGATGATCGCCGGCCCGGCCAACAATTTCGAGGCAGGGGAGCGCCTGCGCGGCTTTCGCGAAACCATGGCGCGCCTTGTGCCGGCCTACGACCCGCAGGACGTCAGCGTGGTGCGCGGCGACTTCACCGAGGATTCGGGCTATCGCTGCGGCCAGCAGATGCAGGCGCTCAAGCGCTTGCCGGACGCCGTATTCGCCGCCAACGACATGATGGCGATCGGCTGCCTGTTCGCTCTCAACGAAGCCGGGATACAGGTTCCGCGCGACCTGGCGCTGGTCGGCTTCGACGATATCCCGATGGCGCGTTTCATTTCGCCGCCCCTGACCACGGTGCGCGTGCGCATGACGGACATGGGCAGCCGGGCGCTGGAGGGCCTGGCGTTCCAGATCGAGAACCCGGAAGGCACCAGAAACTCGGTCCAGGTGCTGCAAACAGAGTTGGTTGTTCGAAGATCCTGCGGCTCCCCCACGGTCGCAGGCCGTATCGCAGTTTAAAAAAACTTAGAAATCAAAAATCAGGAGACTTGCATGAAGATGAAGACTGGAGTTCGCGAACTGCGCATGGCCTTGCTCGGCCTGTCGACCGCGGCGATGCTGGCGTGCGCACCGGCGTACGCGCAGTTGAGCACCTCGACCATCAAGGGCCAGATCACCCAGGCAGGCGCCCCCGCGCAAGCCGCCACCCAGATCGTCGCAGTCAACCGCGCCACCGGCTTTACCTACCGGACCGTCACCGCGGCCGACGGCAGCTACGTGCTCACCGGCCTGGCCCCTGGCGTGTACCAGATCCAGGTCGGCGCCGAGAAGTCCGAGGCGGTCACGGTGGCCATCGGCGAGACCGCCTCGGTCGACCTGGCCGTTGGCGCCGCCGGCGCGGCCCCGGCGCCGGGCTCGCAGCGCGTCGTGATCAAGGGTTCGCTGCAGCGCAAGGACGTCAAGACCTCGGAAGTGGGCACCAGCGTGTCGCGTGCGCAAATTGAAAACACGCCTCAGGTGACCCGCAACTTCCTCGCGTTCGCCGACCTGGCGCCGGGCGTGCGCTTCGACGTCGATCCCGCCACCGGCCAGGGCAAGCTGCAGAGCGGCTCGCAGAACCAGGACAACGTCAACGTCTTCATCGACGGCGTGGGACAGAAGAACTACATCCTGCGCGGCGGCGTCACCGGCCTCGATTCGTCGCGCGGCAATCCGTTCCCGCAGTCGGCGGTGGCGGAATACAAGGTCATCTCGCAGAACTACAAGGCCGAATACGACCAGGTCAGCTCGAGCGCGATCACCGCGATCACCAAGTCGGGCACCAACGACTTCCACGGCGAGGTGTTCTACGACCGCACCGGTTCGAGCCTGACGGCCTACGATCCGTTCCAGAAGAAGAACCGCGCCGCGGGCGTCGACCGCCCGAGCTACACCCAGAGCCAGTACGGCTTCAACCTGGGCGGACCGATCAAGCAGGATGCGGTGCATTTCTTCGCCGCCTATGAGGGCAAGGACATCAATTCTCCGCGCCAGGTCGTCGCGCAGAATCAGAATTTGCTGCCGAATGCCGGCATCGTGCCGGGACTGCTGGCGCAGGCCGGTTCGACCACGGCCAAATTCAAGGAGCACCTGTTCCTCGGTAAGATCGACGCGCAGCTGAGCGAGGACCAGCGGCTCGAAGTATCGACCCGCATCCGGCGCGAAAACGATCGCACACCGGAGGACGTCAAGCTGTCCGTGCCGGGCAACGAGAAGGACCGCCGCAACGACGAGACCCGCTTCGACGTTAAGCACGAGTGGACGCATGGCGACTTCCTCAACGAGGCGCGTTTCGGATACGAGAACTACACCTGGAATCCGCACGCTTTGCTGACGACGCCGTTCATCAAGTACGTGGTCTCCCCGAGCAATACGCCGAACAACACGTTGGATGTGCTGTTTGCCGGCGGCTCGCCCGACGCCCAGGATCGCCGCCAGACCGGCTATTCGCTGGCCGACGACCTGACCTGGACCGGCGTGCAAGGCCACACGGTGAAAGGCGGGTTCAAGGCCAAGCACGTCGACTTCAACCTGGGCGGAACCTCGCGCAGCGTGGACATCCTGCACGAACTGATCGACAACAAGACCGGTATCGCAACCGTGTACCAGACCGACCCGGCGCTCGCGCCGATCACCGTGAAATACAACGACAACCAATATGGCCTGTACCTGCAGGACGACTGGAAGGTCAATCCGAAGCTGGAGCTGAACCTGGGCATGCGCTGGGATTACGAGAGCAATATGCTCAACGACAGCTACGTCACGCCGGCCGATCGCACCGCGGTTTTCGGCGCGCAGGATCCGCGTCCTGGCGCTCCCGCCGGCCAGACCTATGGGCAGTCGCTGGCCAAGGGCGGGGTGGTCATTGGTGACTTCATCAGCACCGGATCGAACCGCAAGCCGTTCAAGAACGCTTACCAGCCGCGCGTGGGCTTCTCGTACGACGTCAACGGCGACCGCAACACCGTGGTGTTCGGCGGCTTCGGACGCGCCTACGATCGCACCATCGCCAACGCGGCGCTGGACGAGCTGCAGAAGAACGCCCAGCCCAACGGCGAGATCTGGATGATCCGCAGCGACCACAAGATGCCTTACACCGACCAGTTCAGCCTCGGCTTGCGTCAGGGCGTGAGCGTGTGGAATACCGAGCTTGGATACACGTATTCGCGCAGCCACAATCAGTTCAACTGGTTCGGCGGCAACCGCGACGTCAATGGCGGCTTCGGGACGCAAAGCCCGATCGATCCGCTGTTCGGCTCCGTGCCTCCATTCGGCACCCTGGTGCTGGGCGACTTCATCACCGAGGCGCGCACCCAGACGGCCTACGCAAAAGGCGACAAGCCGTATTCGGTGTCATCGGGCTGGGGCCTTGCGGCGACCTACACGTTCTCCAAAGGCGAAACCACGCACAATGAGTGGACCAACGACTTGTTCAACTGGACCTATGGCCGCTTCCCGCTGGCCTGGCATCCATCGAAAGACGTTGAACGCCATCGCCTGGTCATGTCCGGCCTGACCGACCGCCTGCTGCCATGGGGGATCATGCTGTCGTCGAAAGTCACGCTCGGTTCCGGCCTGCCATACCGCATCGTCAACTGCTCGGGGGGCTTCCCGACTGCTACGACCCCCGGCACTTGCTTCTCGCAGAAGGGCGAGGGCGGTCCGTTCCGCGAAGTCGATCTGGCGCTGTCGAAGGACATCCAGGTCGGCTTCGGCAAGATCGGCCTGCGCATGGACGTGCTGAACCTGTTCAACACGATCAACTACAGTGGCTACGACTCGTGGGTTGGCGGTCCGTCGACGCCTCCCAAGAACTACCTGGGCGGCGACAACGCCAACCTGGGCGTGCCCGGCAGCGTCGCCGGTCCGATGCGCACCGTGAAGTTCAGCGCGCGCTATTCGTTCTAAGCAGTCCCCGGGGCCAGGCTTGTCCGGCCTGGCCCCGCTTCACAGGGAAGCATCCACCATGTTCCGACGCCTCATTCCGCTGGCCGCGCTCCTGTGCGGCTGCGCGTCCGTCATCCAGACGGCCCAGGTTCCCGTTCCCGTTCCGGTGCAGCAGCCGGTACGGATCGACCAGGCCAAGCCCTACCTCGACGACCTGTCCGAACGCACCTTCCGCTTTTTCTGGGACACCGCCAATCCGGCCAACGGGCTGGTGCCGGACCGCTATCCGAGCCCGTCGTTCTCCAGCATCGCCGCCGTCGGCTTCGGCCTGACCGCCTATCCGATTGGCGTCGAGCGCGGCTACGTGACGCGCGCCGACGCGCGCGGCCGCGTGCTGACGACGCTGCGCTTCTTCCACGACGCGCCGCAGGGGCCGGCCGCGCAGGGAATGAGCGGCTACAAGGGCTTCTTCTATCACTTCCTCGACATGAAGACCGGCGCGCGCAGCTCCAAT
Organism: Massilia sp. R2A-15; assembly: GCF_030704305.1. Taxonomy (NCBI): domain Bacteria; kingdom Pseudomonadati; phylum Pseudomonadota; class Betaproteobacteria; order Burkholderiales; family Oxalobacteraceae; genus Massilia; species Massilia sp. R2A-15. The sequence goes on along the minus strand of NZ_CP131935.1, from coordinate 2,435,430 downwards.
TCCGAGCTGTCCACGGTCGATACAGCGCTGCTGCTTGGCGGCGTGCTGCACGTCCAGTCATACTTCGACGGCGCCGATCCGCAGGAAGCGGAAATCCGCCGCCTGGCCGACGATATCTACCGGCGCGTGGACTGGCGCTGGGCGCAGAACCACGGCGCGGCGATCACCCACGGCTGGAATCCCGAGCACGGCATGCTGCCCTACGACTGGAAGGGCTACAACGAGGCGATGCTGGTGTACATTCTGGCCCTCGGTTCGCCGACGCATCCGGTCGGCGCGGACGCCTGGGCCGAGTGGACCCAGACCTACGACAAGAGCTGGGGCAGGCAGTACGGCCAGGAGTACCTGGCGTTCCCGCCGCATTTCGGCCACCAGTATTCGGCGGTATGGATCGACTTCCGCGGCATCAGGGATAGCTACATGCAGGCGAAGGGCATCGACTATTTCGAAAACAGCCGGCGTGCCAGCTACGCGCAGCAGGCCTACGCCATCGCCAATCCGATGGCGTGCAAGGGCTATGGCCAGAACATGTGGGGCGTGACCGCCAGCGACGGGCCGGCCGACATCGTGATTGCCGACGGCGCGCGCAAGCGCAAGTTCATCAGCTACGCCGGCCGCGGCATGGGCGGCGAAGCCACCTACGACGACTGCACGATGGCGCCGACCGGGGCCGCCGCCTCGATCGCGTTCGCGCCCGAAATCGCCATCCCGGCGATCGTGGACATGCGCAACCGCTACGGCGACTACATCTACGGCAAATACGGCTTCCTCGACGCGTTCAACCTGACGTTCGACTTCGACGTCAAGCTGGCCAACGGTCGCCGCATCCCCGGCTTCGGCTGGGTGGACACAGACTACCTCGGCATCGATCAGGGGCCGATCCTGGCCATGGTGGAAAACTACCGCAGCGACATGGTGTGGCGCGTCACGCGCAAGAATCCCTACCTGCGCGCCGGCCTGCTGAAGGCCGGCTTTCGCGGCGGCTGGCTGGACGCGGCGCAATGACGATCCGCTGGCGCTGGCTCGCATGCGCGGCAGTCCTCGCGGGACTGCTGGCCGCGTGCAGCCATCGCGCCGACAGCCCGGTGGTGCTGCGTTTCTGGGCGATGGGACGCGAAGGCGAGGTGGTGCGCCAGCTGCTGCCCGAATTCGAGCGCGCGCATCCCGGCATCCGCGTCGATATCCAGCAGTCGCCGTGGTCGGCGGCGCAGCAGAAACTGCTGACGGCCTTCGCCGGCGACGTCACGCCCGACCTGTGCCAGCTCGGGAACACGTGGGTGCCGCAGTTCGCCGCGCTCGGCGCGCTCGCGCCACTGGACGCGCGCCTCGCCGCGTCCCGCGCTATCCCGCAAGCCGATTTTTTTTCGGGGATCTGGGAATCGAACCGGATCGGCCAATCGATGTTCGGCGTGCCCTGGTATGTCGATACGCGCCTGCTGTTTTACCGCACCGACCTGCTGGCCGCCGCCGGCTTCGACAAGCCGCCGCAGACATGGGCGGAATGGAACCGCATGCTCGCCGCGCTCAAGCAGACGGGCGGCGCCGACCGCTTCGGGGTCCTGTTGCCGATCAACGAATTCGAGCCGCTGCTGGTGCTCGCGCTGCAGCAGAAGGAGGACTTGCTGCGCGACGGCGGCCGCTATGGCAACTTCCGCAGCGCGGAGTTCCGCAATACCTTGAGCTACTACCTCGACATGTTCCACAAACAATGGGCGCCTGCCCTGTCGAACACGCAGATATCGAACGTCTGGGATGAATTTGGCCGTGGCTACTTCACGTTCTACATCACCGGGCCGTGGAACATCGGGGAATTCAAGCGCCGCCTGCCGGCCGAACTTCAACAGAGCTGGACCACCGCGCCGATGCCCGGGCCGAATGGTCCAGGCGCCTCGGTCGCGGGCGGATCGAGCCTGGTCGTGTTCAGGGCCTCGCGCCACCAGCAGGAGGCGTGGCAGCTGATCGAATACCTGTCCCGGCCCGACGTGCAGCGCCGCTTTTACGAACTGACCGGCAACCTGCCGTCGCGCCGCAGCGTGTGGGATGCGAGCGCGCTCGCTTCCGACGCCCGCTCCGTGGCGTTCCGCGACCAGCTCGAACGTACCCGGTCGCCGCCCAAGGTGCCGGAGTGGGATCGGATCGCAACCGAAATGAAGCTCGTGGCCGAGGCGCTGGTCGCCGGCCAGTTCACCGTCGACCAGGCGGTCACGGAACTCGACGCGCGCGCCGACCGTATCCTCGAAAAGCGGCGCTGGATGCTGCAGCATGGAGGCGCCCAATGAAGCCCGAACGCGCCGCCTGGCTGCTGGTGGGTCCGTCGCTGCTGGTGATCGGCGTATTTTTCTTTCTGCCGGTGGTTGCGGCCTTTTTCATGAGCCTGACCGACTTCGACCTGTACGCGCTGGCGAGCATCGGGAACCTGCGGTTTGTCGGCATTGCGAACTATGTCGAATTGATGCACACGCCTTTGTTCTGGAAGGCGCTGGGGAACACGCTGTTCTTTGTCCTCGCGGGCGTGCCGCTGTCGATCGCGGCGTCGCTGGGCGCGGCATTGCTGCTCAATTCGAAGCTGGCCTGGTTCAAGCCGCTGTTCCGCACCGCGTTCTTCGCGCCGGTGGTCACCTCGATGGTCGCGGTGGCGGTGATCTGGCGCTACCTGTATCACACGCGCTACGGCTTCATCAACTATGCGCTCGACACCATCGGCTTCGCGCCCGCCGACTGGCTGGGCGATCCGCGCCTGGCCATGCCCGCGATTATCTTCTTCGCGGTGTGGAAGAACTTCGGCTACAACATGATCATCTTCATCGCCGGGCTACAAAGCATCCCGGCGGAGCAGTACGAGGCCGCCGAACTCGATGGCGCCGGCGCCTGGTCGCTGCTGCGCCATATCACGCTGCCTGCTCTCGCTCCCACCATGTTCATGGTCAGCATCCTGACGATGGCCGGCTACTTCCAGCTGTTCGCCGAGCCGTACGTGATGACCGAGGGCGGCCCGCTGCAAAGCACGGTCAGCGTGCTGTACCTGATGTACGAGCAGGGCTTCAAGTGGTGGAACCTCGGCACCGCGACCGCCGTCGCCTTCGTGCTGTTCGTGCTGATGTTCGCGGTCACGCTGCTGCAGATTAAATTTGCGGGAAGGGGGCTGGAAGAATGAAGCGCCACCACCAGATTGGCGCGAAGCGCACCGGCGTCAACATCCTGCTGGCGCTCGCCGGCGCCCTGACTATCTTCCCGCTTGCGTGGATGCTGTCGGTGTCCTTCATGACGCCGGGCGAGGCGAGCCACTTTCCGCCGCCGCTGCTGCCCGCGCACCCCACGCTGGCCAACTACCGCGAACTGTTCGCGCAGGCCGGCATCGGCCGCTACTTCGCCAACAGCGTGCTGCTGGCGGTGGCCGCCACGCTGCTGTCGCTGACGTTCAACGTCGGCGCCGGCTACGCCTTCGCCAAGCTGCGCTTCCGCGGCCGCGAGCGGGTCTTCAAGCTGCTTCTGGGCGCGCTGGTGATTCCCGGCCAGCTGGCGATGCTGCCGCTGTTCCTGATCCTCAAGCAGATGGGCCTCGTGAACACCTACCTGGGTGTGCTGGTGCCGGCCGCGGCCAGCATCTTCGGCATCTTCCTCGTGCGCCAGTATGCGCTGACGATTCCCGATGCGCTGCTCGAGGCGGCCCGCCTCGACGGCGCCAGCGAGATCCGCATCTTCCGCTCGATCGTGCTGCCGCTGCTGTCGCCGATCCTCGTCACGCTGGCCATCTTCAGCTTTCTCGCCAGCTGGAACGATTTCATGTGGCCGCTGATTATCCTCACCGACAAGGACCTGTACACGCTGCCGGTGGCGCTGGCGTCGCTGTCGCGCGAACACGTGCAGGACAACGAGATGATGATGGCCGGTTCGGTGCTGACCATCTTCCCGGTGCTGCTGCTGTTCCTCGGCATGCAGCGCTACTACATCCAGGGCTTGCTGATGGGGAGCGTGAAGGGATGAGGAGCCTCCTGCTTGCCTTTCTGCTGGCCGCCGGCGCCGCGCACGCGCAGGTGACCGACGACTTCGAGCGCATCGGCGCCTGGCAGGCGGTGGCCTCGGACGGCGTGCGTGCATCCGTGCATGGCGTGCCGGGGCACGAAGGGCAGGCGCTGCGGCTCGACTTCGATTTCGGCGGCGCCGCCGGATACGCCGCCGCGCGCCGCGCTCTGCCGCTCGATTTCGGCGCCGACTACGAAATCTCTTTCTGGCTGCGCGCCGATGCGCCGCTCAATAATCTTGAATTCAAGCTGGTGGACGCTTCCGGCGACAACGTCTGGTGGGTGAACCGCCCCAATTTCGCGATCTCGCGCGAATGGCAGCTGGTGAAGTTCAAGAAGCGCCATGTGAAGTTCGCATGGGGGCCGCTGGCCGACCATACACTGCGCCACACCGAAAAGCTGGAACTGGTGGTCAGCGCCGGCCGCGATGGCGGGCACGGATCGGTGTATTTCGACCAGTTGAACGTGAAGACGCTCGATGCGGCCGGACCGGCGCCTGCGCCCGTGTTTATCGCCTCATCCGGGCAGGTAATCAATGGCGGCTGGACCAGCGCGGCCGGCGGCGAACAACAAATGACGGTCGATTTTGGCCGGCCGCGCGAATTTGGTGGACTGATACTGCACTGGGCGCAGCCGGCCACCCGCTACGACATTGATTTCTCGGACGACGGCCGCACCTGGCGCACCGCGCGCCGCGTGACGGACGGGAACGGCGGCACGGACCCGTTATTGCTGCACGAAGCCGAAACGCGGTTCCTGCGCATCGCCGCGCACGCCGGTCCCGCCGACAGGTATCGGCTCGAACGGCTGGAGATCAAGGACCTCGACTTCGGCGAGTCCCCCAACGCGTTCTTCCAGGCGCTGGCGAAGACCGCGCCGCTTGGCAGCTACCCGCGCGGCATGTCCGGCCAGCAGAACTACTGGACGGTGCTGGGGGTGGACGGCGGCCACGAAACCGGCCTGCTGTCCGAGGACGGGGCGCTGGAAGTGGCGCGCGGGGGCTTTTCGGTGGAACCATTTGTCGTCGAAGGCGGCAAGCGTTCCAGCTGGGCCGACGTAAAGGTGTCGCAGTCTCTGCGCGAAAATTATCTGCCGATTCCCAGCGTGACGTGGAGCGCGCCCAAGTGGACGCTGCGCACGACCGCGTTCGCGCACGGCACGCCGGACCGGTCGGGGCTCGCCGCGCAATACGAAGTCGCCAACCTGACGAACGAGCCGCTGCAACTGCGGCTGGTTCTGGCGCTGCGCCCGTTCCAGGTCAATCCGCCGATGCAGTTCCTCAATACGCCGCCCGGCGTGAGCCCTATCCACGACATCGCATGGGACGGCGCCGCGTTCTCGGTCGACGGCAGGCGGCGCGTGTTTGCGCAGCGCGCGCCCGATGCCGCGGGCGTGTCGTCGTTCGACGCCGGCGGCGACGGCTTCGGAACCACGGCCGTGCATGACGACACCGGCTTTGCCTCGGGTGCGCTCGCGTACGACATCCGGCTGTCGCCGCGCGCGGTCGCGCAGGTCGGACTGACGATTCCGATGACCGGCGAGCCGCAGCCGGCATCGGACTTGCGAGCATTGCAGGACGCCGTCGCGGCAAGCTGGCGCGAACGCCTGAACCGGGTGGCGATCACCGTGCCGCCGAGGGGCCAGGCGATCGTCGACACCGTCCGCTCGTCGCTGGCGCACATGCTGATGACGCGTGACGGCCCGATGCTCAGGCCGGGCACGCGCTCGTATGCGCGCTCGTGGATCCGCGACGGCGCCATGATGTCCGAGGCGATGCTGCGCTTCGGCGACGACAAGGTGGCGCGCGACTACCTCGAATGGTTCGCGCCGCACCAGTTCGCCGACGGCAAGGTGCCGTGCTGCGTCGACAAGCGCGGCGCCGATCCCGTTCCCGAGAATGACAGCCAGGGCGAATTCATCTTCCTCAACGCCCAGCTGTGGAAGTACACGCAGGACCGTGCGCTGCTCGAACGCATGTGGCCGCGCGTGATGAAGGCCGCCGCCTTCATGGAAGCGCAGCGCCAGTCCGAACGCACCGAGGCACAGCGAGGCAGTTCGCTGTTCGGCCTTCTGCCGGCGTCGATCAGCCATGAAGGCTATTCCGCGAAACCGATGCATTCGTACTGGGACGATTTCTGGGGACTGCGCGGCTACCGCGACGCGGCGATGCTGGCGCAGGTGCTGGGCAAGCCGGAAGCCGCGTCGCTTGGCGCGCAGGCCGGCGAATTCGAGCGCGAGCTGTTCGCGTCCCTGCGCCTCTCGGCCAGCGAACACAAAGTCGGCTACCTGCCCGGCGCCGCGGAATTGGGCGACTTCGACGCCACCTCGACCACCATCGCGCTGTCGCCGGGCGGTCTGCAGGAGCGCCTGCCGCAGGATCTGCTGGCCGGCACCTTCGAGCGCTACTGGCAGCAGTTTGTCGCGCGCCGGGACGGCAAGCTGGAATGGAAGGACTACACGCCCTACGAGCTGCGCAACGTCGCCGCCTTTGTGCGCCTGGGCTGGCGCGACCGCGCGCACGAGCTGCTGGACTTCTTCCTGCGCGACCGGCGGCCGGCCGCGTGGAACCAGTGGGCGGAAGTGGTCGGGCGCGACGCGCGCGAGCCGCGCTTCGTCGGCGACATGCCGCACGGCTGGATCTCGTCCGACTATATCCGCTCCGCGCTCGACCTGTTCGCCTACGAGCGCGAGTCCGACCACGCGCTGGTGCTCGGCGCCGGCTTGCCGCGCGCGTGGCTGGCAGGCGAGGGCGTAGCCGTGCGCGGCCTGCGCACCGCTTATGGCAAGCTTGGCTACCGCGTGCGCGAGCGCTCGGGCCGCATCGTCCTCGACATCGACGCCGGCATGACTGTTCCGCCAGGCGGAATCATCGTTCGTGCTGCGAACGATCGTCCCGGCCGCGCCACCATCAACGGCCGCGCCGCTCCCTGGCAGGCAGGCGAGCTGCGGATCGGCGCACTGCCGGCCACCGTCATCATCGAACAATCAACCAGCAAGGCCAGACCATGAACAAGTCCATCAAGTTTCCCGAGCATTTCCTGTGGGGTGCGGCCACTTCCGCTTACCAGGTCGAAGGCTCGCCGCTGGCTGACGGCGCCGGCGCCAGCATCTGGCAGCGCTTCGTCAACACGCCCGGCACCATCCGCGACGGCGATACGGGCGACGTCGCCTGTGACCACTACAACCGCTATAAGGACGACGTCGCGCTGATGAAGCGAATCGGCCTGCAGGCATACCGCTTCAGCATCTCGTGGAGCCGCGTGATCCCGCAGGGCCGCGGCGCCATCAACCAGAAGGGCCTGGATTTCTACGACAAGCTGGTGGACGAGTTGCTCGCCAACGGCATCGCGCCGCTGGTCACGCTGTTCCACTGGGACCTGCCGGTAGCGCTCGACGACCAGGGCGGATGGCTCAACCGCGACATCGCCGACTGGTTTGCCGACTACTCGCGCGTGATGTTCGACAAGCTCGACGACCGCGTGAAATCGTGGGCGACGCTCAACGAGCCGTGGGTTGTGGCCGACCAGGGCTACCTCCACGGCATGCTGGCCCCGGGCCACCGCAACAAGTACGAGGCGCCGATCGCTGCCCACAACCTGCTGCGCGCGCACGGCGCCGCCGTCAAGGCCTACCGCGAAGTGGGCAAGCACCAGATCGGCCTCGTGGTGAACCTGGAGCCGAAGTATCCGGCCAGTTCGGACCCGGCCGACATCGAAGCATGCGCGCGTGCGCATTCGCAGATGAACGCCCAGTACTGCGATCCTATCTTCCTCGGCAAATACCCGGACAACATGAAGGACGTGTACGGCGAGGCCTGGCCCGACTGGCCGGCCGAAGACCTGGTGCTGATCAACCAGCCGATCGACTTCCTGGGCATTAACTACTACACGCGCAGCGTCAACCGCCACGACCCCAAAGCCTATGTTGCGCGCGCGACGCCGGTGCGCCAGCCGATGGCGACATACACTGAAACGGGCTGGGAAGTGTTCGACCAGGGCCTGTCCGACACCTTGAAATGGGTCGCCAAACGCTACGGCAATCCGCCGATCTACATCACCGAGAACGGCTCGGCGTTCTACGACCCGCCGGTGGCCGAAGGCGGCAAGGTGAACGACCCGCTGCGCGTGAACTACCTGCAAAAGCACCTGCGCGCGATTCACAGCGCCATCGAGGCGGGCTGCGACGTGCGCGGTTACTGCGCCTGGTCGCTGCTGGACAACCTCGAATGGGCGCACGGCTACTCGAAGCGCTTCGGCATCATCCACGTCAATTTCGAGACGCAGGAGCGCACGCTCAAGGACAGCGCCTATTTCTACAAGGAGGTCATCGCCACCAACGGCGCGGTGCTCGACACGGTGCCGGCGGTGCCTTCGACCTGGCGCGGCGAACCAATGTGCACCAACTAAGGCAGGGGACTGGTCCTGCGGACCTGTCCCCATTTTGCGGCCGCGTAGAAAATGGGGTCAGGTCCGAGGGACCAGACCCCGATAATTCTAAAGCCGCAAACTCCGCGTGGCCGCCGCCCCGTACAGCGGCGAGCCGGTTCGCTCGGCTTCGCGCCGACACACGTGGACCAATTTGATAACGTGGTCATTGTCCGACCTGATGGCGGCTGCGGCGAATTCTTCCCAGCTTCCCGAACCATCGATGTCGCGCGGCGCCTGCAATGGCGGGGCGCCGAAGGATACGTATGCGGCGCAAAACGCGGCCCAGGTCTTTTCCACGGCATCGGCTGGCAGCAAGCCGCCGATGCTGCGCGCCGCCGCCATCCCGGTCACCAAGTGCAGCGCGGTGAAGTCGCTGGTCTGCCAGTAGATTTCGATGGCCGCGCGCGCCATCTCGTCCAGCAGCGCGCTCGAAGGTGGGGCGGTCAGAGCCGCGGAGAACTCTGGATCTTGCGCCACGTTCCGCAGCCTTGCGGTGATGGAGGGACCCGCATACGATTTCCCCTGCATGGCCTGCGACAGGCACTCCAGGGCGGCATCAACCGATGAAGCCGATGCCATCGATGCGATATCGACCGTCAGATAGCCGCTGACATACGCCGACAGGCTGGCAGCCGCTTCTCCCGCGTGACCGGCCTCCAGCGCGTAGACGAGCCGGATAATTGCGTGGAACGCGCCTGTCGCCGGCGCAAATGGCTGCGCACCGAGCACTGCGCGCACCACTGCATCGATCCCGTCCGCGCCGATCCACTCTGCGAAACAGTCGCTCAACGCACGGAAGGCATCCGGATTTTCGAGCCATGTCTGCCAGTCGGCGCGTTCGATGCGCTGCGTGGCCTCCGGCGCCGCAATCGCATACCGGTCGCGCCACATCCCGAAAAACTCGCGCAGCCGTTCGTCCGATGCGCCCATGTCGGCCAGCGCGCACAGCGCCATTGGACAGTGGTTGGTGGTGCCTTTGGCGTTGAGCGCGAAGGCGGCGTTCGCGTCGAGCAGTTCGTGCAGGATTGCGCCAGTCCTTAAATTTTTCATGCAAACGCTCCGGATAAATGGTCATGGTTCCAAGTATGAAAGTTAAAGTACACTTGAAGTCAACGAAAAATTCAGGAGCGGGGAATGGCGGCGGAGATGATCACGATTGGCGAGCTGGCGAAACGCTCGGGCGTCGCTGCGAGCGCCTTGCGGTTTTACGAAGCGGAAGGCTTGCTGGCTAGCGTACGCCCCGAAGGTAAGCAACGGCGATTTCCGCGCGACGCGCTGCGGCGGGTGGCGTTCATACGCGCAGCGCAGGGTGTGGGCCTCAGTCTCGATCAGATCAAGGCTAGCCTGGCGACGCTGCCGGACAACCGTACGCCGACGAAGAAGGATTGGGAGCGCCTGTCGCGCGCCTGGCGCCCGCTGCTGCAACAGAAGATCGACGCGCTATGCGCCTTGCGCGACCAGCTCACCTCCTGCATCGGGTGCGGCTGCCTTTCGCTGCAAAAATGCGCCTTGTACAATCCCGGCGACGTCGCGCGCCAGCGCGGCAGCGGTCCGCGTTACCTGATGAACGATCGCTCCGAGGCAGCCCCGCAGGAGCGCTCCCCAGCTATTTGACCCGCTGCTTTTCCAGCTTGCGCGCCAGCGTGCGCCGGTGCATGCCGAGCCGGCGCGCGGCCTCGGAGATGTTGAAATCGGTCTCGGCCAGCACCGCGTGGATGTGCTCCCACTCCAGTGTCTTGATCGACGTCGGCCGCTCGGTCAGCGCCAGTTCGGTGTTCGCTTCCTGGTGGCCGAACGCGGCTTCGATGTCGTCGGCGTCCGACGGCTTGGCCAGGTACTGGCACGCGCCAAGCTTGATCGCGTCCACCGCCGTGCCGATGCTGGCAAAGCCGGTCAGCACGACGATCAGCATGGCCGGATCATGCGCGTGCAGCATCTGCACGCACGCCAGACCCGACGCCGCGCCGGCCAGCTTCAGGTCCACCACCGCATACGCCGGCGTGTGCGTTTCCAGCAGCACCGCGGCTTCGTCATAACTGGCCGCATGCAGGACGCGATAACCGCGCCGTTCGAACGAGCGGCCCAGCGTGCGGGCGAACGCCGCGTCGTCCTCGATGATCATCAAGAGGCGTTCAGGCTGCATGCGAAGACTCCTCCGGATCGAGGGCGATCGCCGACAGCGGCAGGCTCAGTCGCACCAGCGCGCCGCCATGCTCGCGGTTGCGCGCGGCGACGCTGCCGCCCAGGGTGCGCGCGACGTTCACCACCAGGAACAGGCCAAGGCCTCCGCCGGGACGGCCCTTGGTGGACTGGTAGGGTTTGCCGACGTGGTCCAGCATCCCCGGCGCGAAGCCCGGCCCGGCGTCGGTGACGACCAGGTTGAGCGAGTCGCGGTCGCGGCTGGCCTCGAGGCGCAGCCATTGCGGAGATGCCTCCAGCGCGTTGTCGAGCACATTGCAGATCATCTGCTTGAGCGCCGAATCGGACACCACCGCGATGTCGCGTTCGATCCGGTTGTCGTATTCGAACGAGACGATCGGCCGGCTCGCGCGCCATTCATCGACCAGCTGGTCGAGGAACACCTTCATCGTGGTCTTGGCCGACGACTCGCCGCGCGCCTGGCCGCCCGACAGCAGGATGCCGCTGACGATCGCCTTGCAGCGCTTGATTTGGGTCTGCATCTCGGCGATCTCGGCGAGGAGCTCGGGATTCTTCGCAAACTCCGGCATGCGCTTCCAGTCGCCCAGGATCACCGCCAGTGTCGCCAGCGGCGTGCCCAGTTCGTGCGCGGCGCCCGAGGCCAGGAGGCCCATGCGCACGATGTGTTCTTCCTCCGCCGCGCGCTGGCGCAGGTCGGCCAGTGCGGCGTCGCCGGTGCGCACGTTGCGCGTGATGCGGGTGATGAAGATGACCAGCAGCGCGGCATTGACGAGGAAGCTGATCAAGATGCCCTTCATGTACAGGGAGAGGGTGCCGGGCCCGCCGTCGGCCGGCAGCGCCAGCGGCGGCGCGAACAGCGCGAGCGCGGCCACGCACATGCCGGTGATGGCGACGATGGTCCAGCTGGACCACGGCTGCAGCAGCACCGCGGCCAGGATCACCTGCAGCAGGTAGAGGAAGACGAAGGGATTGGTCATGCCGCCCGACAGGTACAGCTGGGCGGTCAGGCTGAACACGTCCACCAGCAGCGCAAGGAACAGCTGGCGGTTGTCCACGGTGCGCTGCTCGTGCCAGCGCAGATGGCTGAAGATATTGAAGGCAACAAGGCAGGCCAGCACGCGCAGCATGGCCGGCAGCGGCAGGTCGACGCCCAAGAACATCGTGGCCGTGGCGATCGTCGTGACCTGGCCGACGACGGCGATCCAGCGCAACTGGATCAGCTGCTGCATGTTGCGGTAGCCGGCGGCGTGCTCCGGAACTCCCGGCGCCGCTGTCGGTGCGATCACTGTGCTTCTCCGCTCAAATTGGTCCTTCGGTTCGGCGCCCGTCGCGGGCGAACACCACGCAGCCGGCGGCCGCCATCGCGGCCAGCGCGAACCAGGTCAGCGCGTACACCAGGTGGTTGTTGTTGAAGGATATCACTGTCAGGCCGCCCACGGGAGCGCCTTCGGCCGGCGTGGCCGCGGCGTCCTGGTCGACGAAGTAGGGCGCCACCTCGGCCAGGCCGCGCGCGGCGGCGATGGCCTTGACGTCGCGCGAATACCAGCGGTCGGCGCGCGCGTCGTTATCGCGCAGGAAGCCGCCGCCGGTCTCGCTCATGCGCAGCAGGCCGGTGACGTCCTGCGTCGCGGCCGCGCCGCCGCAGCCGGCGCCGCGCCTGCCCGCATGGCGCGGCGTGGAAGCGGGCACGAAGCCGCGGTTGACCATCACGATCCCGCCGTCTTCGCTGCAGAAAGGGGTGAGCAGCCAGTAGCCGCTGCCAAGTACAGTGGACGCCTGCACCAGGGTGCCGAGCTCGTCGAGGAAGTGTCCGCGCAGGCGCAGGTGGCGATATTCGTCCTGGTCCTTGCCCAGCCGCGACCAGGAGATCGGGGCGGGAGCGGCGATGGGCGCCGCATGCACGCGCTGGTCGACGCGCGCGATCAGCGCGGTCTTCCATTGAAGCCTGAAAATTTGCCAGGTGCCCAATGCAAGGAAGCCGGCACACAGCAGCGCCATCAGCGCCGCCGCGGCCAGCTTCACGCGGGCAGAACGGGGCGCAGGCAAGCCTGCACCCTCAGGTCCGTTCATTGATGGACCATCTCCGCCGGCATCACGCCGGGGATCATGTTGTGGTTCATGTGGTACATCACCCAGAGCGAGCCGCTCAGCATGACCACCACCACCATGATCGTAAAGACCATGGCCAGCATCGACCAGCCGCCTTCGACCTTGCCGTCCATGTGCAGGAAGTAGATCATGTGAACGACCACCTGCACCGCGGCGATGCCGAGCAGGACGAAGCCCATGGTGGCGGACGAATCGATCTTCTTGCCCATCACCAGCCAGAACGGAATCGCGGTCAGGATGACGGCCAGGATGAAGCCGGTCACGTAACCCTTCAGGGTCGAGTGCGGCACATTGGCGTCGTGGTGATCGTGGTGGCCGTGGCCGTCGTTATGATGCGCGCTCATGGCAGCACTCCCATCAGGTAGACAAAGGTGAAGACGCCGATCCAGATGACGTCCAGGAAGTGCCAGAACATCGACAGGCACATCAAGCGGCGCTTGTTTTCGTGCGTCAGGCCGTGTTTATTCAGCTGGAACATCAGCGTGACCAGCCAGACGATGCCGAAGGTGACGTGCAGGCCGTGCGTGCCGACCAGCGAGAAGAACGAGGTCAGGAACGCGCTGCGCTGCGGGCCGGCGCCTTCGGCGATCATGTGATGGAACTCGAACAGCTCGATGCCGAGGAAGCCGGCGCCGAACAGGCCCGTGATCGCCAGCCACACCAGCACCAGCTTCATCTTGCCCTTTTGCATTTCGAGCATGGCGAAGCCGTAGGTGATCGACGACAGCAGCAGCAGCGTCGTGTTGACGGCCACCAGCGGCAGGTCGAACAGCTCGGAGCCGGTCGGGCCGCCGGCGTAGTTGCGGCCCAGGACCGCGTAGGCGGCGAACAGGCTGGCGAACACCAGGCAGTCGCTCATCAGGTACATCCAGAAACCGAGCAGGGTGCCGTTTTCCGGGTGGTGTTCGCGCACCCAGAAGCGCGCGCTAGGGTCGGACGGCGCGGCGCCCGAAGTATTAATGGTCATCTCAGACATGGGCATCAAGCAGTTGTGAGTAGGCGTTTTCCGTGCGGGTGACTTCGGCCGCAGGGATGTAGTAATCGCGCTTGTAGTTGAAGGTATGGACGATCGTCGAAGCGATCACGCCGATGAACGAGACGATCGCCAGCCACCAGATCTGCCAGATCAGCGCGAAGCCGACCGCGAAGCAGAACAGCGAAATGATGAAGCCTGCGCCGGTGTTCTTCGGCATGTGGATGTCGAGGAAGCCGGTGCGCGGACGCTGGTAGTTGTTCGCCTTCATGTCGGCAAAAGTGTCGTTGTCGTACACGTGCGGGGTGAACGCGAAGTTGTAGTCCGGCGGTGGCGATGAGGTCGACCACTCCAGCGTGCGGCCGCCCCATGGGTCGCCGGTCACGTCGCGCAGTTCCTTGCGGCGCAGGAAGCTGACGAAAAACTGCACCAGCATGGCGCCGATACCGCAGGCAACCAGCGCGGCGCCGATGGCGGCGATGATGAACCAGATCTGCAGCGACGGATCGTCGAAGTGGCTCATGCGGCGCGTCACGCCCATCAGGCCGAGCACGTACAGCGGCATGAAGGCGAGGTAGAAGCCGACAACCCAGCACCAGAACGAGACCTTGCCCCAGAAGACGTCGAGCTTGAAGCCGAACGCTTTCGGGAACCAGAAGTTGATCGCGGCGAACACGCCGAACACCACGCCGCCGATGATCACGTTGTGGAAGTGGGCGATCAGGAACAGCGAGTTATGCAGCACGAAGTCGGCCGATGGAACGGCCAGCAGCACGCCGGTCATGCCGCCGATGACGAAAGTAATCATGAACGCGATGGTCCACATCATCGGCAGCTCGAAGCGGATGCGGCCGCGGTACATGGTAAACAGCCAGTTGAAGATCTTCGCGCCGGTCGGGATCGAGATGATCATCGTGGTGATGCCGAAGAACGAGTTGACCGAAGCGCCCGAACCCATGGTGAAGAAGTGGTGCAGCCACACCAGGTAGGACAGGATGGTGATCACGACGGTCGCATACACCATCGAGGTGTAGCCGAACAGGCGCTTGGCGCTGAAGGTCGAGACCACTTCGGAGAACACGCCGAAGATCGGCAGCACCAGGATGTAGACCTCCGGGTGGCCCCAGATCCAGATCAGGTTCACGTACATCATGGCGTTGCCGCCAAGGTCGTTGGTGAAGAAGTGGGTGCCGACGGTGCGGTCCATCGACAGCATGGCCAGCACGGCGGTCAGGATCGGGAAGGCTGCCACGATCAGCACGTTGGTGCACAGCGCGGTCCAGGTGAACACCGGCATGCGCATCATGGACATGCCAGGGGCGCGCATCTTGACGATGGTGGCGATCAGGTTGACCCCGGAGAGCAGGGTACCTACGCCGGCAATCTGCAGCGACCAGATGTAGTAGTCGACCCCGACGTCCGGACTTTGCATGATGCCCGACAGCGGCGGATAGGCCAGCCAGCCGGTCTTGGCGTATTCGCCGACGAACAGCGAGACCATGGTCAGGCCGCCGCCGAATGCGGTCATCCAGAACGAGAAGTTGTTCAGGAACGGGAAGGCGACGTCGCGCGCGCCGATCTGCAGCGGCACGACGTAGTTCATCAGGCCCGTCACCAGCGGCATCGCGACGAAGAAGATCATGATCACGCCGTGGGCGGTGAAGACCTGGTCGTAGTGGTGCGGCGGCAGGAAGCCGGCGTTATCGCCGAACGACATGGCTTGCTGGGCGCGCATCATCAGCGCATCGGCGAAGCCGCGCAGCAGCATCACCAGGCCGAGGATGATGTACATGATGCCGATTTTCTTGTGGTCGATGCTGGTCACCCAGTCGCGCCACAACGGGCCCCACAGGCGGAACTTGGTCAGCGCGCCGAGCAGCGCGGCGCCGCCCAGTGCGACCATGGCAAAGGTCACGAGCAGGATCGGCTCGTGGTAGGGAATCGCTTCCCAGGAAAGCCGCCCGAGCAGCAGCTTCATCAGGTCAGTATGTTCTTGCATTGGTGTTCTTCACGGAAGTGGATGGCGTGGTGCAAATTTCTTTGGCCGATTCGGCCAGCATGGCAGGGGTCTTCATGACGGCCGCCGATACCGGCTTCTCGCCGTTGCGCATGGCGTCGTGAGACATCATCTGGTTCATGCACATCGAGCCTGGCTCGACGCAGCGGTTCAGGATCGCTTCGTACAGGTCGCCGGCGACGGCGTTGTAGTGGCGAACCGGCTCTTTCTCGCTCGGCTTTTCCAGCACGACGTAGGAGGCGCGGTCGAGCGCCGTGGCGCCGCCCTTGACTTCCTTGACCCAGGCGTCGAAGCCGGCCTGGTCCTTGCCGTGGAACTTGAAGCGCATGTGCGAGAAGCCGGCGCCGCTGTAGTTGGCCGAGAAACCGTCGAACACGCCCGCCTTGTTGATGACCGCGTGCAGCTTGGTCTCCATGCCCGGCATCGCGTAGATCTGGCCCGCCAGCGCGGGGATGTAGAACGAATTCATCACGTTCGACGCGGTGATCTTGAACTGGATCGGCGTATCGACCGGGGCAACCAGTTCGTTGACCGTGGCGATGCCCTGCTCAGGGTAGATGAACAGCCATTTCCAATCCAGCGCCACCACTTCCACGACCATCGGCTTGTGGTTCGCCGCCAGCGGACGCTGGGCGTCGATGCGCGAGAGCGGACGATACGGGTCGAGCACGTGGGTGCTGATCCAGGTGATCAGGCCGAGCGCGATGATGATCAGGAGCGGCGCGCCCCAGATGACCAGTTCGAGCTTGGTGGAATGATCCCAATCCGGCGTATACGTGGCCTGGGTGTTGTTTTTGCGATAGCGCCATGCGAAGATGACAATCAGGGCGATAACGGGAACGATGATCAGCAGCATCAGGGCGGTCGAGACGACCACCAGACGGGCTTCTTGTGCAGCGATATCGCCTGAGGGCTTCATGACGACCGATTCGCATGCCGAAAGCAATGCGAGGGGCGCCAGGAGCAGTAAGCGACGAACGAGTAAGTGATTCATGCGATAAATTGCGATCGTAGTAGGCGGGAGCTTGTTAGTTTATATTGTCCGGGTCCACCGCACGATTGGACAAATTGTCCTACCCTGCGGTTGGCCTTGCGATAAGCTTGAGGCGTAAGAACCACATATAACAAAGTAGGAGATGCATCGTATGACTGGCACACACATCCCATCCTCCGGAGTTCCCCACGACTTCCCGACGATCTACGACGATACACGCAGGATCAATGCGGATCACTCCGCGATCGATCCGGCCGAAATCGCCGTCGGCGTCGTCATCGGGCGCGCCTCGGAATATTTCGACTTCTTCGTCTACGCGATCGCGTCGGTGCTGGTGTTCCCGTCGGTATTTTTCCCCTTCGTCGACAGCCTGACCGGCACCTTGTATGCGTTCGCGATCTTTTCGCTTGCCTTTATTGCACGACCGATCGGCACGGCGATCTCCATGGCAATCCAGCGCCGCTACGGTCGCGAGGTGAAGCTGACCATCGCGCTGTTCCTGCTCGGAATTTCGACTGCCGGCATTGCATTCCTGCCTACTTACGCCACCCTCGGCACCAAAGCCATCCTGCTGCTCGCCCTGCTGCGTGTCGGGCAGGGCCTGGCACTGGGCGGTTCGTGGGATGGCTTGCCGTCGCTGCTCGCCCTGAATGCGCCTGAGAACCGTCGTGGATGGTACGCGATGTTGGGCCAGCTCGGCGCACCGGTGGGATTCATTATCGCCGCAAGCGTGTTCTGGTATCTGCTGTCCGACACCAGCGCTTCCGACTTCCTGGCGTGGGGCTGGCGCTACCCGTTCTACGTCGCCTTCGCCATCAACGTGGTGGCGCTGTTCGCCCGCCTGCGCCTGATCTCCACTAATGAATATGCGCACCTGCTCGAAGAACGCGAACTCGAGCCGACCCCGTTCGGCGAAATGACCCGCAACCAGGGCCGCAACGTGATCATTGGCGCGCTGGCCGCGCTGGCCAGCTATGCGCTGTTCCACGTCGTCACGGTGTTCCCGCTGTCTTGGATCCGGCTGTATTCGGCGCGCTCGGTGACCGGCTTCCTCGAAATCCAGATCTACGGCGCGGCCATTGCCGGCGTGGGCATCGTCCTGTCGGGCCTGATCGCGGACAAGCTGGGGCGCCGCAACACGCTGGGCACGCTGGCGGCCCTGATCGCGGTGTTCAGTTTCTTCGTGCCTTCGCTGATCAACAGCGGCGACGCCGGGCAGAACACCTTCATCCTGGTCGGCTTTGCGCTGCTGGGGCTGTCGTACGGCCAGGCGGCCGGCGCCGTGACGGCGAATTTCCCGGCGCGTTACCGCTATACCGGCGCGGCCTACACCTCCGACCTGTCGTGGCTGGTGGGCGCGGGCTTTGC
This sequence comes from Massilia sp. R2A-15, assembly GCF_030704305.1. Lineage (NCBI taxonomy): Bacteria > Pseudomonadati > Pseudomonadota > Betaproteobacteria > Burkholderiales > Oxalobacteraceae > Massilia > Massilia sp. R2A-15. The sequence continues at coordinate 2,417,360 of NZ_CP131935.1, read as the reverse complement.
GCCGCTGGTGGCGCTGGCGCTGGCGGCCAAGTTCGGCCTGGTGTATGTCGGCCTGTACCTGCTGTCGGGCGCGGTGTGCTCGCTGGCGGCGCTGAGCCTGAACCGGGCGCTGGAAATTAAATAAAGCCGGGGTCTGGTTCTGCGGAGCGACGGGGACGCCTAGTCCCCATTTTCAGGATCGCGCACAAAATGGGGTCAGGTTCGCAGAACCAGACCCCTTTTTTTCACGCGCCGCGGACCAGGGACTGGGGTCAGGTCCGGCGGAGCGACGGGGACGCCGAGTCCCCGGGTTTGTCGCCGGCGCGGGAGCTCGCTACCCGCCGTGCGGCAGCCCGAGGTTCTGGTTGGCCGGCACGGCGATGTCCATCAGCTTCGGCCGCGGCAAATCCAGCGCCGCCATCAGCTGCACGAACTCCTGCTTGCTGCGATTTGCCAGCCGTGCGTTGTGGCGCTTCTCCCAGCCGATGGTCGACACCGACTGTCCCTTGTAATCGTGCGCCGGCCACACCCTGGTGGCGTCGGGCAGCACGAACAGCTTGTTCATCGCGCTGTCGTACAGATCCTCGGCGCTGCCGCTCTGGAAATCGGTGCGGCCGCAGCCGTCGATCAGCAGCGTATCGCCGGTGAACACATTGCCGCGCCAGACGTAGCTCATGCTGCCGGCCGTATGCCCGGGCGTGTGCAGCACCAGGATCTGCTCGCCGTTACCGAAGCGGATCACGTCGCCGTCGGCCAGCTGCACTTCGGCCGGCGCGATGCCGCAGCCCGACGGCACCGCCGCCTTGGCGCCGGTCAGATCGCGCAGCCGGCCGGCCGAGGTCACGTGGTCGGCGTGCGCATGGGTCTCGAGGATGTAGGCCAGGTCCAGGCCCAGCCGCTTCAGGTGGTCGAGGTCGCGCCGCCAGTGGTGGTCGACCGGGTCGATGATCACCGCCGCGCTGTCGCCCGGCGCCGACAAAATATAGGTGAAGGTCGACGACGCGGCGTCGAACAGCTGGATGGGATTGATGTTCATGTCATGGGTTCTTCTATTAGCGACTTCGCGATGATATCAAGTGGCCAGCCGGCCGGCCAGCGCGCCTCTACGCCGCTTGGCTCCGGCGCGCGGCCAGTCGCTCGAACAGCTCGAAGACTCCCATGCCGGCCACCATCGCCGCAGTGAAGATCAGCGGCTTGACGCTTCCGGCAGCGAGCGAGGCGAGGGCGGGGCCGGGGCAGAAGCCGGCCAGTCCCCAGCCGGCGCCGAACACCAGGCTGCCCAGCACCAGGCGGCGGTCGATGGCGGACGCCGCCGGCAGCCGCATCGGATGGCCAAGCAGGGAGTCGGTGCGCGCGCCGGCGACGCGAAATGCGACGGCGCCGATGGCGATCGCACCGGCCATGACCAGCGCCAGCGACGGATTCCAGGCGCCGGCCAGGTCGAGAAAGCCGATCACCCTGGCCGGATCGGTCATTCCTGAGACGATCAGGCCGATGCCGAACAGCAGGCCGACGAAGGCCGCAACGATGAGGTGCATGGTGTTCTCCTTAAGCGAGCAGGTGGCGGACGACGAATACCGTGATGAAGCCGGCCAGCATGAAGGCGCCGGTGGCGGCCAGCGAACGCGGCGACAGGCGCGAGACGCCGCACACGCCGTGGCCGCTGGTGCAGCCCGATCCGTAGCGGGTGCCGACGCCCACCAGCAATCCGGCGGCAATCAGCGCGGCCGGGCCGGCGTCGATTTGCACCTGCGGCAGCGGCGCGGCGAGCGACCAGGCCAGCGGCGCCGCGGCAAGGCCGCCGATAAAGGCGAGGCGCCACGCGACGTCGCCGGGGCGCGGGCGCAGCAGGCCGCCGAGGATCCCGCTGATGCCGGCGATGCGGCCGTTGAACAGGATGAACAGCGCGGCGGCGAGGCCGATCAGCGCGCCGCCGGCCAGCGACGCCCAGGGCGTGAAGTGGTTCCAGTCGATCATGGCTTGCTCCTTTTGGTGGGTGGGCAGTACAGCGCATAGAGCACTTGCAGGACCTGCATCGCCTCGGCGCTGGCGACGCTATAGAAAATCTGCTTGCCTTCGCGCCGGGTGTGGACCAGTCCCTCTTCGCGCAGCACGCCCAGTTGCTGGGACAGGGTGGGCTGGCGGATGCCGGTCAGCGCTTCCAGCTGGCCGACCGGCAGTTCTCCCTGCGCCAGCTGGCACAGCAGCAGCAGCCGGTCCGGATTGGCCAGCACCTTCAGCAAGCCGCAAGCCTGCGCGGCCGCAGCCTGCATGGCGGCGGGGTCGAATGGTTCGGAATCTGTGGTCATGGCGCGCCCGGATCGGAGAATTTTTTCATTATATGTCATTACATTATATTTTCAAATATAATGTCGGCGAAGCCCAACGATCAATGGAGAGGAACCGGTATGAAGATCGACCAACTGACCGACGCGCTGTCGGTATCGGCGCAGCTCAACCCTGAAGACCTGGCCGATTGCCGCGGCCGCGGCTTTCGCAGCATCGTCTGCGTCCGGCCGGATGGCGAGGCGGCCGGCCAGCCGGCGTTCGCGCTGATCGCGGCGCAGGCACGCGAGCTGGGGCTGCGGACGCAGCACCTGCCGGTGGTCGCCGGCGCCATTTCGCAAGCCGATGTCAGGCTGTTCGCGGCGCTGCTGGCCGATTTGCCCAAGCCCATCCTGGCCTACTGCGGAACGGGCAAGCGCGCGTCGACGCTGTGGGCGATGACGCATGCGCAATGAAGCGAGTCCTAACGTTTCGGCCGCAGCGGCAGCCAGCGCGGCAGCATCGATACCAGCACGCCGTCCCCGGCAATGAAGTGATGGTATAGCGCGGCGCCGGCGTGCAGCCCGGCGAGCCACATGATCGCATCGCCCAGCCAGCCGTGCGTTTCGGCGAGCACCTCGCCGATGCCGTGCGATGGCGCGAAGGGCGGGGCGATCTGCAGGCCGCCCAGCAAAGTGAGCGGATGGCCTTCGAGCCAGGCGCCCGCAATCGCCGTCAGCGGCAGCGCGAACAGCAGCACGTACAGCGCGTACTGCACCAGCGCCGCCGCCACGCCCATCCACTTTGCCACCGGAACCGGCTGCGGCCGCGGCGCCACCGCGCGCCAAACCATGCGCAGCAGGGCGAGCACGAACACGCACAGGCCCAGCGTTTCGTGAAGCTGGCGGCCGGCGTCGCGCCCCGGCTGATACACGCGCAGCTCGTCGCCACCCGGGCCGAGGATGAAGGCGGCAAGCACCAGGATTGCGGTGAGCCAGTGGAAGGTTTGGGCCATCGCGCCGTAACGCTCGTTCACCGGGATCTGCATGCAAGCGCTCCAAAAAAGGTGGTTGCCCGCAGCCCTTCAGGCGCTACGGCATCGTCAGTAGGCAGCCCACAGGTAGACGAACAGCGTGTTGTTGCCGGCGGCATTGCGGCCGGCGCCGTCGTAATTGGTGGACGCGCCATTGTAGCGGGTGAACCGAAAATATTGCGCCCCGATCCGCACGTGCTGTTCGGGTGTCCAGAACACTTCGGGAATCCAGCCGCGGGTGTCGGGGCGGTTTGTGCGGCTGCCGTTGATTGCGATCGGCGTCAGGTTGCCGGCGCCGTCGTCCTGCAGGCCGGGGTAGAGGGTGTCGTCGGCCGACCCCGATGTGTTAAAGAAAGTGAGTCCGGCGCCGAGTTTGGCGCGATAGATGTAGCTGCCCTTCATGCGCAACTGGCGCAGCGTATCGGAGGCATTGCTGGCAATGCCGGCAAGGTCGCCGCCGCGGATGCGCTCGCGCACGTAGCTCAGTTGCGCAGTGGCCGTGTGCATCTCCCCGAGATACTGGTATTGGGCGTCGATGCCCGTGTCCCGGTAGCGCGTGGTGGGCCCGGCCGATATCGCCGGGTCCTGGTACACGTCGGCGTGGAGCCCGAACAAGCCGATCATGGCATTGTGCCGGCCCCAGTCATGCGTCAGCGCCACGCGGTAGTACGGACTGGTGCCGCGCAGGCGCGTCTCGACCGGGTTGCCTTCCGCGAGAATCGATAGCGGCCCGCGGGTGGTCTGGTAGCCGGCCAGCTCCGCGTAGACCGTGTCGGCCCACAGCGTATAGGCGCCGAGGCCTGCCACCTGCTGTCCCAGTTGCGCCACGATCGGCTGCGCGGCAGGCCCGGTGAAGCCGAATCCGGTCGGCACATACTGGATCCACGCCGGCGCGGTGTTCCACAGGTCGGACACGGTGGGGTTGTTGTTGAGCGTGATTCCGCCAACCCAGTCATGGCCGCCGCGAGACCAGCGGGTCGCGTAGCGCAGGTCGATGTTGTCGGCGTGCGAATGGCCCTTCCACTTCAAGGTGACCGGGTCCTGGCTCGCGTAGTTGTCGTAGGTGACCTGGGCGAACAGGCCGAGCTTGTCGGTGATTTTGCCGCCGAACAGGACGCTGCCGGTCTGGAACAGCGCGACGGCGTCCTTGGCGAAATCGACCGATGGCTGCTCGCTGACCGTGTTCTTCGTGCTGGTGAAGCTGGCCACCGCCATCAGCGCGACCGGCACGGCGGCGCGCTGGCCCAGCGTGTAGCCGGTCAGCTTGAAGGTGCGGCCGAATGGAGTCAGTTCCGGGAACTGGCCGCCGGCGTGGCAGGTAGCGCATTGCTGGCCGGTTTGGCGGGCGAACACCGGCATCGCATGCGCGGAGGAGAGCAAGGCCTGCAGCAACAGCAGCGCGAACCCGATGCGCTGCGCAAGGTTGCGAAGTGTGCTAGTTCCGGGCGTTGTCATTGGAGTCTTCCCGAAAGTGAAGCGCCAGGCGCGGCGCCCCCCGGATTTCATACTAGACCTTTTCGGTACGGGGATCGCGCGCCGCACGATAGCTGTGGCGGCGATCCGACAAGGTCAATGCCGCGGCCGCCTGTGCTGAAACGGCTGCTGCAGCCGCTTGACGGCGAGGAACCACCAGGTGGCGAGTGCGGCGACGCCGGCCGCGGCGAGCAGCCACTCCCATCCCGGCTGGCCGAAGGAAAACAGGCGCGCCAGCGGCGCCACGAACAGCACGGCGAGGAGCAGCGCGAGCGCCGCGCCGGCGATCCAGCTGAAGTAGCGATTGAGGCCCGCCGCGCGTTCGCCGGTCCGGGCGCCGAACTGCCAGTGGCGGTTGGCGTGGATCAGGCCGATGTTCGACAGCACCAGCGCGGTGAAGGTGACCGCGCGCGCCAGGTCGTTGGACCCGGTGTGGCGCAGCGCCAGCGCATGCACGGCGAACAGCGCAAGCAGCAGGCCGCCGCCTTGCGCCAGGCCGCGCAGCAGGATCTCCCAGTCGAACAGGCGGGCGTCGGCCGCGCGCGGCGCAGCCTTCATGGCGCCGGCCTCGATCGGTTCGGCCTCGAACACCACCGAGCACGCCGGGTCGATGATCAGTTGCAGGAACAGGATGTGCACCGGCATCAGCAGCATCGGCCAGCCCAGCATCACCGGCGCCAGCGACAGTCCGACGATCGGCACGTGCACCGCGACGACGAAGGCGATCGCCTTGCGCAGGTTGGCGAACACGCGGCGGCCGTGGCGCACGGCCAGCACCAGCGAGGCGAAATCGTCGTTGACCAGCACCAGGTCGGCCGCTTCGCGCGCGACATCGGTGCCGCGCGCGCCCATCGCCACGCCGATGTGGGCCGCCTTCAACGCCGGCGCGTCGTTGACGCCGTCGCCGGTCATCGCCACGATGTCGCCGCGCGCGCGGAAGGCCTGCACCAGCCGCAGCTTCTGCTCCGGCCGAACGCGGCAGAACACATGCGTGTGCCCCAGCCGCGCGGCCAGCGCGGCGTCGTCGAGCAGATCGAGCTCGGCGCCGGTCACCGGAGCGCCGTCCGTCGCCAGGCCGGCCGCGCGCGCGATCGCCGTCGCGGTGGCCGGGTGGTCGCCGGTGATCATCACCACGCGGATGCCGGCGTCGCGGCATTCGGCGATGGCCGGAGGCACGTCCGGCCGCACCGGGTCCTGCAGCCCGACCAGGCCGAGAAAGGCGAACTCGAAATCGTGCTGGATGCCGGGCAGGCGCAGCGCGGCGGGAAAGGTGGCGCGCGCCACACCAAGCACGCGCAGGCCGTCGGCGGCCATCGCGGCCACTTGCGCGGCGATGCGCTGCGCCGCCTGGGCGTCGAGGTGGCACAGGTCCACGATGGCTTCGGGCGCGCCTTTCGCGGCGATCATCAGCTCCTGTTCGTCGGGCGACTCCCACACGCGCGACATCGCCAGCATCTCGCGCGACAGCGGATAGTCCTCGACCAGCCGCCAGTCGGCGTGCAGGTGCTCGGTGTCGGCCAGCAGGCGCGCGCCGGCTTCGCCGATGGCCGACTCCATCGGATCGAAGGCGCGCCGGTGGCTGGCCAGCACGGCGTATTCGAGCAGGCCGTGCAGCTCTTCCTGCAACGCCGCCGCAGAAGGACTGGGGGCAGGTCCGGCGGACCTGACCCCGGGTTTGTCGCCGCCGCATGAAATTTGGGCCGCGTCGTACTCTGCCTGCGCGTTCCACAGGCGGCGCAGCGCCATGCGGTTGGCGGTCAGCGTGCCGGTCTTGTCCACGCACAGCACGGTTGCCGCGCCGAGCAGCTCGATGGCGGGGATGGAGTGCGCCAGCACGTGCTCGCGCGCCAGGCGCCACGCGCCCAGGCCGAGGAACAGCGTCAGCACGACCGGAAGCTCCTCGGGCAGGATCGCCATCGCCAGCGTCAGCCCGGCCAGCAGGCCGCCCAGCCAGTCGCCGCGCAGCGCCCACCACGCCAGCGCAAGGATGGCCGCCAGCGCCATGCCGCCGAGCGCGACGCGCTTGACGATGACGCGCGTCTCGTCCTGGATCGGCGTGTTCTCGGCGCCCAGCGCAGACAGCGACGCGCCGATGCGTCCCAGCGCGCTGCGCTCGCCGGTGGCGGTCACGCGCGCGCGCGCCGTGCCTTGCGTGACCAGCGTGCCGGAAAACGCCGCGTCGCCTCGCGACTGCTTGAGCACCGGCTCCGACTCACCGGTCAGCATGGATTCATCGACCGTCAGGTTGGCCACCTCGGTCAGGACCACGTCGGCCGGCACGCGGTCGCCCTCGGCCAGCAGCACGATGTCGCCGCAGACCAGTTCGCGGCCGGGGATGCGGCGTTGCTGGCCATCTCGCAGCACCAGCGCGCGGGGGCTGGACAGGTCGCGCAAGGCTTCCAGCGAGCGCTCGGTGCGTCGCTGCTGGAAAAAGGTGATGGCCATGACGATGAACACGAAGCCGAGCAGCATCAGCGCTTCGCCGCGGTCGCCCAGCACCAGGTACACGGCGCCGCAGGCGACCAGCAGCAGGAACATCGGTTCGGCCACAATATCGCGCAGCAGCCGCAGCACGCTGCGCGGGCGCGAGCGCGGCAGCTCGTTGGCGCCGTCCGCGAGCAGGCGCCGGCGCGCTTCGTCTTCGCTCAGGCCATCGTCTTGCAGGGCGGGATCCGGCATGATGGCCTCATCGTTCTAGGCGGAGGACGAAGCGGCCACCGCGCGGTGGTCCAGGTCGTCCCGGCGCCAGGGATCGACGTGCGTCATCAGGTTCAGCACCCGGTGCCGCTGCAGCACGCGCTGGCGCGCCGCGACCGCGATCGCATGGCCGTCTTCGACCGTCAGGGCGGCATCGACTTCGAGGTGCACGTCCACCACGATCATGTCGCCCATCTTGCGGGTACGGATGTCGTGCACGCCCTTCACGCCCGGCGTGTCCACCAGCGTTGCGCGGATCGCCTCGACTTCGCGCTCGTCGACGGCGCGGTCCATCAGGTCGTGCAGCGCGTCCCAGCCGAAGCTCCAGCCCATCTTGCCGATCATGAAGCCGACGATCAGCGCGGCGATCGGGTCGAGGATCGGGTAGCCGGCCAGGTTGCCGGCGATGCCGATGCCAACCACCAGCGAGGAGGCGGCGTCCGAGCGCGCGTGCCAGGCGTTGGCCACCAGCATGCTCGACTTGACGCGCTTGGCGATGGCGATCATGTAGCGGAACAGGGATTCCTTGGCGACCAGCGCGGCGCCGGCGACCCACAGCGCCACCGCATGCACCTGCGGCACGCTGGCGGGCGACTGCAGCTTGACGAAGGCCGACCACAGCATACCCACGCCGACGGCCAGCAGCAGGGCGCCGAGCACCAGCGACGCGGCGGTCTCGAAGCGCTGGTGGCCGTACGGGTGGTCCTCGTCGGCGTCTTTCTTGCTGTGATGGCCGGCGATCAGCACGACGAAGTCGGCCACCAGGTCGGACAGCGAATGGATGCCGTCGGCGATCAGGCCCTGCGATTTCGAGAATACGCCCACGCCGATCTGCAGGGCCGACAGCGCGATATTGACGGCCACGCTGACCCAGGTGCTGCGCGAAGCGGCGGCGGCGCGCGCGGCCTGGGTGGCCGGACTGTCTTCGTGATCGTCGTGTTCGAAATTCATGCGCTGCTGTCTTTGCGAAAATGGTGAAAGTGATATTTTAACTTGTTCGGGCCATCAAAAATGGGGTCAGGTCCGCGGGACCAGACCCCGGCTCCGTCCGGCATCGTGGTCTGGTCCCGCGGACCTGACCCCATCCTGAGCGCGCACGCCGGCAGAATCGTGCTGTTTCACCTATCATGAAGCATTCGAGCCCGATCACCTTCCTCCCGATGAGTTCCGCGCTGCCTCCCGCCTGCGACCGCGCCCTGGCCGAAGCGATGCCATGCACGCACGCGCCGGCCGGCGGCGGCGCCACGCGCATACTCATCACCACCATCCTTGCGTCCAGCCTGGCCTTCATCGACGGCTCGGTCGTCAACGTCGGCCTGCCCGCCATCGGACGCAGCCTGCAGGCCCACGGCGCCGGGCTGTCTTGGATCGTCAACGGCTACCTGCTGCCGCTGTCGGCGCTGCTGCTGCTCGGGGGCGCCGCCGGCGACCGCTTCGGCCGCAAACGCGTCCTGCTGCTCGGCGTGGCGCTGTTCGCGCTGGCCTCGCTGCTGTGCGCCGCCGCCGGCAGCCTGGCCTGGCTGGTCGCCGGGCGCGTGCTGCAAGGCTGCGGCGCGGCGATGCTGATGCCGTCCAGCCTGGCGATCCTCGGCGCCAGCTTCGCCGGCGAAGCGCGCGGCAAAGCGGTCGGCATCTGGGCAGCGGTGGGCGCGGCCGGCGGCGCCATCGCGCCGCTGCTCGGCGGCCAACTAATCGACCTGTTCGGCTGGCGCGCGATTTTCCTGATCAACCTGCCGATCGCCGCGCTCACCGTGTGGCTCGGCGCGCGCTCGCTGCCGGCCGACCCTACGCACGCCAGCCAGCCGCTGGACCTGGCCGGCGCGGCGCTGGCGAGCATCGGCCTGGCCAGCCTGACCTGGGGCCTGACGTCGGCGTCGGCCGCGGCGAGCGTCAGCGGCGCGGCGCTTGCCGCGATGGGCGCCGGCCTGGCGGTGCTGGCGGCGTTCCTGTTCGCCGAAGCGCGCGCCGGCGAAGGCGCGATGCTGCCGCTCGGCCTGTTCGCATCGCCCAGCTTCGTCGGCCTGAACCTGCTGACCTTCCTGCTCTACGGCGCCCTGGGCGCGCTGCTGGTCGCGCTGCCGTTCGTGCTGATCGAGGCGGGCGGCTATTCGGCCACGGCGGCCGGCGCCGCCTTGCTGCCGCTGCCGATCGTGATCGCGCTCGGCTCCTCGGCCATGGGCAAGCTGGCGGCGCGCACCGGCCCGCGCCTGCCGCTGTCGGTCGCGCCGCTGGTGGTCGCCTGCGGATTCTTTCTCGCGACGCGCATCGGCGAGGGCGGCGCATACTGGAGCACCACGCTGCCGGCGCTGCTGCTCATTTCGCTGGGCATGGCCGGCGCCGTCGCGCCGCTGACGACCGCGGTGCTGGCCGGTGTCGATGCGAAGCACACGGGCGTCGCGTCCGGCTTCAACAGCGCGGTGGCGCGTTCGGGCGGCCTGGTGGCGACGTCGCTGCTGGGATTGCTGCTGGCGGCGCGCGGCGTGCAACTGGAGGCGGCGTTCCGGCTGGTGGCGGTGGCGTCGGGCGTGGCGGCGCTGGCGGCGGCCGGCTGCGCCTTTGCCTGGCTCGGTACAGTAAAGGAGGGTGCAATATGAACGACGAGATTGACGACAACGGCGACCCGGTCCACCCCGCGGGCCTGCCGGGCAGCGAGCACGAAGCCGGCAGCGTGTATTCGCCGGTGACCCTGGTGGAATACGGCGATTACGAGTGTCCGCGCTGCATGCAGGCCCAGCTGGAGGTGAAGCACCTGCTCGATGCGTTCGGCGAGCAGATCCGCTTCGTGTTCCGCCACTTTCCCGATGGGGCTGCGCACCCCCATGCCGAGCTGGCGGCCGAGGCGTCCGAGGCAGCGGCGGCGCAGGGCAAGTTCTGGGAGATGCACGAATTGCTGTTTCGCCAGACCATGCACATGTCGCAGGCGGGCATCATGCGCGACGCCGAAGCGATCGAGCTGGACATGACGCGTTTCCGGGCCGAGCTGGCCGACCACGTCTACCTGCAGCGGGTGCGCGAACACCACGCCGCGGGCGTCCGCCTCGGCTTGCGCGGCACGCCGAGCTTCTTCCTCAACGATGTGCCGATCGACGTGTCGTTCAGCCTGGAAACGCTGGAAAAAGCTGTGCGCTTCGCGTTGACCGAGCCCTAGCGGAACTGCGTCAGCGGCACCACCAGCCCGGAGAACAGCGACCATTCGGGCGTCGCCGACGTCAATCCGTGCGCCACGCCGAAGTCGATGGTCAGGCGTTTGGTCGGACTCCAGGCCGCCGCCAGCAGCACCTGGGCGGTGCGCTCGGCGCCGGCGCGGCGGGTGCCGGACAACTCCGCCGTCGCGGCCCATTGCCCGGATACCGGAACGGAAAACGAGGCCGACAGGCCGTACTGGTTGCGGCTGGCGCCTTCTTCCTGCGCGCCCAGGCGCGTCAGGTTGGCGTTGGCGTCCATGTGGACCTTGCCGATGTCATGGCTGTAGATGGTGTTGACCGTGTAGTCGGCCTTGCCGCTGCCGATGCTGTCTTTGGCGGTCGGCAGCTTGGCGCCGAACTCGAGGCCGAACGCCGTGGCGCTGTCGATGACGAAGGCGCGCTTGAGAGTGATCTGGGTGTCGCCCAGCCCGCGTGCGCGCGTGCCGTCGGCGTCGCGCGAGGACACGTAGGCGTCGCCGCCGAACAACACGCCCCACTGCTCGGAGAACGCCAGCTTGAACAGCACCGGCATGCTGTCGCGCCGCTCGCCGTGACCGCGCGCGTCCAGGAAGCCGGCCTCATATTCGAGCTGGCCCACGGCGGGCAGTTGCGCCGGCGTGGAGACGGAAGGGCGGTAGGGCGTGACCGCGGCGGTTTCGTCGGCGAGGGCGCTGCCGGCGATGCCCGCCAGCAGCACGGCGAAGGAAAGGCGGTGCTTCATGATTGTTCCTGTCGATTTCTGTTGCGCCCGATTATAGGGCGTTCCGCGAACCGCAATGGTTACGACTCGGAGAGGCAAACGCTGAAATAGCGCGAACGAAATGGGGCGCGGCGGCGTCAAACGCATGGGCAGAAAAATAAAAGGAGCCGCCGATGCATCCCGATTCGCGTTCCCCGCTGATTGCGGGCACCGGTGCGCTGCTGGCGATCCTCGGCGTCGGCATTGCGCTGGCAGGCGCCTGGCTGATCGCGCTCGGCGGCAGCGCCTACTACCTTGCGGCTGGCATTCTGATGTGCGCCGGCGGCGCGCTGGTGCTGGCCCGCTCGGCTGCCGCGCTGGGCGCCCATGCGCTGCTGCTTGGCGGCACGCTGGCGTGGGCACTGTGGGAAAGCGGCCTGGACTGGTGGCCGCTGACGGCGCGCCTCGACTTGCCGTTCGTCATCGGCTTGCTGCTGATATCGCCCTGGGTGCGGCGCGGCCTGGACCGCCCCGGCGCCCCCTCGCTGCGCAGCGCCTCCGCGCTGGCGTTGTGCGCCGTGCTGGCGGCGTGCGTGGTGGCGGGCGGCGTGGCGCTGACGCGCGACCCGTACGACATCGCCGGCGCCTTGCCGGCAGCGCCGGCCGTCGCCCGGCAGAATGACGCCGCCGCGCAGGCGGTGCCGCCCGGCGAATGGCGCGCTTACGGCCGCACTGCCTACGGCCAGCGCTATTCGCCGCTTGCCGACATTACCCCGGCAAATGTCGGCGCTTTGCGCGAAGCGTGGCGCTACCGCAGCGGCGACCTGCGCGGCAGGCCGGGCGACCCGGCGGAAACGACATTCGAAGTCACGCCGCTGAAGGCCGGCCGGCGCCTGTACCTGTGCACGCCGCACCAGTCGGTGGTGGCGCTCGACGCCACCAGCGGCGTCCAGCTGTGGCGCCGCGACATCCAGTTGCCGGCGGGGCTGGCGCTGCAGCACCTGACTTGCCGCGGGCTGTCGTACCAGCCGCCGTCCTCGGAACCGGTGGCCGGCGGCGGGTGCGCAGCCAAATTGTTCATGCCCACCGCCGACGGGCGCCTGCTGGCGTTGGACGCCGAAAACGGCGAGCCGTGCGCCAAATTCGGCGGCAAGGGCGAGATCGACCTGTGGGCAAACATGCCGAACCGCCGGCCCGGCGCATATTATTCGACCTCGCCGGTGGTGGTGACCAGCAAGCTGGTGATCGTTGGCGGCACGGTGCTCGACAACGTCTCGACCAGCGAAGCGTCGGGCGTGATCCGCGCGTTCGACATCGACACCGGCGCGCTGGTGTGGAACTGGGACTCGGCCAATCCGGACGACACCGCGCCGATCGGCGCCGGCCGCCAGTACACGGCCAATTCGCCCAACAGCTGGTCGATCGCCAGCGTGGACGAAACGCTCGGCATGGTCTACCTCCCGATGGGCAACCAGCCGCCCGACCAGTGGGGTGGCAGGCGCAGCGCCGCGGTGGAAAAATATTCGTCGTCGGTGGTCGCGCTCGACCTCGCCACCGGCAAGGTGCGCTGGGTGTTCCAGACCGTGCACCACGACCTGTGGGACTACGACGTGCCGGCGCAGCCGACGCTGGTTGACCTGGCGCTGGGCGGCGCCGCGGTGCCCGCGCTGGTGCAGCCGACCAAGCAGGGAGAATTGTTCGTGCTGGACCGGCGCACCGGCAAGCCGGTCGTGCCGGTGGCCGAAGTCCCGGCGCCGCAGGGGGCCGCCGAGGGCGACCGCAGCGCGCCGACCCAGCCGATGTCGCAGCTGTCGTTCGATCCGCCGCGCCTGGCGGGACGCGACATGTGGGGCGCCACCATGCTCGACCAGCTGGCCTGCCGCATCGCGTTGCAGCGCGTGCGCTACGACGGCCGCTTCACGCCGCCTTCGGTCCGCGGCTCGCTGATCCATCCGGGCAATTTTGGCGTGTTCAACTGGGGCGGGGTGGCGGTCGATCCGCAGCGCCAGATTGCGTTCGCCACGCCGGTGTACCTCGCGTTCATTTCGACGCTGGTGCCGCGGCCGGACGACAAGGCGCTGCTGGTGCAGCAAGGCGGTTCGCCGAAAGGCAGCCTGCCGGCCCTGAACGAGAACTTCGGCGCGCCGTTCGCGGTGAAGCTGCATCCCTTCGTCTCGCCGCTGGGGATTCCCTGCCAGGCGCCGCCCTGGGGGTACGTTGCCGGCGTGGACCTGGCCGCCGGCAAGATCGTGTGGAAGCACCGCAACGGCACCGTGCGCGACCTGTCGCCGCTGCCGCTGCCGTTCCGGATGGGCGTGCCCAGCCTGGGCGGGGCGGTGGTCACCGGCGGCGGCGTCGCCTTCCTGTCCGGCACGCTGGACAACTACGTGCGCGGCTACGACGTCACCACAGGTCGCCAGCTGTGGGAAAGCCGGCTGCCGGCGGGAGGGCAGGCCACGCCGATGACCTACACCGGCGCCGACGGACGCCAGTACCTGGTGGTGGCCGTCGGCGGACACGGCTCGACCAACACCCGCGCCGGCGATTACGTGATCGCCTACGCGCTGCCGAAGAAAATCCCATAATTATGGTTTTTATAGCAAGATTAATATTGTTGAACTTTACCCACAGATTCTGTGGGTAAAACAGGTATCTGTTTGGTGCGTTCCCTAGTACGGCCGACCTATTTATCGGCGTGCTCAAGAAAGTGGCAGCCGGCACGAAAATGTGGGCGGGATCTGAGTTAGCCCGTCATACCTGCGGAGGCAGGTACCCATGCTGAGCGTGCTTTAGCTCATCGAGATGCTCAGCATGGATGCCCGCCTGCGCGGGCACGACGGTTTTTCGGCCGCCGAACATGAGTCCGCCGGCCCGTGCCGCACTGGAAACGGGTAGAAAAAATGGGCGACGGCATTGCTGTGCGTCGCCCATCGAGGCTTGCTAGCGCGTGGCGCTTATCGCGTGACGTTCACCGTCACCGACACGCTCGACGTGTTGCCGGCGGCGTCTTTCGCCACGGCCTTGATGGTGTGCGCGCCGGTCGCGGCGCGGCTGGTGCGCCAGCTGTAGGCCAGCGCGCCGCCCTTGCCGGTGGCGACCAGCGCGTTGTCGATGTACAGCGACTCGCTGATGCCGGCGGCGCCGCTGTTGTCGCTGGCGCTGACGTTGACCGACACCGTGCCGCTGACCGTGCCGGCGGTAGGGTTGTCGATCTTCACCACTGGCGGCGTCGTGTCCTTGGCCGGCGGCGTGGTGGTGTTGGCCACGTTGACCGCTACCGGCGCCGACGCGGTGGCGTTGCCTGCCTTGTCGAACGCGGTCGCCACCAGCGTGTTCATGCCGTTGGCCACGTTGGCCGAATTCCAGCTGAAGCTGAACGGGCTGGCGCTGTCGGTGCCGACCACGGTGCCGTTCGCTTTCAGTTCCACATGGTCCACGCCGACGTTGTCGCTGGCGGCCACGTTGACCGTCACGATGCCGCTGACCGTGGAACTGGCCGCCGGCGAGGTGATGGCCGAGGTGGGAGCCTGGGTGTCGGCCGGCGGCGGCGGCGCCGTGCGCACGGCATTGACGGCCGCGGCGGCGTTCACCCGGCCGTAGCCGAAGTTCGCGTCGCGCCCGGCGGGGCCGAGGTCCACCGCGGTCGAGTACAGAGCCTGCTCGATCTTCGCGCCGTCCAGCGCCGGATTGGCCGCCATCATCAGCGCCGCCACGCCCGCCGCGACCGGGCTGGCGAACGAGGTGCCGTTCCAGCCCTGGTAGATGCCGCCCTTGGAGGTGGTCCAGATGTTCTCGCCGGGCGCGGCCAGCGAGACGAACGAGCCGTAGCTCGACCAGCTGGCCTTGTTGTCGTTCGCGTCGGTGGCCGAGATCGCGATCAGGCTGGTGGTCGGCGTGATGTTCTCGTCCACGCCGTTGTTGCCGGCCGAGACGAACACCAGGCCGCCCTTGCTCTTCATGTAGTTCGCCGCGCTCTGGATGGTGGCGCTTCCCGCCAGCGGACCGTAGCTGACGTTGGCGATGCGCGCGCCGTGGTCGGCGGCCCAGGTGATGCCGTCGGCGATCGTGCTGGTGTAGGCGTAGCAACCGCCGCTGGCGCTGTCGAAGTAGGCGACGCGGATCGGCATGATCTTCGCCTGGCCCGCGACGCCGGCCACACCGGCGCCGTTGTTCGTGCGCGCCGCGGCCGAGCCGGCGACGGCGGTGCCGTGGCCGCACACGTCCGAGGTGTCGGTGTTATTGCTGTACATGTTGTAGCCGGCCACCAGGTTCGGCGCCAGGTCCGGGTGCGCGCCGTCCACGCCCGAATCGAGAATGGCGATCGTCACACCGGCGCCCTGGGTGATGTCCCACGCGGTGCTGGCGCCGATTTTCGGAATGTGCCACTCGCTGCCGATGTAGGGATCGGTCACCGCCATCGTGCTCCTGACGCGGCGGTCCAGCTCGACGTGGCGCAGCGCCGGGTTGCGGCGCAGCTGTTCGACCACGTCCACTTCCGACACGCCCGCCGGCAGTTCCACCACGTGCAGGTTCGACTGGCCGATCTTGCGGCGCTTGCCGCCGTGGACCTTGAGGATTTTTTCGAGGTCGTCGCCCGCCAGGCCGGCGCGCGCTTCGACCAGGATGCGGCCGCGTGCGTACTGGTTGACGCCGTCCGTGAAGTCGGCCGCGCCGGCGCTGCCGATCATGGCGGCCAGCGCGGCGCCCAAGGCGAGCGCGAGCGGGCGCAGGCCGGTGCAGGTGCTGACGGAACCTGGAATCAATGGAAATCTCTTCATGCGTGAGCGTCCAATCTGAAAGGGAGGGATGGCGAAGCGCTTCGCCGGGACGGGCTTGAAAACTGCGGGAAAGCGGATAGTAATGGCGTGGGAAAACTGCCGCAAGTCACTAATTTCCCGGAATAAATTGAACAGTGGGCCTGTTCGGCGGCCCAAAAACGTTTGTCTGTGCATTCGAACAAACGTCGGTAGTACTTTGCTCAGATGAGGCGGCGTGATCGCAAATCCCGCGGCACCGGTCTCATAGGGAAAGCGCGTGAATGCGGCCGCGGGGCGATGCCGGATTGACCACGCGCGCGTACGCGCGGGCGCCGGACCCGGCGCTCACATTTCGTAACAATTATTGTTGGCAACGGATGGCGCCGCGGCGGCCTGTGGCGCCGGAAACCTTGCTATTCCGGACAGAATTTGGCGCAGCGCGCTTTCCACTGCGCCTGAATCGTCTGGCGCACGCCGTTGGAACTGATCGTCTCGAAGCCGGCGTTGAAGCGGCGCCGCTGCGCGTCGCCGTCGGCGTGGCGGGTGGAAAAACCGATGAACGAATCCATCGGCTGGCTCTGGAATGCGAATGCGATGTCGCGGGCGCCGGCCTGCTGCCGGATCAGGTCCGCGCTGCGCATCTCGTCGGTCATGATCAGGGCGGCATCGAGCCGGTTGACGGCCAGCTTGCGCAGGTTGGTGACGTCCGATTCCGCGCGGTCGAGCAGCACACCGCGCCTGGCCAGTTGCTCCACGAAGGGCGGATATTCGTAACCGCGCACGATCCCGAGGCGCATGCCTGGCTTGATGTCGGCCAGCGACCTGGGCTTCGCGCGGCGTTTCGGGTTGTAGTAGATGCGCGGCGTGACGCTGAACAGGGGCTTGTCGGCAAAGCGCACCCGGTTCGCCAGTTCGGGCGAGGCCGACATGCTGAAGCAGCCCACCGCGCCGCCCTGCATCACCAGCGACTTGCAGCGCGCGTAGGGCACCACGACCAGGTCGGCCGTGACGCCGGCGGCCTGGAAGG
Source organism: Massilia sp. R2A-15 (assembly GCF_030704305.1). NCBI lineage: Bacteria > Pseudomonadati > Pseudomonadota > Betaproteobacteria > Burkholderiales > Oxalobacteraceae > Massilia > Massilia sp. R2A-15. Next base: position 2,400,265 of record NZ_CP131935.1, on the reverse strand, counting down.
CGGCGCGCACCAGGTCGTTGGCGTAGCCGACGCCGTCGTGGTTGGACCACGGGCTGGCGGCATCTTCGACCAGGATCTGCACGTGCTCCGGGGGCTGGGCCGCGGCGCCGGCCAACGCCAGCGCGCAGGCGCCCGCGATGAGGGCGCGCAGGCCCATGGACAGGGCTGGCCGCTTCACGCCGCCAGCACGCAATTGCGACCGTTCGCCTTGGCGCGGTACATGGCCTCGTCGGCGCGCTGGATCGCCGCGTCGAAGCGCTCGCTGGGGCGCGAGGCGGCCACGCCGGCGGAGAACGTGAGCCTCAGGTCCGGGTCGATGGCAGGGAAGCGCAGGGCGTCCACGCGCCTGGCCATGCGGGCGATCACGGCGAGCGCTTCGTCGAGCAAGGTGTCGGGCATGAGCAGCAAAAATTCCTCGCCGCCCCAGCGCGCCAGCGTGTCGGTGGTGCGCAGCGAGGCGCCGGCTTCACGGGCGAAGCTTTGCAGCACGGCGTCGCCGCCGGCGTGGCCAAAACGGTCGTTGATCGACTTGAAGAAGTCGACGTCGATCAGGGCGACGCACACGTCGTTCGGCCGCGCGGCGCGGCGCTGCTGTTCGAGGTCGAGCAGCTCGTTCATGTGGCGGCGGTTCGCCAGCAAGGTCAGTTCGTCGGTGGTGGCCAGGGTGCGGATCGTGCCGATTGCGTCGACTAGCTGGGCGCGCAGCCGGCTCAGTTCTCCTGTGATCGCGGTGACCGACACGATGCCCACCGTGGTCAGCGCGAAATGCACGCTCTCCTGGTAGACGGAATGGTGGCGCGGATCGAAGTAGGCCAGCGCCGCCGTGGTCGCGGCCAGCGCGGCGATGGCGAACACCGCCAGCCAGAAGGTCTGGCGCGGGCGCAGCGAAAAGGCGCAGAACACGATCACCACCGGCATTCCGATCAGGATCGAGCCGCGCAGGTTGTCGAGCACCGCGTACAGCGCCAGGTCGAACACGATCGCGAACTGCGCCTGGTACAGGGCCAGCTTCCAGTTGGCGATCCCCAGCTGGGGCGCGGCGCGCAGCAGGACGTAGAACGCCGCCACGCCCACCATGCCCACGGAGGCGACCACGCGCGCCAGTTCGGGCGATGCGGCGCCCATGCCAAGTTCGCGCCAGACGATCAGGCAGCAAAAACTGTACAACATGGCGGTGGCCGCCCAATAGGCGAGCACGCGGCGCATTTTTGGCGTGGTGCCGAACAGCATTCGGGATATCTTTTGAAGCGGGGACATGCCATCCAGTGTGCATATGTAGAGAACTTGTAAGTCTACTTTACTAACTGAAACTATCAAGAGATAAATAGTCCAGCGCGACCGGATGCAACATCTGTTCGCCTGCGCACAGAGCCGGCCGTGCTGATGTGTAATCCTTATGTAAATATTTCACGCCAGGACGCTGCATGTTTGCCGATTCGCCCCGCCTGCCTTCACGGCCATCCGTCGCCTGCGCGCCCCCGTCCGTGCGGCGCGGTGCGCTCGAGAGGATGCCGAAGTGGGCGATCTGCGTCCCGATCGTCTTCCAGTGGGCATGGCTGGCGCTGCGCCACGCCAGCGTGACCCTGCCCACGGCGGCCAATCCGCGCATTACCGCCGGGGGACTGGTCGGGGAGGGCAAGCTCGAATACTTCGACCAGATGGGACCACGCGCTCGCGCCGCCACCGCGCGCCACGCCGGCATCCGCGACGCGCACGGCTGGTCCGACGCCGCATGGCAGCAGGCGCTGGAGGCGGCGCGGCTAAGCTTTCCACTGGTCGCCAAGCCCGACCTGGGCCTGTGCGGCTATGGCGTGCGCAAGCTCGATTCGCTGGACGCCCTGCGCGCTTACGCAGCCGCGTATCCGGCAGGCGAGACCTTCGTGCTGCAGGAATACCTCGACGACGAGGGCGAGGCCGGCGTGTTCTATGCGCGCGACCCGGCCAGCGGCGCAGGGCGGCTGATCGGGCTGGCGCTGCGCTACTACCCGCGCGTGCTCGGGGACGGCGTCGCCACGCTCGGCCAGCTGATTGCCGGCGACGCGCGCGCCGCCCGCGTGCTCGGCTCGAAGGCGCACGCCAGCGCGCTCGACCTCGACGCCGTGCCGGCCAGCGGCCAGGTGGTGCGGCTGTCGACCATCGGATCGACCCGGGTCGGCGGCTTGTACCGCGACGGCGCAAGCCTGGTCACGCCGGAGCTGACCGCGGCGATCGACGCGATCGCGCGCGACATGCCCGAGTTTCACTTCGGCCGCTTCGACGTGCGCTTTTCCAGCGAAAGCGAGCTGGCGGCGGGGCGCGGCTTCACGATCATGGAAGTGAACGGCGCCGGCTCGGAAGCGATCCAGGCGTGGGATCCGGACATCGGGCTGGCGCAGGGCCTGCGCATGGTGTTCGCCAAGCAGCGCGTGGTGTTCGCGATCGGCGCGGCCAACCGCAGGCGCGGCGTCAGGCCCATCGGCCCGCTGGCGCTGATCCGTCTGAACTGGCGCCAGAACGCGCTGATCGACCAATACCCCCCTTCGAATTGAGGAGCACGACTTGACCCTGGAACTCGCCACCGCCCATTCGCGGTCCCACTTTGCGGCGCCGCTGCCTGCCAGGCAGGCGGACTGGCGGTTCGAGGCCAGCTGGGCCGGCTCGGAAGCGGAGGTGCGCGAGGCGCAGCGCCTGCGCCATGCGATCTTCGCCGGCGAAATGGGTGCGCGCCTGGCGCCGCCGCCCGGCACGCCCGACGGCCACGACGCCGACCGCTTCGATGGCTACTGCGATCACCTGCTGGTGCGCGCATGCGAAATCGGCGCTGACGGACCGGGCCAGCTGGTGGGCACCTACCGCGTGCTCGGGCCGGACGCCGCGCGCCGCGCCGGCGCCTGCTACACCGAGAGCGAATTCGACCTGGCGCCGCTCGCGGCGCTGCGCGACGGCGCGGTGGAACTGGGACGCGCCTGCGTGCACGCCGACTGGCGCTCGGGCGGGGTGATCCTTGCGCTGTGGAGCGAACTGGGTAAGTACATGGTCGCGCGCGGCCTGCACACCATGTTCGGCTGCGCCAGCATCGGCATGGCGGACGGCGGCCAGCTGGCGCGGCGCGTGTGGGGCACGCTGCGCGACTCGCAATACATGGTGGCGCCGGACCTGCGGATTCGGCCGCTGAACGCGCTGCCGATGGACGTGGCGCCGGCCGGCGCGGCGACGCTGCGCGACATGCCGCCGCTGATCAAGGGCTACCTGCGCTGCGGCGCCCGCGTGGTCGGGCCGCCGTCGTTCGACCGCGAATTCAACACCGCCGACCTGCCCATCATGATGCGGCTGGCCGATCTGCCCGAACGCTACGGCAAGCAGTTCCTGGCGCGGCGATGAAACCGCTGCGGGCCTTGCTCGGCGCGCAGTTTTGCACGTCGCTGGCCGACAACGCGCTGCTGATCGTCGCCATCGGCCTGCTGGCCGAGCGCGCGGCCGCCGCGTGGATGACGCCCGCGCTGCGCATCTCGCTGTACCTGGCGTATGTCGCGCTGGCGCCGTGGGCCGGTTTGCTGGCCGATGCCATGCCCAAGGGCCGCGTGATGCTGCTCGCGAACGTGGTCAAGCTGGGCGCCTGCTTGCTGCTCGCGGCGGGCCTGCATCCCTTGCTGGCGTTTGGCGCCGTGGGCGTCATCGGCGTGACTTACGGCCCCGCCAAATACGGCATCCTGGCCGAGTTGCTGCCGACCGACCAGCTGGTGAAGGCCAACGCGTGGATCGAGATATCGACGGTGGCATCGATCATCGGCGGCACGGCGCTGGGCGGCGTACTGCTGGCCATGACCTCGGCGCACGCCGCCAGCATGGCGATCGCCGGCGTCTATGCGATTGCGGCGCTCGCGTCGGCGGCAATTCCCGCCACGGGAGCCGTGCGTCCCGAACGGGCGCGCTTCTGGCGTGAGCTCGGCGTGCTGTGGCGTGATCCGGCCGGGAAGATATCGCTGGCCGTGACGACCCTGTTCTGGGCGGTGGCGGCAGCGTTGCAATTCCTCGTGATCCAGTGGGCCGGCGCGGTGCTCGGATTGAGCCTGCCGCAGTCCGCGCTGATGCAGTGCGTGCTGGCGGTCGGCATGGTCGGCGGATCGGCAGCGGTAGCGCGATACGTGGCCACCGCCGGGGCGATGAAGGTGCTGCCGGCCGGACTGGCGCTGGGCGCCGCGATCCTTGCGATGACCCAGGTCGAAGCCTTGTGGCTGGCGTGCGCGCTGCTGCTCGTGACGGGCGTGGTGGCCGGCATCGTGCTGGTGCCGATGAACGCGCTGTTGCAGCAGCGCGGCGAGGCGCTGATGGCGCCGGGCGTGTCGATTGCGGTGCAAAGCTTCAGCGAGAACCTGGCGTCGCTGGCGCTGCTTGGCGTGTACGCGGCGGCGCTGGCGCTCGGCGCGCCGCTGCGCGCCATCATCGCCGGCTTCGGCGTGCTGGTGATCGGGCTGATGCTGGCGATCATGCGCTGGCACGGCTTGCGCCCGGTGAGGCTGGCATGGCGCTTTTTATGCGTAATCTTGCATATTTTCACCGGCCTGGCGACCTGCCTGCTGGTGTTTCCGTGGATCGGCGCGGGCGCGCGGATGGACCATATCCGGCGCTGGTCGAATCGCGTGCTGCGCACCTTCGGCGTGACGGTCGAACTGGCGGGCGCCTCGGTGCTGCCGAACGTGCTGCTGGTGGCGAACCACATCTCGTGGGTCGACGTGTTCGTCATCAACGCGCGGTTCCCGTCGCGCTTCGTGGCCAAGTCGGAAGTGCGGCGCTGGCCGCTGATCGGGACATTGAGCGCGCTGGCCGGTACGCTGTATGTGGCGCGCGGCAGCCGGGGCGACCTGCGGCGCGCGATCGGCGAACTGGCGCGCGGCCTGCGCGCGGGCGAGCGCGTGGCCTGCTTCCCGGAGGGGACGTCGGCGGCGCAGGGCGATCTGCAGCCGTTTCACGCCAACCTGTTCGAGGCGGCGATCGAGGCCGGGGCGCCGGTCCAGGCGATCGCCGTCAGCTATGTCGATGCCAAGGGCGCGCCGCATCGCTCTGTCGAATACCTGATCGACACGTCACTGGGCGAGAGCATGCTGGCGATGCTGACCGGTGCGCCGATCCGCGCGCGGCTGCATGTGCTGCCGGCGCTGGCGGTGGAGGGCGCCGACCGGCGCGCGCTGGCGCTGCGCTCGCATGCGCAGGTGGGCGCCGCGCTCGCGCAGGGAAATGCGGCATAATCGTTGGTCCGCAAACGCGCTTATTCCGAGGCTCCAGCATGACCGACCTGACCGCATTCCCGATCACCAAAAAATGGCCCGCCGCGCATCCCGAGCGCATCCAGCTTTACTCGCTGCCCACGCCGAACGGCGTGAAGGTATCGATCATGCTCGAGGAGACGGGGCTGGCGTACGAGCCGCACCTGGTCAGCTTCGAGACGAACGACCAGCTGACGCCCGAGTTCATCTCGCTCAACCCGAACAACAAGATCCCGGCCATCCTCGATCCGGACGGCCCCGGCGGCATGCCGCTGGCGCTGTTCGAGTCGGGCGCGATCCTGATCTATCTGGCCGAAAAGACCGGCAAGCTGCTGCCGAAAGATCCGGCCGGGCGTTACCAGGCGATCCAGTGGGTGATGTTCCAGATGGGCGGCATCGGGCCGATGTTCGGGCAGCTGGGGTTCTTCCACAAGTTCGCCGGCAAGGACTACGAGGACAAGCGCCCGCGCGACCGCTACGTGGCCGAATCGAGGCGGCTGCTGGGAGTGCTGAACAAGCAGCTCGAAGGACGCAGCTGGGTCATGGGCGAGGAATACACGATTGCCGACATCGCGATCTTCCCGTGGGTGCGCAACCTGGTCGGCTTCTATGGCGCCGGCGAACTGGTGGGCTTCAGCGAGTTCAAGAACGTGCAGCGCGTGCTCGATGCTTTCGTGGCGCGTCCCGCGGTCGCACGGGGACTCGACATCCCGAAGCGCGGGTAAGAGGCGGGGTCTGGTCCTGCGGAACGACGGGGACGCCTAGTCCCCATTTTGATTTGCCGCTACTTCGAAGATGGGGTCAGGTCCGCAGGACCAGACCCCCGGCATTCGGCGCCGCCGTTGGCCGCCTTCAGATAAGCGATCAGCGCGGCACGCTCGGTTTGATCAGGCACGCCGGCATACGTCATGCTGGTTCCCGGCACCGCCTTGGGTGGATTGGCCAGGAAGCGGTCCAGCGTCGCGGCGTTCCAGACGATATGCGAGCGCTTCATCGCCTCCGAATATTCGAATCCCGCCACGCTGCCGGCGCGCCGCCCGAACAGGCCGCAGTGGCGCGGCCCGGTACGGTCGTACGCCAGCGCGTGGCAGGCGATGCAGCGCCCATACACTGATTCGCCCAGCTTCACATCGGGCGCGGCGTGCAGCGGCCCCGCGAACGCGAGCCACGCAGCGGCGGCGGCGAGCGCGCGCAGCATCACGACATGAAGGCCGATGGAACCGGCGCTTCGCCCAGCGCGTTGCGCAGCACCGCCCAGTGCATCGCTTCGTCGCCCAGAATGCTGGCGGCGGCCTTGGCCAGCTCGCGGTTGCCGAACAGCGGCACGGCGCCCAGGTAGGCGCTGACGGCGCCTTTTTCCAGCCCGGCCGCAAAGCGCAGCACGTCGTTCTGGTTCTTCAGCGTCTCGGTCGGGAACTGGTATTTGGCCTTGGCCGCCACCGGCTTGCCGCCCAGTTTGACGATCGTCTTCGATAGCACGTCGGCGTGTTCTTTGTGGTGGCCCTGGAACGTCACCGCCAGGTCGAGCACCGGCTTTTGCAGCAGGCCGCTCTCCGCGCCCACCTGGTAGGCGGCGATCGCTTCGAGTTCGGCGCCCAGCGCGGTGTTGAGGATCTGGATGTCGGAGGGGGCGGCGTCGCCGCCCTTGGCCGCGGCCAGCGCGTCCTGGCCTGCCATCAGCGCGACGGCGGCGCCTGACAGCAGCAGGCCGGATTTGCCGAGGAACATGCGGCGTGGATGGACTGCGTCTGGATCGTTCGCTTGGATCAGGAAGGACATGGTGGTTCTCCGGTGGGTGGGTAAATCAGGGGGTGTTTTTGTCAATGCGGGCCAGCACGCCGGCGACAATGCGGTCGCAGCGCGCGCCGTCGAACGAGAAGGCCTGTTCGAAGGCGCGGTCGACGTCCTGCGCGAGGGCGGCGCGCAGCAGGGCGCGGGCGCGGAAGAAGCGGCTGCGCACGGTCGCTTCGGGGATGTCGAGGCAGGCGGCGACTTCTTCGCCGCTCATTTCCTCGAGGGCGCGCAGGACGAACACGGTACGGAACTGGTCGGGCAGGGCGTCGATCGATTTTTCGAGCAGCGCGCGCGATTCTGCGCGCAGGGCGCCGGATTCTGGGGAGTCTTCCATGCTCGCCTCGGAGGGGTAGTCGGCCGGCTCGGCGGCGGGATGCAAGGGCATGATGTCGGCGCGCCGTGCGCTCTTGCGGGTGCGCGCCAGCGCTTCGTTGATGACGATGCGGGTCAGCCAGGTGGACAGCTGTGCGTCGGCGCGGAACTGGCCGATCGAACGCCACGCCTGAAGGTAGGCGTCCTGCAGGGCGTCTTCGGCTTCGGCGTCGTCGCGCAGGATGCTGCGGGCGGTGCGGAACAGCAGCTGGTTATGGCGGCGCATCAGCAGCACGAAGGCTTGCTGGTCCTGGGCCGCGATGCGGCGCGCCAGGTCGGCGTCGCTGCTGCGGTCGGGTGATGGGGCGGCTTGCATGCGGGTTCTCGGCTTTTCGGTTATTTGCTGCATTAGATGAACCGAATGTTCGCCGCGTTCCCGCTTTTTTGCCAGAACGAAGATTTATTTTTGGCGGGCGCCGCTTACACCTTCTTGACGAACTCCGTCTTCAGGCTCATCGCGCCGAAGCCGTCGATCTTGCAGTCGATGTCGTGGTCGCTGTCGACCAGGCGGATGTTCTTGACCTTGGTGCCCATCTTGACGGTGCCGCCGCCGCCCTTGAGCTTGAGGTCCTTGATGACGGTGACGGTGTCGCCGTCCTGCAGCACGTTGCCGGCCGCGTCGCGGTACACGCGCGGGCCGTCCTCGGCCGGCGCGGCGGCGGTCGCGCTCCATTCATGGCCGCATTCCGGGCAGACCAGGTTCGCTCCGTCTTCGTAGGTGAATTCGGAATTGCACTTCGAGCAGGCGGGCAGGGCGCTCATGGTATCGGTCCTTTGAAAAGGACGCAGTATACCCTTTCGGACTAGGCAGGCAGGGCCAGCGCGCCGGCGAATCCTGGCGGCAGGTCCAGCTCCAGCAGGCGGCAGTCGGGCAGCGGCGACCATTCGGCCAGCGATTCGCCCATCAGCTTGAACTGCGCCTCGCGCTGTGCCCACGCCTGCGCGAAGGCGAACGGCCGCGCTTCGGCGCTGACGGCGGCCAGCCGCACCGCCACGGACATGCCCAGATAGTCGTGGGCGACGCGCGCCCAGTCCGACGGCAACTGCACTTTCATCACGTCGACGCCGACCGCGCCATCGCGATGCAGCGCCGCGACCGAGATGCCATCCTCATGGCTGATCGACAGGCCGATCGTAGTGGCCACGCCGTCGGCCATCACTTGCGGCGCGCTGCCCGGCGCCGATACCACTTCCACCGCGCCGCCCAGCACGGCGCGCACGGCGTCGCGAATGCGCGCCCGCGCTTCGTCGCGGGGTCCGCCGGCCGTGCAAATGACGATCAGCCCGTCCTCCCATGCAGGCAGCGGCCCAGGCCACGCATGCACGGGGACCTTCATCGCGCCGGCGCCGCGGGACAGCCCGCCCAGCTGGTGCCGGCCGGGATGTGCTCGCCCTTCATCACCAGCGTCAGCGCGCCCAGGCGGGCGTTGTCGCCCACCCTGGCGCTGTACAGCACCGCGCTGCGCGGTCCCATATAGACCTTGCTGCCGATATCGACGTGATCGATCTTCATTACCCGGTCTTCGAACAGGTGGGTTTGCGGGCACGACAAGGCATTCAGTTCGCTGTAGTCGCCGATGCTCACGCAGTCGAATTCGGTGATGTCGGTGGTGTCGAGGTACACGCCGCGGCCGATCTTGCTGCCCAGCGCGTTGAACGCGAGCGGCAGCCAGGGCGTGCCGCGCAGGTAGCGCATGAAGTTGGGCACAGCGATGCCTTCGTACATATTGGTCACGCCCTCGGACAGCCAGACGAACGGCGTCCACATCGGCTCCGCGCGCTTGCTGTAGCGTCCCAGCAGCAGCCATTTGAACGCCATCACGAACAGGTAGTTGCCGATGCCGTAGGCCAGGCCGGCCAGCGCGAGGGCGCCGACCACGTTGGCCCAACGCCCGGCGCCGGCGATCGGCATCACGTCGAGCACCACGGTGTAGCCGACCGCGATCACCACCGCGTGCGGCGCGACGATGCGGAACGCTTCGACCAGGGTGCGCCCGAGGCGGCGCAGCGGCGACGGCCGGTACGTCAGCCACTCGGGATAGCCGGAGACTTCCTCGCGCGCCGGCAGGTGGATCGGCGGCGAGCCAAGCCAGGTGTCGCCGCTTTTCATGCGCTCGTTGGCGGGAGCGTGGGTGTGCACGCCCACCAGCACGCGCTCCGGCAGCACGGTGCCGTCCGGGATGTAGCTGCCGTTGCCGACAAAGCTGCGGTCCGACACGACGGTCGGCTGCATCGTCATCCAGCCGCCATCGATCTGTTCGTCGCCCAGCATCACGGCGTCGGCGATGAAGGTTTCGTCGCCCAGGGTCAGCATGTCGGGCACCACGCCCATGGCGGTGGAAATCTCGGCGTCGCGCCCGACCTTGGCGCCCAGCAGGCGATACCAGAACGGCGCGAACACGGTGGCGTAAATCCCGTGCAGCACGTTCAGGCTCGATTCCTGGATGTGGCTGACCAGCCATTTCTGGCAGTAGGTGTTGCTGTGGATGGCGGACATGCCGGGCTTCAGGCGCGGCATGGCGCCCCAGCGGATCGCGGCCGACACCAGCGCGGTCAGCAGGATCAGCACCGCGCTGGCCGGGAACGCCAGCACGAAATAGCGCGCCAGTTGCACGGTCACCTGGTCGCCGGCCAGCCAGGGCAGCAGCTCGCGCTCGTCGAACCAGTCGATCAGCACGAAGCTCGGGAACACCGGCATGAAGAACAGCGTGGAAATGAGCAGCATGCCGAACACGAAGAACAGCGCTTCGCCGGCGATGCGCGCGCGTCCGACCGCGGGCCGCGGCGGAACCTGCGATTCGAAGGCGCCCATGTCGCGCGCGGGCGAGCCGCCCCAGACGCGGCCGGCCGGCACGCGCATGCCGTCGGCCAGCGCGGCCTGGCCTTCGAGGTGGCCGAGCGCGCCGATTTCGGTGTTCCCTTCGAGGACCGCGTAGGAGGCGACGCAGGCGTCGTCGCCCAGGGTAATCTGCCCGAGCAGCAGGCGCCCGCGTTCGACCCGCGCGTTCTCGAAGTTGACGGCGTTGCCGATGCTGACGTTGCTGCCGATGTCGAGCAGGTCGGGCGAGCGCAGGGTCATCGAGCCGATCACCACTTCGCGGCCGACCTTGGCGCCGAGCGCGCGCAGCCACCAGTTATACAGCGAGGAGCCGCCCAGCAGGTAGGCGGGCGCCGCTTCGACCAGGCGGTCGGCCAGCCACCAGCGGTAGTAGGTCATGCCCCACAGCGGATACGAGCCGGCCTTCAGGCGCCCGGCCACCAGCCATTTGCCGCCGACGGCGAACACGAACTCCATCAGGGTGGCCAGCAGGAACACGGCGATCGAGGCGGCGATCGCGCGCGGCACCGTGTCGCCCGGCGAGCCGGTGAAGTAATGGTAGGTGAAGAAGGGCGCCAGCCATTGGGCCATGCGCAGGGTGACCAGGAAGGGCACTGCCGCGGCCTGGGCGGCGCCGCAGCGCCAGCGCGCCAGCGCCGACGGCGGCGTCCAGTCGGCCTGCGCGGCCGCGGCGTCGGGCGCATCGGCCAGCGCCGCGGCGATCTTGCCGATTTCGCGGTTGTGATAGATGTCGCGCACCGTCACGTGGGCGAAGGCCGGATCGGCGCGCAGGGCAGAAGCCAGGCGCGCGGCGAAGAAGGAGTGGCCGCCAAGGTCGGTGAAAAAATCCGCGTGGCGCCGGATCGCCTGGCCGGGGAACAGCTTGGCCAGTTCGCGGAACAGCGCGGTTTCGGCCGGCGTCTCGGGCAGGTCCGATTCGCCAGCAAGGCCGGCCGGCGGGGCCGACAGCGGCATCGCCTTGAGCGCCTTGCGGTCGATCTTCCCGGAGGTCAGGCGCGGCATCACGGGCAGCATCTCGTAGCGGCCGGGCACCATGTACGGCGGCAGGTGTTCGGTCAGCGCGTGGCGCAGGGCAGAACCATCGAGGTCGCTGGCCGACGGCACGATGTAGGCCACCAGCTGGTCGATGCCGTCGTCCTTGCGCAGCAGGACCGCCACCGTGCCCACGCCCGGCTGCTGCGCCAGCACCGTTTCGATCTCGCCCAGCTCGACCCGGAAGCCGCGGATCTTGACCTGGTCGTCGGTGCGGCCAAGGCATTGCACTTCGCCGTCGGCGTCGATGCGGGCCAGGTCGCCGGTGCGGTACAGGCGCGCGTCGTGCGGGCCGGTGGACCAGGGATTGGCGATGAATTTTTCCGCCGTCAGGTCGGGGCGGCCCAGGTAGCCGGCGGCCAGGCCGATGCCGGTGATGCACAGCTCGCCCATTTCGCCGCGCGGCAGCAGCGTGAGGATCGGGCCTTCGGTGCCGATCACCAGCAGGCCGTAGTTCGGCAGCGGCGTGCCGATCGTGATCGGACGACCGGGCGCCAGGCGCGCCAGGCTGGCCGACACCGTCGCTTCGGTCGGGCCGTAGGTGTTGAACATCTGGCGGCCGGGGCGCGACCAGCGCTCGACCACCGATTCCGGGCACATCTCGCCGCCCAGGTTAATCAGGCGCAGGCTCTCGACTTCCTCGGCGAACAGCGCGAGCAGGGTCGGCACCGCGTGCAGCACGGTGACGTGGTTGGCGGCGAGCATGCGCGGCAGCGTTTCCGGGTCGCCCGAGATTTCCTTGGGGCCGACCCAGAGCGTGGCGCCGACCAGGTAGGCGATCCAGATTTCCTCGAACGACATGTCGAAGGCGACCGAAAAGCCCTGGTAGACGCGGTCGTCGGCGCGGATGCCCAGCACCTGGTTTTCGCTGCGCAGGAAGTGGCAGATGCTGCGCTGGCTGATCAGGATGCCCTTCGGCTTGCCGGTCGAGCCGGAGGTGTAGATGACGTAGGCCGGCGCGTCGGGCGACACCGGACCGCGGCCATGCGGGATCTGGCCGGCCGGCAGCGGCTCGAGCAGCGCTTCGTGGGTCCAGACCGGGCGCGCCACGCCATCGAGCTGGGGCGCGAACAGCTCGCAGCTGACCACGCCGATGGCCGACGCGTCGTCCAGGCACACCTGCAGGCGCTCGACCGGGGTGTCCTGGTCCACCGGCAGCCAGGCCGCGCCGGTCTTGGCGATGGCCAGCTGCATGACCAGCAGTTCGATCCCGCGCGGCAGCCACAGGCCGACGATGGCGCCGGGCGCGACGCCAGCGTCCATCAGGCGCGAGGCGGCCAGCGTGGCCAGCGCATCGAGTTCGGCGTAAGTGAGCTCGCGATCTTCGTAGATCAGCGCGATCTGGCCGGGCGTGCGCCGGGCGCTCGCTTCGAACAGGTCGGCGAGGATTTCTTCTCTGAGCAGGGAGGGATCGGCCGGGCCATACAGGACATCCGGGCTGAGACTGGGGGCGTGGGACTGGGCGAGGTCGTTCATTCAAGGGTGGTTCTGAGCTTGACGCGGCGGTTGCAGCGCCAGCCTCCACCTTACAGTATTTTCGGCGAAACATTGTTCCTTAACGTACTCTTAATGTTGGGAGGGACGTCTTGACAATCCGGCTCCTGCCCCCGATATTCGTCACACTTGATAAAGGAGATTCACAATGTCCATTCGATCCATTGGTGCAATAGCAGTTTTGGCGGCGTCTGCCTTGTGCGCGGCGCCGGCAGCATGGGCCCAGGACGCCACCGTCAAGCAAGTGTACGAGGCGGCCGAGGCCGGTAAATTCATCGAGGCGCAGGCCATGATGGACAAGGTGCTGGCCGACCATCCGAACAGCGCCAAGGCGCATTTCATCGAGGCCGAGCTGCTGGCCAAGCAGGGCAAGTTCGCCCGGGCCGGCACGGAGCTGGCGACGGCAGAGCGGCTGGCGCCGGGATTGCCGTTTGCCAAGCCGGCGGCGGTGGAAAAGCTGCGTTCGCTGGTGGCGGGCGCGAAGGCGCGCAGCGCGCCAGCGGCCGCGGCTGTGGAACCGGCGCGCGTGGCTGCCGCCGACATGAGTTATGAGCGGCAGACGCCGGCCGGCGGAGGAATTCCGTGGGGCATGATCGGTTTTGTCGGCATCCTGGCGGCGCTGGCGATGATGTTCTTCCGCAGGAAGTCTGCGGCGCAGGCGGCGCAAGGCGGGTATGCGCAGGCCGCGGGTCCGGCCGGCACGCCGGGCATGGGCGCGCAGTATCCGCAGTACGCCAATCCCGGCCAGGCGCCCTTTGGTGCGGGCGCGGCGCCAGGCGGCGGCATCGGCTCGGGCATCATGGGCGGGCTGGCGACCGGCGCGGCGCTGGGCGCGGGCATGGTGGCGGGCCAGGCGCTGGCGCATCATTTCACCGATGGCAATCGATCGAATCACGATTCGAATGCCAGCAACCTGACCTCGAATCCGGAGCAGTTCACGCCGATCGACACGCCGCCGTCCGGGTATGACATGGGCGGGGACGATTTCGGCGTGTCCGATCCGGGCAGCTGGGATAGCGGCGGCGGAGGTGGCAGCGACTGGGATTGATATATAGCTTGTCGTACCTGCGCAGGCAGGTACCCATACCGAGCGTGCGCCGTCTATCAGCATCCTCAGCATGGGTACCAGCCTGCGCTGGTACGACAGCGGGTACTGATCGCGGCGCTGAGTAATCGGCGAAGGTGGTAGATTACGGGTGAGTTCCGCATCCCCGCGGGGCGCACCCGGAGTCGCGCGATGCTTGGTCTTACGGCCCTTGAACTGGCGCGGATCCAGTTCGCCTTCACTATGTCGTTCCACATCCTGTTCCCGGCCATCACGATCGGCTTGGCGAGCTACCTGGCGGTGCTGGAACTGTGCTGGCTGCGCACCCGGCAACAGGTGTACATCGACCTGTACCAGTTCTGGCTGAAAATCTTCGCCGTCAATTTCGGCATGGGCGTCGTCTCCGGCCTGGTGATGGCCTATCAGTTCGGCACCAACTGGAGCTTCTTTTCCGAATTCGCCGGCAGCATCACCGGCCCCTTGCTGGCCTACGAGGTGCTGACCGCGTTCTTCCTCGAGGCCGGCTTCCTCGGCGTGATGCTGTTCGGCTGGACCCGCGTGGGCCCCGGCCTGCACTTTCTCGCCACCTGCATGGTCGCCGCCGGCACGCTGATCTCGGCCACCTGGATTCTCGCTTCCAACAGCTGGATGCAAACGCCGCAGGGCTACGCCATCGCCAACGGCGTGGTGGTGCCAATCGACTGGATGGCCGTCATCTTCAATCCGTCCTTTCCCTACCGACTGCTGCACATGTGCGTGGCGGCCTTCCTGTGCACCGCGCTGTTCGTCGGCGCGTCCGGCGCCTGGCACCTGCTGCGCTTTAACGACACGCCCGCGGTGCGCAAGATGCTGTCGATGGCGATGTGGATGATCGTGATCGTCGCGCCGATCCAGGCGGTGATCGGCGACTTCCACGGCATCAACACACTCGCGCACCAGCCGGCCAAGATCGCGGCCATGGAGGGGCACTGGGAGAACCGCGGCGACGAGGCGCTGCCGCTGATCCTGTTCGGCCTGCCCGACATGCAGGCCGAAACGACGCGCTACGCCGTCGAGGTGCCGCACCTTGGCAGCCTGATCCTCACGCATTCGTGGAACGGCCAGATCAGGGGCCTGAAGGAATTCGCGCCGCGGGACCGCCCAAATTCGGCGATCGTGTTCTGGTCCTTCCGCGTCATGGTGGGGCTGGGCGTGGCGATGATCGGGCTGGGGCTGTGGGGGCTGCTGAACCGGCGCGGCGGCGCGATCTTCACCTCGCGCGCCTTCCTGCGCGCCGCGCTGTGGATGGGGCCGAGCGGCCTGGTGGCGCTGCTGGCCGGCTGGATCACCACCGAAGTGGGGCGCCAGCCGTGGGTGGTGTACGGGTTGATGCGCACCAGCGAAGGCGTGTCGGCGCACGCGGCCGGGCCGCTGGCGCTGACGCTTGGCCTGTTCATCGTGGTGTACTTTTTCGTGTTCGGCGTCGGCATCGCCTACGTGTTCCGGCTGGTCAAGGACGGGCCGCGCCACTTCGACGCCAGCCGCGCGGCCGACGGCGCGCTGGGAACGCCGAGCCGGCCGCTGTCGGCCACGGCCGAACAACTGCCGCTGGGGAGGTGAGGATGGACTTCGACCTGGCGGTGATCTGGGCGATCATTATTTTCTTCGGCGTGTTCATGTACGTGGTGATGGACGGCTTCGACCTCGGCATCGGCATGCTGTTCCCGTTCTTCCCGGAGCGCATCGACCGCGACGTGATGATGAACACTGTCGCGCCGGTGTGGGACGGCAATGAGACCTGGCTGGTGCTGGGCGGCGCCGGGATGCTGGCGGCGTTCCCGCTGGCCTATTCGATCATCCTGAGCGGGCTGTACCTGCCGCTGGTGTTCATGCTGCTGGGGCTGATTTTTCGCGGCGTCGCCTTCGAATTCCGCTTCAAGGCGCGCGACCATGAGCGCCACATCTGGGACAAGGCCTTCATCGGCGGCTCGGTGGCAGCGGCGTTCTTCCAGGGCGTCACGCTCGGCGCCTTCCTGCAGGGCATCCCGGTGCACGGGCGAGCGTACGCGGGCGGGCCGTTCGACTGGGTGGCGGCATTCCCGCTGCTCAGCGGCGTGGGCGTGATGATCGCCTACACGCTGCTCGGCAGCACCTGGCTGATCATGAAGACCGACGGCGCGCTGCAGCAGCGCATGATCGGCGTGGCGCGTCCGTTCGCGCTGATGCTGCTGGGCGCGATCGGCGTCGTCAGCGTGTGGACGCCGCTGACGCAGCCGCTGGTGGCGGCGCGCTGGTTCAGCTTTCCCAACATCGTGCTGTTTTCGCCGGTGCCGCTGCTGGTTGGCGGGTGCGTGTTCTGGCTGCTGCGCTCGCTCAAGGGCGAGCCGTACCTGAGTCCCTTCCTGGCGGCGCTGGGGCTGATCTTCCTCGGCTACAGCGGCATGGCGATCAGCATCTGGCCGAACATCGTGCCGCCGGCGGTGTCGATCTGGGACGCGGCCGCGCCGCCGCAGAGCCAGGGCTTCGCGCTGGTCGGCACGCTGGTGATCCTGCCGTTCATTCTCGGCTACACGGTGTGGTCGTATTACGTCTTCCGCGGCAAGGTGCGGGCGGGCGAGGGCTACCATTGAAGGCGCGCTTGTGGCTGCGGCGGATCGGCTGGCTCGTCGCGATCTGGGCGGGCAGCGTGGCGGCCCTCGGATTGGCAGCGGGCCTGATGCGCTTGCTGATGCGGCTCGCTGGCCTGCACACCGGAATATGACCAAGTCGTCGACCTGCGGAGGCAGGTACCCATGCTGAGATAGCCGAAGTGGTCAAGCACGCTCACTACGGGTACCTGCCTGCGCAGGTACGACATGTATTAGGTTCGCGCGAAGCCAGACCATGTCACAATGCCCGTTCGTCATGATTCGTAGAGGAGACTGGCCGATGACCCCGTACCAACGCTTTGTCGAAGCACGCGATTTCCTGCAGCAGCATCGCACCGATTACGAGCACGCCTACCACGGCTACATCGCGCCCGCGCTCAACGAATTCAACTGGGCGCTCGATTACTTCGACGTCCAGGCGCAAGGCAACGACACGCCGGCCCTGCGCGTGGTCGGCGACGACGGCGCCGACCAGTCGGTCAGCTACGCCGAGATGTCCGCCCGCTCGAACCGCGCCGCGAATTACTTGCGTAGTCAAGGAGTTGGGCGCGGCGATCGCGTGCTGCTGATGCTGCCGAACCGCGTCGAATTGTGGGAGATCATGCTGGCCGGCATCAAGCTGGGCGCGGTGATGGTCCCGACCAGCATGCTGGCAATGCCGGCCGACCTGGCCGACCGCATGCAGCGCGGCGCCGTCCGCCACGTCATCGCGCAGGCGTCCGAGGCGCCGAAGTTCGCGCAGCTGGCCGGCGACTTCACCCGCATCGCCGTTGGCGGCTCGCCCGAAGGCTGGCGCGACTTTTCCGCCAGCGCGGCCAGCGACGCCGCATTCGTTGCGCAAGGCGTGACGATGGCGCACGATCCGCTGCTGCTGTACTTCACCTCCGGCACGACGGCCCAGCCCAAGCTGGTGCTGCACAGCCACGAGAGCTACCCGGTCGGCCACCTGAGCACGATGTACTGGATCGGCCTGCAGCCGGGCGACGTGCATTGGAACATCAGCTCGCCCGGCTGGGCCAAGCACGCGTGGAGCTGCTTCTTCGCACCGTGGAACGCCGGCGCCACCGTGTTCGTGTACAACTACGAGCGCTTCAGCGCCAGGGCCACGCTCGACGTGATCGCGCGCTGCGGCGTGACCTCGCTGTGCGCGCCGCCAACCGTGTGGCGCATGCTGATCCAGGAAGACCTGACCCAGTGGAAGCTGCCGCTGCGCGAACTGGTGGGCGCCGGCGAGCCTCTCAATCCGGAAGTGATCGAGCAGGTGGAGAAGGCGTGGGGCATCCGCATCCGCGACGGCTTCGGCCAATCCGAGACTACCGCGCAGATCGGCAACACGCCGGGACAGGTGGTCAAGCCAGGGTCGATGGGGAGGCCGCTGCCTGGCTACCATATCGAGCTGCTCGACATCGACGACCATCCGTCGGACGAGGGCGAAATCGCCGTCAAGCTCAAGCCCGACCTGGTGGGCCTGATGCTCGGCTACGAAGGCGAGCACGCCAAGACGTCCGAGGTGATGCGCGCCGGGTACTATCACACCGGCGACACCGCGACCCGCGACAACGACGGCTATTATTTTTACGTCGGCCGCAACGACGACGTATTCAAGTCGTCCGATTACCGCATCAGCCCTTTCGAGCTGGAGAGCGTGCTGGTCGAGCACGACCTGGTGCTGGAAGCGGCGATCGTGCCAAGTCCCGATCCCTTGCGCCTTTCGGTGCCGAAGGCCTTCATCACGCTGCGCGCGGGCGTCGAGGCGAGCAACGCGGTGGCGCAGGACATCTTCGCGTTCGCGCGCGCGCGCCTGGCGCCATACAAGCGGATTCGCCGTATCGAGTTTCGCGAGCTGCCGAAGACCATCTCCGGTAAAATCCGCCGCGTCGAGCTGCGCAAGGAAGAAACCGCGCGCGGCGATGCGGGGCAGGGCGCCGGCGAATTCCGCGAAGACGACGCCACCTGAATTTTTAGTCCATCATTGTTAGTGACATGAGCAAACCAACTACCCGCAGCAAATCCTACGAAGTCCGGCGTTCGACGGTGCACGGCAACGGCGTGTTCGCCACGCGCGCCATCGAAGCCGGCGAGCGCATCATCGAGTACAAGGGCGAGCGCATCGACTGGCCCGAGGCGCTGCGCCGCACCGCGGAGAAGGACGGGCCGGTGGGTCACACCTTCTTCTTCACGCTCGACGACGGCAACGTGATCGACGGCGGCGCGAAGGGTAACGACGCGCGCTGGATCAACCATGCGTGCGAACCGAATTGCGAGGCGTATGAAGATGACGGCCGGGTGTATATCCACGCGCTGATGGACATCGAGCCGGGCGAAGAGCTGAACTACAACTACGCGCTGGTGTACGACGAGCGCCACACGGCGAAGGTCAAGGCCCAGTTCAAGTGCCTGTGCGGTACGCCGGGTTGCCTTGGCACGATGCTGGCGCCAAAGAAGCGCAAGTCGCGCGCGAAGTCCGCCGTCGGCTGACGCCGGAAATTAACAGACTCCGGGTCTGACCCCGCAGGGTCAGACCCTTCGCGAAGCGCCGCGAGCGCCTGGAAGCCGCAGTCATTGCGCTAGCTGGCGATACTTCGGCAAGTTGCCTGACGATTCTTCAGCTTCTTCATAAAGGCCCTTCAACTCGTCAGCGACGAGCGAATAGTCCACCAGCTCTTGCTCGAGATCGGCCAGCAGCGGGTCTTGCGCATCCATGCGATCGTGCTGAGATGCAAGCCGCTCGACTTCCTTTTGAACTAGTTGCACCAACACGACCAGCGACTGATTGCTAAGTTTATTCATGTTCGGGCTCCGCCTCTGTTCTATTTGCTGGCCACCGACGCGAGTGCGGCGGGTTCAAAATGGTGGTCCGCAGCCAATGAAACCAAATTGTAGCCAGTGAGCCGAATGCGGAGCCTGCTTTCGCTCAGCATAGCTTTGTTGATTCCCGTCAACACTCTGCGCACAACTGCGGAGTAACTTGGCCGCTGCAGCAAGTTTCCTTCATGCTACGGCAAAGCCGGGCAGCCAGTGGAGGTGATAATGAGTGGTAGCCAGATCATTGCGGCAGGTGCGGCGCTAGATGCGTTTAGCTGCGACACTCAGCGCAATAGGCTCATGCGTCTAGAGTTCCCGTTCAAAGACGGCCCGCAAACCGCGATCCTTCTGCCAGACACGCTTCACGCCCACGAAGAGGTATCGCGCGACTTCCGGTTCGATGTAGAGTTGCTGTCGGACGATGAATGCATCCCACTCAAGATGCTGATGGGTAAGATGGTTGCGATCGCGCTGGTGCGCGCGGACGGGTCGCTGCGCTACTTCAACGGCTACGTTTCGGAGTTCCGGTTCGTGCGCACCGACAGCGGCTTTGCCTTTTACCATATGGCACTGGTCCCCTGGTTGGCGTTCGCCAGATTGCGCAAGGACAATGTCTCCTTCCACGCCAAGAGCGTCCGCGAGATCACCGAGGAAACTTTTAAGCAGTACAGTCAGGCCGACTGGCAAATGTGCAGTGTCGATAATGACAAGCGGCTGACCGTTGCCAATCAGTACAACGAGACCGATTACAACCACCTGCACCGCCGCTGGGAAACGCTCGGGCTGCACTACTGGTATGAGCACCGGCTCGACGGCCACACGCTGATGTTGTCGGACCAGAGCATGTTGCGTGGGCCGATTGACGATTCCGGTCACAACCATGCGGGCGTAATCCCGTTCCACCCCGAGAATGGGGCTCTGGAATACGAAGGTGTCCGCAAATGGACGGCCGTGCAGCGCCTGGGTTCCGGCAAAACCACGCTGGCGAGCTTCGACTACAAGAACCCGGTGGCTCGGCGCGCTAGCGCCCATTCGGAGAACGCTCAGCCCGATGTCGTCCCTTACGAGGTGTACGAAGACACCGGTTCCGACGGCTTTCGCACCCACCTCGACGGCGAACAGCTGGCGAAGCAGCGCATGTTGGAGAAGGACAAGGACACCCAATATTTCGAGGCTGAGGGTAACGACCGGGCAGTGCAGGCGGGGCGCACTTTCAGGCTTGGCAAGCACGTCAGCGCCAAGGTGCGCCTGGCGCAATACGATCGCGGGAGGGACGGCAGCGAGGGCAGTGGCGAATATCTGATCCTTTCGGTCGACCACGATGCCAGCAACAACTATCAAGCCGGGAAGGAGGCACGTTCGCACTATAGGAACCGGATGGTCTGCGTCCGCCAGGACGTCTGCTGGCGCCCGGGTACCAATTTCAATAGCCAGCCATGCCCCAATCCAGGCGTCCAGACGGCGATCGTCGTCGGCCCGGATGGATCGGAGATTTACACCGACGGCTTCGGTCGCGTCAGGGTGCAGTTTCACTGGGATCGGCTCGGAACGTACAACGAGAACAGTTCGCCTTGGATTCGGGTAATGGCGCCGGCGGCGGGCCAGCAGTCGGGTCAAATCCGCCTGCCTCGCGTGAACGAGGAAGTAGTCGTCGTTTACGCGAACGGCAATATCGACCATCCGCTCATACTCGGGTCGGTTTATAACGGGAAAAACTTTCCGCCTTGGAAGCTGCCGGAACAATCCGCATTGGCCGGCTTGCGAAGCCGGGGAGCTAGGTGGAGGCGTACGTGGCAACCACCTCATCCTGGACGATACGAAGGAAAAAATCCAGGTCCAGCTCAAGAGCGATCACCGTTGCAGCCAACTCTCGCTCGGGCACATTACGCGTATTGAAGACACTGCCGGCCGTAAGGACGCACGCGGCGAAGGCTGGGAGTTGCGGACCGACGGGCACGGTGTGGCGCGTGCCGCGCACGGCATGCTGATAACGACGGAAGCCAGGCAAGAGGCACGCGGGCCGATCAAGGACATGGGCGAAACCTCGCATCGACTAACCGTGGCGGGGGATCAACATCAGGTGCTGGCGAAATTGGCGCAGCAGAGCGGGGCCCAGGACGCGGGAGACAACCAAGAGAACGTCGCGGTCGCGCTGCAATCGCAGGCCGATTCGGTGCGCGGTTCCGTTAGCCCCGCCGAAGGATTTCCTGAACTTGGCGCCCCTCATATCGTAGTTGCAAGCCCGGCGGGCATTGCCGCCACCACGCGAGGTGACATCCATGTTGCGAGCGACCACCACACCGGCATCACGACTGGCAAGAATCTCTCGCTTGCCGTCGGGAAGAATCTCTTCGCGAGTATCCGCCAGACCCTCCGGCTATTCGTCCAGAAGGCGGGCATGAAACTGGTCGCAGCAGGCGGCGATATTGACATCCAGGCACTGTCGGATGGAATCAAACTACTGGCCAAACTCGAGATCTCGCAGCAGGCAAACCGCATCACCATCAGCGCCAAGGAGGAGGTCGTCATTAATGGGGGCGGGAGCTATGTCAAGTTTGCGGCAGGATCGATAGAACTCGGTACAAGCGGGACCTTCGTCGCGCATGCCGCAAACCACAGTGTGCGTTCAGCGAAAAGCGTTACGGTGCCTTCGATTACGCCCAAATATTCGTCGAGCTCTGAATACGATCCAAACGATTTGGAGCAGCACTTCTCCTTTCAGGACGAGGACGGCAACCCAATCACGTGGCTTCACCATCGGATCGACAGTTCCGGAACGAAGTTGCATGAAGGCGCCCTCGACGCCCAAGGACGAACTCCAGCGTTCCCGATGGACAAAGAAATACTCGGTACTTTTTGGATGAAGCGGGAATGATATGTCTGACCAAAAAAATGAGCAGCAGGAGCGAAGCCTATCCGCGCCGATTGAGGGGAACATCGACCCCGAAATTAAACTTTTGGCCGCCATCGCTTACGGTGAGGCGTCAGTACAGGACGAACCAGAGGAAGTTCTCGGTATCGCATATGCGGTATGCAACCGGGCTCGTGCCTGGGGGAAGACGGTTTCCGGCATGCTGAAAGCGGATTCCCACTATACCTACGCAGCAGATGGTACGAACAAGCGATTCAATTTGTTGTTGTCGTCATCGGCCGTAGCGATTAATAAGTCGATACCGATGCGGACAGCGGTGAACGCGGCTATCAATGCGCAGAACGAAAAAGGACATGATCCATCCAACGGCGCGTTTTGGTGGGATGGTGTGGATCTAAAAGAAAAGAGATCCAAAAACCCACGAATTAGCCGCGGATTTAAGTATGGGGCGCAAGAGCACAATATTTACCAAATGGAACCGATTCTTAAAGTTGGAATTCGGTACTGGCAAGTCCAAAACACGAAAACGAAGAAGCTGGTCGACAGTGCTGAGCGCGGGCGTTTTGATACGGTATATGTCTCGACTGCGGCGCGAGGGCAAACGATCTTTTGGCGGTACAACCCTGATTTCGTAAAAGCAACTGGTACAAAGGATTACAAATGAAATTCGGCATAATTCTTTTCGCTTTCTCGCTTTCTGCAACCGCGGCAGAGAAAGTGGACAACCAACGATTTTACGCTACCCGCGAGCAGCAAATTTTTAAGGAAGAAGATAAACGGGAATTCAAGTGGGGATACATAAAGGGCGATGATGTGCCATTTGCCACTTGGAGCGGCTTTGTTAGCGGACGCTCTGTCTATATTGAAGTTCACGGAAATACCGTAAGGTTGCAGGCGGGCGAAAAATGGACCATTTTATCCTTTGCCAGTGCGCCTGCTTTACCTGGCGGCGACGCGGGTTCGCCAACGCTCGACGACAAAGGCGCAGATATTTATGTCAAGTCCGCGAAGGACCGCCGAGACAGTCTTATCTGCATCGAATCGCTCGGTCCCGATATTTATACGCGTCACCGTCCATATTGGGAGGTGTATGTCATTACAAATCCTCTCGCCGATCCTGGTATTTATCGCATATCGGGCATAAATGCCGATTGCCGAGGAATTGAGCGTGCACATAATGGTAATTTGCTCGTGCCAACATGGGATGTTCGTAAAGATAAAACTCCGGGAGTTGTGATTAACTATTATGCGATAGAGAAAAATGGATTTCGGAAGACGGGGATTCGCTTTACAGGCAGCATTGCGTCGGAATACGCGGATGAGTACATAATCGACAGCAGGGATTGAACTCATGCTCAGAACATCCCGTTTTCATGCGCGCAGCAGCCAGATTCCGGCTCGGGCGGGGATCTGGTCAGCGCGCGAAGATGCACCGCCGACAAACACGCTACAGTCATTGCGCGGGCTGGCGATACTTCGGCACGGTACCGGACCATGGTTCCCAAGGTCTTCCTAGACGCTCCTCAGTTCGTCAGCGACCCGCGCACGGTCTAGCATCTCTTGCTCCAGAGCAGCTTTCAGCAGGCCCAGGTATCCCTATGATCGCTCGGGGACCGGCGATTCTCCGCGGCCCATTTCCTCGCACCTACGAAGGCAGGTACCAATACTGAATGTGCTTTCGGCGCATTTCTCGCGCAGCAACGGTGCCTGCCTTCGCAGGACGGTGAGCAGATTATTCGTTGGGGCGCCAAATTGCTTTATACTTAAACTATTATCAGGCCCATGGAGCGGGAATGAAGATAGTTTGCGTGGGAGGCGGCCCGGCGGGCCTGTATTTCAGCCTGCTGATGAAGCAGCACGACCCGTCGCACGAGATCACTGTCGTCGAGCGCAACCGCCAGGACGACACCTTCGGCTGGGGCGTGGTGTTCTCGGACCAGACGCTGGGTAATCTGGCCGCCGCCGACGAGCCGACCGCGCGCGCCATCCTGCAGTCGTTCAACCACTGGGATGACATCGACGTCCATTTCAAGGGCAGCACCGTCACCTCCGGCGGCCACGGCTTCTGCGGCATCGGCCGCATCCGCCTGCTTGGCATCCTGCAGCAGCGCTGCCTCGAGCTGAGCGTGAACCTGGTGTTCGGCACCGATGTGGCAGACGATCAAACGCTGGCCGCGCAATATGGCGCCGACCTGGTGGTTGCCTGCGACGGCCTCAATAGCCGCATTCGCAACCGCTACGCCGGCACCTTCCAGCCCGAAATCGACCAGCGCCAATGCCGCTTCGTCTGGCTCGGCACGCGCCAGAAATTCGACGCCTTTACCTTCGCCTTCGAAGAAACCGAGCATGGCTGGTTCCAGGCGCACGCCTACCAGTACGACGAAAACACCTCCACCTTCATCGTCGAAACGCCAGAAGAAGTTTGGCGCGCCTGCGGCCTCGATGAAATGAGCCAGCAGGACGCCATCGCGTTCTGCCAGCGCCTGTTCGCCAAATACCTGGGCGGCCACGACTTGATGAGCAACGCGTCGCACCTGCGCGGCTCGGCGATGTGGATCCGATTCCCGAAAATCGCCTGCCGCGAATGGGTGCACTGGAACGATTTCGACGGACGTCGCGTGCCGGTCGTGCTGATGGGCGACGCCGCCCACAGCGCGCATTTCTCGATCGGTTCGGGAACCAAGCTGGCTCTGGAAGACGCGATCGAACTGGCGCGCAGCTTCGCCCGCGGCGGCAGTGTCGACAAGGTTCTGGCGTCGTACCAGGAGGCCCGCTCCATCGAGGTGCTCAAGCTGCAAAGCGCGGCGCGCAATTCGATGGAGTGGTTCGAGAACGTCCAGCGCTACACGGCGATGGAGGCGGAGCAGTTCGCCTACTCGATGCTCACCCGCAGCCAGCGCCTGTCGCACGAGAACCTGCGCCTGCGCGACCCGGCCTACGTCGAACACTTCGAGCGCTGGATCGCGCGGCGCGCCTTCGAGCAGGCCGGTGTCAACATGCCGGCCGCTGCCAAGCCGATGCCGCCGATGCTCACGCCGTTCCGGGTGCGCGGCACGGTGCTGAAGAACCGCATCGTGGTCTCCCCGATGGCGCAGTATTCGGCGCAGGATGGCGTGGCCGGCGACTATCACCTGATGCACCTGGGCGCACGCGCCATGGGCGGCGCCGGCCTGGTATGCGCCGAGATGACCTGCGTGTCGGCCGACGCGCGCATCACGCCTGGTTGCCCAGGCCTGTACGAGCCGCGTCACACCGAGGCCTGGCGCCGCATCGTCAACTTCGTTCACGCCAACAGCGACGCGAAGATCGCGATCCAGTTGGGCCACGCCGGCGCCAAGGGCTCGACCCGGCGCGCGTGGGATGGCGCCGACCTGCCGCTCGACGAGGGCAACTGGCCGCTGGTGTCCGCCTCGCCGCAGCAGTACCTGGCCGGCGTATCGCAGGTGGCGCGCGAGGCGAGCCGCGACGACCTGCGCCGCATCCGCGACGACTTCGTGCGCGCCGCGCGCATGGCCGCCGACGCCGGCTTCGACTGGCTGGAGCTGCACTGCGCTCACGGTTACCTGCTGTCGTCGTTCATTTCTCCACTGACCAACCATCGCACTGACGAATACGGTGGCTCGCTGGATAACCGCTGCCGCTTTCCGCTCGAAGTGTTTGCCGCGATCCGCGCCGTCTGGCCGGAAGAGCGGCCGATCAGCGTGCGCGTGTCGGCGCACGACTGGGTCGAGGGCGGCATCGTGCCTGGCGACGCGGTGCAGGTGGCGCGCCTGTTCAAGGAGGCCGGCGCCGATATGATCGACTGCTCGTCGGGCCAGGTCAGCAAGCTGGAAAAGCCGGTGTACGGACGCATGTTCCAGGCGCCGTTTTCGGACCGCATCCGCAACGAGGCGCAGATTCCGACGATCGCCGTGGGCGCCATCTACGAAGCCGACCACGCCAACAGCATCATCGCCTCCGGCCGCGCCGACCTGTGCGCGGTGGCGCGGCCGCATCTGATCAACCCGGCCTGGACGCTGACCGAGGCGGCCAAGATCGGCTACACCGCGCTGCCATGGCCGAAGCAGTACTACGCGGCCAAGGTGCAGCTGGAACGCAATCTGGAACGCGAACGCCAGCTCGCTGCGGCAAACAGCGGCTTGACGCCGCAGCAAATCGCAGCCCGGCTGCTCGAAGGCTAAAGGAGAATCACACGATGCGACATTTGACGGGCGAAGCCCACCAGCTTCCCGGCCAGCGCAGCACTCTGGCCGATTACGCCGCGCGCCACTTCCGGTTCGAGCTTGGGCAGGGCGTGGCCACCATCACGCTCGACCGTCCCGAGCGCAAGAATCCGCTGACTTTCGATTCGTACACCGAGCTGCGCGACCTGTTCCGCAAACTGGCCGAGGCCGACGACGTGAAGGCGGTAGTCATCACCGGCGCGGGAGAGAACTTCTGCTCGGGCGGCGATGTGCATGAAATCATTGGCCCGCTGACGAAACTCGACATGCCCGGCCTGCTGGCATTCACCCGCCTGACCGGCGACCTGGTGAAAGCGATGCGCGCCTGTCCGCAGCCGATTGTGGCGGCCATCGACGGCGTGTGCGCCGGCGCCGGCGCAATGCTGGCGCTGGCTTCCGACCTGCGCTACGGCACCGCGCGCAGCAAGACTGCCTTCCTGTTCACCCGCGTCGGCCTGGCCGGCTGCGACATGGGCGCCTGCGCCTTGCTGCCGCGTGTGATCGGGCAGGGCCGCGCCGCCGACCTGCTTTACAGCGGCCGCAGCATGGGCGGCGAAGAGGCTGAACGCTGGGGCTTCTTCAATCGCCTGTGCGAACCGGGCGAAGTGCTGGCGCAGGCGCAGGCGCTCGCCGCCTCGCTCGCCGACGGGCCGACCTTCGCGCACGGAATGACCAAGAAGATGATGCAGCAGGAGTGGAACATGGGCGTCGACGAGGCGATCGAGGCGGAAGCGCAGGCGCAGGCGATCTGCATGGCCACCAACGATTTCCACCGAGCCTACCACGCCTTCGCGGCGAAACAGAAACCGCAATTTGAAGGCGACTGAGACGACATGGCAGACACCAAATACCTGGATTGGCCGTTCTTCGAGCCACGCCACAAGGAACTGGCGCAGGCGCTCGACGCGTGGGCGGCGGAGCATATTCACGACGACCACGGATCGAACATCGATGAGGCCTGCCGCTCGCTGGTGGCGCAGCTCGGAGCGGCCGGCTGGCTGAAACACGCGGTCGGCGAAAAAATCGACACGCGCGCGATCTGCCTGATCCGCGAAACGCTGGCGCGCCATTCCGGCCTGGCCGATTTCGCGTTTGCGATGCAGGGACTGGGCAGCGGGGCGATCTCGTTGTTCGGAAGCGAGGCGCATCGCGAGCACTACCTGCCGAAAGTGGCGCGCGGCGAGGCGATCGCCGCCTTCGCGCTGTCCGAGCCGGAGGCCGGTTCCGACGTCGCGGCGATGCAATGCGCGGCGCGGCTGGACGGCGACCACTACATTCTCGATGGAGAGAAGACGTGGATCTCGAACGGCGGCATCGCCGATTTCTACGTTGTGTTCGCACGCACCGGAGAAGCGGCCGGCTCGCGCGGCATCTCGGCGTTCATCGTTGACGCGGATTCGCCCGGTTTCGAGATCGCCGAGCGGATCGAGGTCATCGCGCCGCATCCGCTGGCGCGCCTGCGCTTTTCCAATTGCCGCGTGCCGGCGGTGAACCGGCTTGGCGCGTCGGGGCAGGGCTTCAAGGTGGCGATGGCCACGCTCGACGTGTTCCGCACCTCGGTGGCGGCGGCGTCGCTCGGGTTTGCGCGGCGCGCGATGGACGAAGCGCTGGCGCGGGCCGCTTCGCGCAAGATGTTCGGCAAGACTCTGGCCGACTTCCAGCTGACGCAGGCGAAGCTGGCGCAGATGGCCACCGGAATCGACGCCGCGGCGTTGCTGACCTACCGCGCCGCCTGGCAGCGCGACCGGGGCGAGCGCGTCACGCGCGAGGCGGCGATGGCCAAGCTGACCGCCACCGAAACGGCGCAGCAGGTGATCGACGCGGCGCTGCAGATGTTCGGCGGCCTGGGCGTGGTCAGCGGCCAGCCGGTCGAGAAGCTGTATCGCGAAATTCGCGCGCTGCGCATCTACGAAGGCGCCACCGAGGTGCAGCAATTGATCATCGCGCGCGAGCTGCTGGACGATGTCGGCGTGAAGCCGCAGGGCTGACATATTTAAAGGACGAACATGGAATTCTTGCACCCTGCAGGCTGGCCGCGTGCCAAGGGATATTCGAATGGCGTAGCAGCGTCAGGACGCACGATCTGCGTCAGCGGCATGATTGGCTGGGATGCCGATGGCGTGTTCCAGACCGACGACTTTGCCGGCCAGGTGCGCCAGGCGCTGGCGAACATCGTGGCGGTGCTGGAAGAGGGCGGCGCCCGGCCCGAGCATATCGTGCGCATGACGTGGTACGTCGTCGACAAGAAGGAGTACCTGGATGCGGCGCGTGAGGTCGGCATCGCTTACCGTGAGCTGATCGGCAAGCATTACCCGGCGATGAGCGCCGTGCAGGTGGCCGCGCTGATCGAGGACCGCGCCCGCGTGGAAATCGAAGTGACGGCGATTGTCCCGGAATAGATCGAAGCCGGGGTCTGGTCCTGCGGACCTGACCCCATTGTCGCAATTCGATAAACTCAACATGGGGTCAGGTCCGCAGGACCAGACCCCTTCCTCCGGTTACAGCCCGACGGGGAAAGTCTCTGGCGCCTCGCCGGTATCCCAGTGGCTGGTCGTCTCCAGCGGCTGCACCGCGTCGGTGCGGTCGAAGTGGATCACCGCGTCAAACTGCTGCGGCAGGTCGGCTGTGAAGTAATGGCTCTGGCGTTCGGTGCGCGGCAGGTACAGCACGCCGATTGCGCGCTCGAGCCGCTGTTCGCTCAGTGCCTCGCGCACCGCGCCGGCGGGCCGCAGCGGCAGCATGAAGTTGCCGATGCCGGTCTGGTGAAACACATCCTCGTAGCTGCCGTCGAGCGCAGGGCGCACCTGCTTGCGCTCGGCCGGGCCGTCCCAGTCCGAGGCCGCGGTGACCCAGCCGTCATACGTCGAAAAGCCCACCAGGAAGGCATCGTCGCCATAGCGTTTGCGCGACAGCTCGCCGACATTCCACTCGCCCTGGCGGCCGATTTCGGTGGCGCGCGCGTCGCCCACATGCGAGTTGTGCTCCCACACGACGATGCGCGGCGGCGTGCCGCGCGTTTCGCGCAGGTGCACCGACAGCGCGTCGAGCGTGTCCGACATGTGCTGGTCGCGCAGGTTCCATGAGGAGATCCGGCCGCGGAACATGGTGCGGTAGTATTCCTCGGCGTTCTTGACCAGCCGCGCGTTCTGCTGCGCGTAGAAGAAGGCGTCGCTGGCGGCGATGCCGTCCTGGCGCATGTAGTCGGCGGCGCGCTGCTGCAGCTCGTGCAGCTGGGCGATCACTTCGTGCTGGCACGATTCGGAGTGGCCGATGCCGGCCGCGTAGGCGTATTGCTGGCTGTCGTCGCCGTAATGGTCGAAGCAGCCGTAACGCTGGCGCGCTTCGCCGGCGGCGTCCGGGTCGACCTGGTCGAGGTAGCGCAGCACTTCGGACATCGAGGTGAACAGGCTGTAGAGATCGAGGCCGTAGAAGCCGGCCTTGGCGGCGGGCGCCTGGCGGTCGTTGTAGCTGCGCAGCCAGTCGACGAAATTGACCACATCGGCGTTGCGCCACATCCAGCTGGGGAAGCGCTGGAAGCCGGCCAACGCGCTTTCGGCGTCGTGGTCGTCGCCTTCGGCGCGCACGTAGCGGTTGACGCGGTAGGCGTCCGGCCAGTCGGCTTCGACGGCGACCGCGGTGAAGCCCTTTTCGGCGATCAGCCGCTGGGTGATGCGTGCGCGCTCTTCGTAGAATTCGTGGGTGCCGTGGGTGGCTTCGCCAAGCAGGACGTAGCGGGCGTCGCCGATCATGTCGAGCAGGCCGTCGTAGTCGGCGGGGGCGCCGCGGATGCACTGCGCGCGGGCGGCGATCGCGGCGTTCAGTTGCGATTGGGCGAGGCTCATGGCTCAGGAATCCTTTTCAGCGTGCCATGCCAACGCTAGCAGATCCTGCACTTCGGCGTCGCTCGTCTGGTCGAAGTGGCGGTACCACTGGCTGACCGCATGGAAGCCGAATGGCGTGGCCAGGCAGACCATCTCGTCGACTTCGGCCTCCAGCGCCGCCACGCTGTCCGGGGCGCCGACCGGGGCGGCGACGACCAGCCGTGCCGGCCTGCTTTTCTTGACCACTTCAACGGCGGCGCGCAGCGTGGCGCCGGTGGCGATGCCGTCGTCGACAATGATCACGGTGCGTCCTTCCAGCCTGGGCGGCGGGCGGCCGCCGCGGTACAGCTTGTCGCGGCGCTCGATTTCCGCCAGCTCGCGCTCGGTCGCTTCCTCGATCGCCTGCTTGGTCACGAGGCCCGATTCGACCAGGCCGGCCTGGACCACGCGCACGCCGCCGGCGCCGACCGCGCCCATCGCGTATTCCTCATGGCCCGGCATGCCGAGCTTGCGCACCAGCATCACGTCGAACTCGACGCCGAGGGCCTTGGCCACGGCGAATCCAACCGGCACGCCGCCGCGCGGCAGTGCCAGGATCAGCACATCGGGCTTGCCGGCATATTCCGACAGACGCTCGGCCAGCAACTGGCCGGCATGCGCGCGATCCTTGAAATGATCCCCGATCGCCATGGCCGCCCCCTACATTACGTCGCTCATTTCTTTATATGACAGGAGCCCGGCGAATTCAAGCCGGTGGAGTCAGCCCAGGTTTTCGCGGTGGAAGCGCAGATGGTCTTCCATGAAGGTGGAGATGAAGTAGTAGCCGTGGTCGTAGCCCGCATGGCGCCGCAATTCGAGGCGCTGGCCGGCCTGCGCGCAGGCGCTTTCGAACACTTCGGGACGCAGCTGGGTGCGCAGGAACTTGTCGCCCAGGCCCTGGTCGATCAGGATGCCGTTGGGGAAGGGCGCGTTCATCGTGCGCATCAGTTCGCTCGCATCGTAGCGCTGCCAGGCGGCGTGGTCGGCGCCCAGATAGCCGGTGAACGCCTTCTCGCCCCAGGGACAGAGCGAAGGCGCAGCGATCGGCGCAAAGGCGGACACCGAGCGGAACAGGTCCGGGTTGCGCAGCGCCATCACCAGCGCGCCGTGGCCGCCCATCGAATGGCCGAAGATGCCGACGCGGTCGCCGTCCACCGGCAGCTCGGCGACGACGAGTTCGCGCAGCTCGAGCAGATAGCTGTACATGCGATAGTGGCGGCTCCACGGCTCGGTGGTGGCGTCGAGGTAAAAGCCGGCGCCGGCGCCGAAATCCCAGTCGTCGGTTTCACCGGGCACGTTGGCGCCGCGCGGACTGGTGTCGGGGGCGATCAGGATCATGCCCTCGCGCGCCGCGTAGCGCTGGGCGCCGGCCTTGGTCATGAAGGTTTCTTCGTTGCAGGTCAGGCCGGCCAGGTAGAACATGGCCGGCAGACGCGTGCCCGCCGGCGCGCGGGGCAGGAAAACCGAGAAGCGCATCGGCAGGCCGATTGCGGCGGAATCGTGCTGGTAAAAGCGTTGCAGCCCGCCGAAGCAGGCATGTTCACTAAGTAGTTCTGGCATACGGTGGTCCGGATCGGGTTAACTGCCGCAGTATGCCTTGCCGCGCCGATTATTGCCAACGCGCGCAGATTGCGCCCGCTAGCCGTCGAGATGGTGCGATACGACGGCGCGCACCGTGGCGAAGTCGTCACTGGTCGCTCGCAGAGCGGTCGCCAGCAAGGTGAACCTGGCGCGGATCTCGAGGTCCGTCGGCCCGTGCTGGCCGGGCAGCGCGGGCGCGATGCCGATCCAGTCGTCCGCATGGATGCCAAACAAGGTTGCCCAACTGCCGATGCGCACGCCCGCATACAGAAGCTTGCATTCGAGCGGGGCGCAGCCGCCCGCCATGCAGGCGAGGAAGAACATGCTGTCGGCGTCGTCGCGCACGATGGCGGCGTTGCGCAGGGCAACGTCATGGATGATGGCCGCGCGCCGGTAGCGGCCGGTGAACGGGCTGCCCACCGAGGACCACAGCGTGCGGGGAATGGTGGCGCCATTGGTGACGGCGCCCTTGGGCGCCTCCCAGCGCCGGCCGCTGGGATCGGTGTACCAGAACGTTTCGAGCAGCCGCATGTCGCGGTCCTCGCCATTTTCACTCAGCCATTCAGTCTTGGGATTGCCCGAGAACGTTCCGCAGTCCATGATGGATCAC
The DNA here is from genome assembly GCF_030704305.1 of Massilia sp. R2A-15. Lineage (NCBI taxonomy): Bacteria > Pseudomonadati > Pseudomonadota > Betaproteobacteria > Burkholderiales > Oxalobacteraceae > Massilia > Massilia sp. R2A-15. Next base: position 2,367,868 of record NZ_CP131935.1, on the reverse strand, counting down.
CTCCGCCTTGCCATTTCAGCACGAGGTGCGCGATCCCGCGCTGGGCTGGCGCAAGAACGCGGGGGTTCTGCCATCCTCCATCGCGATCGTTCAGGCCGCGGCGACAAGATCGGGGTCAGGTCCGCAGGACCAGCCCCCCGGACTTCGTTTCAGACCAGCTGGAACGCGCCGACCAGGGCGCCGAACCCGAGAACCCACAGCAGATGGATTTTCGTGCGCCAGATGACCAGGCCGCTGGCCAGGGCGAGCGTCCACAGCGGCCAGTCGTGCCGCGCATCGGCGCCGGCCGAGCCAAGGATGAAGCTGGTCGAGAGCAGCAGCGCGATGACGATCGGCGCCATGCCTTGCTTGAAGGCACGCACCGCGCGCAACTCGCGGTTGCGGTGGCCCCACTGGGCCGCGACGTAGGTCAGCACGGTGGAGGGAATCATGATGCCCAACATGGTCACCATCACGCCGAGCACGGCGGCGGCCATGCTGCCGGCGTTGAGGCCGACATTCCAGCCCATCAGCGCGACGAACAATACGTTCGGTCCCGGCGCGGCCTGGGCCAGCGCAATCGACGCGTTAAATTGCGCCTGCGTCAGCCAGTGATGCTGCTCGACCAGGTAGCGGTGCATTTCCGGCGTGGTGGAGATGGCGCCGCCGACCGACATCAGCGACAGCATCAGGTAGTGCGAGAACAGGTCGAACCAGTCGGCCCAGCCGAGCACGAGGTGAATTGGCGGGCTCATGCTTTCAGCCTGCGGTAGGTCAGCACGCAGCCGAGGCCGCCGAGGCCGATCAGCACGTAGCTCAGGTGAAAGTGCAGCAGCGCGACCATGACGAAGCCGGCGATGGCGATGGCGGCGCACCAGGCCAGCGGCATCGGGTTGCGGCTCAGCGCTGCCGACAGTTTCAGTCCCGCCGCGCCGATCAGCCCGGCGGATACGGCCGCCATACCGCGCAGCGCGCCGGCCACGTACGGGTTGTCGGCGAACTGGGCGTGCACCAGGGCCAGCAGCAGGATCAGCACCAGCGGCACGGCCAGCATGCCGGCCAGCGCCGCCATCGCGCCGGCGAGGCCGAAATAGCGCCCGCCTATCATCATCGACAGGTTCACCACGTTCGGGCCGGGCATGATCTGGGCGACCGCCCAGTCTTCGATGAATTCGTCCGGCGTCAGCCATCGCTTGCGCTCGACCAGTTCGCGCTGCACCACGGCCAGCACGCCGCCGAAGCCTTGCAGGGCCAGTAAAGTGAAGGAAACGAACAGGTCGGTCAGCGATTGCGGACAGGGCCGCGGGTCGGGGGGCGCAGAGGTCATACAACCATTATCGCGTGGGGCGGCGCCGCTTGTCCATGCTGGAAAGTACTAATTCGGGGCGCATTCGTGCCGGACGACACGCGCCGTGAACGCGTGGTAGTGTGCACCTGTTCGCCGATGTTGAACGCCCGTATTGACATTTCGATGGGAAGCTGACATTGACTTTGACTGGCGTTCGCGGATACTCCCTCTGGGCAACGACGCGCAATGTGCGGCATTTTGTGTAAGGAATCGCGATGACTTCTCTCCCGAACGGTCTGGCCGGAAATCTCGCTCTTGATGAGCCGAACTATGAACGGCGCGACTCGCGCTGCCGCGACATCGTCGACCATGCGATCGCCGTCCAGGAATCGCGCAACACTATGTCCGCCGTCGAGTATCTCAAATCCCATGACATCGCCCCTCACGTGATCGAGCGCGTCCTGCTCGATCCGCAGCGCCGCCGCACCATCGCCGCCCACTGATCGTTCTCGCCTGACCATCCGGCGCTCGGCGCCGCCTGGCTCATCACGCGTCAATCAATATAAAAATGATATCAAAATCCGGTCTTCCGAAGGCATCGGAAATGCGGAGTTATGCACAAAAAAGTCCGGCGAGAATTATCGAGAAAATTTTTTTGAACTTCCGCATTGACTTTGCAAGCCATTGATTTCGTTGAGGTTTTTTATTGCCTTCTGAACGGGCATTTTGTTGAAAGCCCCGTCTTTCAAGGCTTGCGGGGTGTCAAGCGCCGCTTATCCACAAAGTTATGCACATCGATTGTGGATATGTGAAAAAGTGCTTTAAAAACGGCTACTTAGCTCATCCATTGAATTTGAAGGATGAGCAGCGGCGGCGCCGCGCGGCAAGTTAACAACACTGCGTCGCGCGAAAAGTGGCGGTTTTCCTTGCGCTATTTTACTGGATAAATGTACAGTTCTACTAATTTCCCGATCGATTGCCTTTCATGTCTGTTGTTGCCGTTCCCGAGATCCAGGACGATCCGTATTCCAGCCTTAATCCCGAGCAGCGTTCGGCCGTCGAGCACGATGTCGGTGCGGCCGAGGGCGCCGCACGCCCGCTGCTGGTGATCGCCGGCGCCGGCTCGGGCAAGACCAACACCCTCGCGCACCGGGTCGCGCGCCTGATCCAGAGCGGCGCCGATCCCCAGCGCATCCTGCTGCTGACGTTCTCGCGCCGCGCCGCCACCGAAATGACGCACCGGGCCGGCAGCGTGCTGCACCGGGTGATGGGCATGCGCGGCAGCCAGGCGCCGACCAGCCTGCCGTGGGCCGGCACCTTCCACAGCATCGGCGCACGCCTGCTGCGCGAATATGCGGGGCGGATCGGGTTGGACGAATCGTTCACCATTCACGACCGCGGCGACTCGGAAGACCTGATGGGCCTGGTGCGCCACGAGATCGGCCTGACCCAGACCGCCAAGCGCTTCCCGCTCAAGGGCACCTGCCTGTCGATCTATTCGCGCGTGGTCAACAGCCGCGATCCGCTGGCGCTCGTGCTGCAGAGCACGTTTCCCTGGTGCAGCGAGTGGGAGGCCGAGCTGAAAACCTTGTTCGGCGCCTACGTCGACGCCAAGCAGGAGCAGAACGTGCTGGACTACGACGACCTGCTGCTGTTCTGGTCGGAAATGGCGTGCGACCCGGAACTGGGGCCGGAGCTGGGCGGCCTGTTCGACCACGTGCTGGTGGACGAATACCAGGACACCAACCGGCTGCAGGCGGCGATCATCACCGGAATGAAGCCGGACGGGCGCGGCGTGATGGTGGTGGGCGACGATGCCCAGTCGATCTATTCGTTCCGCGGCGCGACGGTGCGCAACATCCTCGATTTCCCGAAGCAGTTTTCCCAGCCGGCCCGGATGATCACGCTGGACCGCAACTATCGCTCGACCCAGCCGATCCTCGACGCCTCGAACGCGGTCATTGCCGGCGCGCTCGAGCGCCACGCGAAGACGCTGTGGACCGACAAGGTTTCGACCGTGCAGCCGCAGCTGGTGCTGATTCCCGACGAGGCCGAGCAGGCGCGCTGGGTCTGCAACCGCATCCTCGAGCAGCGCGAGGCGGGCACGGCGCTGATCCAGCAGGCGGTGCTGTTTCGCGCCGCCAGCCACAGCGCCGCGCTCGAACTCGAGCTGATGCGCCGCAATATTCCCTTCGTCAAATTCGGCGGCCTGAAGTTCCTGGAGGCGTCGCACATCAAGGACGTGCTTGCGGTCTTGCGCTTCGCCCAGAATCCGAGCGGGCGCATGGCCGGTTTCCGCGTCGCCCAGTTGATTCCCGGCATAGGCCCGGCCACCGCGACCAAACTTCTCGACGCGGTGAGCGAGGCGGCCGAGCCGATGGCGGCGGTCGAGGCGTTTGCCGCCCCGGCCAAGAGCAGCGGCGACTGGCAGGAATTCGTCGCCCTGTACCGGGCGCTGCGCACGCCGGGCCTGCGCTGGCCGGCGGACATCGAGCTGGTGAAGAACTGGTACCTGCCGCACCTGGAGCGCATGCACGACGACGCGCAAGTGCGCGCCGCCGACGTCGAGCAGCTGGCGCAACTGGCCGGCGGCTATGGCACGCGCGAAACCTTCCTGGCCGAAATCACGCTCGACCCGCCGGAAGCGACCAGCGACCGCGCCGGCCCGCCGCTGCTCGACGAGGATTACGTGATCCTGTCGACCATCCATTCATCGAAGGGACAGGAATGGAAATCGGTGCATGTGCTCAACGTCGTCGATGGCTGCATTCCATCGGACATGAGCACCGGCAACGCCGACGATATCGAGGAAGAGCGGCGCCTGCTGTACGTGGCGATGACGCGCGCCAAGGAAAACCTGCACCTGGTGGTCCCGAACCGCTTCTTCATCAAGCAGCAGGCGCAGATGGGCGACCGCCACGTGTATGCGGCGCGCAGCCGCTTCATCGCGCCGGCCATGCTCAAGCATTTCGAGGAGTGCGTGTGGGTCACGGCCGACACGCAGCAGAGCCGCAAGCCGATGCCCGACAGCGTGCGCATGCTGGTGCGCGACCGCGCCCGCAACGCGTGGAAATAGAATCAGCCGGGTTCGGTGGCGACGGCGACGTACTGTTCGACCGTGCCGTCGGCGCCCTTGTAGGCCTTGATCGAGCAGTGCAGCTGGCGCGATACGCCGGCCACGTCGGTGCGCAGCGTGCCGCTCCAGGCGCCGGTGCTCGACAGCTCGGACAGGATCTCGGCGGCAATCTCTGGCGGAAAGGCCTCGCGGTGCACGGCGTGCAGGTCGCGTCCGCGCAGCCGTTCGAGCGGCTGGCCGGCGACCTGGCAGAAATGCGGATTGGCGTCGACAATGCGGCCTTCGCGGTCGAGCGTGAGCACCAGCGCCCGTTCGCCGACCTCGTTCAGTATCTGGCGCGCGCGCTGCAGCTCGGCCAGCGCGGCGTCGCGCGCGTGGGCGGCGTTGGCGAGGGTGGTGTAGGCGCGCAGGGCCGCGATGACCGTGGTGAACAGCTTGCGCGTGGTCAGGTCGGCCTTGCTCCAGAAATCGTTGATGTCGTAATCGACGATGATGCTGTGTTCGAGGGCCTGGCCCGGCTGGCCGGTGCGCAGCACGATGCGCACCAGGTCGTTGTGCAGTTCCTCGCGGACCTTGCGGGCAAACAGCAGGCCGGCGTCGGCCGTTTCCATCATCACGTCGAGCAGCACCAGCGCGATGTCGGGCGTGTCGCGCAGCTTCTCCAACGCCTCCTTGCCGGAGTAGGCGTGCAGGAAGCTGAGGCGGCGGCCCTGGAAGTGGGTGTTGCTGAGCGCAAATTTTGTGACCACATGGACATCGACATCGTCGTCGACAATCAGGATGCGCCAAGGCGCCAGCTCGTCCACGACAGGCGCGCCCTCAGAAGGCGCTTCGTCGTCGATGAACAGGTCCGGGTCGTCTTCGTTCACACGGTCGGTCGCTTGCATGGGCCAACACTAAGTCAGCGCGGGCGCTTTGTCAAAGCAATTCCGGCTGGGCGAAAACCTTGTTAAATCCATCTTCTTCGAGGACTTATCCCCCGCGCGTCGTTTTTGTAGGAATATGCCTCGTGGCTATGTGTAGGACAAAACGCCATCACACGCAAGTCATTGATTTGGAAAGGTTAAATTTCTGCCTGCGGAATGGGCATTTTGTCAAAAATGGCGTGGTTGATGGGCTTTCAAGGCGGCAATGATGCCTTGTCCACAATGTTATCCACAGTTTGTGTGGATATCTGGAAAAGCGCAATGAAATCCGGGGCTTAGCGACCCCGGCCGCGGCGACCGGCGCGTGCACGCAAGAAACGCTTGCCTGCCTGCAGCGCGGACAGGATAGCCGCCGGCGCCGCGATCAGCAGGGCGCCGATCGCGATGCCGGCTGGCGGACTGGCCAAGCCGCGCAGGTAGGCGACGCTGGCGAACCAGCAGGCGCAGCACACCGCCAGCTCGACGGCGGAATCGGTATCGGCGGTGCGGCTGCGGTTCGATGGGCTTGCCATGATCGGCTCCCGTGCAATTGGCCAGCGCCCATGCTAGCGCGCCGGAGCGTGACGAAACTTGAACCAAAGCAAGAATCAGAGCAACGCCTTCAGGCGGTCCAGCTCCGCCAGGAAACGGTCGCGCGACAGCGTGGGCGGCCACGGCTCCCACGCCTGCCCGCCGTAGTGCGCCACCAGCGGATCGTTCGACAGCGGCGGCACGGTGATTTTCAGCGTGTGCAGCACTTCGTGGGCCGACCAGCCCACCACGTGCACCGCTTCGCTGGCGGCGGCCAGGCGGTCGGCGCGCTTGTGCTGCGCGTGGTCGGCCGGCGTCCACGGCGCCAGCCCGTAGCGCAGGAACACCGCCCGTTCGAGGCGGCTGGTGAGGTCGCGGAAGCTGTCGCCCATGAACGGCTTGAGCACCGAGATGCAGTCGAAGCCCAGCAGGCCTTCTTCGGCGTCGTGCAGCAGCTCGCGCAGTTCGTCGAGCGGCGTGAGGGGCGCCGGCGCGGCGGCGCGGCGCAGCAGCAGCACCGTGATCGAATGCTGGGCCACCGACAGCGGCAGGGGCCAGGCCGAATGCCCGCCCCAGCGGTAGGTGCGGGCGAGGCCGAGCGCGAGGTCCTCGTCTTCCCAGTCGGACGGCGTCGGGTTGAGCAGGTCGAGCCGTTTGCCCGACGGCATGCGCACCCACGCGCGGGTGTGCGGATCGTGCGGTGTCGTTGTCATCGGGCGATTCTACAAGATCGCGCCCGCCTCGGACGCAGCCCTCAGGCTCGCCAGCGCGTGCGCGAGCGCCTGCTCGAACTCGGCAAACTGGGGGCAGGCCATGGCCAGCTGGCCGGCACGGGCGCGTGCTTCGAGCGCGCTGGCCAGTTCCTGCAGCCGCGGAGAACTCAGATAGCCGGCGCTGCCCTTGACCGCATGGAAGGCGTCGGCCGCGGCGCCTTGGTCCCCGCGGGCGATGGCGGCGCGCGCCTGGTCCACCCGGCGCGGCGCTTCCGCCAGGAAGGCTCTTGCGATGCTCACCATGTGGGCGGCGCTCAGGCCGGGCAGCGGCACGATGTGCAGCGGATCGGCGGGCGGCGTGTCCGGCGCGGCCGGCGCGGCCGGCGCGGCCGGTTCGGTGCGCGGCAGCTCGCGGCCCGCGGCCAGCAGTTTGTCGATGGTCTGCTGGATGGCCTCGTGCAGCCTGGCGTCGTCCACCGGCTTGGACAGGAAGCCGTCCATGCCGGCCGCGATATAGCGTGCGTTGTCGGGCGCGCTGGCGTTGGCCGTCAGCGCGATGATCGGGATGCCCGGATCGCGTACTTTCAGGGCTCCGGGCCGCGGCACGCGGATCGTGCGCGTGGCCTGCTCGCCGTCCATCACCGGCATGCGGATGTCCATCAGCACCATGTCGTAATCGGCGCTGGCCAGGGCGCGCAGCGCCTCGACGCCATTTTCGACGATGTGCACCCGGTGTCCCATCGTCTCGAGCAGCGCGCCGATGATGATCTGGTTGGTCCGCATGTCTTCGGCGCACAGGATGTTGAGCCGGTATGCGTGGCGCTCGCGACGCGGATCCTGGGGCGTCTCGGGCGGCGCCGCGGCGGCCGCCAGCGGCAGCGTGAAGGCGAAGCGCGAGCCGGCGCCGGGCTGGCTGTCCACCGAGATCGAACCGTGCATCAGCTCGACCAGTTCCTTGCAGATCGCCAGTCCCAGCCCGGTGCCGCCGTAACGGCGCGTGGTCGAATGGTCGGCCTGTTCGAATTTCTGGAACAGGCGCGCCTGCACGTCGGGATCGATGCCCGGCCCGGTGTCGCGCACCGCGAAACTGACCGGGGTGAGGCTGCCCACGGGCGGCCCGGCGGCGACGGTCAGCCGCACCTCGCCCCGTTCGGTGAACTTGATGGCGTTGCCGAGCAGGTTGACCAGGATCTGGCGGATCCGCGTCGGGTCGCCTTCGACGAATTCGGGCAGGCCATCGGCCAGGTTCACGCGAAGCGCCAGTCCCTTTTCGTCGGCCTGGCCTTGCAGGATGCCGGTGGCGTCGGCGATCAGGCCGGCCAGCCGGAACGAGGTCGATTCCAGCGTCAGCTTGCCAGCATCGATCTTGGAGAAATCGAGGATGTCGTTGAGGATCGCCAGCAGCGACTCGCTGTTGTGCAGGCCGATGCGCAGGTACTCGCCGGTGCGGCCCTGCACCGCGCTGTCGCGCAGGCCCAGCTTGAGCATGCCGATCACGCCGGCCAGCGGCGTGCGGATGTCGTGGCTCATCGCCGACAGGAAGTCGATGCGGTGGCGGCTGACCACCTCCGCGTGCTCCTTGGCCACCGTCAGCTCGGCGTTCGCGCGCAGCAGTTCCTGGGTGCGCGTGGCCACGCTTTGCTCCATCTTGTCGCGCAGGATGCGGATCTGGTCGGCCAGCGCGAAGGCCAGCAGCAGCGCATCGACCGTGCCGCCGACCAGCGAGAGCAGGGGAGTGTTGTTGCCCGCCGCGGAGATCAGTCCGAGGTTGGCCGGCACGATCAGCAGCGCCGGCGCCAGAACGGCGATGAAGCCGTACACGAAATAGCGGGCCGGATGGAAGCCGCGGCGCCACGCGACGATGCCGCAAATGAGCGCCAGGACCATCCAGAAACTGAGCATGATGGTGGCCAGCTTGTGCGCCCATCCGATCGCGAACAGGCAGGTGGGCAGCAGCAGCAGGGGCAGCACCAGGTTGATCTTGCTGATGGCCGCCAGCCTTGGGGCGATTTCCTTCAGGCGCAGGAACGGCAGGTAGAACAGGGTGGAGAACACCGGCAGCAGGAAAAACGGCACATAGTGGAAGCGCGCGTCGCGGAAGTCGATCAGGTCGGCAAGCACGTTGAATGCCGTCGCCCAGGCGAGGCCGAACGAGACGACATACAGCGCGTAGTACAGGTAGGACGGGTTGCGGGTGAACGAGTAGATGAAGAAGTTGAAGATCGCCAGCGCCGCGAGCGCGCCGAGCGAAGCGATGATGATGAAGTTTTCGCGCGCGACCAGTTGCTGGAACTCGTCGCGGGGCTGCATCACCATCACCGGCGCGCGGACGAAGTAGGGGCTCGAAAAGCGGATCACCAGCTGGTAATCGCCCTGCGGCGCCAGTGTGACGTCATTGCCGTAATGGAGCAGGTAGTCGTGATGGACCTTGAAGCCGGTGCGAAGGTGCTGGATGCTGCCGTCGGCGCCGAGCAGGCGCGACTCGGCCACGTAGATCATCGTGTTATGCGGCGACATCACCCACTGGGTCGATGGCGATTCGTTGCGCAGCGGGATCACCATCCAGTAGGCGCCGCCGGCCGGATCGACCTTGGCGACCGGCTCGAGCGTGGCCCGCCACGCCGGCACGGCCGCGGCGCTGGCCGGGAACTCGCCGCCGCGGTCCTTGAACAGCGCCGCGTCGGTCATTGCGACGCGGCCGGCATGGGCGAGCACTACCTGGCCGGCGCCTGCGTGTGCGAGGGCTGGCCAGACCAGCGATTGCAGGGCCACCAGGAACAGCAGTAAAAGGACGCGCATGGATACTGTGTATGAATAGTTGAACCAGCCGGCGAATACGGCCCAGCGCGAAGACCATGCATTTTAATCTACAACATGCGCTTGTTTGCGTAAGCGGGGCGACGGCGCCGAAAAAACTGATCACGATGAGGGTTTTGGACCACAATGGCGTGGAATCAACCAGGAGCGCTGATGGGCGAGATCCCAGAACGAATCGATTGCGATGTGCTGGTGGTGGGCGGCGGGATCAACGGCGCCGGGATCGCGCGCGACGCGGCCGGTCGCGGCCTGCGCGTGCTGCTGTGCGAGAAGGACGACCTGGCCGCGCACACGTCGTCGGCGTCCAGCAAGCTGATACACGGCGGCCTGCGCTATCTCGAGCACCGCGAATTTGGCCTGGTGCGCAAGGCGCTCATCGAGCGCGAAGTGCTGCTGCGCAGCGCGCCGCACATCATGCGGCCGCTGCGTTTCGTCATGCCGCACGACGCCGGCCAGCGCCCCGCATGGCTGATCCGCACCGGCCTGTTCCTCTACGACCGGCTGGCGCGGCGCGAATTTTTGCCCGGGTCCGCCGGCGTGGACCTGCGCCGCCATCCGGCCGGCGCCGCGCTGCAAGCGGAGTTCACCCGCGGCTTCGAATATTCCGACGGATGGGTCGACGACGCCCGCCTGGTGGTGCTGGCGGCGCTCGACGCGCGCGAACGCGGCGCGCTGGTCCTGACCCGCACCACTTGCGGCGGCGTGCAGCGCCATCCGCTGCACTGGAGCGCAACGCTGACCGGCGCGGCGGGCGAGACGCGGCGCGTCAGCGCGCGCTGCCTGGTCAACGCCACCGGGCCGTGGGCCGCGACCTTCCTGCAAGGCGCGCTCGGCACGCAGCCGCAGCCGCAGCTGCGCCTGGTGAAGGGCAGCCACATCGTCGTGCCGCGCCTGTTCGAGCACGACTTTGCCTACATCTTCCAGCATCCCGACGGGCGCATCGTTTTCGCGATGCCCTACGAACGCGACTTCACGCTGATCGGCACCACCGACGCCGACTTCCGCGGCAACCTCGACGCCGTCGCCATCGACGATGCGGAGACTGCCTACCTGTGCGAGCTGGCGAACCGCTACTTCCGCCAGCCGATCGGCCCGGCCGACGTGGTGTGGTCCTACGCCGGCGTGCGGCCGCTGGTGGACGACGATGGCGCCAGCGCGCAGGCGGCGAGCCGCGACTTCCGGCTGGCGCACGACACCGATGGCGCGCCGCTGCTCACTGTCCTCGGCGGCAAGATCACCACCTTCCGCAAACTGGCCGAAGAGGCGGTGGACTGGATTGGCCCGCAGCTGGGCAACCGTCATCGAGGATGGACCGCGCAGGCCTGCCTGCCCGGCGGGGACCTGTTCGGCGCGCACCCATCGAATCGCAGCGTGCTCGAATTCGACCAATGGGCGGCGGCAATGCAGCAACGCTACCGCTGGCTCTCGCCGGCGCTGGTGCGGCGCTATGCGCGCGCGTACGGCGCCCGCATCACCGTGCTGCTGGAAGGCTGCCGCACGCTGTCGGACCTCGGTCCCGAGATCGTGCCGGGGCTGTATCCGGCCGAAGCCGACTACCTGATCACCCACGAATGGGCGCGCAGCGCGGCCGACATCCTTTGGCGGCGTTCCAAGCTGGGACTGCACCTGCCGGCGGGCAGCGCGGCGAAGATCGATGCCTGGATCGCTGCCCGCGGCGCCAGGGTCAGCGCGGCCGCGCCACGATCCGGTAGCGCAGCTCCATCGTATCCATCACCGTCATCGCGCCCCCCAGCACCGACATCGGCGTGATGCCGAAATCGCTCTGGCGCAGCTGCAGCGTGCCGCTGGCGGTGAGGCCGCCGGCCGATTCGTCGATGTGCGGCTCCACGGCCACGGTGCGGCTCACGCCATGCAGCGTGACGGTCAGCTGGACCGGCTGGCCGGCGCGCCGCTCGGCGTGCAGCGACACCACCGGAAAACGCTCGGCGTCGAGCACGCGCCCGAGCATGTTGGCGCGCGTGCCGGCGATGGCGTCGTCCGGCGGCGGCGCGCCGAAGCCGGCCTCGCGCCGCAACTGCGCCTCGTCGACGCTCATCTGGTCGAGCCGGAAGCTGAAGTCGGCGCGTCCCTGGTCCGGCGCCGCGAAGCCGGTCACGGTGCGGCTGGCGACGACGTGGTCGTGGCCGAACCGGGCGAACGGGCCGCCGCGCCGCACGGTGACGGCGATCAGCGATTGGGCCGGATCGATGGCCAGCACCTTGCCGCCGGCCTGGCGGTACCAGGCGAACGCGTCAAGCTGCGGCGAGGGCGGTGCCGGCGGGGCCACGCGCGCGCAGCCGGCCAGCGCGCCGGCCAGCGCGAGCAGCGCGCTTACCTGGCGTGCGCGGCCAGCCATGCGTCGATCTCCGGCAAGCGTTCGCTGCGCGCCTTGATGCGGTCCTTGATGCTGGCGACCGCGGTCTCGGCATCGCGGCGCGAACCCGGCGCCAGGTTGGCGCTGGCGTACGCCTCCAGCTTGGCGATCGTCGCCGGGTCGGCCGAGCCGGCGGCCAGGCGCGGAATGTAGCGGCTGCGCGAGCTCGCGTCGATGCGCTCGTTTACCTTGTCCAGGTGCGCCAGCGCGTAGTCGAACGCCAGTTCGGGGTGCTCGCCGGCCACCTGCGCCAGCATCGCCGCGCTGTTGGTCAGGCCAGGTTCCTCGGTCATCGCCAGATCCAGGGCGCGGCGCGCCAGGCCCTCGTCGGCGGACCCTGCCAGCAAGCGGTACAGCTGGTCCTTGATCATAGGCGACTTCTCGCGCCCGGCTTCGCCATGCAGCGCGTCCCACGCGGCGTTGTCGGCGTGCTGCGCGACGACGGACATGAGTACCTTGCGAAGGGGACTGTCGCCGGCCTGGACGTACAGGCGGCGCGCTTCCGCAACGGTGGCCTGGTCGTTCAGCTTGGACAGGATGGACACCAGTTTTTCGCGCAGGTTGGCGATCGTGGCGTTCTCGCCGGCGCGCGGCGCCCAGCCGACCTGCTGGAATACAGGCTGCAGCCGCTTGACCGCGAAGGCGTCGAAACGATCCTGGCGCGCGCGGTCGCCGCCGTACATGTCGTGGATGTCGCTGAACACGCTGGCGATCTTGCCCCATACCTGAGGATCGGCGGACAGCGGCGCGGCGTTCGACAGGTCGAGGAAGTCGGACGCCGGCTGCATGCCCGCCAGGCCAATCGACCAGGTATCGGCGAGAAGGCCCATCTGGTCGATCGGCGCCAGCTGCGAGAAGCTTGCCGCGAGGGCGCGGAATTGGCGCGGTCCGTAGATCGTGCGGTAGTAGCCGTTCTGGCCGGCGTTGACGATGACCGCGCCGCAGCCCGGCACGTCCACGGTGGCCTTGCCGTCCGTGACCAGGGTGCGCACCCGGTGGCTGGACCCGGCCGACTGAAGGGTGACCGGCACGCGCCAGCGCAAGGGCTGCCTGCCCGCCTGGCCGCGGCTGAATTCCGATTGCGTCAGCTCCACCTTCGTGCTGCTGCCGGTGCAGGCGGCGGCGTCGACCCGGATCAACGGCACGCCCGGCTGCAGGGTGAAGTCGTGGGCGATCTGCGTGACGGGCTTGCGCGCCGCCGCTTCCATCGCGCGCCACAGGTCGTCCGACACGGTATTTTTGTAGGCGTGCTGGCGCATGTACGCGCGCACGCCATTGCGCCACGCTTCGGCGCCGACGTAATCTTCCAGCATGCGAATCACCGATTCGCCTTTCTGGTAGGTGATCTCGTCGAAGGCCTGGCTGGCCTGTTCGACCGTCTCCACGTGCTGCACCACCGGGTGCGTGGAGGCGACCGAGTCGCGCACCATCGCACTCTCGCGCACGTTGACCGCATTGAGCGCGGTGTTCCATTCGGGATGCAGGCGCGCGGTCATGCTGCTCTCCATCCACGAGGCGAAGCCTTCGTTGAGCCACAGGTCGTCCCACCACTGCATCGTCACCAGGTCGCCGAACCACTGGTGCGCCATTTCATGCGCGGCGGTGAGGAACACCTCCTGCTTGTCGGACTGGGTCGAGATGGCCGGATCGAGCAGCATCGCGTATTCGAACGAAAAGATGGCGCCCCAGTTTTCCATCGCGCTGAAAAACTGGCTGCGCCCCGGCGCGGCCACGTTGTCCAGCTTGGGCAGCGGGTAGGGCACGCCGAAATAGCGGTTGTATTCGCCGAGGATCGCCTTCGAAGCATCGAGGGTGAAGGCGGCCTTGGCGGCGCCGCCCCTGGTGGTGATCACACCAAGTTCGGTGGCGCCGGCCCTGGTGGTGGCGCGTTCGAATTCGCCCAGGCCGAAGAACAGCAGATAGGTCGACATCTTCGGCGTGGCGGCAAATTTCACCACGCTGCGCCCGTCCGGCAGCACCCGGCTTGAAGCGGCCGGCATGTTACTGACCGCCATCTGGCCCGCCGGCACGGTCGCCTGCAGCGTGAAGCTGGCCTTGTAGGCTGGCTCGTCCCACGACGGAATCATGCGGCGCGCGTCGGAATTTTCGAACTGCGTGTACAGCGCGCGCTTCTTGCCGGCGCCGGTATCGTAATCGAGCGAGAACAGGCCGGCCGCCTGCTGGCCGATGACGCCCTGGTAGTCGAGCGCCAGAAGGTAACGCCCTGCCGGGACGGTGCGGGGGAAGCGGAAGGTCGCGCTCTGCGCGTCGGCGTCGATACTGATGGTTGCTGCGGCGGGCGCGCCGCCGGCGGCAGGCGTAAGTGTGGCGCGGTCGAACTTGAGGTCGGCCGCGTTGAGCGTGATGGTGTTTGTTGGCGCTTCGACGTCGAGCGTGATGACGACCCTGCCGGCGAAGGCGGCACGCTGTGCGTCCGGGGTGATGGCGACGTCGTAGTGAATGGGACGCACGCCGCGCGGCAGCTGCGTGGTGACGGTTGCGACGCGCGCCGCCGCGGGGGCGGCCAGCAGGGGTTGGGCCGCCAGGCCGGCAAGTGCGAGAACTGCTGCTGAAATCAGGCTGCGATGCATGAAGATCCTTGTACGTGGGTTGTCACGCAATCTAAAGTGAAAGGGCGGGCATGTCAACGCGCGCACGCCGGCGATTCGGGTATGATCGCAGGCTGCAAGTACGACCTACCGCAACCGAAAGGAAAGCCATGATCGACCTGTATTCCGCGGCCACGCCGAACGGCCACAAGGTGTCCATCGCGCTGGAGGAACTGGCGCTGCCGTACACGCTGCACGAGCTCGACCTGCAGGCGAACCAGCAGAAGGAGGACTGGTTCCTGGCGATCAATCCGAACGGCCGGATTCCCGCCATCGTCGACCGCGCCGAGGACAATTTTGCCGTGTTCGAATCCGGCGCGATCCTGGTGTACCTGGCCGAGAAGACCGGGCGCCTGATGCCGCATGACGCCAAGGGGCGCTCGCTGGTGATGCAGTGGCTGATGTTCCAGATGGGCGGCATCGGCCCGATGATGGGGCAGGCCAATGTCTTCTTCCGCTACTTCCCCGAGAAGATCCAGCCGGCCATCGACCGCTACCAGGGCGAGAGCCGGCGCCTGTTCCGGGTGCTCGACACGCGCCTGAAGGACCACGAATTCCTGGCCGGCGATTATTCGATCGCCGACATCGCCAACTGGGCATGGGTGCGCACCCACAACTGGTCCGGCGTGCCAATCGACGAACTGCCGAACCTGCAGCGCTGGATCGATGCGATCCGCCAGCGCCCGGCGGTGCAGCAAGGCCTGCTGCTGCCGCCATCGCCGCGCGACCTGGCGTCGAACACCGACGAGAATGCCGAAAAATACGCCGCCGCCGTGCGCGGCATGGTCGAAACCGGCCAGTCCAAAAACGCCTGAAACTATCTGGAGAGAGAATGAAACTGTACGTCAGCAGCCATGCACCCAACCCGCGCCGCGTCACCATGTTCATCGCCGAAAAGGGCATCACGGGCATCGAGAACGTCACCATCGACATCCTCGCCGGCGAGCAGCACAGCGAATCGTTCGTCGCCAAGAATCCGCTGGCGCGCGTGCCGGCGCTGGAGCTGGACGATGGCCGCGTGCTGTGCGAAACGCGCGCGATCTGCAGCTACCTGGAAGGGCTGTATCCGGAGCCGAACCTGATGGGCGAGGGCTTCGAGGAGCGCGCCTTCATCGAAATGGCCGACCGGCGCGCCGAGCTGCACTTGTTCGCGCAGATTGCCAATTCGGCGCGCCACACGCATCCGGCGCTGGCGGCGCTGGAGAAGCCGCAGTTTCCCGATTTCGGCGCGTCGCAGGGCGAGAAGGTGCGCGAGGGAGCCCGCTGGCTCGATGGCGCGCTGGCCAATCATCCCTACGTGGCGGGGCACCGGTTCACGATCGCCGACATCACCGCGTTCTGCGCGCTGGAGTTTGCGCGCGGCCTGTTGAAGTTCAAGCCGGGCGCCGAAGGGTTCAACAACCTGCAGGAGTGGCGCGACCGGATCGCGGCGCGTCCGTCCGTGGGCCGGCCTTAAGAAAGCCGTCGTACCTGCGAAGGCAGGTACCTATGCTGAATGTGCGTCATTGCTTGCTCAGCATGGGTACCTGCCTTCGCAGGTACGACGTTTTTGCGATCAGGCGACGCGCTTGTACCAGGGCTGGTGCGGGAACACCGCCTGGTAGCTCGCCGCCAGCGGGTCCCCGTGCGGGATCTCGCGGTCCAGCCCCAGCACGCCGAACAGCGACAGGCTGTCGTGGAACAGCCGCAGCACGCGCTGGCGCAGCAGCGGGCCGAAGTCGGGCAGGGCGCGCTGGCATGCGATCAGCTGGAATTCGTTGAACGAGGCGTCCGTCACGACGTTGTACTGGGCCCAGGTGATGCGCTCGCGCAGCGACGGCAGCAGTACCGCGCGGCCGTCGGCCACGTCGAAATAATCGGTCAGCTGCGCCGTGCCGCCGCTCTTGAAGTAATTTTCCTGGTATTCCGCCAGGCGTTCGGCGGGAATGCTGGCCAGGTGCGCCGCGGCCACCATCTCCTCGTTGGCCACGGTGGCGTAAATCTCGGTGCGCAGGTGCAGCTGCTCCTCGGCCAGCAGGATCGCCAGTGACCACGCTTCCTCGGGGCCGGCGCATTCGGCCAGCCACACCTTCGGCACGGCCGACGCGCGCAGGCACGACGCCAGCACGATGCGCGCCTGGCGCGCCCGTTCCGGATCGTCGAACAGCGCGGCCGGCTGCACCGACAGCGCGCGCAGCAGGGCAGCCCCGGCGCCCGGCTCGTGCAGCACCCGGTCCTGCAGTGACGAGACGGTAGCCAGTCCGCGCGCCTGCATCAGCTGGTGCAGCTTGCGCCGCAGCGCGGGCCGGTCGTAGGCCCTGAAATCGTAGCCGAAACGCTGGAACAGCGCCTCGAGCAGCAGCTCGATCTCGAGTTCTTCCGTCGCCAGTCCTGCTTCCATCGCCAGGTACCCGGTCAATGCAGCCATACCCGCATCAGCGACAGCAGCTGCGCCACGTCGACCGGCTTGGTGATGTAGTCGGACGCGCCGGCGGCGATGCACTTGTCGCGGTCGCCCTTCATCGCTTTCGCGGTCAGCGTGATGATCGGCAGCGACTTGAACTTCGGAATGCGCCGGATCGCGCGCATCGTGTCGTAGCCGTCCATCTCCGGCATCATGATGTCCATCAGGACGATCTCGATGCTCGGGTCCTTCTCCAGCACCTCGATGCCGTCGCGGCCGTTCTCGGCGAACGATACCTGCATCTGCTGACGCTCGAGCAGCGAGGACAGCGCGAAGATGTTGCGCAGGTCGTCGTCGACGATCAGCACCTTGCGTCCGGCCAGGCCGCCGTCGGCCGCATGGATCTCTTCGAGCATGCGGCGCTGCAGTTCGGGCAGCGAGGCGTGCGAGCGGTGCAGGAACAGCGCGGTCTCGTCGAGCAGGCGCTCGGGCGAGCGCGCGTCCTTGATCACGATGGTCTTGGCGTAGCGCTTGAGCTTCGTCACTTCCTTCTTGTTCAGCTCCTTGGCGGTGTAGATCACGATCGGCAGGTCGCGCAGGTTCGGCTCCTTGCCGATCACGTCGAGCAGGTCGAAGCCGCTGATGTCGGGCAGGGTCAGGTCGAGCACCATGCAGTCGAAGTGCGACGAGCGCAGCGCGTCGAGCGCCTGCGCGCCGGTTTCCACCGCGACGATGCGCAGGTCGGAGTCGCCGATCAGCGAGACGATCGAATCGCGCTGCATCTTCTCGTCGTCCACCACCAGCAGGCTGCGCTTGCCGCCCATCAGGAACTTCTGGATGCGGGTGAATTCCTCCTGCAGCGCCTCGCGCGACACCGGCTTGTTGATGTACGAGATCGCGCCCTGGCGCAGCGCGCGCTCGCGCTCGCGCAGGCTGGACATCACGTGCACCGGGATGTGGCGCGTGCTCGGGTCGCGCTTCAGGCGGTCGAGCACCGTGAAGCCGTCGATGTCGGGCAGGTCGAGGTCGAGCAGGATCGCCGACGGCAGGTAGTCGCGCGCCATCGACAGCACCGAGTCGCCCAGGTGGGTGACGATGCCCTTGAAGTTCTTCTCGCGGGCGAATTCGAGCACCATTTCGGCGAACGCCTCGTCATCCTCGACGATCAGCACCGAAGGATCTCCCGGTGCGATCAGGCCGCGGTCGTCCGGCATCGAATTGAATTCGACCACCTGGACCGAATTGGCCGTGCTTGGCGCCGGGGCGACGTCGTTCTCCAGCTGCAGCGTATTGGCGTACACCACCTGGGCCGGCGGCGCCATGCGCGCAGGCTGCGGCTGGCGCGCCTGGTCGTAGTTGATGAAGCCGGCGCGGTTGTAAGGCAGGAACAGGGTGAAGGTGGAACCGGTGTTGACCACCGATTCGACCCGGATCTCGCCGCCCAGGAGGCGCGCCAGTTCGCGCGAAATCGACAGGCCAAGGCCGGTGCCGCCGTACTTGCGGGCGGTCGAGCCGTCGGCCTGCTGGAACGCTTCGAAGATCAGCTGCAGCTTGTCGGCGGCGATACCGACGCCGGTGTCGCGCACCGAGAACGCCAGCACCGCGTCGGCGTGCACCAGGCTCGGATGGTCGCTGGTCCAGCCGCTGGTGACCAGCGAGATGTTCAGCGCGACCTGGCCGTGGCTGGTGAACTTGAACGCGTTCGACAGCAGGTTTTTCAGCACCTGCTGCAAGCGCGTGGTATCGGTCATCACCGCGGTAGGCAGCGTGTCGGCCAGTTCCACCGTGAATCCGAGGTGCTTCGCTTCGGCCATGTGGCGGAAGGTGCGGTCGACGTAGTTGCGCAGGTTCGAGAAGCGGTACTCGGACACGTCCAGCGTGACCGTGCCGGACTCGATCTTCGACAGGTCGAGAATGTCGTTAATGAGCGTCAGCAGGTCGGAGCCGGAGCCGTGGATAGTTTTCGCGAATTCCACCTGCTTGCCCGACAGGTTGCCCTCGGGGTTATCCGACAGCTGCTGCGCGAGGATGAGCAGGGAGTTGAGCGGGGTGCGCAGCTCGTGCGACATGTTTGCCAGGAACTCGGACTTGTACTTCGACGACAGCGCCAGCTGGGTCGCTTTCTCTTCCAGCGCCAGCTTGGCCTGCTCCACCTCGCGGTTCTTCCGTTCCACCTCGATGTTCTGCTCGGACAGCAGGCGCGCTTTCTCCGCCAGCTCCTGGTTGGTCTGCTGGAGCTCTTGCGCCAGCGACTGGGACTGGGTCAGCAGCGACTCGGTCCGGCTGTTCGCCTCGATGGTGTTGAGCACCACGCCGATCGACTCCATCAGCTGGTCGAGGAAGGACAGGTGGGTTTCGGTGAAGCGGTCGAGCGAGGCGATCTCGATGACCGCCTTGACCTGCTGCTCGAACAGGATCGGCAGCACGACGATGTTGGTGGGCGGCGCCGCGCCCAGGCCCGACGAAACGACGATGTAATCGCGCGGCACGTCGGTCAGCCAGATGCGGGTTTTCTCGACCGCGCACTGTCCGACCAGGCCTTCGCCCGGCAGGAAGGAGGTCGCGAGCTTGCGGCTGGAACGGTAGCCGTAGCTGGCGATCATGCGCAGGCGCGCATCCATCTCCTGCGAGTCCATCATGTAGAACACGCCGTGGTGGGCCGACACCAGCGGCGCCAGCTCGGACAGGATCAGCTTCGTCACCGCCTGCAGGTCGCGCTGGCCCTGCAGCAGTCGCGTGAAGCGCGCCAGGTTGGTCTTGAGCCAGTCCTGCTGTGCGTTCTTCTGCGTGGTTTCCTTCAGGTTTCGGATCATCTCGTTGATGTTGTCCTTCAGGTAGGACACCTCGCCGCGCGCCTCCACCTGGATCGAACGGGACAAGTCGCCTCGCGTCACCGCGGTCGCCACTTCACCAATCGCGCGCATCTGGTTGGTCAGGTTAGCCGCCAGCTGGTTGACGTTCTCGGTCAAGTCCTTCCAGGTGCCGCCGACGCCCGACACGTTCGCCTGGCCGCCCAGCTTGCCCTCGGTACCCACCTCGCGCGCCACCCGCGTCACTTCCGACGCGAACGAGGACAGCTGGTCCACCATCACGTTGATGGTGTCTTTCAGTTCCAGGATCTCGCCCTTCACGTCCACGGTGATCTTCTTGGACAGGTCGCCGCGCGCCACCGCGGTCGTCACCGCCGCGATGTTACGCACCTGGCCCGTCAGGTTCGACGCCATGAAGTTCACGTTATCGGTCAGGTCCTTCCAGGTGCCGCCGACGCCCGGCACGTATGCCTGGCCGCCCAGCTTGCCCTCGGTACCCACCTCGCGCGCCACCCGGGTCACCTCGGATGCGAACGAGGACAACTGGTCCACCATCACGTTAATCGTGTTTTTCAGCTCGAGAATCTCGCCCTTCACGTCCACCGTGATCTTCTTCGACAGGTCGCCGTTCGCCACCGCGGTCGTCACGTCCGCGATGTTACGCACCTGGCCGGTCAGGTTCGACGCCATGAAGTTCACGTTGTCGGTCAAGTCCTTCCAGGTGCCGCCCACGCCCGGCACGTTCGCCTGGCCGCCCAGCTTGCCCTCGGTACCCACCTCGCGCGCCACCCGGGTCACCTCGGATGCGAACGAGTTCAATTGGTCCACCATCACGTTGATGGTGTTTTTCAGTTCGAGAATCTCGCCCTTCACGTCCACCGTGATCTTCTTGGACAAGTCGCCGTTCGCCACCGCGGTAGTCACGTCGGCGATGTTTCGCACCTGGCCGGTGAGGTTACCCGCCATCGAGTTCACCGAGTCGGTCAAGTCCTTCCAGGTGCCCGCGACGCCCTTCACCTGCGCCTGGCCGCCCAGCTTGCCCTCGGTACCCACCTCGCGCGCCACGCGCGTCACTTCGGAGGAGAACGAGGACAGCTGGTCCACCATCACGTTAATCGTGTTTTTCAGCTCCAGAATCTCGCCCTTGACGTCCACGGTAATCTTCTTGGACAGGTCGCCGTTCGCCACCGCGGTCGTCACGGTCGCGATGTTACGCACCTGGCCCGTCAGGTTCGAGGCCATGAAGTTCACGTTATCGGTCAAGTCCTTCCAGGTGCCGCCCACGCCCGGCACGTAGGCCTGGCCGCCCAGCTTTCCTTCGGTACCCACCTCGCGCGCCACCCGGGTCACTTCGGAAGCGAACGATCGCAGCTGGTCCACCATGACGTTGATGGTGTCCTTCAGCTGCAGGATCTCGCCGCGCACGTCCACCGTAATTTTCTTCGACAAATCGCCGTTCGCCACCGCGGTGGTCACCTCGGCGATGTTACGCACCTGCGAGGTCAGGTTACCCGCCATCGAGTTCACCGAGTCGGTCAGGTCCTTCCAGGTGCCGGCCACGCCCTTCACCTGCGCCTGGCCACCCAGCTTGCCCTCGGTGCCCACTTCCCGCGCCACGCGCGTCACTTCGGACGAGAACGAGGAGAGCTGCTCCACCATCGTGTTGGCGGTGGTCGCCGCGCGCAGGTACTGGCCCTTGAGCGGGTGGCCGTCCACTTCCAGCGCCATGGTCTGCGACAGGTCGCCTTTCGCCACGGCGCCGATCACGCGCGCCATCTCGGTGGTCGGGCGCACCAGGTCGTCGATCAGGGTGTTGACGGAGCTGATGATGGTCTGCCAGCCGCCGGCCACATTGGGCACCGCGGCGCGCTGGGTCAGGCGGCCCTCGCGGCCCACCACGCGCGACACTTCGGTGACCGCCTTGACCATCTTTTCCTTGGTCTCGATGATGTCGTTCATGGTGTCGGCGATCTTGCCGGCCACGCCGGTCCAGTCGGACGGCATGCGCGCGGTGAAGTCGCCTTTTTTCAGCGCCATCAGCGTGGAAAGAAGCAGCTTGGCGTCCAGCTCTTCAATGAAATCGCTCATGTTATTCATCGACATTGTCCTCGTTTTTTGGGAGTGAATGGGGTGGCCGGATCTGGGTCCGGCTCGTGATGGTGGAATGCTTTGCGCCGGCGGAGGCCAGCAGGTCGGAAACGGTGTCGGCCGCCAGCGGCTGGCTCACCATCGCGCCCTGGTACTGATCGCAGCCGAGCGCGCGCAACTGCGCCAGCTGTTCGTCGGTGTCGACGCTTTGCGCCAGCACCGACAGGCCGAGCGCGCGCGCCAGGTGGATGATCGCGGCGACCATATCGGCGCCGCCGGGGGCGCCGAGGTCGCGCACGAAGGCGCAATCGATCTTGATGGCGTCGAACGGCAGGTCGCGCAGCGCGGTCAGCGAGGCGCCGGCGCTGCCGAAGTCGTCGACCGCCAGGCGCACGCCGGCCGCGCGCAGCGCCTGCAGCACCGGGCGCGCCTCGTCGGCAGGGGAGAGCAGGTGTTCGGCGATCTCGAGCTCGAGCCAGCCGGCTTCGAGCCCGCACTTCTCCATGTGGGTTGCGACCCACTGCGCCAGCGCCGGTTCGATCCGGGCGCCTGCCAGGTTCACCGAGATCGGCAGCGACTGGCCCTGGCGGCGCCAGCGCGCGGCCTGCGCACACGCCGCGCCGATGGTCCACTCGCTGACCCGTTCTAGCAGCGCGCGGTCGTTCACCTGCGGCAGGAAGGCCGGCGCCGCGAGCAGGCCAAGGCTGCGATGGCGCCAGTGCAGCAGCGCTTCGACGCCGGCCAGGGCGCCGCTGTCCATGTCCGCTTTCGGCAGGAACAGCAAGGTCAGTTCGTCGCCATCGAGCGCCTGCTGCAGTTCGGCGGCCCAGCGCGCCCGTTCCACTTCGAGCGTGTTCAGCTCTTCGCGGAAGAACACGATGCTGCCGCGGCGGTGCCGCTTGGCGTGGTACATCGCGAAGTCGGCATTGCGCAGCAAGGTGGCGGCGTTGGCCGCGTCCTGCGGATACAGGCCGATGCCGATGCTGGCCGCCGTGCGCACCTGCTTGCCGCCGATCTCGTACGGCTGCTGGTTGGCCTGCTCGATCTTGCGCGCCACGCCGGCCGCGTTGGCGGCCGCGCCGGGGCCGGCCAGCAGCACCACGAACTCGTCGCCGCCCAGACGCGCCACCACATCGGAGGCGCGCACCGCGGCCAGCAGGCGCGCGGCGACCTGGCGCAGCAGCTCGTCGCCGGTTTCGTGACCGAGCGTGTCGTTGATGCGCTTGAACTGGTCGAGGTCGAGGAACAGCAGCGCGAATTCGCCGGCATGGCGATCGGCGAAGGCGACCGCGTGCTCGAGCTGGTGGATCAGCGCGCGGCGGTTCAGCAGGCCGGTCAGGGCATCGCGGATCGACAGCTCGTGGGCGCGCTGCTCGGCCAGCTTGCGTTCGGCCACTTCGAGTTCGAGCTCGCCATTGATGCGCTCGAGGTCCTGCAGGCGCTGGGCGCCAAGGTCGTCGTACAGGCGCGCCAGTTCCTCGGTCTTGGCCACCAGCGCCAGGTTGTACTTGGTCAGCTCGACGAAGACCCGCACCTTGGTCTGCAGCACTTGCGGGATCACCGGCGTAAACAGGTAGTCGACCGCGCCGGCCTGGTAGGCCTTGAGGCGGTGCAGCTCGTCGGGGTAGTGGGCGGTGATGAAAATGATCGGCAGCGCGGCGGAACGGGGATGGGAGTGGATCGCCTCGGCGGTCTGGTAGCCGTCCATGCCCGGCATGTTCACGTCGAGCAGGATCACCGCGAATTCGTGGGTGAGCACCTCTCGCAGCGCCTGCTGGCCGGAAGTGGCCGTGATCAGCTCGTACTCGTTGCCGCGCGTGGCACCGGCGAGCGCCGTTTCCAGCGCGAGCAGGCTCGCGGCGTCGTCGTTGACAAGCAGGACTTTAGGGATTTGCACGTCGGGACGGGACCTGTTTTGAGAATAGCTGGGCGGCAGAACGTCGGCAGTTTGCCCGGCAATTACGTTGTGGAATTCTACGTCAAGTATTTCACCGACGCCCGTCCGACACGTGAGCAATTTGGTAAAAATACAACAACAACCGCAGCCTGCTTAAAACCATCATACTCGCTAAAAAATTTCCATAGCGCACAATAGAAAGTGGTAGCTTTAATGCAACGAAGGCGTCGTCTGTCATAGTGCGATGACGACGCTGTCACAGGTGATATTTTGATAGAGTTTTAAACGGCAGGACGTTTCCTGGGGTGAAATTATTTGCGTATTTTACCATTTCCGCGATTGAACTTTAACAAAAAGTCAACTACGATTAGTGCTTACGGGCGCTTTAGTAATAAACGTGGGAGGGGACGATGGTTGAAATGGCTCAACTCGTTAGACTCGTGGAAAGCAAGGACGAAACGAACTGGCACAATGCGTTAGTCGACGTCGCCAGTTCGCTCGGCTTCGATTCGGTTATGTGCGCGGCGGTACCGTCGAAACACGCCGGCGTCGAGTCATCGTTTGTGCACAGTAATTATTCGCTGGAATGGCGAAGTCATTATCTTTCGGCGAAACTATATGAAGTCGACCCCACTGTTACTCACTGCAGGCGCAGCGTTTTGCCGCTAGTCTGGGAACCGGAAACTTTCATCCAGCATCGTCAGATTGAACTGTATGAAGAGGCAAGCGGCTTCGGAATTCGCGCTGGCGTCACGTTTCCTATGCATGGTAGCAATGGCGAAGCCGGCCTGATTAGCTTTGCAACTGACGCGCTGCCGGGCGGGAGTTTCACCGATCGACTTGTCCACTATATGGCTGATCTGGCGCTAGTGCGCGATTATGCCTTCGAATCGGCCTTGCCTTTCATTCACGGGCGGGCCAGCGCAGAACCCGTGCCGCATATGACCAAACGAGAACTTGAAGTACTCAAGTGGATCATGGCCGGCAAATCGTCATGGGAAATTTCGCGCATCACGAGCTGCGCCGAAGCGACTGTGAATTTTCACATTTCCAATATCCGTCAGAAATTCGGCGTGAACACGCGTCAGCAGGCGATCGTCAAAGCGATCGCCCTTGGCATGATCACGCCAGAAGATCCCCATCGCTGAGCTTGCCGCTGGTGTACAGTCGAATCAGCAACGCGACTGGCGGTGGCACTCCCAGCCCTGTTTCGAACCGGCTCCCGCTCGACTGGGTGACGCCGAAGCGGGCCCAAAAGGTTGCCTGGCTCTCCCGCTTGCTGATTCTTAGCTGGCGCAAGCCTATTTCTTCGTGGACACGGACCGGCGCCGCGCATGCATCGTTAGCCGCGTACGTGAATTCGTTCGTCACGGGCTGCAGGTTGTTGTCGTGGTCCATTTCATCTCCCTCGCTTGAAACCCGCAGTATTTCACCGACCCGAGTTCCTTCCACCTATCAACTCTGATAGTTATGCAAATGCCATATTTGGCCGATTCTGAATGCACGTTGCATAACTTATTAGACACAAGGGGGGGCCGAAAATGTCAATGCAAATCCAAATCGCCGCGCGCCGGGAATTCAAATCTCTGGATCTCTGGGAAATGCACAAGCTGCGCGCCAAAGTGTTCAAGGATCGCAAGGGTTGGGAGGTGCCAGTGATGAGTGGCATGGAAATCGACGGGTACGACGCGCTCGATCCGTACTACATGATGATCCGCGAACCCGGCGTTGAGACGCTGCGCGGCTGCTGGCGCCTGCTTCCGACGGAAGGTCCCTACATGCTGAAAGACTCCTTTGCCGAACTTTTGCATGGCGAAGCGGCCCCGGTGGATTCCCGCATCTGGGAGCTGAGCCGGTTTGCCATCGAGACCGACTGCGATTCAGCCTACAAGGTGTCGCAGATCACCATGGAGTCGTTCGCCGCGATGACAGAGTATGGGCGTAAACACGGAATCGAACGGTTCGTGACCGTGACTACAACATCGCTCGAACGGTTGGTGACGCGCGCCGGCTTCGTGACCGAGCGCTTGGGGCCACCGGTGCAGATCGGCATCGAGAAGGCGGTGGCGCTCTATATCGACGTCGATGCTACCTTTGACGTGTTGAACCAGTACCGGCTCGCCGCTTGAGTCACCGCCAGGGGGGCAGGCAGCCGCCAGCCGCGCCCCCGATTTCCTACATCACATCAGATCCGGCGGCGAGACGTACATGTTTGCTGGCAAAAATGCCACATGACATGGTTTCCCGAAGTTATTAATAGTATCCTTGATCGGAGCGCGGCGCCTTCCAGTAAATGCGCCCTCAGAGCCGGCGCCGCGCGACTCTCCGACAAGGTACGACAATGACGCAAGCGATCAAGCGCAGCATTCGCAGCACGGTTGCCGGCAACGCGCCGGCGCAGCTCCTGTTCTGGGGAGCCGGCGCCGCTTTTTCGCTGCTGGTGGCGGTGGCCATGTATGCGATGGCGGTGCGTACCGTCGAGGAAGAAGCGCGCCAGCGCTTCGACAGCATTGCGCGTTGCGCCCAGGTGGCCCTGGAGGCGCGCCTTGAAACCTTGCACCAGTTGGGGCGTGGCGCCGCGGCGCTGTACGAGGCCGCCGACGCGCCACTGACCCGCGCCCAGTTCCAGCGCTATGTCGATTCGCTGGAGCTCGCGCGCCGCTTCCCGGCCGTCGAACGGATCTCGCTCTCCGTGGATGGCCCCGCGCAGCAGATTGGGATCGACATCCCCGGCGTGCCCCCGGCGCCGGCGCGCGCGCATCGGATGGGGATAGAACTGCCGGTGGTCCGGCGCGGCGTGGCGGAAGGCGCCGTCGGCATCGACTTCGGTGTGTCCCGCCTGGCGCAGGAGGTCATCGACCAGGTCGCGGTGCCGGGACTGGAGATGGCGCTGTATTCCGGAGTCGGTGAGGCAAGCCTGCTGTTCGGCGACAGCGACCCGCGCGCCACCAGCTTCGAGAAGGTGCTGCCGGTGGACTTCAACGGCAGCGCGTGGCGGGCCCGATTCAGCATGCGCAGGACCGACCTGTACAACCGTTTCGACAAGGTGTTCCCGCTGGCGGCGCTGCTGGGCGGGCTGGCGTGCAGCCTGCTGGTCGCCGTTTCCTTTATTAGGATGTACTGGTCGCGGCGCGAGCAGTTCGAACAGCGCCACCTGCTCGACACGGTGCTCGACACGGTCGAGGCGCACGTATACATGAAGGACCGCGAGCGCCGCTATACCTATATCAATGCGCGCACCGCCGAGGGGATGGGGCGCCGGCCCCACGAAGTGATCGGCAAGCTCGATCGCGACGTGCTGCCCGGGGCGCTGGCCGATGCCTATTGGGAGCAGGACCGCCAGGTGATCGAGTCCGGCGTGCACCAGGCCGGCCAGCACCAGTTCACCCAGCTCGATGGCCAGGTGCGCCAGTTCTGGACCGTCAAGGTGCCGGTGATACGGGCCGGCGAGGTGTGCGCCGTGATCGGGCTGTCGACCGACGTCACCGAGCTCGATAAGCTCAAGGCGCAGGCCGACGCCGCCAATCTGGCCAAGAGCAACTTCCTGTCCAATATGAGCCACGAGATCCGCACGCCGATGAACAGCATTATCGGCATGGCGCACCTGGCTCTCAAGTCGGTCACCAGCCCGAAGCAGCGCGACTATCTCGACAAGATCTACCATTCGAGCCAGCACCTGATGGGGATCATCAACGACATCCTCGACTTTTCCAAGATCGAAGCGGGCAAGCTGGAACTCGAGGCGGTCGATTTCGGGCTCGGCACGCTGATGCAGGACATCGCCAACCAGCTCGGCGACGCCGCCGCGGCGCGCGGCCTGGCGCTCAAATTCGACATCGCGCCGGCCTTGTCGCACCAGCTGCGCGGCGATCCGCTGCGGCTCGAGCAGGTGCTGCTCAATTTCACCGGTAACGCCGTCAAGTTTTCCGAGAACGGGATCGTGCATATCCGGGCCTGGCCGTTGCAGGAATCCGACAACGACACCCTGGTTCACTTCGAGGTGCAGGACGGCGGCATCGGCATGACGCCGGCCGAAATGGGGGAGCTGTTCAAGTCCTTCCACCAGGCCGACCCATCGACCACCCGCAAGTACGGCGGCACCGGGCTTGGGCTGGTGATCAGCAAGCAGCTCGTCGAGCTGATGGGCGGCAGCGTCGGGGTCGAGAGCACGCCCGGCTTGGGCAGCACCTTCTGGTTCACCGCGCGCCTGGGCAAGGGCGTGAGCTTCATGCGCGCCGGGCCGGAACCTGTGCCGCAGGGAGTGCTCGACCAGGTCGCCGGCGCATCGGTGCTGCTGGTCGAGGACAATGTATTCAGCCAGCAGGTCGGGCAGGAGCTGCTGGAGGAGGCCGGCGCCAGCGTGGTCGTCGCCAACAACGGCAAGGAGGCGATCGACCTGATGCTGCGCCAGCGCTTCGACTGCGTGCTGATGGACCTGCAGATGCCGGTGATGGACGGTTTCGAGACGACCCGCATGATCCGCAGCGACCCGCGCCTGCGCGACGCGGTGGTGATCGCTCTGACCGCCAACGCCGGCCGCGACGACCAGGACCGCGCGTTCGCCGCCGGAATGAACGAATTCGTCACCAAGCCGACCTCGCCGAACCAGCTGTTCGAGGTGATCGCGCACTGGATGCGCAAGTGCCCGGTGCGCGCCGAGCCGGCGGCGCCGGTAGCGGCGCCGGAGCCTGCGCCGGCCGCCGAGCCATCGGGCATGCTCGACATGGCGGCGCTGGCGCTCACGTTCGGGTCCAACCCGGACAAGATGCGCAAGTACGCCTTCATGTTCCTCGACGCCGCGCGCGACGGCCTGGCCGACGCCGGGGAGGCGCTGGCGCAGGGCGACCTGGAACGCGCGGCCGACATCGGCCACCGGCTCAAGGCGTCGGCGCGTGCCGTCGGCGCGATGGACTTCGCCCACTTGTGCGCCCGGCTCGAGCAGCAGCGGGTGGGCGGCGCCCTGGCCGACGCCGGCGCGCTGCTGGAGCGGCTGGCCGCATTGCGCGAGGAGCTGGTGCAGCACATGGCGCTGGAACTGGGAGAAGCGGCCGCCGGCTGACGGCGGCCCTACCGCCGCAGCCTTAAAAATAGTATGCTGTGGCGCTGCCGACCCGGCGCCTTAACGGAACACCATGGCATCTCCCGTCACACCCGGCCTTCTTATCCTGCACGGTAACCAGATGGAGCAATTGCGCGCCGCCGTATTCGGCTGGCTGCGCAACCATCCGCTGGCGCCGCTCGAGTCCGAGATCGTGCTGGTGCAGTCGAACGGGGTGGCCGAATGGCTAAAGATTGCGCTGGCCGAGGAGGCCGGCGTGTGCGCCGCGACCCGCGTGGCGCTGCCGGCGCGCTTTTTGTGGGAAGCCTACCGCGGCATGCTTGGCGCCGAGCGGGTGCCGAAGCGATCGCCTTTCGACAAGGGACCGCTGACCTGGCGCCTGATGCGCTTGCTGCCGGCGCTGCTGTCCGATCCGGTATTCCTGCCGTTGCGCCACTTCCTCGGCGACGGCGACCCGGAGCGCCGGCTGCAGCTGGCCGAGCGCCTGTCCGACCTGTTCGACCAATACCAGGTGTACCGCGCCGACTGGCTGGAGGACTGGGCCGCAGGCCGCGACGTGCTGCGCGGCGCGCGCGGCGACGAAATCGCGCTGCCGGCGGACCAATGCTGGCAGGCGCAGCTCTGGCGCTCCGTCAACGACAGCCTGCCGCCCGCGCTGCGCCAGTCCGGCCGCGCCACCATCCACCGCGAATTCGTGCGCGCCGGCGAAGAAGGGGCCGCGCCCGCCGGCCGCCTGCCGCGCCGCGTCGTCGTTTTCGGCATTTCCGCGCTGCCGTACCAGACCCTCGAAGCGCTGGCGGCGCTGTCGCGCCATTGCCAGGTTTTGCTGGCGGTGCCCAATCCCTGTCAGTTCTTCTGGGGCGACATCATCGAAGGCCATGCGCTGCTCAAGGCGGAGCGCCGGCGCCAGCGGCCGCGCGAGGGACACGACCTGTCGGGCATCCCGATCGAGGACATGCACGCCCATAGCCATCCGCTATTGGCGAGCTGGGGCCGGCAAGGGCGCGACTTCGTGCGCATGCTCGACGAATTCGACAGCGAGGCGCAGGGCCGCTTCGAGAACATGCGGGTCGACCTGTTCAGCGAGGGCGAGGGCCAGACCCTGCTCGGACAGGTGCAGGCGGCCGTGCGCGACCTGCTGCCGCTGTCGGAGCACAATTACGCGCTGAAAGAGGGCGACCGCTCGATCGAGTTCCAGGTCGCCCACAGCGTCCAGCGCGAAGTCGAGGTGCTGCACGACCAGCTGCTGTCGTGGTTCGGCGCCGATCCATCGTTACGTCCGCGCGACATTGTGGTGATGGTGCCCGATATCGACACCTTCTCGGCCGCGATCCACGCGGTGTTCGACCAGCACAAGCGCAGCGACCCGCGCTTCATCCCGTTCGAGATCGGCGACGTCAAGGACCGCAGCGTCAATCCCTTGCTGGTGGCGCTGGAGTGGCTGCTGCGCCTGCCGCAGCAGCGCTGCCGCCAGAGCGAGGTGCGCGACCTGCTCGACGTGCCGGCGCTGGCAGCGCGCTTCGGGCTGGAGGGCGAGGATCTGCCGACGCTGGGCCACTGGATCGAGGGCGCCAGCGTGCGCTGGGGGCTGGACCAGCAGCACCGCGACGGGCTGGGGCTGGGGTCGGCCGGCGAGCAGAACGCCTGGATCTTCGGCGTGCGGCGCATGCTGCTCGGGTATGCGAGCGGCGCCGGCGCCAGCTTCGGCGGCATCGAACCGTATGCCGAAGTGGGCGGGCTCGATGCGGCGCTGGCCGGCTCGCTGGCCCAGCTGATCGAAACGCTGCTGGCCTGGCGCGCCACGCTGGCGCAGTCGCGCACGCCGGCCGAATGGGGCGAGCAGGCGCGCGCGCTGCTGGCGGCGTTCTTCGACGGTTCCGACGAAGCCGACCGGCTCACGCTCGGCCAGCTCCAGGAAGCGCTGCAGAACTGGCTCGAAACCTGCGAGAACGCCGAATTTTCCGAAGCGGTGCCGCTGGCGGTGCTGCGCGAAGCCTGGCTCGGGGCGCTCGACGAACCGACCCTGAACCACCAGTTCGTCTCCGGCGGCGTGACTTTCTGCTCGCTGATGCCGATGCGCGCGGTGCCGTTCCGGGTGGTGTGCCTGCTCGGCATGAACGACGGCGACTTCCCGCGCCGCGCCCGCCAGGCCGACTTCGACCTGCTGGCGCTGCCCGGCATGGCGCGTCCCGGCGATCGTTCGCGCCGCGACGACGACCGCTACCTGATGCTCGAAGCGCTGCTGGCGGCGCGCGACAAGCTATATATAAGCTGGGTGGGGCGCAACGTGCGCGACAACAGCGAGCAGCCGGCGTCGGTGCTGGTGTCGCAATTGCGCGACTACCTGAAGGCCGGCTGGAACGTCGACCCGCATGCGATGACGACGGAGCACGCGCTGCAGCCGTTCAGCCGGCGCTATTTCGAGCGGGGCGGCCTGCTGACCTATGCCGGCGAATGGCGCGCCGCGCACGCCGAAGCGATCGCCGCTGGCGACGCGGTGCTGCCGCGGTTCGAACTCGAGAGCGGCTACCAGTTGAAGCTGGCCGAACTGGCCAACTTCCTCCGGCAGCCGGCACGCTATTTTTTCCGGCGCCGGCTTGGCGTCTGGTTCGCCGACGCCGAGGAGCTGGGACAGGACGAGGAACCGTTCGCCCTCAATGCGCTGGAGCGCTACTTCCTGGAAGACAGCCTGCTAGACGATTCGGCGGCGGAGCCTGAGGAAAATGTGCGCGCCGCACTGGCTGCACGTGCGGAGCGGCTGGCGCGCGAAGGCGTGCTGCCGATCGGGCAGGCCGGCCGCATCTGGCAGGAAGACCTGGTCACGGCCCTGGTGCCTGTGCGCACCGCATGGCTGGCGCTGAACGCGCGCTTTCCGGACAGCGCGCCGAAGCAGGCGATCGGCCTGGAGTTCGACGGCGTCAAGCTGGATGACTGGATCGACCGCCTGCGCACCAATGGCGAGGAAACGGCGTGGCTGATGCAGATCTCGTCGAAGGTGCTGGACAAGGACGGCGCGCCGCGTGGGGACAAGCTGATCGGTCCGTGGCTGCGCCAGCTCGCGGCCGCGGCAGCCGGCCAGCCGGTGGCCGGGCACCTGGTCGCGCGTGATGCGGTAGTGGCGATGGCGCCGCTCGACCCCCAAGAAGCGCGCACTGAACTGGCCGCGCTGGTGGCGCTGTGGCGGCAAAACCTCGACCAGCCATTGACGGTGGCGTGCAAGACCGCGCTGGCGCTGCTGCGCGAAGGCGACGCGCGCGCCACCTACGATGGCGGCTTCCAGATCGGCGGCGAGGTCGAGGACCTGTGCCTGGCCCGCTTATGGCCGGACTTTGCGGCGTTCAGCGCGAGCGGCGAATGGCTTGAGACGTCGCAGGCGCTGTATGGGCCGCTGGCCTACTGGCTCGGCGCCCACATCGCCGTCGCGCCGCTCGGCAAGGAGCCGGCATGAGCGAACTCCTGAAGCCGATCGATTTTCCCCTGCACGGCTCGCGCCTGATCGAGGCCAGCGCCGGCACCGGCAAGACCTGGACCATCGCCGCGCTGTACGTGCGGCTGGTGCTCGGGCACGGCGGCGACGCAGCCTTCGCCCGTGCGCTGCTGCCGAGCGAAATCCTGGTGATGACCTTCACCCGCGCCGCCACGCGCGAACTGTCGAACCGCGTGCGCGAGCGGCTGATCGAGGCGGCCGCATTTTTCCGGTCGGAAGATCCGCCGGCCGATCCTTTCCTGACCCCGCTGGCGCTGTCGTATCCTGGCCACGCCGAACGCCAGCAGGCAGCGTACCGCTTGGTGATGGCGGCCGAAACGATGGACGAAGCGGCCATCTTCACCATCGACGCCTGGTGCCAGCGCATGCTGCGCGAGCATGCGTTCGACAGCGGCAGCCTGTTTGACGAGGAACTGGTCAGCGACGAGCGCGCGCTGTTCGAGGACGCTGCGCACGATTACTGGCGCCAGAACGTCTACCCGCTGAACGATGAGGCGCTCGGCGCGCTGATGGCGTGCTGGAACGATGTCGGCGTGCTCAAGCAGTCGGTGCGCGACCTGGTCGCCCGCGCGGGCGCGCTGGGCGACACGCCGGACGAACCGCTGGCAAAGCTGATCGAACGGGTGGAGCGGCTGCGCAAGGCGGAGCTGGCGCGGCTCAAGGAAGGCTGGGGCGAGCGCGCCAACCAGATGGAGCGGTGGATCGCCGCGCAGCGCGAGATCGCGCCGAAAGCCTTCAACGGCAACAAGATGCGCGCCGACTCGCTGGTAAAGTGGTTCGACGCACTGCGCGCATGGGCCGCCGACGCCGGCATGCTGATGCCCGACCTGACGCCGTCGGCGTGGAAACGCCTGACACCGGACGGTATCGAAGACGCGTTCAGCGCCGGCTTCTGCGCCGAGGTTCCCGGCTGCTTCGAGGCGACCGCCGGCCTGCTTGCGGCCCTCAAGGCGATCGAGCCGCTGTCGCATTCCCTGTACCGCCACGCGGCGTCCAGCATTGCGAGGCGCATGGCGGAGCTGAAGATGCGCAGCCGCCAGTTCGGCTTCTCGGACATGCTCGACCGTCTGAAGGCCGCGCTCGAAGGGCCGAACGGTGACGCGCTGCGTAGCCGCATCGCCGCGCAGTACCCGGTCGCGATGGTGGACGAGTTCCAGGACACGTCGCCCGACCAGTACGCGATTTTCAACCTGCTGTACCGGGTAGCCGACAACGACCCGGCGCACGGCCTGTTCCTGATCGGCGACCCGAAGCAGTCGATCTACGGCTTCCGCGGCGCCGACATCCACAGCTATCTGTCGGCGCGCCGCGCGACCGAAGGCCGCCACTACAAGCTGGGCACCAATTACCGCTCGACCCGCGCGCTGGTGGGCGCGGTGAACCAGCTGTTCCTGCACGCCGAAAACTGCCATGCGGCGGGGGCATTCCGGTTCAGGAAGGGCGACGTGAACCCGCTGCCGTTCGACGAGGTGGACGCCAACGACCGCGCGCAGCGGCTGGTCGGAGTGGCGGGGCCGTACCAGGCGCTGGCGATCTGCAGCTCCGACCGCGAGGACATGCGCGCGGCCGACTACCGCGAGTTCTTCGCGCATCACTGCGCCGAGCATATCGTGGAAATGCTCAACGATCCCGGGGTCGGCTTCGAGGAGAACGGCGCCTTCACCCGCCTGGCGCCGGCCGACATCGCGATCCTGGTGCGTGACCGCAAGGAAGCGGCGGCGATCCGGCGCGCACTGGCGCAGCGCGACGTGAAAAGCGTCTACCTGTCGGACAAGGACTCGGTGGTCGAGAGCGACGAAGCGGCGGACGTGCTGCGCTGGCTGCACGCGGTCGCCAATCCGCTCGACGGGGCCCTGGCGCGCGCCGCCTTCGCGACCCGCACCGCGGGGCTTTCGCTGGCGGCGCTGGCGCGCATCTCGTCGGACGAACTGGCATGGGAAGAGCGCGTGGAGCAGCTGAAGGCGCTGCACGTGGTCTGGCAGCGCCAGGGCGTGCTGGCGATGCTGCGCCGCTTCGTGCACGAACTGAATCTGCCTTCGACCCTGCTGGCCGAACCTGGCGGCGAGCGCCGCCTGACCAACCTGCTGCACCTGGCCGAACTGCTGCAATCGGCAAGCGGCGCGCTGGACGGCGAGCAGGCCCTGATCCGCTGGTTCGCCGAACAGGTGGCGGGACTGGGCGAGGGCGGCGACGAGCGCGTGCTGCGGCTCGAGAGCGACGCCGAGCTGGTGAAGGTCGTCACGGTGCACAAGTCGAAGGGCCTCGAATACCCGCTGGTGTACCTGCCGTTCGCCGTCACCGCGCGCAAGACCGACCGCCGCAACCGCAGCTTCTTCGAATATGCGGACGAAGATGGCGAACGCCGCGTCGACCTGGCGCTGTCGGACGAGGCGCTGGATGCGGTCGACCGCGCGCGGCTGGAGGAAGACCTGCGCCTGCTGTACGTGGCGCTGACCCGCGCCCGCCATTTCCTGTGGCTGGGGGTGGCGGCGATCGCCGCCCGCAAGGCCGGAGAGAACCAGCTGCACGAATCGGCGCTCGGCTACCTGCTGGGCGGCGGCGACAAGATCGCGGCGGCCGACATGAACGGACGGTGGGAGCGGCTGCGCGGCGACGTGGAGGCGATCGAACTGAAGCCGCTGGCCGCGCCGGAAGGCCTGACGCGGCTCGCGCGCGCCGAAAACCTGCCGGAGCTGGGCCCGGCGCCTGCCTTTACCGGGCGCTTCGAGCGCAACTGGTCGGTCGGCTCGTTCACATCGCTCACGCGCCAGACCGGCGTGGCGCCGATGCGCTCGCAGGAAGAAACGCTGCTCGAGGAAGAACCACCGCAGGCGCCGCTGCGCACCGACGACGCGCCGTGGCACCGCTTCCCGCGCGGCCCGGTGCCCGGCAATTTCCTGCACGAGCAGCTGGAATGGATGGCGCAGGAAGGCTTCGCGCGGGTGTCCGAGGAAGGCTTCGATGCCCGCCTTGGCGCGCGCTGCGAGCGTGCCGGCTGGGCCAACCGCAAGGAAGACGCGATCGAATGGCTGCGCGCGGTGGCGACCACGCCGTTGCCGCCACTGGGCGCGCCGCTGGCGGCGCTGCAGGGCGTGCTGCCCGAGATGGAGTTCTGGTTCCCCAGCCGCCACCTGGACAGCATCGCGCTCGACCAGCTGTGTGCCGATGCCCTGCTGGACGGCGTGGCGCGGCCGGTGCTGCCGGAGCGCCAGCTGCACGGCATGCTCAAGGGTTTTGCCGACCTGGTTTTCGAGCACGAAGGCCGCTTCTGGGTGCTCGACTACAAATCGAATGCGCTGGGCGCCGGCGACGCCGCCTACGGCCAGCAGGCGATGGCGGCCGGGATGGCGGCGCACCGCTACGACATCCAGGGCGCGATCTACATGCTGGCGCTGCACCGCCTCCTGCGAAGCCGCCTGGGCGACGATTACGATCCCGCGCGCCAGCTGGGCGGCGCGGTGTTCCTGTTCCTGCGCGGGATCGCCAACGCGTCCACGCGCGGCTGCTACCTGCTGCCACCCGACCTGGAACTG
Organism: Massilia sp. R2A-15; assembly: GCF_030704305.1. Classification (NCBI taxonomy): domain Bacteria; kingdom Pseudomonadati; phylum Pseudomonadota; class Betaproteobacteria; order Burkholderiales; family Oxalobacteraceae; genus Massilia; species Massilia sp. R2A-15. Next base: position 2,332,319 of record NZ_CP131935.1, on the reverse strand, counting down.
CTCGATGGCCTGGACCGGCTGCTTGGCGACGAAACATGATGACTACTGACCTGGCGCCCCTGTGGGCGGAAGTGGATGCGCTGACCGAAGCGGGGGAATTGCGCCGGCTGTCGGGCGCCTTTGCGCGCTTCATCGGCTCGGTCGGTGACGCTCCCGCGCCGCTGATGCTGGCCTGCGTGCTGCTGTCGGAACTGGAGGGGCGCGGCCACAGCTGCCTGATGCTGGGCGAACTGGCGGCCGACCCCTGCGCGCTGATGGGATGGAGCGAGGAGCAATGGCAGGCGCTGGCGGCGGCCGCCGGGCCGCTGCCGAAAACGGCCCGGGCGTGGGCCCAGCTGCTGGCCGGCGCCAGCCAGGTGTGGCACGCGGGCGAGTTCAGTTACGACGAGCCGCTGGTGCTCGATGGCGACCGGCTGTACCTGCGCCGCTACTGGCGCGACGAGATGACGGTGGCGAATACGATCGGCGCGCGTGCACGCGAGGTGCGCGAGGTGAACGGCGCCAGGGTGCGCGAGTGGCTCGACAAGCTGTTCGCGTCGCATCGCGAGGCTGACAAACCGGACTGGCAAAAGCTGGCCTGCGCCATCGCCGTGCGCGGCTCGGTGGCGATCATCACGGGCGGCCCCGGCACCGGCAAGACCTACACGGTGGCGCGCCTTTTGGCGCTGTTGTTCGCCACCGCGCCCGACGCGGCGGGCCAGCGCATCGCCCTGGCGGCGCCGACCGGCAAGGCGGCCGCGCGGCTGAAGCAGTCGATCGACAAGGCGCTCAATGAACTGGCCGGCAAGGTGGGCGGCGACCTGGCGCTGAAAGACCTGACCGCGCGCATGGGCGCGGCGCGCACGCTTCACAGCCTGCTCGGCGCGCGGCCCGACACCCGGGCCTTCGCCCACCATCGCGGCAATCCGCTCGACGTGGACGTGCTGATTGTGGACGAGGCCTCGATGGTGCACCTGGAGATGATGGCGGCGCTGCTGGACGCTCTGCCGCCTGGCGCCAGGCTGGTTCTGCTGGGCGACAAGGACCAGCTGGCGTCGGTGGAGGCGGGCGCGGTGCTGGGCGACCTGTGCCACGACGCGCAGGCCGGCGGCTACGACGGCGCCACACTGGCCTACGCGCGGGCCGCGAGCGGCGAGACCATCCCGCCGGCATTTCTCGGCGGCGCAGGCGCGCTGGCCCAGCAGACCGTGATGCTGCGCCACAGTCGGCGATTCGGCGGCCCGATCGGCCAGTTGGCGCTGGCGGTCAACGCCGGCGACGTGGGGCGCGCGGAAGCAGTGCTGCGCGGCGGCGCCGAGGGCGTGCGCTGGATCGAGCACGCGCAGCAGGCCCACGTGCTGCAGCTGGCGATCGACGGCTACCGGCCTTACCTCGAAACGATCAGGGGCGGCGACCCGAAGGCCGTGCTGCAAAGTTTCGAGGCGTTCCGGATCCTGTGCGCAGTGCGCGAAGGCGAGTGGGGCGTGGCGGGCCTGAACGAGGCGATCGAGCAAAAGCTGGAAGCGGCGCGCCTGATCCGCCGCCGCGGCGAATGGTACGTGGGGCGCCCGGTCATGGTGACCCGGAACGACTACGGCACCAAGGTTTTCAACGGCGACATCGGGCTGACGCTGGCCGACCCTGCGCGCCCGGATTCGCTGCGTGTGTACTTCCTGGAGGGCGACGAGGTGCGCAGCGTGCTCGCGACCCGCCTGCGCCACGTCGAGACGGCGTACGCGATGACGGTGCATAAATCGCAGGGATCGGAGTTCCGCCACACGGTGCTGGTGCTGCCGAAGTCGGGCGGGGGGATGCTGGCGCGCGAGCTGGTCTACACCGGCATCACGCGGGCCAGCCAGGAGTTCACGCTGGTGTCGCCGGCCAGCGCAGTGCTGGCCGAAGCGATCGGCCGCAAGACGCAGCGGGCCAGCGGGTTGAGGACGATGCTGGAGAGGTGAATCAAGATGGGGTCAGGTCCGCAGGACCAGACCCCGTCATTTGGGGTCGCGGCATTCGCGCCGGCGACAAAACCGGGGTCAGGTCCAGCGGACCTGACCCCATCGATCTTACACGCGGCGGTGGCGCGGCTTGAGGTGCTTGGAGCCGCGGGTGCGCATCGCCGCCTTGACGATGCGGCCTTCGCCGCGGCCGGCGTGGGCGAGCTGCGCGTCTTCGCCACCCATCAGGCGGCGGATCGACAGCGCGTCGAAGGCGCGCACGGACGATGCCCGCGCATTCAGCAGCACCAGCGTGGCGTGCTTGCCGGCCGCCTTGATGCGCATGATCAGGCAGCGGCCCGCTTCTTCGGTGTAGCCGGTCTTCGACAGGCCGATGTCCCAGCCCTTGGCGCCGACGAAGCGGTTGGTGTTGTGGTACTCGACGCCGCGGCCGTTGATGTTGATGATGTCCTTGGCGTCGGTGGTGATGCGGGTGATCTCCGGATAGGCCGACGCGGCGACGGCCATCTTGACCAGGTCGGAGGCGGTCGACTTGTTGTTCGGCGACAGGCCGGTCGGCTCTTCGATCACGGTCTGGGTCATGCCCAGCGCGGCGATCTTGGCCTTGACGGCGGCCTTGAATGCCTCGGTGCCGCCCGGGTAGGTGCGGCCCAGCGAGGCGGCGGCGCGGTTATCCGACGACATCAGCGCCAGTTGCAGCACGTCGCGGCGCGAGATGGTCGCGCCGACCGGCACGCGCGAGGTGCTGTGCTTGAGCATGTCGACGTCCACCTTGTCGATCGAGATCGGCGCGTCGAGGTCGGGCTTCGAGTCCAGCACGACCATCGCGGTCATCAGCTTGGTCAGCGACGCGATCGGGACGATGGCGTTGGCGTTTTTCTCGACCAGGACCTTGCCGGTGTCGTCCTCGACGACGAGCACCGATTGCGATCCGAACGGCGCGGCGACGGCAGCGGCGGTGGAGATCGACAACAGGACGGTGGCGAACAGTTTTTTCATGTGGGCGTTTTCGTGGAGTGCTGGTTCAATATCGGGCGCCAGGGGCGAGGGCGCTGCGCTGATGCTGAAAATAATCTGGCTATGGAGCAACTAACTATTGCGGGAAGATATCATCCAATTTGGGGTGTGTCTATGGCGCACAAGTCGAATCGTGTCTCAACATGTAAATTTCATGGAAAAAAGGCCCTGCGCACTGCAGAGCCTTTCGAAACTGACAAGCGGAAACGGTGAAAACTATTTCGACTGATAAATCTTGTCGAACTCGCCGCCGTCGTCGAAGTGCTTCTTCTGGGCCGCTTTCCAGCCGCCGAACAGCTCGTCGACGGTAAACAGCGCGATCGGCTTGTAGTTGGCCGCGTACTTCTTCGCCACCGCCGCCGAGCGCACGCGCATGAAGTGTTTCGCGCCGATTTCCTGACCCGCTTCAGAGTACAGGAAGTTCAGATAAGCCGTCGCCTCCTTGCGGATGTTGCGCTTGTCGACGACCTTGTCGACCACGGCGACCGGCGACTCGGCCAGGATCGAGGTCGGCGGATACACCACCTCGAAGTTGTCGCCGAATTCGGCGCGCACCAGCTGCACTTCGTTTTCGAACGTCACCAAGGCGTCGCCGATCTGGCGCTGGGTAAAGGTGGTGGTGGCGGCGCGCCCGCCGGCGTCGAGCACGGGCACGTTCTTGAAGATCTTGCCGACCAGCTCGCGCGCCTGCGCTTCCGTGCCGCCCTTTTTCTTCAGCACCGAGCCCCACGCCGCCAGGTAGGTGTAGCGGCCGTTGCCGGCGGTCTTGGGATTGGGGATCACAACTTTCACGCCCGGGCGGGCGAGGTCGTCCCAGTTTTTGATCTGCTTGGGATTGCCTTTGCGAACCAGGAACACCATGGTCGAGTAATACGGCGCGGCGTTGTTCGGGAATTTTTTCGCCCAGTCCGCGGCGACCAGGCCGCGGTCGGCCAGCATGTCGATGTCGTTGGCCTGGTTCATCGTCACGACCGACGCTTCCAGGCCGTCGGCCACCGAGCGCGCCTGCTTGCTCGAGCCGCCGTGCGACTGCTTGACGACGACCGTCTCGCCGGTCTTCTGCTTGTAGTCGGCGATGAAGGCCGGGTTGATGTCCTTGTACAGCTCGCGCGCCACGTCGTAGGACACGTTGAGCAGTTCGACTTCGGCGGCGCCGGCGGCGAACGGCGCGGCAAGGGCGCCCAGGGTCAGGGCGAGGATCCAGCGGCGAAGGGGAGACGGGCGGGTGATTGTCATTATTTTCTCGCGTGTTTGGTGTTGTGGAAACTGAACAGCATGGTCTAGAATTTCCGCCAAAAACGGAACAACAGTTTTTCTATATGCTTAGACGGCAATGTTGTAGCGCAACCTCAGGCGCGCGGCTCATCAGGCAAAGCACGCGGCTTTCCGGTATAGTCGTTGTATGCATCTTGAAGCTTAGCAACACCTTTTTCCCGAAATCATTGCGTTATTGTTCATGAGTCCAGTCATCCGTCCTGCCGCACCCGACGACGCCCCGGCGGCATGCACCGTGCTGCGCCGCTCGATCCTCGAAAGCTGCGCCGCAGACCATCGCCACGACCAGGCCAGGCTCGACGCCTGGCTGGGCAACAAGACTCCCGCGCAAGTGGTCGCGTGGATGAGCGCTCCCGCCAATCATATGCTCGTTGCCGAGCGCGATGGCGCACTGGTGGGCGTGGCGCTGATCACGCAGGGCGGCAAGCTGTCGCTGTGCTACGTGCTGCCCGAGGCGCAGCATTGCGGCGTCGGCAAGGCCTTGCTGGGCGCGGCCGAGGCCAAGGCGCGCGAATGGGGCGTCGGCGTGCTGCGCCTGCACAGCACCACCGCCGGCAGCGGCTTTTACGCGCGGCATGGCTACGTCAACGCCGGCAAGGACAAGACCTGCTACGGTCTCGAGTGCGAGGTGTTCTGGAAAAAGCTCGACGCCGAGCCGGGCGCGGCGGGCACCCCGGGCAAGCGTTTCTGCAACTGCACCGGTTCCTGATTACACATCTGTTCAATTTGCTGTCGTGCACAAGCGCCTTGCGTTATAGTGGGCGCCTCGAATTGATGAGTTAGATATGGCTTCGCGCAGAGAATTCCTTCACCACAGTGTTTGCCTGTCGGCGCTCGGCGCGCTGGCCACCCCGCTGATCGGCTGCGCCCACGCCAGCACCGCCAGAACGGTCGCGGCGAAATCGTCCGGCCGCAGCGTCAGCCGCGCGGCAGCGCCATCGCCGTCGCGTCCGGCCGAGACGACCGAGCTGGCGCCGCCTCCCGACATCTTCGACGCCCAGGTGCTCGACCTCGACTTCTGGCTCAAGCCGCGCACGCTGACCCTGATCCGCCCGCAGAGCGGCGAGAAAACGAAAGTGCTGTACTGGCGCGACGGCGAGGTGATCGACTCGGCCTACCAGGAGCTGTGCCACATCATGCGGGACGTCAACGGCAAGGAAACCGCGCCGATCGACCCGAAACTGTTCGAAACGCTGTGGGGCACCCAGGCCTTCGTGGCGCGCTACGGCATCGAGCAGCCGCTCGAGATCCTGTCGGGCTACCGCACCGCCAAGTCCAACAACCGCCTGATCGAGCAGGGCATTCCGGCGGCGCGCCAGTCGCTGCACATCGAAGGCAAGGCGGCCGACATCCGCATCGCCAGCCTCAATTCCGAAGTGCTCGGCGGCCTGGTGCGCAGCTTCCGCCAGGGCGGCGTCGGTTTCTATTACCGCGAAGGCCCGAAGGGCGGCTGGATCCACGCCGACACCGGCCTCAAGCGCACCTGGAAGGGCTGAGGCGGGCCCGGCAAAACTCGCGCGCAGCCTCCTTGTCTAACCGGTTGCCCGGATTCGGGCTCACTGGTCATTACACGAGGAGGTAGCGATGGCAACCCTGGACATGCCCACCACCGACCGCCGCCATATTCCCGAGCGGCGTCACGCCTTGCCGGCCGAACGGTACGGCTGGAAAGTTTCGGCGATCGATTACATTGCGCTGGCCCTGCTGGTCATTGGCGGCCTGAACTGGGCGTGCGTGGCCCTGTTCAACGTCGATGCGGTCGCGACCCTGTTCGGCGCGCAGAGTCCCGCGACGCGGCTGATCTATTCATTGGTGGGAATCGCGGCGCTGTACACGGTCTACTTTGCCGCCAGGATGGCGCGGCGGCCGCATTGAGCTCAGGCTGTCGTACCGCTTCCGGCAGGTACGACAGCCGCAACCTGGTGCGGGGCCGAGGAATCGAACCTCGTTTTCAGTCTCGGGCGACTGGGCTTTACCAATAAGCGAACCTCGCAACTGCATCCTAATGCCGAATTGCCGATGCGCAATTAAGATGCGTCAAAACAATATAGATTTCCTCACTGAATTTAGTCATATTGATAGGGTTTGACCGGGACGGCATCGTCATGCTGGTTTTCCTGGTCTTTCATGTCAACCAGGTGGTCCCACCAGATGTACCAGCCGCGCCGCTTGTCGGCGATGATTTCCGGGTGCTCCACCATGTAGTTGTCGATGAATTTGTCAAATTCTGAAACATAGCCGCCGTGGCGGACACGATAATCCGCAGCCTTCGCTTTCATAATTCCTCCTCTTGGCACATGTTTGACCTGGCGCAGCGGTTCCGCTCGCCCAAGGCTATCCTTCCGCGTCCATGTACTGCACGGCGGAAATGCCGTACGATACGCGCCGTCACCAGCTTATTTCGAACCAGGTAATGAATCAAGAATCGCACGAACAGGCGCCGCGCTTCCGGCCCGTCCGCTGGACCGCCCTGGAAACGCCGCAGGATGTGGAACTGTGGATCGACGAACACAACCGCAGCCTGCTGGAGCACATCGGCCCGCAGGAAACCGGCTACGGCGTCTGCTTCACGCTGGCCATCGGCGGCACCATCACGATGCAGACCAGCGGCGACGCGATCTTGCTCGACGTGGACGCCGACGCCCAGTGGGTGGCGCCCCTGATTGTCGCCGCCACCGGCGCCGAGCCGCCCGCCGGCCAGCTGTGGGTGCTGCCGGAAGACCGGCTGGTGCAGCTGATCCTCGGGCTGTCGAGCCTGGTCGAGAGCACCATCCTGGTCAGCGGCCACAAGTTCGGCGCGCGCAATCGCAGGATGGCGGCCTGACGCACCTCCAAATACTTGACTAGTCAACCTTTTTCCAGGCGAACCCTCATGGTCTCATCCCCGTTCCGTCGTCACGCCCTGAAAACCGCCGCCGCACTGCTGGCGGCAAGCCTGGCGCTGCCGGCCCTGTCCGCCGACCTGCTCGACAGCGCCAGGGCGCGCGGCACCCTGCGCATCGCGATGGAAGGCACGTATCCGCCGTTCAATTTCAAAGACCAGAAGACGGGCGAGCTGGCCGGCTACGACGTCGACGTCGCGCGCCTGCTGGCGGCAAAACTGGGCCTCAAGCCCCAGTTCGTCAGCACCGAGTGGGCGGCCATTCTGGCGGGCCTGGGCGCCGGCAAGTACGACGTCATCATCAGCCAGGTCGGCATCACGCCCAAGCGGCTGGAGGCTTTCGATTTTTCCGACCCGTACACCTATTCCAGCCCGCAGCTGATCGTGCGCAAGGACGAAAAGGCGCAATACGCCTCGCTGGCCGACCTGAAGGGCAAGAAAGTCGGCGTGGGGCAGGGCAGCGTGTTCGAGCAGCAGGCCAGGGCAGTGCCCGGCATCACGGTGAAGAGCTACCCGGCGGCGCCCGAGAACCTGCAGGACCTGGCGTTCGGCCGCATCGACGCCGCCCTCAACGACAGCCTGATGGTGTCCTACCTGCTGAACAACTCGCAACTGCCGATCAAAGCCGGCGCGCGGGTCGGCGCGATCGAGCGCACCGGCATCCCGTTCCAGAAAGGCAATCCGCAATTCAAGGCGGCGCTCAACAAGGCGCTGGCCGAGGCGGCCGCCGACGGCAGCCTAACGAAGATATCGGTGAAATGGTTCGGCGCTGACGTCAGCCGTCCCGCGCCTTGATGGACCTGCTTGCCCTGCTGCGCGAGGCCGCGCCGGTCATGCTGACGGGCGCCGGCTACACCCTGGTGTTCGCGCTGGCCTCGATGCTGGGCGGCCTGGCGCTCGGCTTTCCGGTGGCCGTGCTGCGCATGTCGCCGTACGCGGCGCTGCGCTGGCCCGCGACGCTGTACGTGAGCGTGATGCGCGGCACGCCGCTGCTGGTGCAGATCTTCGTCATCTATTACGGCCTGCCCAGCATCGGCATCGAATTTACCCCGGTGACGGCGGGCATCCTGGCGCTGTCGCTGAACGCCGGCGCCTACCTGTCGGAAAGCCTGCGCGGCGCGATCGACAGCATCGGCGCCGGCCAGTGGCGCGCCAGTTTCAGCCTGGGCCTCGGCTACTGGCAGACGCTGGGCCACATCGTGCTGCCGCAGGCGCTGCGGGTGGCGGTGCCGTCGATGAGCAACACCTTGATCAGCCTGATCAAGGACACCTCGCTGGTGTCGGTCATCACCATGACCGAGCTGATGCTCTCGACTAAGGAAGTGATTGCCACCACCTTCCGCCCCTTGCCGCTCTACATCGCCGCCGCGGCGCTGTACTGGTGCATGAGCCTGGCGTTCGAAAGCGTCCAGCGGCGCGCCGAGCGGCGTTTGAACAGAGCCCATCAATAAACTCGACAGCGCGGCCGCGCGCGTGCTAGTCTTGCCGGTATAGCAACGACGACCGAATTTCTAACGCCTGCGAGGGGTTATGGACAACGATCGCAATCCGGCGATGGCGCTGGCGGACGGCGGCGGCATCGGCCTGGCGCGCCGCCGCGACGACGAGGCGGCCTGTTTCAACGAACTGTACCTGCTCGCCCCGGTGGGCTATTTCGTGCTGGGCTTCGACAGCCGCGTGCTGCTGGCCAACCGGACCGGCGCCGCCATGCTCGGCATCGCGCGCGCCAATCCCGGCGCGCACCGCTTCCGCACCTTCATCGCGCCCCATCTGGCGGGCGACTTCGACCGTTTCATCGGCCGCGCGCTCAACAGCACCGAGCCTGAGCAATGCCGCCTTTCGCTGCGCGGCGCCGCCGGCGCAGAGTTCGAGGCGATCCTGTTCGCCAGCGCCGACGCCAGCGGCCAGGCCTGCCGTGTGGTGCTTGAACCCTGCGACGGCAAGCTGGGCGCGCTCGAACGCGGCGAGGAGCGCTTCCGCCGGATCTTCGACGCGGCCGGCGACTACCTCGGCACGCTGGCGCCGGCCGCCGACCCTGGCGAGCGGCCCGCATCGACGGAGGCGATCTGGCGCCAGGCGAACTACGACGATCTCACTGGCCTGCCGAACCGCCACATGTTCATGGACCGCCTGCGCCTCGAGGTGAAAAAGGCCGACCGCGGCGGCGCCTTCCTGGCGCTGGTATTCCTCGACCTCGACCACTTCAAGGAAGTCAACGACCAGCACGGCCACGCGATGGGCGACGCGCTGCTGGCGGAGGCGGCGCGCCGCATCGCCGCCTGCGTGCGCGCCTCCGACACGCTGGCGCGACTGGGCGGCGACGAGTTCGTGGTGATCCTGGCCGGGATCGACCATGTCGGCAGCGTCGAGCGCATCGGCCAGGCGCTGGTGGCGGCGCTGGCGCGGCCGTTCGAGATCAACGGCGAACGGCTGTCGGTGTCGGCCAGCGCCGGCGTCGCGCTGTATCCGCCCGACGCGGGCAACGTCGCCGACCTGCTGGCGCGCGCCGACCAGGCGATGTACGCGTCGAAGAAGGCCGGCCGCAACCGCTTCAGCTACTTCACGCCGGATTTGCAGGAGGCCGCGCTGGAGCGCCAGCACGTCGCAGCCGACCTGCGCGCGGCGCTCGCGACTGGCCAGTTCGAGATCGTCTACCAGCCGATCGTCTGCCTGGCCACCGGCACCGTGCGCAAGGCCGAGGCGCTGCTGCGCTGGCGCCATCCGATCCGGGGCCTGCTGGCGCCCGCCGAATTCATCCCGTTCGCCGAATCGAACGGGCTGATCGTCGACATCGGCGACTGGGTGTTTCGCGAGGCGGCGCGGCAGGTGCAGCTATGGCAGCGCGAGATCCACCCCGCGTTCCAGGTCAGCGTGAACAAGTCGCCGGTGCAGTTCCGGCGCGACGCCTCGCTGTACCAGGCCTGGCTCGACTACCTGGCCGAACTGGGCATGCAGGCGCAAAGCATCGTCATCGAGATCGCCGAGGGCGTGCTGTTCGAGGGCGCCGACAAGGTGCTCGAGCGGCTGCGCCAGTACCGCGCGATGGGGCTGCAGGTTGCGCTCGACCACTTCGGCACCGGCTATTCGTCGCTGTCGCACCTGAAGCGCTTCGGCATCGATTTCCTTAAGATCGACCAGTCCTTCGTGGCCACGCTGGGCGCCGAGAACGGCGAGCTGGCGCTGTGCGAGGCGATCATCGCGATGGCGCACAAGCTCGGGCTGAAGGTGGTGGCCGAAGGCGTCGAGACAGGCAGGCAGCTGGCGCTGCTGACCGATGCGGGCTGCGACTACGCGCAGGGTTTCGCGATCGGCCATCCGATGGCGGCGACCGAACTGGAAGCGCTGGCGCGCGCGGGCGCGGTGGATTTCTTTCGGACGACGACACCATGACCTGACCGAGCTCGCGGAAGTCGATCGAAGCGTGGGGCGTAGCGTGGTGGTAGCGGTGGCCGGGTACGCCGGCTGACGCGTGGCGAAGCGGCTCCGCAAACAGCACGTCGTACCTGCGGAGGCAGGTACCCATACTGAGCCAGACGAAAGTAAAAGCGTATTCAGTATAGGTACCTGCCTTCGCAGGTACGACATTCCTGGGTGCGATCTACATATTCGGGTAGTTCGGCCCGCCGCCGCCCTCCGGCGTGACCCACACGATGTTCTGCGTCGGGTCCTTGATGTCGCAGGTCTTGCAGTGCACGCAGTTCTGCGCGTTGATCTGCAGCCGCTCGCCCGATTCGCTCGGCACGAACTCGTACACGCCGGCCGGGCAGTAGCGCGCTTCCGGCCCCGCATACTTGGCCAGGTTGATATTCACCGGCACGCTGGCGTTCTTCAGCGTGAGGTGGATCGGCTGGTCTTCGGCGTGGTTGGTGTTGGAGATGAACACCGACGACAGCCGGTCGAACGTCAGCTTGCCGTCCGGTTTCGGATAGGCGATCGGCTTGAAGTTCGCCGCCGGCTTCAGGCACTCGTGGTCGGCGTGCGTGTGGTGCAGCGTCCACGGCGCCTTGCCGCGGAAGACGATCTGGTCGATGCCGGTCATGATCGAGCCCAGGTACAGGCCCTTCGACAGCCACGGCTTGACGTTGCGCGCCACGTGCAGTTCTTCCTTCAGCCACGACTGCTCGAACGCGGCCGGGTAGGCGGCCAGTTCATCGTGCTGGCGCTGTTCGCCCAGCGCGCCGAATGCGGCGTCTGCGGCCATCATGCCCGACTTGATCGCGGCGTGGCTGCCCTTGATGCGGCTCATGTTAAGGAAGCCGGCGTCGCAGCCGATCAGCGCCCCGCCAGGGAACACCAGCTTCGGCAGCGACTGCAGGCCGCCGGCCGTGATCGCGCGCGCGCCGTACGAGATGCGCTTGGCGCCTTCGAAGAACGTGCGGATCGCCGGATGGGTTTTGTAGCGCTGGAATTCCTCGTACGGCGACAGATAGGGATTCTCGTACGCCAGGCCGACCACGTAGCCGACCGCGACCTGGTTGTTCTCCAGGTGGTACAGGAAGGAGCCGCCGTAGGTGTCTGCGTCGAGCGGCCAGCCGGTGGTGTGAATCACCAGGCCGGGCTTGTGCTTGGCCGGATCGATTTCCCACAGTTCCTTGATGCCGATGCCGTACGACTGCGGGTCCTTGCCCGCGTTCAGGTCGTACTTCACCATCAGCTGCTTGCCGAGATGGCCGCGCGAGCCTTCGGCAAACAGCGTGTACTTGGCGTGCAGCTCCATCCCGAGCTGGAAGTCGGGGCCTGGCTGGCCATCGCGCTTGACGCCCATGTTCCCGGTCGCGACGCCCTTGACCGAGCCGTCGTCGTTGTACAGGATTTCGGCCGCGGGGAAGCCGGGGAACACTTCGACGCCCAGGGCCTCGGCCTGCTGACCGAGCCAGCGCACCACGTTACCGAGCGAGATGACGTAGTTGCCGTGGTTTTCGAAGCAGGCCGGCACCATGAAGCCCGGAGTCTGGTAGGCCTTGGTCTCGGTCAGGAACAGGATGCGGTCTTCGGTCACCTCGGTGTTGAGCGGTGCGCCCAGCTCTTTCCAGTTCGGGATCAATTCGGTCAGCGCGCGCGGGTCCATCACGGCGCCCGACAGGATATGGGCGCCCAGTTCGCCGCCTTTTTCCAGCACGCAGACCGACACTTCCTTGCCTTGTTCGGCCGCCAGCTGCTTGAGGCGGATCGCCGCCGAAAGGCCGGCCGGGCCGCCGCCGACGACGACGACGTCGTATTCCATCGCCTCGCGTGGGCCGTACTGTTCGAGAATGTTGATTGGCTCTGTCATGGTCTTTTTATAGGGTAAAAAATTTAAGCACGAGTGTGCGGCTTTTTGATGCCGATTGCAACTCAGCCCGCCATTTTACGGGCTTTATTAGGCGCGGCAGTCTAATACTGGCAATTTGTGTAATGATTATGCTTTCGCAAGCAGAATCGCACAGGAGTCGAACGTGGGGATTGAAGTCAATTTCGAAGGAAAAATCGCGATGGTCACGGGCGCCTCCAGCGGCCTCGGAGCGCGGTTTGCGAAGGCACTGGCGGGCGCCGGCGCGCAGGTGGTCCTGGCGTCGCGCCGCACCGAGCGGCTGAAGGAGCTGCGCGCCGAGATCGAGGCCGACGGCGGCGCCGCGCACGTGGTGACGCTCGATGTCACGGACATGGCCAGCATCAAGAGCGCGATCGCGCACGCCGAGACCGAAGCCGGCCCGATCGACATCCTGGTCAACAACTCCGGCGTGTCGACCACGCAGCGCCTGCTCGACGTGACGGAAGACGACTATTCCTACGTGATGGACACCAACCTGCGCGGCGCCTTCTTCGTGGCGCAGCAGGCGGCCAAGCGCATGATCGCGCGCGCCAAGGGCGATCCGAAAAAGCAGCACCGCATCATCAACATCGCGTCGGTGGCGGGCCTGCGCGTGCTGCCGCAGATTGGCGTGTACTGCATGAGCAAGGCCGGCGTGGTGCAGATGACCAAGGCGATGGCGGTGGAGTGGGGGCGTTACGGCATCAACGTCAACGCCATCTGCCCCGGCTACATCTCGACCGAAATCAACGAGGAGTATTTCGAGACCGACCAGGGCAGAAAGCTGATCGACCTCCTGCCGCGCAAGCGCGTGGGCAAGCCGGAGGATCTCGACGGCCTGCTGCTGTTGCTGGCGGCCGAGGAAACCCACTTCATCAACGGCGCGATCATCTCTGCAGATGACGGCATGATGGCGCATTAAAGCAAATGGGGTCAGGTCCGCGGGACCAGACCCCGGCTCCGGCAGCATCGGGGTCTGGGCCCGCGGAGCGACGGGGACGCCGAGTCCCCATCTTCGAATTACCCCGTCACACCCATCAGCTTGTGCACCAGTTCCGACGATGTCGACGCCGAGAACTTGCGCATCAGCTTAGCGCGGTGCATCTCCACCGTGCGCGGACTAAGGTCGGTCTCGCGCGCGATCACCTTGCTGGTCTTGCCCTCGACCAGCAGCGCGGCGATCTCGCGCTCGCGCGGCGTCAGCTCCGCCGTCACCGGCCGCTTCTCGCTCAGGTCCTCGAACGTCCACACGCCGGCGCCCAGCGCCTGCTGCGGGTCCAGCGCGCGCCCGCTTACGTGGCACCAGAACAGCTCCCCGCTGGCGCGCCGCATGATCCGTTCGTCCGAGTAGCGCCCTTTGGCGTTCATGATCGGCACGATGCGGTCGCCCGTGCGCAGGAATTCGTCCAGGGTCGGGTACAGCACCAGGAAGGACTGGCCGCGCAGCGCGTCGCTCGGGTAGCCGAACATCGATCCCAGCGCTTCGTTGGCCGACTGGATTACGCGGTCGACCGAAATGCACATGCCGACCGGCGCGTGCTGGAAAATCGTCTCGTAGTCGATGGCGTAGGGCGCTTTGATCTCGTGCAAATCGATGGGTCCCGATGGTTTGAATAGCAGGTAGTTCTACGGTATTGTGCTTTTGGCTCGCGTATTTTATGCTGAGAATCTACTCTGAGGTGCAGAAAGAGCGAATTCGGCTTAACTATAAAAGGGACGGGTATGAATAAAGTTTATCCTGACGCGGCATCGGCGCTGGCCGGTATCGTCAAAGACGGCCAGACCATCGCGGTCGGCGGCTTCGGCCTGTGCGGCATCCCGGAGGCGCTGATCAAGGCGCTGCGCGATTCCGGCGTGACCGGCCTGACCGCCATCTCCAACAACGCGGGCATCGACGACGCCGGCCTTGGCCTGCTGCTGCAGACGCGCCAGATCAAGAAGATGATCTCGTCCTACGTCGGCGAAAACAAGGAGTTCGCGCGCCAGTACCTGGCCGGCGAGCTGGAAATCGAATTTACCCCGCAAGGCACGCTGGCCGAGAAGCTGCGCGCCGGCGGCGCCGGCATCCCGGCGTTCTTCACCAAGACGGGCGTGGGCACCATCGTCGCCGAAGGCAAGGACGTGCGCGAATTCGACGGCGAACAGTATGTGCTCGAGCGCAGCCTGGTGTCGGACGTGTCGCTGGTGAAGGCCTGGAAAGCCGACAAGTCGGGCAACCTGGTGTTCCGCAAGACCGCCCGCAACTTCAATCCAAACGTGGCGATGGCCGGCAAAGTGACCATCGTGGAAGTCGAAGAACTGCTCGAAACCGGCGCGATCGATCCCGATCACGTGCACCTGCCAGGCATTTTCGTGCAGCGCATCGTCGTCAATGCGCACCCGGAAAAGCGCATCGAGCAGCGCACCGTGCGCCCAAACTAAGAACAGAATTCGGAGACTACAATGGCTTGGACTCGTGATGAAATGGCTGCGCGCGCAGCGAAGGAACTGCAAGACGGTTTCTATGTGAACCTGGGCATCGGCCTGCCGACCCTGGTGGCGAACTATGTGCCGAACGATATCGAGGTGTACCTGCAGTCGGAGAACGGCCTGCTGGGCATCGGCCCGTTCCCGACCGAAGACGAAGTGGACGCCGACGTCATCAACGCCGGCAAGCAGACCGTGACGGAGCTGCCGGGCGCGGCCTACTTCAGCTCCGCCGATTCGTTCGGCATGATCCGCGGCGGAAAGATCAACCTGGCGATCCTCGGCGCGATGCAGGTGTCGCAATACGGCGACCTGGCCAACTGGATGATTCCGGGGAAAATGGTCAAGGGCATGGGCGGCGCGATGGACCTGGTGGCCGGCGTCAAGCGCGTGGTCGTGGTGATGGAGCACGTCGCCACCGCCAAGGACGGCAGCACCTCGCACAAGATCCTCAAGCACTGCAACCTGCCTCTGACCGGCGTGCGCGTGGTCGACCTGATCATCACCGACCTGGGCGTGATCGAAGTGTCGGACAAGGGATTGAAGCTGGTGGAACTGGCGCCTGGCGTGACCAAGCAGCAGGTGGTCGAGGCGACCGAGGCGGAGATCGACGTTTCGGCGGTCTGAATCTGGCTGTAAAAAAAGATGGGGCGGGTCCGCGGGACCACGCCCCATTTTTCATTGGCGTCATTCCTGCCTGCGCAGGAGCGACAGCACTGCTATTGCAGCGTCCAGACGTACTGCATTTGCATCCACGCCTGTTCCGGCACGCCGTTCAGGGTCGCCGGCTTGAATTGACACTTCGAGATGCCCACCACCGCGGCCTGGTCCAGCGAGCGGAATCCGCTCGACTTCAAAATCTTCGAATCGGCCACCTTGCCGTCGGTGCCGATCAGGAACGACAGCATCACCGTCCCCGTCTGTTCGAAACGGCGCGCCTCCTGCGGATAGACCGGCTTGGCGCAGGTGTTAAAGTCGGCGACCGCCTTGGTGCGCACGTCCGGCGCCTTCGGGGCTTCCGGCATTTGGGCGCAGCCCGCGGCCAGCAATGCGGCCAATCCAAGCATGCCGGCGCGATTGAATCCTTCGAAACGTGACATCGGTTCTCCTTTGTTGTGGTGGTTTCCTAATGCAGTGTCCAGATGTACTGCATCTTCATCCAGGCCTGGACGGGAACGCCGTCTTCGGTCGCCGGTTTGAAATGGCAACGCGCGATGCCAACGCGCGCGGCCCGGTCGAGCGGCCGGAAGCCGCTGGATTTGAGGATCCTCGAATCGGCCACGCCGCCTTGCGCATCGATGAGGAAGGAGAGCGTGACGGTGCCCGTGTTCTCGTCACGCAGCGACTGTTTCGGCCACAGTGGCTTGGCGCAGGTAGTGAAATCGGCGAGGGCGGGTGTCCTCACGTGTTGCGTCCTGGCCTGGGCCGGCACATGCAGCGCCGCCGCAAGGCACGCCGCGGCCATCGCGCACATCGCCACCGCCGCTTTCCAGTTCAGGGCCTGTGCGTCCGGCCGCACCAGGCGCCGGATGCGTTCCACCAGTTCGCCGCCATTCGCGGCCATCGCCAGGTGCTGTCCCGCGAACTGCATCTTCTCCAGTTCCGACAGGGCCAGGGCCACGCGGCGCGCATCGCCCAGATGGGCGGCCGCCAGGTCGTCGGCGATCTGTTCGCGCTCGGCGCGGATGCGGCCGGAAATCCACCACACGGCGGGGTGGTAGAACAGCAGCGTCTCCACCACGTTCTGCCCGAGGTTGACCAGGTAATCGAAGCGCTGGATGTGCCCCATCTCGTGCGCCAGCAGCGCTTCGAGCAGGTCGGGCGGCATGCCGGTGAGCAGGCTGGCGGGAACCATCACAACAGGGCGCCACCAGCCGGCGGTGATCGGGCTGGCCAGCTTGTCGATCACGCGCATGCGCACCTCGCGCGTGATGCCGAACTGGTTCGCCATCGCAGACACGCGCGCCTGCCAGTGGTGATCGGCGCGGTCGCGATTCGCCAGGCGGCCGATCCACCACAGTCCCATGCCCATGCGCAGGGTCAGCGCGCAGGCGCAGGCAGCCCAGGCCATGACGATCCATTCCAGCTTCGCCTGCAGCCATGTGAGCGCGCCGGCGTCGGCCGCGTGCGAACTCGATACCGTTTGCATGGCGAAGTGGGCGGCGTTACCTGCCGCACCGGGGCCGGACAGGCGCGACGCCAGCTCGATGGCCGGCCAGGCCACGCACAGCAGAAGGGCGCCGCAGGCGACGGCGTAGCGCCGCTGCGGCCGCGCGCCGCGCAGGGCAATCATCGCAATCGCCGTGGCGCAGCCGATCAGCGCGCCCTGCCAGATGAAATGGAGCAGCGTCCAGCCGATGCCGCTGACCAGAGAGGTGGCGGACAGGCTCATTTCTTGTCCTCTTTCAGCATCTTCTCGATCTCCTCGCGCTCCTTTTTCGAGATTCCGCTGCGCAGCGCAGCCATCACCAGCGCCTTGGCCGATCCGGAAAACGCCTTCTGCATCAGGTCTTTCAGCAGGTTGGTCTGCAGCGCGTCCTGCGCCTGCGCGGGGGCATACACGTGCGAACGCTGGCTTTCGTCGCGGATCAGCAGGCCCTTGGTGTGCATGATCTGCATCAGGCGCAGCACGGTGGCGTAGGTCACGTCCGGGCGCTCCTTCTGGATTTCTTCATGCACCTGCCTGGCGCTGGCGGAGCCCAGCGGCCACAGGGTGCGAAGCAGGTCCAGCTCGGCCGCCGTCGGTTTGGGGATGTTCGGTGTGCTCATGGTGCGATCCTCCGGGAATTGAAGGCAGCTTAGCGCGAATAGACAATCGTGTCTAATAAAATATTTTCGTTCAAATAACTTGTGCTGGTAGTAGTTCACGCATAGCATAGACAGCATTGTCTACATCGATCTTGGGGGCGGGATGAATGTGCGTGACTTTCGTATCGGCTGGCGCCTGCTGCTGAAGGAGCCCGGTTATTCGGCCGCGGTGGTGTTCGGCCTGGCCGTCGGCTTCGCGGTGTGCTTCCTGCTGCTTGGCTTCGTGCGCTACAGCTTCACCTACAATGCCGCAATCCCCGCCAGCGACCGCATTTTTGTCGTCAAGGAGAGGCGCAACCTGCTGCCTCGTCCCGACTGGCGCACGATGGCGCCCCTGGCGCTGCGCGATCTCGCAGTGGCATCCGGTCCGAACATCACCGCCACTTCGGCAAAATCGTTCGACCTGGCCGCGCGCATCGGGTCGAGGGTGGTGCCGTTTCCGCTGCAGGTGGCGGACGCCAATTTCATCGATTTCTTCGGCATCGGGGCGGTCGAAGGCGATGCCGCCGCGGCGCTGGCGCGGCCCGATGCGCTGGTCCTGAGCGAGTCGCGGGCGCGCCAGCTGTTTGGCGATACGCACGCGATCGGGCAGCGCCTGCAGATCGACGGCGCGACGTTCGAGGTGAGGGCGATCGTGCGGGATCTGCCTGCGAATACCACTGTCAGCATCGACGCGCTGGTCGGCGTTGGCGCGCACAGCTGGGACGCGGCGCCGGCCCAGAGCGGGCCGCAGTGGCGCAAGAGCGCCGCCGTGTACGTGAAGACGGCGCCGGGCGTCGATGAGCGTGGCCTTGCCGCACTGATGCAGGATGCCGTGGCGCGCGAGATCGACGCGCCGTTCAAGGCGCGCATGGGTAGCAGCGCGCCCGCCGGCCACCTGACCGATATCGGCATGACGCGGCTGTCCGACATGTATTTCGATCCGGACCTGCTATCGGGCCGCTCGGGCGCCAAATACGGCAGCAAGTCCGGGGTTTCGGGCCTCGCCGCGCTAGCGGTACTGATCCTGGTGCTCGCCAGCGCCAACTACATCAACCTGGCCACGGTGCGTACGCTCGGGCGCCAGCGCGAAATCGGCATTCGCAAAGTGATCGGTGCCAGCGGACCGCGGCTTGCCGCGCAGTTCGTGGCCGAATCGCTGGTGGTGTCGATGCTGGCGACGCTGTGCGGGCTGTTCTTCGCCTGGCTCGCCACGCCCGTATTCGCAACGCTGGTGGACCGGCCGCTGGAAGGCATGTTTTCCGTCGCAGCCTGCGCCACGATGCTCGCGCTCGGCGCGGTGGTCGGCATTGTGTCCGCTGTCTATCCGGCCTCGCTGGCGCTGGGACAGGCCGCCGGCGGTGCGCTTCAGGGCCGCGGCAGCAGCGAAACGCGGCACGGGATGGCGGTGCGGCGCGTGCTGTCGGCGTTCCAGTTTGCCGCCGCGATCGCCCTGATCGCGATCACCCTGGCGGTAAGCTGGCAGACCCGGTACGCGAGCCACGCCGATCCCGGCTTCGATGCCGCGTCGATGCTGGTGGTGGCGATTCCCGGCAAGTTGGACTCTCCCGGTGCCCGCGCGTTCAGGGATGCGCTGACGCGCGTGCCGGGCGTGAGCGGGGTGGCGGGGATGTCGGATGCGGTCGGACGCGACGGCAACAAGATCACCTATATCGTCAACCGTCCGGGCAGGGAAACGGTGCCGGTGGAGGCCAGGATCGTCAGCCCCGAGTTCTTCGGCGTGTATCGCATCGGCGCCCTGGCGGGAAGGGTGCTCGGCCCGGCGCAGGACGGGATGCAAAGCACGTCGGTCGTGATCAATGCGATCGCCGCGAAGGCGCTGGGATTCGCCTCCCCCGAAGCTGCGGTCGGCCAGATGTTCAACGACACGCTGCGCATCGTCGGCATCGTTCCCGACCTGCGCTACCAGAGCCTGCGCCAGGCGCCACAGCCGATGGTGTACCGGATCGGGCCGGATCAGACGGTGCTGACGGCGCGCGTCGAAGGCAGTGTCGCCGCGGCCAGACCGCTGGTCGAAGCGCTATGGGCGCGTCATTTCCCGAACGACGTGCCGGATATCGAATCGGCGCAGTCCGTGTTTACCGCCACCTACAGCGAAGATGCGCGGCTGGCCCGGATACTCACCGCCGCCAGCGTGGTAGCCACCGCGCTGGCGTCGTTCGGCATCTACGTGCTGTCGGCGTACAGCGTGAAGCGACGGGCGCGCGAGATCGTGCTGCGCAAGCTGCATGGCGCAAGAGCCGCCGACGTGGGCCGCCTGATCGCGCGCGAGTTCGCATGGCTGATCGGGGCCGGCGCGCTGGCCGGACTGCCGGTTGCATGGCTGGCCACGGCGCGCTACCTGGCCGGCTTCGTCGAGCGCGCGCCGATGGGCGGCTGGCCGCTGGTGTACGCATTGGCCTGCGTCGCCGTCGTGGCGCTGTGCGCGACGGCGCGCCACACTCTGGCGGCCGCGCGCATGTCCCCGGCGCTGGCGCTGCGCGATAACTGATTTCACACCACGAAGGACCATTACGGAGAACCCATGCTGAAAAGATTGATCGTCGTCGCTTCGCTCCTGTTGCCTCTGGCCGTATCGGCCACCGATTTGCCCGATTACCCGTTCATCCATGTCGGCGGCAGCGGCTTTTCGTATGTCATGCCTGATGTCGGCGAGATAGACTTCGAGGTGTCGGCGTATCACAGCGACCCGGAAGCGGCGCGCCAGGTGGTTGAGGGCCGCATCGCCGAGATCCGCGCGCTGGTGGCGCAGCTGGCACTGGCCAACACCGACGTCGAGATTCGCGACCTGCGCAAGGAGATGCGCAAGCCCGATCCGGCGCGGCCTGGCGTGGTCCTGTACGACATCAAGTGCGGCGTGCATATCAAGGTGACCGAACTGTCGAAGTGGCGCGAGCTGATGGGACCGCTGATCGCAATGCCGAACCTGGACGCCTTCATGTCGGCTTTCGATACCAGCAAGCGCGACGAGGTCGAGATGGATTTGACCAGCGAGGCGATCAAGGCGGCGAAGCGAAAGGCTGAGGCCATTGCCGCCGGGTTCGGGCGCAAGCTCGGTCCCGTGAATGCCGTGTCGGCGGGCGACCTGAAGAACCTATCGCGCGCGATGGGCTTTGCGGGCGTCGAGCCGAATCGGGCGCGGAACGTCGTCGCTCGCAACGAGCGCGAACGCGAAGCGCTGCTGATGATCGAAGTGATGAAAATGTCGCGCTCGGTGGACGTGATCTTTCGCATCAAGTAGCCGATAACACGTCGTTCCTGCGCAGGCAGGAACCTATGCTGAATAGAGTACCTCGCTGTTTCGCTCAGCATGGGTACCTGCCTGCGCAGGTACGACGACAATCGGCGACTACTCGTTCTTGACGATGCCGCGCACGTTCATTGCGAACAGGCCCACTTGTAGTGCGATCAACGCCCACGCTTCGTCGTGCCAGCCCCACACGATCCACAGCACGTTGCTGAGCACGAACATGGAAAAGCCGAAGATGCGGCGGTCGGTGCGCTTCGATCCAACGAGGTAGGCGGCGTACAGCGTGACGGCCATGGCCGGCCACTGCAGATAGTCGATCCAATTGGGCATGCCGCTCAAGCCGCCGATTTGCGGCGCGCCGGCGCGTGGGTCTTGGCCGGCGCCGCCTTCGCCGCTGCCTTCTTCGGCTTGGCGCTGGCCGCCACGCGCTCGGTCGTCTTGCTCGCCACTTTGCGCGGCTTCGCGGCCGGCGCCTCCTCCTCGTCGTTGGCCGCAGACGGCTTGCGCGACTTGCGCGGTGGTGGCGGCTCGTCGTCGTCCTCCGCTTCCGCCTCCGCGGCAGCCGCCTTGCCGGGCTTCTTGCCGATACTTTGCTGGAGCAGCGCGACCAGGTCCACCACATTGCTCGACGCCGGCCGCGCGCTTTCTTTGCCCGGCATAGTGATGGTCTTGGTTTCCTTCGCCTTGATCTTCTTCTCCACCAGTGCCATGACGTCTTCGCGATAGGTGTCGTGATACTGCTCCGGCTTCCAGTCTTCGCTCATGCCTTCGACCAGCGCCATCGCCATCTTCAGTTCCTTGTCCGTCACCGCCGCCGTCTTGGCGCTCTTGGTCGGGATTTTCAGTTCGTCGGTGGCGCGGATCTCGTCGGCGAAGCGCAGGGTGTTGAGCACGATGGTGTCGTCCACGCACACCAGCGCGGCCAGGTGCTGCTTGACGCGGATGACCACCGTGGCGATGCCGATCTTGCCGGCCTTGCGCAGCGTCTCGCGCAGCAGCGCGTACACCTTGTCGCCTCCCTTGCCGGGCGCGAGGTAGTAGGGCTGCTCGTAGTACAGCAGCGGCACCTGGTCGGCATCGACGAAGGCGAGGATGTCGATCGTGCCGGTCGCTTCCGGGTTGGCGCGCCGCAGGTCTTCGTCAGACAGAACCACGTATTCGCCGGAGGTGTACTCATAGCCCTTGACGATGTCGTCCCAGGTCACTTCCTTGTTGTTTCCCTTGTTGTAGCGCTTGAAGCCCACCGGCGAAAAGTCGCGCCGGTCCAGCATGGTCAGGTCGAGCGAATGTTCGCTCACGGCCGGGTACATCTCCACCGGGATGTGCACCAGGCCGAAGCTGATCGCTCCCTTCCACAGGCTGCGCGCCATGAAGTTCTCCTATTCCCCGACGTAGCCGGTGGCCGGCAGCACGACGCCGGTGATGTAGCTCGAGCAGATCGACGAGGCCAGGAACACGTAGGCCGGCGAGATCTCTTCCGGCTGCGCCGGCCGGCGGTACGAGGTGTCGCCGCCGAAATTGGCGATCTTGTCGGGCGCCTGGTCGGCCGGATTGAGCGGCGTCCACACCGGCCCCGGCGCCACCGCATTGACGCGGATGCCCTTGTCGAGCAGGTTGGCCGCCAGCGACATCGTGAAGGCGTGGATCGCGCCCTTGGTGGTGGAGTAGTCGAGCAGGTGCGCGTTGCCCTGCAAGCCGGTCACCGATCCCGTATTGACGATCGCGGCGCCGCGCTTGAGGTAGGGCAGGGCCGCCTTCGCCATGTGGAAGTAGCCGTAGATATTCGTGCGCATGGTCTCGTCGAAGCGCTCTTCGGTGAGGTCGAGCAGCGAACTGGCGTGCTCCTGGAAGGCTGCGTTATTGACCAGCACATCGAGCCGGCCCCATTCCGCCACCACCTTGTCGACCGCCTCCTGGCAGAACTCCATGTCCTTGACGTCGCCCGACACGGTCACGCAGCGGCGGCCCTCGGCCTCGACGTAGCGCTGGGTTTCGGCGGCGTCCTCGTGTTCGTTCAGGTAGAAGATGGCAACGTCGGCGCCTTCGCGCGCGAAGAGCACGGCCACCGCGCGGCCGATGCCGGAGTCGCCGCCGGTGACGATCGCCACCTGGCCCTGCAGCTTGCCGCTGCCCTTGTAGTGCTCGGCCATGAACATCGGCGTGAGCTCCATGTGCGCTTCCATGCCCGGCTTGCTCAGGTGCTGGCTCGGCAGCGGCGGCGCCGGATAGGTCACCGATCCGGTCTGCACTGCCGCCTTGCTCTCTTTCTCCGGCCCTGCCGCGGCGTCCTTCTGGTCCTGCCGGCTCTGGATTGCTTTCTGCTTCTCCGCTACCTCGTCCTGTATCGCCATTGGTCGCTCCCTTCGTGGTCGTTTTAGTATGCGCCGGCGCGGGGCCTCGACTCGGTGCGCTTCCACACATATAGCGCAGTGCGGGTATCCGCGACGGGTGCTTTATGGCAAACTACGGGCTACCGTTTTCGAGGAGAAAGTATGTCGCAGCAGGCCGATGCCCGCACCCAGCCAGTCGGCTTGTTCCTGCACCTGGCCGCCGAGCGCCGGGTGGAGTTCCAGGCGGCGTGCGGAAACCAGTTCGGCCGCCTGTTCGTCGCCGAAGACGCGGCGCAGGCCGCGCACATCCTCGCGCACGAGCAGGTCGACCTGCTGGTGATCGACCTCGATCGCTTCGACCGCAGCCTTGACCGCGCCGCGCTGGAGGAGCTGGTGCGAAGCCGCAAGGGCGCGCCGGTGCTGCTGGTGTGTCCGTTCGATGCGGCTGGCTGGCTGTCCGACCTGATGGCGTGCGGTCCGGTCGATTATGCGATCGGCCCGATCGCCGACGCCGCGCTCACTCAGCGGATCGGGGCGCCGGGCGCCAACGCTGACGCCAGGTCCGACGCGCTGCGCGGCGTGCGCGAGGGCGTTTTGCGGGCCGTGGCCGGCATCGACGACATCGCCGAGCTGGCGCCCGGCATCTGCGCGGTGCTTGCTGCGTGGCCCGGCGTGGTGCATGCGGCGATGTTCACCGCCAGCGAATCGGGCGACGTTACGCTGGCGGCGCAGCACTCGCCGGCGGGTATCGACATCGAGCGCGCCGGCCGCGGCTTTCCCGGATTTAGCGCCGCGGCGAGCGGCGAACTGGTGCTGCTGGACGCGCCGGAGAAGGCCGGCGATCCCGAACTGGCGGTCGCTTTGCACGACATGGGCGCCGCCATGGTGGCGGCGGCGCCGATCCCGTCGCGCGGCCCCGGCGCGCCGCAAGGCAGCATCTCGCTGATGTTCGCGCAGCCGCGCCAGCTTTCCCCCGACTCGCTCGCCGCGCTGGCCGAACTGGCGCAGCTGGCCGGCCTTGGCCTGCGGATGGCCGGCATGGCGCGCGACACCGAACTGCTGCTGGCGCGCGTGACCAGCCTGGCCACCACGGATGCGCTGACCGGCGTCGCCAACCGCCGCCACGGCGAAGCGCTGCTCGAGCAGGAAATCAAGCGCGCCCGCCGCTACAAGACGCCTCTCGCGCTGATCGGGTTCGACGTGGACCATTTCAAGGCCATCAACGACCGCTACGGCCATCCGACGGGCGACGCCGTGCTGCGCATCCTGGCCGACGCGGTGCGCGCGGCGCTGCGCGGCAGCGACCTGCTGGCGCGCAGCGGCGGCGACGAATTCCAGATCGTCGCGGCCCACACCAGCGCGATCGACGGCCTGAAGGTGGCGGAAAAAATCCGCATGGAGATCGAGGCGACCGTGTTCCCGGGCTGCGACCGGCTGACCATCAGCCTTGCCGTGGCCCAGGCGGGCGAAGAGGAAAGCGCCGATTCGCTGATGCAGCGCGTTGCCGCGGCATTGAAGCGGGCCAAGCGCGCGGGACGCAACTGCGTCGAACTGGCCATGCAGTGACGCCGATGCTTGGATGGCTGAAGCAGTACCGGCGCGGCCTGCTGGCGGGCGACATCAGCGCCGGCATCGTGGTCGCGATGATGATGATCCCGCAGGGGATGGCGTATGCGATGGTGGCCGGAGTTCCGCCGGTCGCCGGCATCTACGCCAGCATCCTGCCGCCGTTGATCTACGCCGTGTTCGGCACCAGCATGACGCAATCGGTCGGCCCCATGGCGATCATTTCGCTGATGACGGCCGCCGCGCTCGGGCCGCTCGCTGTCGCGGGCTCCGGCCTGTACACCGTGCTGGCGGCGCAACTGGCGCTGCTGTCGGGCGTCGTGCTGCTGGCCTGCGGCCTGCTGCGCATCGGCTTTCTCGCCAACTTTTTCTCGCGTCCCGTGATGAGCGGGTTCACCATCGGCTCGGCCATCGTCATCGCCTGGGGCCAGGTGTCGACGCTGGCGGGCGCCGATCTGCCGCGCTTCCATGTCCCGAGCCTGATGCTGGGCGGCGCTTCGCTGGCCTTGCTGCTGCTGGCGCGCGCCTACCTGGCGCCGCTCCTGCGCCTCGCCGGAATGAACCCGGCGGCCGCCGACATCGGTGCGCGGCTGGCGCCGATGGCGGTGGTGATCGGCGCGACCGTGCTGGTGGCGTGGCTTGATTTGAATGTGCGCACCACCGGCGCGGTGCCGGCCGGCCTGCCGCGCCTGAACATGGCCATCTCCAACGCCCACTGGCGCTCCTTGCTGCAGCCGGCGCTGCTGATCGGCTTCATGATTTTCCTGATCAGCATGTCGGCGGCGCAGGCGCTGGCGCTCAAGCGGCAGGAGAAACTGCACAGCAATTTCGAGCTGATCGGGCTGGGCGCCGCCAACATAGGCAGCGCGCTGTCGGGCGGCTTCCCGGTCACCGGCAGCATGTCGCGCTCCGCGGTCAATTTCTCGGCCGGCGCCAATACGCCGCTGGCCTCCGTCATCACGGCGGCGCTGCTGGCGATCGCGCTGGTGGCGCCGACCGGCTGGCTGGCGCTGCTGCCGCTGCCGACGCTGGCCGCCACCATCATCGTCGCCGTGCTCGGGATGCTGGAGCTGGACACCTTGCGCACGGCGCTGCGCTACGACCGCGGCGACGCGCTCGCGCTGGTCGCCACCGCCGCCGGCGTGCTGGCGATGGGTGTCGAGGCGGGCGTCGTGATTGGCGTGGTGCTGTCGATGGGAACCCTGATCTGGCGCGCCAGCCGTCCGCACATCGCGGTGTTGGGACGGATCGCCGGCACCGAGCATTTCCGCAATATCGAGCGCCATAGCGGCGGCACCGCGCCCGGCTTGCTGCTGCTGCGGATCGACGCCGGCCTATTCTTCGGTAACGTTGAAGCGGTCAACCAGCGCATCGAGGAAGAACTGGCGGCGCGCCCGGCCACGCGCGACTTGGTGCTGGTGCTGTCGGCGGTGAACGCGATCGACACGTCGGCGCTGTTCGGCCTGACGGAGCTGAACCAGATGCTGCGCCATCGCGGCATCGGCCTGCACCTGGCCGAAGTGAAAGGGCCGGTGATGGATCGGCTGAACGCCAGCGACCTGCTGGCGCGGCTGAACGGGAAAATCTACCTCAGCACCGCAATGGCCTGGGACGAGCTGGCGGGAAAAGCGTGACAG
Organism: Massilia sp. R2A-15; assembly: GCF_030704305.1. Taxonomy (NCBI): domain Bacteria; kingdom Pseudomonadati; phylum Pseudomonadota; class Betaproteobacteria; order Burkholderiales; family Oxalobacteraceae; genus Massilia; species Massilia sp. R2A-15. Next base: position 2,305,862 of record NZ_CP131935.1, on the reverse strand, counting down.
CACGCGGCGGCTGTGGCATCGTTACAGGGTACAAAATCCACGGAGAGTCGTCACCATGCGTCACCTGATCACCATCGCCTGCCTGCTGGCCGCGATCCTGTTCTACTCGCAGGGCAGTGCCGCCGCGCCTGTGTTCCTCGTGCTTGGCATGGTCTTCGAAGGGGCCTTCTGGATGCGGATCGTCCGGCGCAAGCACTTGAAATGAAACTCTCGCCGGGCATCCCGGTCTTGCGCAGCTTTTCGGAGCAGCACACGCGCGAGTTGTACATCGACTTCATGGGCTTCAAGGTGAACTGGGAACACCGCTTCGAGCCTGGCACGCCGCTGTACATGGAGGTCGAGCGATCCGGCCTGGTGCTGCATATCTCCGAGCATTACGGCGACGCGGCGCCCGGCGCGACCGTCTTCATCCGCATCGACGACATCGCCGCGCTGCACGCGGAACTCAATGCGAAGCACTATCGCCACGCGCGCCCGGGGCTCCAGCAGCAGGACTGGGGCACGGTGATGCAGATCGACGACCCCTCCGGCAACCGCCTGCGCTTCTGCCAGTCCTGAGTGCCGCCCGTCAAACCTGGGTCTGACCCCGCGGGGTCATACCCTTTTCGCGCGGCGGCGCCAGCACGATCGGCGCTTCGAGTTCGGGATGCAGGCCGTGGTGGCCCTTGAACGCGGCGGCGACGGCGGCCATGTCGCGCTCCTGGTCGCCGGTCAGGTCGATCGTGTCGACCACCGACAGTTCCTTGTTCGGATAATCGATGTAGACGATCAGCAGCGGCACCTTGGCGGCGACGGCCAGGTGATAGAAGCCGCTGCGCCAGTGCGGCCGGTAGCTGCGCGTGCCTTCCGGCGCCAGCGCGATCCAGCACCAGTCGGCCGCGTTCATGGTGTCGGCCAGGCGCTGGGTGGCGCCGGTGGCGTTGTCGCGTTCGACCGCCATGCCGCCCCAGTGGCGCATCGCCACGCCCATCACGCCCTTGAACAGCGATTCCTTGCCGAGCCAGCGGAAGGGCAGGCCGACGGCCCACTTGGCCAGCAGGCCGACGATGAAGTCCCAGTTCGAGGTGTGCGGGTACACCACGGCGACGCCGTGCGGGCCGGGCAGCGGCTTGAAGCGCACGCGCCAGCCGAACAGATTGAGCAGCCGCAGCGATATCCGCTGGCCCAGGGTGGGAAGTGTTGCAGCTTGCAGCTGGTATTGGTCCATGTTTCTCTCCGTCGGCCTGTCCAGCAGGTTCTGAGCATTGTGCCATTTTCCGGCTATGCGTTAAAACAATTGCAATGGGGAAAATTGCGCATCGCATTTTATAGCGGACGGGACGGGGGAGACAAGCAAAAAAGGTGGCAGTGTGGCGCGCGCTGCTTGTATCATGCCTTGGTTAAACCAACAGGATTTCCATGGACATTACGATTTATCACAACGCCCGCTGCGGCACGTCGCGCAACACGCTGGGCCTGATCCGCAATGCCGGCGTCGAGCCGACCATCATCGACTACCTGGCCCATCCGCCTTCGCACGCGCTGCTCAAGGCGATGACGGCCGCCGCCGGCCTGTCCGTGCGCGACGTGATCCGCACCAAGGAAGCGGCGTACCAGGAGCTGGGACTGGATGATCCGGCGCTCGACGACGACGCGCTGATCGACGCGATGCTGGCGCATCCGGCGCTGATCGAGCGGCCGTTCGTGGTCAGCGCGCAGGGCGTGCGCCTGTGCCGGCCGGCGGAGCTGGTGCTCGATATCCTGCCGCCGCAGCAAGGCGCCTTCACCAAGGAAAACGGTGAGCAGGTGATCGACGAACACGGCCGGCGCATCGCGCGCTAGCCGCCAGGACCTGCGCCGATGAGAACCCTGGCAATGCCATCCGGCCGGTCGATTCCCGTGCTCGGGCAGGGCACGTGGGGCATGGGCGAGGATCCGGGCCGCAAGCGCCAGGAGGCCGATGCGCTGCGGCTCGGGATGGACCTGGGCATGACGCTGATCGATACCGCCGAAATGTACGGCGAGGGCGGCGCCGAGGAAGTTGTGGCGGCGGCGCTGGCCGGGCGGCGCGACCAGGCTTTCATCGTCAGCAAGGTGTATCCGCACAATGCGGGGCGGCGCGCGGTGCAGGCGGCGTGCGAGCGCAGCCTGGCGCGCCTTGGCACCGGCCATATCGACCTGTACCTCCTGCACTGGCGCGGCTCCGTGCCGCTGGCCGAAACGCTGGAAGGATTCGAGGCGCTCAGGAAGGCCGGCAAGATCCTCGATTATGGCGTCAGCAATTTCGACGTGGACGACATGCGCGAGGCGGCCGGCGCCGGCGTGGCGGTCAACCAGGTGCTGTACAACCTGGCGCGGCGCGGCGTGGAATGGGACCTGCTGCCGTGGTGCCGCAAGCATGGGATGCCGTTGATGGCGTATTCGCCGCTGGAGTCGTCGGCGGCGGAGCAGGCCGCGCTGCTTGGCACCCCGGGATTGATGCGGGTGGCGGAACGTCACAACGCCAGCGCGGCGCAGATTGCGCTGGCGTGGCTGCTGCACCAGGAAGGCGTGGTGGTGATTCCGAAAGCGGTATCTTTGCGCCATGTGCGCGAGAATCGCGCGGCGCTGGATATCGTGCTGAACGCCGAGGACATCGCAGAACTTGATGCTGCGTTTCCTCCACCGCGGCGCGCAACGCCGCTCGATATGCGCTAACTGAAAAATGGGGTCAGGTCCGCAGGACCAGACCCCATTTTCACTCGTCAGTCCTTCGGCACCGTCATCGCCTGCTTGATCATTACGCAGCGCTTGTCCTCCTGGTGTGTGGTGAGCAGCGCGCGGCGGGTGCCGGCCGACAGGTCCTTGTACTGCGCCACCGCCGTTTCCAGCCGCTTGACGCTGGCCGGCGAACAGCCCGCCGGAATCAGCTCGCCGTAGCTGCGCATGTAGACCGGTCCGGCCGCCTTGTCGATCGCCGGCAGTTTGGCCAGCCGCTCGGCCGCACTCGCTTCGCTGAGGGCACCCTGTTCGGCCGGGTACAGGCTGTTCATCGCGACGCGCACCTTCGAGAACGGCAGCGTGGTCTTCAGGTCGTGCACCTTGGCCAGCCACTCGGCCTTGACCGCCGGATCGGGACGCGCCACCGTCGCGGCCAGCGCGGCCGACTGGCCGGTATCGGACTTGTCGCGCGCCAGTTCGGCCGTCACCAGTTCGGCGCTGCCCGGGTAGGCGAAGCGGTTCAGGCGTTCGATGATGGACCAGCGTACATCCTGGCCGATCGCCAGGCCGTCCACTTTCAGCTTGCCGTCGAGGAGGCCGGCGAGGCGATCCAGCGCGCCTTTGCTGCTTGCCACTTCGAGGTACTGGCCGAACCAGCGGCGCTGGAAGTTGCTGTCGCCCTTGTTCGCTTCGACACCGGCCCAGGCCTGGTCTTCCATCGCCTGCGTGGTCGCGCGCGTGTAGGCGGCGTTGGCGTGCATCGCGTCGAGGTAGTACTTCGAGGTCGACATCATGCCCAGCACCTTGCCAAGCAGGGTGTAGTCCTTCTCGGCGCCGGCATTGGCCAGCGCGGTCTTGATGAACTCATTGAGCGGCAAGTGGCCGTCGCGCACGCCGTCCCAAAGGCTTTGCCACAGCATCGAGCGCAGCAGCGGGTCGTCAACCTGTCCCAGGCTCGCCTGCGCGGTGGCGAACGAGCGCTTGTCCAGCTGGACCTTGGCGAAACCCCAGTCCTGATAGTTCGGGTAGACCAGGTCCGGGCAGGCGCTGCCGGCCAGTTCAGGCACGCGCGTGCTGGCGCCCTTGTAGGTGGTGGGAACGTTCTTCAGCAGGACCATCTTTCCGCCTTCGAGCTTGAAGGTGGCGACCTGCACGCGCTGCTCGCGCAGGGTCGGCAGGGCGACGCCCGGCGCGCTTTGCTGCAGCGTGAAGCTGGCGATCTTGCCCTTCGAGCAGGTGTACTTCGCGGCGACGGTGTTCACGCCTGCGTGGTACAGCCACTGCTGGGTCCACGGCCCGAGGTCGCGCCCGGCCGCTTCGCCCAGGCTGCCGATGAAGTCGTCCAACTTCGCGTTCTTGAAGGCGTACTTGACCAGGTAGTTGTGCACGCCTTTGCGGAATACTTCGTCGCCGAGCAGGTGGCGCAGCTGCATCAGGGTCGAGGCGCCTTTCGCGTAAGTGATCTGGTCGATGTTGTCGAAGGCGTTGGCGGTGGACGGCACCGGCACTTCGATCGGGTGCGTGGTGAGGGACTGGTCGGCGGTGTAGGCGCCTTGCTTGGCGCCGGAGTAGAACGACTGCCAGGCGTTCTTGAATTCGGTCGCCTCGGCGGTGGCCAGCGTGCCCATGAAGGACGCGAAGCTTTCGTTCAGCCACAGCCCGTTCCACCATTTCATCGTCACCAGGTCGCCGAACCACTGGTGCGCCATCTCGTGCATGATCACCGCGGCCAGGTTCTGGCGCTGCGACGCGGTCATCTCTTCCTTGTACATGAAGCCGCGCTCGGCGAAGGTCACCGCGCCGGCGTTTTCCATCGCGCCGTACAGGAAGTCGGGCACCAGCAGCTGGTCGTACTTGTCCCACTGGTAGGGAATGCCGAAGTATTCGTCGAAGAACGCCAGGCCCTGCTTGGTGTACTTGAACCAGTCGGCCGGATGGATCTGCGCGGCCACCGACTGGCGCGCGAACAGGCGCATCGGGTATTTGCCGCTGGTGTCTTCCCATACCTTGTACGGGCCGGCGTGCAGCGAGAAGTTGTAGGGGCTGAGCTTTTTCGAAGCCGGGAAGGTCCAGCGCTTGCCGGCGGCGTCGGGCGCCACCGCGGTTTCGCGCGTGGTCGACACCACCACCCAGTCGGCTGGCGCGGTCACGTTGACCTGGAAGGTGGCCTTCAGGTCGGGCTGGTCGAACAGGGCGAACATCTGGTGCGCGGCGGCCGGCTCGAAATGCGAATAGGTGTAGACCTTGCCGTCGACCGGATCGACCATGCGGTGCAGGCCTTCGCCGTTGGTGCTGTGCAGGCGCGTGTAGCTCACCACTACCGTGTTGCGGCCCTTGACCAGGTCCTGCGGCTGCAGCGTGATGAAGAACTGGTTGTAGTTCGGCGCGAGCTTCTTGCCGTTCACTTCGAGCGAGGCGATGGTGGCCTTGTCCAGGTCGATGGTCAGCGGCGTGCTGTTGTCGGCCAGGTCGAAGCTGATGCGGCTGGTGCCGGAGAACGACTCCTTGCCGGTCAGCGCGAAGTCCAGCACATAGTCGACGTTCGATACGCGCGCCGAACGGGCGGCCGCTTCGGCCTGGGTGATGTAGGTGTTGGCTGCGCGCGGCGCCTGGGCGCAGGCTGCGCCGCTGGCGAAAGCGGCGGCGACGGAGAGGGCGAGGACTCGGCGGGTGAATGGTTTCACGATGTTCCTTTTATTGGGGGGCGACGAAAGAGCGGGCCAGAATATCACGCCAATTCTGGAAAGAAAATCTTGACTTGATATGTATATGGCGGGAGATTACCGGCTGGCTAACGGACTTCAACAGGAGCGTGCAGATGAATGACAACAACGACGCAGTGGACTTGCGGATCACCCGGACCTTCAACGCCCCGCGCGAGCTGGTGTGGAAGACGATGACGCAGGCCGAACACCTGAAGCATTGGTGGGGGCCGAAAGGCGTGCCGATCGACGTGAAGAAGCATGAGCCGCGGCCGGGCGGCGTTTTCCACTACTGCATGCATTTCCCGGGCGGGATGGATATCTGGGGACGCTTCCTGTATCGCGAGCTGGCCGAGCCGGAGCGCATGGTGTGGATCAACGGCTTCGCCGACGCGGAAGGCAATCCGATCGCCAATCCGATGAGTCCCGTCTGGCCGCTCGAAGTGCTGAACACGACCACGCTGGAGGAGGTCGATGGCAAGACGGTGCTGCACTTGCTGTCGCAGCCGCTCAACGCCAGCGAGGCCGAGCGGGCGGCGTTCCTGGCGATGCATGCGTCAATGCAGGGCGGGTTTGGCGGTATGTACGACCAGTACGAGGAGTATCTGGCGTCGCTGAAATGAAAATGGGGTCAGGTCCGCAGGACCAGACCCCGAGTTGCCACTTCCTCGATTACGCTTGCAATGCAGGGTAGTCGGTATAGCCTTCAGCGCCCGGACCATAGAACAGCTGCGGACGCGCCGGATTGAATTCGGCATTCGCTTTCAGACGCTGCGGCAGGTCCGGATTGGCGATGAACAGCTTGCCGAACGCCACCGCATCGGCCTTGCCGGCAGCGATCAGGGCATCGGCGCTCTCGCGCGTCAGCTGCTCGTTGGCGATGTAGACGCCGCCGAACTCCTTCTTCAGCAGCGGTCCCAGGCTGTCGTCGCCCACCGCTTCGCGCGCGCAGATGAACGCGATGCCGCGTTTTTTCAGTTCGCGCGCCACGTAGCCGAAGGTTTCGTCCGGCGTCGAGTCGCCCATGTCGTGCGCGTCGCGGCGCGGCGCCAGGTGCATGCCTACGCGGTTCGCGCCCCACACTTCGATGCACGCATCGGTCACTTCGAGCATCAGCCGCGCGCGGTTCTCGATCGAGCCGCCGTAGTTGTCGGTGCGCTGGTTGGTGCTGTCCTGCAGGAACTGGTCCAGCAGGTAGCCGTTGGCGCCGTGGATTTCCACGCCGTCGAAGCCGGCCAGCTTGGCGTTCTCGGCGCCCTTGCGGTAGGCCGCCACCACGCCCGGAATTTCTTCGGTCGTCAGAGCGCGCGGAACAGGGTAGCCGCGTTCCGGACGCAGCAGGCTGACGTGGCCCTTGGCCGCGATCGCGCTCGGCGCCACCGGCAGGTCGCCGTTCAGCAGGTCAGGGTCGGAGATGCGGCCGACATGCCACAGCTGCAGGAAGATGCGGCCGCCGGCCTTATGCACGGCCTCGGTCACTTGCTTCCAGCCCTCGACCTGCTCGTCCGACCAGATGCCCGGGGTGTTTTCGTAGCCGACGCCTTGCGCGGTCACGGAGGTCGCTTCCGACAAAATGAGGCCGGCGCTGGCGCGCTGCTCGTAGTACTTGGCCATCAGCGCGTTCGGCACGCGCGCGCCGCCGATGGCGCGGGCGCGGGTGAGGGGCGCCATGATGATGCGGTTTTTCAGTTGCAGGTCGCCGATGGTGATCGGATCGAAGATCGTCGTCATGTTGAGTTCCTTAAAGTCCTTGGTGGATATGGGCAAGGAAAGCCTGGATGGTTTCCTCGTTGCGTTTGTAGAAGATCCATTGGCCGACGCGGCGCGAAGTGACCAGTTCGGCGCGCTGCAAAGCGGCAAGATGGGCCGACACGGTCGACTGCGACAGGCCGGTGCGCGCATCGATCAGCCCGGCGCACACGCCGATATCGAGCGGGTGCTCCTGCTGCGCGAAGTTGGCGTGCGGATCCTTCAGCCAGCAAAGGATTTGCCGCCGCACCGGATTGGCCAGCGCCTTGTGGATTGCGTCGATGTTCATGTATCGGGTTTTATCGAATCTAATATCGTGATTCTACGATATATCCGGAAATGGTGCCGGCGGGCCAGAAAACAAGGGCGATCAGGGGAAGTGCGCCAGGATCAGTGCGATCAGCGCGGGCAGCGCCTGAATGTATAAGATCGAGCGCTTGACGGTGACGGCGCCCCAGATGCCGGCGACGATCACGCACGTCAGGCCGTAGATCTTGAACAGGAACCCGACGTGCCAGGCGGGATGCAGCAGCCCGATCAGCAGCGCGGCGACCAGGAAGCCGTTGTAGCAGCCCTGGTTCGACATCGCCGGCGCCAGGATCTCGGCTTTCTCGGCCGACAGCCCGAACACCTTGCGCCCGCGCGTCTTGAACAGCACCGTCTCGAGCATAAAAAAATAGGCGTGCAGCAGCGCAACCAGCGCGATCAGGACGTTTGCGGCAATTTGCATGGCTGGCTCCGGTGATTGGTATGGGAGCACAGTGTACATGTTGTCAACGCGCCGCCGTCGCCATCGCCCACAGGCGCCCGCCGAACTGGTTCAGCGCCAGCCCGCCCAGCACCAGCGCTCCGGCGGCGATTTTCCACCACGGCAGCGACTCGCCGAGGAACAGCGCCGCGCTGGCCATGCCGGCCACCGGCACCAGCAGCGAGAACGGCGCCACCGTGGCGGTCGGGTACTTGCGCATCAGCATAGACCAGATGCCGAAGCCGAGGATGGTGTTGGGGTAGGCCTGGAACAGCACGGTCGCCAGCGACCTGAGGCCGAAGCGGCCGGCCGCCAGCTGCCACGCGGCGCCGCCTTCGACGATCCACGACGCCAGCAGCAACGGCGGCGTCGCCACCAGCGAACCCCACACCACCAGCGACAGCGCGTTCACCTGGCCCATCTTCTTGGTCACGATGTTGGCGCTGGCCCAGCACGCGCCGGCCAGCACCACCAGCACGAAGCCGATCAGCGTGGCCGTGCCTTCCAGATGGATCGCCACCAGCGCCATGCCGCCGAACGCGATCAGCGCGCCCAGCAGCTGCGCCGGCCGCGGCCGCTCCCTGAGCATCAGCACGGCCAGCCCGATCGTGAAGAAGGCCTGCAGCTGAATCACCAGCGAGGCCAGGCCGGCCGGCAAGCCGAGTTTGATGCCGGTAAACAGCAAGGTGAACTGCAGGGCGAACTGGAACATGCCGTAGGCCAGGACCAGTCCGATCGAAGTGGCCGGGCGCGCGACAAAGAACACGAGCGGCAGCGCGGCAAACAGGAAGCGCAGGGCGGTGAACAGGATGGGCGGCAGGTCCTGCAGGCCGATCTTGATGACGACGAAGTTCACGCCCCAGATGCAAACCACGCCGAGCGCGGTGAAGATGTCTGCGGGCGTCATCGTGTGCTTCATGGGTGCGGCTTTCCGGTTGTCGTGTGGTCAGCAGGCGATTATCACCCACTTCGGCCGGGCTTGCTGGGCGCTGCCCGCTGTGCTAACGTCGCTGCAATTTTTCAACCATGGCACGGACCTTCCTGCCAATACCGGGGAGCTGTCCATGAGCTGGGTCATTCTGTTTTTCGCAGGCGTGCTGGAGATCGCATGGGCCGTGGGCCTGAAGCACACCGCCGGCTTCACGCGGCTGTGGCCCTCGGTGTTCACGCTGGCGACCATGGCCGGCAGCGTCGGCCTGCTCGGCCTGGCGTTGCGGAGCCTGCCGCTCGGCACGGCCTACGCGGTGTGGACCGGCATTGGCACCGTCGGCACCGCGGTGTTCGGAATGGTCATGCTGAACGAGCCGGCGGGCGCCCTGCGCTTGCTGTCGATCGCGATGATCGTCGCCGGCATCGCGGGTCTGAAGCTGCTGACGCCGGCCTGAATTATTTGAGGCGCGCCCAGCGCTCGTAGATGCGCGCCAGTTCGCCGCTCGACTGAAGCTTCGCCAGCGCGTGATCGATCATCGGCGCGACGGCCGGATCGGCTTTCCTGCTGGTCCAGAAATACACGTAGTCCTCGTCGAACACCGCCGGCAGGATGCGCAGCTTGTCCTGCAGGTGCTCGACGCGAATGAGGTATTTCAGGGTGAATTCGCTCATGTAGGTGTAGCGGCCGTGGCCGTACAAGGTCTTGCGCAGGTTGACGACATTGTCGCCGGTGCTGTCGTCGACCTGCAGGCCGCGCGCCTTCAGTTGTCCGATGTAGGCCGAGCCGCGGGCGGTGTTGATCAAGGGGTGCAGGCGCACCAGGTCGTCGAGATTTTCGACCGTCTGCAGGTCGGTCGCAACGGCGGCCAGGCGATGGCGGGTTTCGAACACGGGCACGCTGGAGCGGATGGCGATCTGGCGCCGGCGCGTCGATTCCATCACCCCGCACGCAGCCCAGGCACTGCCGCGTTCGAGCGCATCTTCGATCACCGGCAGCGAGCGGGGACGTTCGGAGGCGCTAAAGTGGAGGCGTGGCTCGATCCGTTCGATGGCGGCCATCAGGTCCGGGCAGAACCCTTGCGGCACACCGTGGCCCACGATCCATTTGGGCGGGATGCTTTCCTGCGGCATGATGTGGACGTCGATCGGCGCGGCGTCAGCGCTGGCGGCGAGCAGCAGGGCGCAAGCAAACGCGATCGCTTGCCGGGAAATACCTCCGATGCCCATATTTATCATTGTTCTTGTTGAAGCGATGCACAGCCGTGGATTGTCGCACAATTTAGAACGGTGCGAGGCGCGGACATGTATCCGGACCAGGTGTGCGCGGTGATCCAACAGCGCCGCTTCGGCCAGACCGCGGCCATGCAGGCCGGTATCGACGCCGCGCAGGGGAGCATCATGATGCGGTGTGCCTCGCGTGGGGCGCGCGCGATGTTCATGATGCGGCTGCGGCCCAAGGGATCATGCCTTGAGCGCTGAAACGGTCTGGCTCCTGGTCGGATTTGCGGAGCAGGCATTGTTCATGCTGCGCTTGGTGGTCGAGTGGCGGCGTAGCGAACGCGCGCTCAACACCGTGATTCGCCGGTTTTGGGCTGGCTATAAGTGATGCCTTGTCCAGATCTTGGGCAGAACAAGGGGGAGAAGTACTGTCAATATTCGCCCGAATCCGATAAGTGCACCCACCATCAACAAGCCGGCCGCTAGCTGCGCTCCGTGGGCGCCTGCGGCAATTGCCGAACGCAAGAAAAACCAGCAAACTCCGGCTGCAACCATGCCTGCTACGCTGGTCGAAACCTGAAACCATCTACGAAGTTCCAGCGGCATTAATTCCCCTTATCTCACTAAGTCGGTTGTCAATGACTGCTCTTTGTAGCGAAAAAGCAATCTGATCGAAAGAGCAGTCACCGGCTGCTATTGGCCGAGCGCAACCGTTATTGGGCGGCTGCTTCCGGCCCCAAGCGGACGATGGACTTCATGCATCTTCGAGATCAAAAGCCCAAGCAGGATATGCATCCCAAGTAGCGTAGTGGCGCACGAATTCAGCCTTTGTCTCTCGAGAGCTACGTTTCGAGGCAATCATCTCCAGCAACTCAGTTACAAGCTCAGCTTCGAGAAAATAGACATACCCTTCTTCCTTGTCGTTCCGCGCGACCGTGTCGTCCTTTCCAAACTGGACAATCTTCGCCTCATTGCTCAACTGGAACGGTTCGCGCGTGTAGATCACGGATTGCTCCGGCATCTGTCCGACAAGAAAAATCGCATCTAAAAGCTGCATATCACCTCAAGAGAGAAAGTACTGAGCCGTACCGTGAACGTCTGCTTCTGGCCGGAACCGGTCTATCGCTGTTCGACCGGTTGAATCAGCAGCCGATAGCAGTCCTTCGCCAAGCCTCAGTCTACGGCGAATGTTGCTATGAGGGCAAGTATGTGGGGCGCCTTTTTTTTTAGTTGGCGGCGAACTCCGGATTAGTGCGGGTCAGGTAGTACCATTCCTGGTTCGCGCCCGCATTCACGTCCGGGAACAGGATGCGGCCATCGAGTTCCGACAGCACCGGCGTGCCGTCGGCGCGCACGCCGATCTGCTGGCCCTTGGCGACCGGGTCGAAGCTCGACCACTGGCGCACGAAGGCGTCGTCGGCGTGCATCTTGTCGTGCACCACCACCATCGACAGCGCCTCCATCTCGGCGGCCGGCACCGGCGTCGGGGCGGGGGCGTCGATGATTTTTTGGAAGGCGAGCGTATTCATGATGGCGCGGTACGCCACGTCGGGCGCGGCCGGGTCCTTGTGCTGGCCGCACTCGAGCGTCAGCGCGTAGCCGCCGGTGCTGCGCATGAATTCGGTGGTGCCGACGCCGTAACGCAGCACCGTCTCCAGCTGCGACTTGTCGCTCATGCGGCGCTGCACGCCTTCGCCGTAGGTGGCCAGCCAGCCGTCGACGAAGCGGCGCACGCCGAGTATGCGCGCCATCGCACGTTCCTTCTCCGCGTGTTTGAACGGCTGCAGCGTGCCTTCGTTGTTCTGCGGGCCGACCATCACGAACGGCTCGCTCTGCGCGTTGAACGAGTGCAGGTCGAGCAGCACGTCATGCTGCGCCAGCAGAGGGCACAGCCAGTTGGCGATCTGGTCTTCGAAGTCCTGCGGGTTCTCGTTCGGGAACAGGTTGCGGTTCAGGTTGCGCTCGCCCGCGCGCTGCTCGAGCCGATAGGCGAGGGGATTGGTGACCGGGACGAAGGTGACGCTGCCGTTGGCGATCAGGAGCTTGCCGCTGTCGATTTCTTCCATCACGCGCAGGATCGCCTTCGTGCCGCAGGTTTCGTTGCCGTGCACGGCGCCGGTGATAATCAGGCGCGGCCCTTTGCCGAGGCCAGTGTAGTTGATCGATTTGAATTGCAGGTCGCGTGCGATGGTCATTGCTGCCAGATCCATGAAAATGTCGGTGCCGACATTTTATCGGGAAACGGTAGCGCGTGCGGAAAGCGCGTGGCATCATGCGCCGCATGATAAGCAAGGCAACTACTCCCCGCGTGCATGGCCTCGACACGCTGCGCGCGCTCGCCATCGTGCTGGTGGTGCTGCACCATTACGTGCTGTTCGTCAGCGGCGACAATACCTTCGGCTGGGTCGGCGAGATCGGCTGGGTCGGCGTCGATCTGTTCTTCGCGCTGTCCGGCTACCTGATCGGCAACCAGATCTTCGCAGCGATGCGCAGTCCGCAGGGCTTCTCGCTGGGCCATTTCTACGGCCGCCGCCTGCTGCGCACCCTGCCGAATTTCTACGCGGTCCTGGCGCTGTACTTCCTGTCGTCCTGGTTCCGCGTCGACAAACCGCTGCCGCCGCTGTGGAAGTTCATCACCTTCACGCAGAACATCAACCTCGAACCGGGCACCGCGTTCTCGCACGCCTGGTCGCTGTGCATCGAGGAGCAGTTCTACCTGCTGCTGCCGGCGGCCGCGCTGCTGATCGGCGCGTTGCGCGGCGGCGCGCGCTGGGGCTGGGCCGCGATCGCCGCCACCCTGGCCGCAGGAATGGCGGTGCGCGGCGTGCAGTGGCAGGACCTGGTGCATGGCCCGCTGGCGCAGCACAACTACTTCAAGTTTATCTATTACTCGTCGTTCTGCCGCTTCGACGAGTTGGTGGCGGGCGTCGCGCTCGCGCTGCTGAAGAACTTTCACGGCGGCGCGTGGCGGCGGCTGACCGCGCACGGCAACCTCGCGCTGGGGGCGGGAACCGCGGTGTGCGCGTTCGCGTTCGCGATGTTCCTCGACGACCGTTATGGCTTCGCGATCACGGTGTTCGGCTATCCGCTGCTGGCGCTGGGGTTCGGTCTCCTGATCGTTGCCGCGCTGGGCGAACGCTCGCTGCTGCGCGCCGTCCGCGTGCCTGGCGCCGGCAGCCTTGCGCTGTGGTCGTACGCGATCTACCTGACGCACAAACAGGTGTGCATCCTGGCCGCGCGGCCGCTGGCGGGGTGGGGGTACGGGCCGGAGTCGCCGCTGGCGATCGGAGTGCTGCTCTTGCTGTCCGTGCTGTCGGGATGGGGGCTGTACAAGCTGGTGGAGACGCCGTTCATGACGCTGCGGGATCGCTACCTTCCGTCGAACTTGCGGACGGCGCCGACCAGGGCAGGGTCCGGTCCGGCGGACCTGACCCCAGGCGTCTAGCTCACCGCGTCGATGATGTCGTACGCCGCCGGCATCGCGCCGAGGTAGCCGAGCACCGCGCCGGTGTCGTAGCCGCTGGTCTCGATCACCCCGCGCAGGCCCGGCACCGCTTCCTGCGTGTGCCGGCTGCGGTAGGCATTGACCAGCAGCGCGACCAGCTCGACCGGATTGCCGCACGAGCGGCGCATGCGCGTTTCGATCACCGACAGCAGCGCGCGCTGCATGCGCGGGGTCGGGTTGACGATGTGGGCGAAGATGAGCGGGGTATTGGCGATCGATTCGCACAGCGAGCGCTCGATCTGCTCGGGCTTGAGGTCCGAGGCGATGTCGAAATAGGCGCCGTTCCAGCGCGTGCGGGCGTACTGGTGGCCGGGCGGGAAGGAGTCGACCGTGTCGAACCCGCACTTGCGGCTGAGCCAGGAGAGGCCGTCGGAAATGGTATCTAGCAGGGACATGGCGGCAGTGTAAACGAAAATGGGGACTAGGCGTCCCCGTCGTTCCGCGGGACCAGACCCCAGGCTTACGCCGCGAACCGTCCCGCGCGGAAGTCTTCCACGGCCTGCTGCAACTCGGCCTGGGTGTTCATCACGAACGGCCCGTACTGCGCAATCGGCTCGCCCAGCGGCCGGCCGGCAATCAGCAGCACGCGGGCCGGTTCCGCCGCCTTGATGCGCACGCCGTCGGCGCCTTGCGGGTTGGTCAGGATCGCCATCCGCGAACTCGGCACGCCTTTGCCTTCGACCGTCACTTCACCGCGGAAGACATATATGAAGGCATTGTGCCCCGCCGGCAGCTGCTGCTCGAAGCTCGCGCCGGCGGCCAGTTCGATGTCCAGATAGACCGGCTCGGTGCCGTCGCGCTGGACCGCGCCTTGCACACCGTGGCTGGCGCCGGCGATCACCTGTACCGTCGCTCCCGCATCGGTCGAAAACCGCGGGATCTCCTGGTTCGGGATGTCGCGGTACCACGGCGCGCTCATCTTGTCCTTGCCGGGCAGGTTGAGCCACAGCTGGAAGCCTTCCATCAGGCCGTCGTTCTGCTCCGGCATTTCGGAGTGGATCACGCCGCGCCCGGCCGTCATCCACTGCACGCCGCCGTCGGTGATCAGGCCTTCGTGGCCGGCGCTGTCCTTGTGCCGCATGCGGCCCTTGATCATGTACGAGATGGTCTCGAAGCCGCGGTGCGGGTGCTCGGGAAAGCCGGCGATGTAGTCACCCGGCTTGTCGCTGCCGAAGGCGTCGAGCATCAGGAACGGATCGAGCCTGCGCTGCAGCGTCTGCGTCAGCACGCGGTTGATCTTCACGCCGGCGCCGTCCATCACGAACTGTCCGTTGACCACGCGCTCGACGCCGCGCGGCGTTCCCACTCGTTCTGCTGTCAACTGCTTGCTCATCATGTTCTCCTTGATATGGCGGCGCCGGTTCGGCTTAAGCCAGTGCTGCTTCGATGTCGGCGTCGGCCTGGGCCCGCGCCTTGGCGACTGCTTCCGGACCCATGCCGTGGCCTTCCGAGTACACGAAGGTGACGTCGGTCAGGCCGAGGAAGCCCAGGAAGGTCTGCACGTGCGGCATTTGCGAGTCGCTCGCGCCGCCGCGGTGGATGCCGCCGCGCGACAGGGTCACGAATACCTTCTTGTCCTTCAACAGGCCTTCAGGGCCGGTCGCGGTGTAGCGGAAGGTCACGCCGGCGCGGGCAATCGCGTCGAACCAGGTTTTCAGCTGCGCGGTGATGCCGAAGTTGTACATCGGGGCGCCGATCACGATCACGTCCGCGGCCTGCACCTGGGCGATCAGGGCGTCGTCGAGCGCCACGCGCGCTGCCTGCTCCGGCGTGCGCTGGTCGGCCGGCGTGAACAGGGCGCCCAGCGCGGCTTCGTCGATGCTCGGATGCGGGTCGCTGGCCAGGTCGCGGCGCACAACGGTCGCGCCCGGATTGTCGGCCAGCAGGCCGGCGACGATCTTGTCGTTCATGCGGGTGGACTCGGAACCGGTGCTGCGGGCGCTGGAATTGATTTGCAGGATGTTCATGTGGTGCTCCTTTGTGTCTGGTTGTGAAACTGCGATGAGAATCACTTTAACAGTCCCATAATCAATCCGGAAGACGCTACAATGGATAACATTATTCAGCCAGCGGGACAATCAAATGGACGTCGAACCGAACGATTTGCTGCTGTTTGCCCGTATTGTCGAGAGCGGCAGCTTCAGCAAGGCCGCACTGCGCGTGGACCTGCCCAAGTCCACCGTGTCGCGCCGCATCGCGCTGCTGGAGGCGAAACTGGGCGAACGGCTGCTGCAGCGAACCACGCGCAAGCTGATGCTGACCGAATTCGGCGAGAGCCTGCTCGATCACGCGCGCAAGGTGGTGGAGGAGGTGGAGGCGGCCGGCGCGCTGGTGCAGCACCGCCAGCAGGAGCCGAGCGGGCGGCTGCGCGTGTCGATGCCGAACGACTTCGCCAACCTGGGGCTGACGCGCGTGATGACCGAGTTCATGGCGCGCTACCCGGCCATCACACTGGAACTGGATTTGTCGCCACGGCGGGTCGACCTGGTCGCTGAGAACTTCGACATCGCGATCCGCATGGGCGACCTGCCGGACGATTCATCGCTGGCGGCACGCCGGGTGGCGCTGGAAAAGGTGGGCCTGTACGCGTCGCCATCGTACATCGCGACGCGCGGGCTACCGGAGTCGCCCGACGACCTGCTCAAGCACGACCTGCTGTGCCTCCTGAGCCGCAACGGCGGCGCGCAGCCATGGGTGCTCACGCGCGGCAAGGCGCAGTGGGAGCGCGAACTGCCGGCGAAGCTGACCGCCAATTCTCCCGACCTGCTGGCGCGCATGGCTTGCAACGGCGCCGGCATCGCGGCCAGCTCGGACCTGTTCGCGGCGCCGTTCCTGCAAAAGGGGGAGCTTGTGCGGGTGCTGCCGGAGTGGGATCTGCCGAGCGTGACGGGATGGGCGGTGTTCCCGGGACGGCGCCTGATGCCGGCCAAGACCCGGGCCTTCCTCGACATGATGGAAGTGCTGTGCTGCGAAGATGCGAAGAAGCGGTTGTCTGCTTAAGTCTGTCGCTCCTGCGGAGGCAGGAGCCCATGCCGCGGCGGCTCATCTTCAGCATGGGTTCCAGCCTTCGCTGGAACGACGATTCTTATGGCCGGTTGCCCATCATCTCGCCGAGGCGGATGAATCGTTCCGGCGCCCACTCGGGATTGAACGAGATGGTGTTCGGCTTGAACAGCATGACAACGGTGGAGCCAAGCAGGAAGCGGCCCATCTCCTCGCCCTTTTTCAGCACGATGTCCTTGTCCTTGTAGTCCCACTCGGCGATGCGGCCAGGGCGGGTCGGGTTGACCACGCCGTGCCACACGGTTTCCATGCTGCCGACGATGGTGGCGCCCACCAGCGTCATCACGAACGGGCCGTGTTCTGGCGACTCGAACACGCACACCACGCGCTCGTTGCGGGCGAACAGGCCGGGAATGCCGCGCGCCGTGGTCGGGTTCACCGAGAACAGCGCGCCAGGCACGTAGATCATGCGCGTCAGGCGCCCGTCGCACGGCATGTGCAGGCGGTGGTAGTCCTTCGGGCTAAGGTACAGGTTGGCAAAGGCGCCGTGCTGGAAGTGCGCGGCCAGGCTGGCGTCGCCGCCCACCAGTTCCGTGGTGGTGAACTTGTGGCCCTTGGCCTGGAAGATCTGGTGGTCGTCGATGGCGCCGAACTGGCTGATCGCGCCATCGACCGGGCAGATGAAATCGGCGTTCGCGAGAGGACGCGCCTCCGGCTTGATCGGCCGGGTGAAGAATTCGTTGAAGCTGGTGTAGCTGGCGATGTCGGGATTGACCGCTTCGTCCATGTTGACGCCGTACCTGGTGACGAACCAGCGAATCAGGTTGGTCGTCCAGACGCCGCCCCTGGCGCCGGCGACGCGGCCGGCGAGGGTGGTCAATGCTTGTTTGGGCAGCAGGTACTGGGGCAAAACCTTGATGCGGTCGGACACGGTGTCAGCCTTTCAACTTAGACGATTGACAATTATAACGGGACGCTGCTGTAAGGCATAGTTTTCCAGCCGGCTTCGCTGCTAGGCCAGCCGCATCGCGACGGCGCCGCTGGCCACCAGCGCGATCGCGGCCAGACGCTGCCGGCTGATTTTTTCGCGCAGCACCAGCGCGGCGATCGCTGCGGCGAACAGAATCGACGTTTCGCGCAGCGCCGCCACTGCCGCCACCGGCGCCTGCGTCATCGCCCACAAGGCCGTTGCGTAGGCTCCTACGCTGGCGGCGCCGCCCAGCAGCATTACCCCGACGTTGATCCGCGCGTAAGCGAGCAACTGGCCGGGCCGGCTTTTGCCCGCCCACGCCCACAAGCCGATCGAGGTCAGCATGAAAATCCACATCGTGTAGGCCACCGGCGAACCGGATCGGCGCACGCCGGCGCCGTCGATCAGCGTGTAGGACGCGATCATGCAGGCGGTGAGGAGCGCAAAGACCGTGGTGCGTCTTGCGCCAGGGTGGCGCGAACGCGCGGAAATGAACAGTCCCAGGATGCCGCCGCAGATGCAGCCGATCGCCAGCCACTGCGTGATGCCGAGGCGTTCGCCGATCAACGGTCCGCTGGCAAGCGCCACCAGCAGGGGCGCGCTGCCGCGCATCAGCGGATAGGCGTGGCTCATGTCGCCGTCGCGATAGGCCGCCACCAGCAGCGCGTAATACGCCAGCTGCGCCGCGGTGGACGCGGCGATGCAGATCCAGCTTTGCGGCGCCGGCGCGGGAAGAAAGGGCAGGGCGATGGCCGACAGCAGCCCGCCGCCGCCGGCCACCAGTATCGTGACAAGGAAGGTGTCGGGACGCGACTTGACCAGCGCGTTCCAGCTGGCATGCATCAGCGCGCCGAACAGCACCACGCCGACCACCAGCGAACTCACTGGGCGCGAGTCCGGAAATAGCGGCGCGCGGCAACGATGGCGACTGCCTGCATCGCCGCGCACAGGAAGAATGTCGTCCCGACGCGCCAGTCGTGCGGCGGCAGGTGGCTGGCGGCCCCGAGGATCGCGGTGCCGACCAGCGGCATCACGATGACCCCGAAGCTGGAAATGGACTGCAGCGATCCCATCAACTCACCCTGCTGGCCCGCGGCAGTCGCTTTCGAGATGATCGATTGCAGGGCCGGTCCCGCGGCGAAGGACAGAAGGTTGCACAGGATGAAGACGTACATCATCCAGCCCTGCGTGGCCAGGCCATAAAGGATGTAGGTGATCGCGCCCGACAGGAGGCCAAGCAGCGACAGGCGCACTTCGCCGAAGCGATGCATCAGCACGCCCAGCAGGCCGGCCTGCACCACGGCGGCCGTCACGCCCACGCAAAACAGCGCGATGCCGTTCTCGCGCGGCGTCCAGTCGAAGCGGAAGGTGGTGTACAGCACCCAGGTCGATTGCAGCGTCATCTGCGCAAAGGTCATCAAGGCGTAGACCACGACCAGGCCGCGGATCTCGGTGCGCTTGAGCAGCCGGCCCAGGGCGCCGAACGGATTGACGCGCGCCAGAGTGAAGGGCGCGCGGTGTTCGGGGGGCAGCGATTCGGGCACGGCGAAGTAACCGTACAACAGGTTGGCCGCCGACAGCGCGGCGGCGACGTAGAACGGCAGGTGCAGGCCGACACTGCCGAGCAGGCCGCCCAGCATCGGGCCGCAGATGAATCCCAGGCCGAACGCGGCGCCGACCTTGCCGAAGCTTTTGGCGCGGTTTTCCGCCGTGGAGATGTCCGATGCGTAGGCCGAGGCGACCGACATGCTGGCCGACGACATGCCGCCGATGACGCGGCCGATGAACAGGCAGGCCAGGTTCGGCGCCCAGGCGGTGGTGAGGAAGTTGATGCACATGCCCGCCATCGACACCATCAGCACCGGGCGCCGGCCGATGCGGTCGCTGATTGCGCCCAGCATCGGCATGAAGATGAACTGCATCAGGCCGAACGTGGCGGACAGCACGCCGAACCACAGCGCCTGCTGCTCGCGGCCGGCGACGAACTCGCCGACCAGGAGCGGGAGAACGGGCACGATCAAGCCGATGCCCAGCATGTCGATGAAAACGCAGACGAGGACGAAGTTCAGGTTGCCGGCCGACGGCCTGGCGATCGCGGAGCTGCTGGTCATTGGGAAGAGCTTGATTCGGATGAGCCCGTATCTTAGCATCAGGATCAGATCCGTCCCACCTGATCCCAGACCTTCGGCGGAGGCCGGAATTGCATTGCGGTGCAACGGCCGCCGGCGACAAGTTCGGGGTCAGGTCCGGCGGACCTGACCCCATTCATCTGCGAACTCCGCGCGAAACTCGATCAACCGCGTCAGTCGCTGTTCCGCAAGTGCGTGTCCGGCAGCCGTCTGCATCATCGCCGGCAGCTTCGCCAGCTTGGCGTCGATATGATCGAGCGCGTACGCCCGGTCGTCGGGCGCACGCGCGACCGCCAGCGGATCGTCCGGATGCGCCAGCGCGCTGCCCATCTGCCCGGCGATGTAGAACATGCGCGCCAGGCCGACGGCACCAAGTCCATCGAGCCGGTCGGCATCCTGCACGATCTTCGCTTCGATGGTCCGCGCGGCGATGGCGGCCGAAAAGCTGTGGGCCTCGATCGCGTGCACCACCGCGCCGAGCGTCGCCGCCGGGAAGCCCACCGCCGCAAGCTCGCGGCTGGCCAGCGCGGCCGACTGGCGCGACGCGGATGCGCGTTCGGGATGATTCTTGGGCAGGTTGACCAGGTCGTGCAGGTAGCAGGCGGCCATTACCACCAGCGCATCGGCCTCGGGATGATCCGTGAGCAGCGCTTGCGCGTTGCGCCAGACCCGGTGCAGGTGATTGATATCGTGCGCGCCGTCGTCGCCGGCGCTGGCGGAGGCGATGGCGACCAGCCTTGGACGCCAGTCGTTCAGTTCAGGATTCATGCTGCGTCCTTGCCATTTGCGACAGGACGTCGGCTTGCGTGTTCTTGTGGCGCGGCACCCAGCGCAATACCACGCCGCGAAGCTGGGCGATCAGCGCGAGCGCGGCCTGGCGGCAGGCGCGCAGCGATACGGCGGCCTTCGCATCCGGGCCATTCAGGTCGTCGATCACCACCTTGCTGTCGCCGTAGATCGTCAGGCCGTGTGCGCCGCTGTGCACGGCCGCTTCGAGCAGGGCGATCAGCGCGCGGTATTCCGCTTCGCTGCTGTTGCCGTAGCCGGCGGCGCGCGAGATCTCGATCTTTTCGCCGCCGGGACCTTCAAGCAGCGCGCCAATGCCGCAGTGGCCGGGGTTGGGATGCGCGGAGCCGTCGAACCACGCGCGCCAGGCGGTGGGCGCTCCGTCGTGCCGCGCCTGGCGACGCGCCAAGGTGCTCGCGCGCTCGCGCCTGCGCGCCGCCGCGCGCTCGGCGCTGGCGGCCTTCAGCGCCAGGCGCGCCGCGACCAGGTGTTCCAGCGACTGCGTGCCGGCGCTGGCCTGCATCGTCTCGCGCAACGCCTGTTCGGGAGTGCGGGCAGATTGCAGGGCGAGCCGGCGGCTGGCGACTAGTTCGGATTTGAAAGCGGCTGACAACAGGGTGGCGAAATCGGGCATCCGCGCAGGATAACCGATTCGCCGACCGGGCACGCACCTGCTTACTTCTGCCGCAGCGTCCACGGCAGGGTGTTGTGGATGCGGGTCGCGGCCACTGCCGCCTGGCCCGCCGCGACGCTGATCTGGTTCAGGCCGCGCACCACGTCGCCGACCGCATACATGCCTGGCACGGTCGTGCACTGGAAGTCGTCGACGACCAGTTCGCCGCAATCGGCGGTTTCCGCGCCCAGCTTCGCTGCCAGGTCGGAGCGCGCGGTTTCACCGAGCATCGGGTACATCACGTCGAACTCGTGCGCCTTGCCGTCGCCGGTGTGGAGCACTGGTTTCATGTCGTCGCCCATCGTCACTTCGCGCACCGCCGAGCGCACGTAGCGCACCCCCGCCGCTTCGAGCCGCTGGCGTTCTTCCGCGTCCAGGATCGAGCCTTCGGTGCGGTCGAACAGCGTCACGTCTTCGCTGAAGCTGCGCATGAACATGGCGTGGCCGATCGGATTTTTCTCCGACGAGATGACGGCGATGCGCTTGTCGATCACGTCGTAGCCGTCGCACACGGGGCACAGGCGCACGGCGCCGGAGGCGACCGCATCGCGCCAGCGCTCGATCGGCAGGCTGGCGTCGACGATGCCGGTGGCGATCAGCACGGTCAGCGCGCGCACCTCGCCGCCGTCGTACTCGCCGACAAACGTGCCGTCCTCGATGCGCAGGCTCAGGATCTCGGCGTCGGTCACGGCGCCGCCATAGCGCTCCAGCTGCTCGCGCAGGTTGGCCAGCAGCTCGGCGCCGGCGACGCCCTCGGGAAAGCCCGGATAGTTGTGGGAGACCGGGATCAGGCTGAGCCGGCTGTTGCCTTTGTCGAAGACGGCGACCTTGCGGGTGAAGCGGCGCAGGTAGATGGCCGCGGTGAGCCCGCCGGGGCCGCCGCCAATGATGAGGGTGTCGTGAACGTCAGGAGAGGTAGTCATTGCACGATGATAAGCGACCATCCTGGGCCGCGTCGCGCCGCTGAAACGGCGGGTGTTGGGGCGGGCGGGAAAAAACCCTTGTCATAATCGATCGGCGTCTCTATAATGCTGGTCTTCGGGCGGTTAGTTCAGCTGGTTAGAATACTTGGTCGACATCCAAGGGGTCGGGGATTCGAATTCCTCACCGCCCACCAGAATTTAGCAAGAGCGAGAAAGGCACCATGGTTATGACACCGCGAACTACGACGGAGTTGTTCCAGCGACGCTAGTCGAGGTGGATTCTTTCGCTCTTTGAAAAGAAAAAACGCGGCTAGGCCGCGTTTTTTTTCGTCTGCATTTTTGTTACCCTCACAATTGTCAGTATTTCGGCGCCCGGCGCCACATGGAGAACAGCATGGTTTCAGTCCGCCTTCCCGATGGTTCCGCCCGTGAATTCGACGGCCCGGTCACGGTAGCCCAGGTCGCCGCCAGCATCGGCGCCGGCCTTGCCAAGGCCGCGCTGGCCGGCAAGGTCGACGGCAAGCTCGTCGATACGTCCTTCCTGATCGAGCAGAACGCCGACCTGGCCATCATCACCGACAAGGACCCGGAAGGTCTGGACGTGATCCGCCACTCGACCGCGCACTTGCTGGCCTACGCCGTCAAGTCGCTGTTCCCCGACGCCCAGGTCACCATCGGCCCGGTCATCGAAAACGGCTTCTACTACGACTTCTCGTACAAGCGCCCGTTCACGCCGGACGACCTGGCGGCCATCGAGAAGAAGATGACCGAGCTGGCCAAGAAGGACGAGCCGGTCACGCGCCGCGTGCTGCCGCGCGATGAGGCGGTCGACTACTTCAAGTCGATCGGCGAAGCCTACAAGGCCGAGATCATCGCGTCGATCCCGGCCGGCGAAGACGTTTCGCTGTACGCTGAAGGCGGCTTCACGGACCTGTGCCGCGGCCCGCACGTGCCATCGACCGGCAAGCTGAAGGTGTTCAAGCTGATGAAGCTGGCCGGCGCCTACTGGCGTGGCGATTCGAAGAACGAGATGCTGCAGCGCGTCTACGGCACCGCCTGGGCGAAAAAGGAAGACCAGGAACTCTACCTGCACAATCTGGAAGAGGCGGAAAAGCGCGACCACCGCAAGCTGGGCAAGCAGCTCGACCTGTTCCATTTCCAGGACGAGGCGCCGGGCCTGGTGTTCTGGCATCCGAAAGGCTGGACGATCTGGCAGCAGGTCGAGCAGTACATGCGCAACAAGTACCAGGTCAACGGCTATCAGGAAGTGAAGGCGCCCCAGATCCTCGACCGCACGCTGTGGGAGAAGACCGGCCACTGGGAAAACTATCGCGACAACATGTTCTCGACCGAGTCGGAAAACCGCTCGTATGCGCTCAAGCCGATGAATTGCCCCGGCCATGTGCAAATCTACAACGCCGGCATGAAGAGCTACCGCGACCTGCCGCTGCGCTACGGCGAGTTCGGCCAGTGCCACCGCAACGAGCCGTCCGGCGCGCTGCACGGCATCATGCGCGTGCGCGGCTTTACCCAGGACGACGGCCATATCTTCTGCACCGAAGAGCAGATTGCGCCGGAAGTGGTGGCCTTCCACGCGCAGGCGATGGAAGTCTACAAGGACTTCGGCTTCGAAAATATCGACGTGAAGATTGCTCTGCGTCCGGACAACCGCATCGGCTCCGACCAGGTGTGGGACGAGGCCGAAGAGGCGCTGCGCGCGGCGCTGCGTTCGTGCGGCGTCAAGTGGACCGAGCTGCCGGGCGAGGGCGCATTCTACGGTCCGAAGATCGAGTACCACCTGAAGGACAGCCTCGGCCGTCCGTGGCAGGTCGGCACCATGCAGGTCGACTTCTCGATGCCGGGCCGCCTGGGCGCCGAATATGTCGCCATCGACAACTCGCGCAAGGTGCCGGTGATGCTGCACCGGGCCATCGTCGGCTCGATGGAGCGCTTCATCGGCATGCTGATCGAGCACCACGCCGGCGCCTTGCCGCTGTGGCTGGCGCCGGTCCAGATCGCGGTATTGAACATCTCGGATGCGCAAGCGGAATTCACGCAGAGCGTTGCAGATCTGTTACGAAAAGCCGGATTCCGCGTTCACGCTGATTTGCGGAACGAGAAGATAACCTATAAAATACGCGAACATTCCGTCCAAAAGCTGCCTTATATCCTTGTGATCGGCGACAAAGAGCGGGATGCCAACACTGTGGCCGTGCGAGCACGTGGCAATGTCGACTTGGGCGTAATGTCCGTCGATGCCCTCGTGGAGCGACTCAAGCAAGAGATCGCGTCCAAAGCTTGATTCAGCGCGGCCGAATCATCAGACTTTAAAAGGAAACACCATAGCTACTGACAAGTCGCATCGCATCAATGGCGAAATCACTGCCCCCGAAATGCGTCTCTCCGGGGTGGAAAACGAGCCGCTCGGCATTGTGAGCCTGGCTGAGGCTTTTCGTCTGGCCGAAGAGGCTAACGTCGACCTGGTGGAGATTGCGCCAACCGCGCAGCCACCAGTTTGCCGCCTGATGGACTACGGCAAGTTCAAGTATTCGGAGCAGAAGAAGGCTCACGAAGCGAAGCTCAAGCAGAAGATCATCCAGGTCAAGGAAGTCAAGTTCCGCCCGGGTACCGATGATGGCGATTACGGCATCAAGCTGCGCAACCTGATCAAGTTCCTGGACGAAGGCGACAAGACCAAGATCACGCTGCGTTTCCGCGGCCGCGAAATGGCGCACCAGGACATCGGCTTCCGCATGCTGGAGCGCCTGAAGGCCGACCTCGAGCCGTACGGCCAGGTCGAGCAGTTCCCGAAGATGGAAGGCCGCCAGATGATCATGATTCTGTCGCCGAAGAAGAAGAAGGCTTAAGATTGCGATACGGTTTTCCGGCATTTGCTCGAGAATCCGTATCATGATATCGGTGGGGTCAGGTTCTGTGAACCTGACCCCATTTGCTTTCTTGCTTGCGATGTATTTGCTTTGCCGCTGTTGCCAATGGCCGGGCAAATCGTGCTACAATCACCGGCTTCTCTCCTTCACCGGAGGGAATTATGTGAAAGCAGGCATCTAAGCGCAGCGCGTTGCTGCCACCTGCAATCCTCTACTGGAGCTGTCCGCCAAGGACAGAACTACAATGCCAAAAATGAAGACCAAAAGCTCCGCGAAGAAGCGTTTTCGCGTGCGTCCAGGTGGAACCGTCAAGTCGGGCCACGCCTTCAAGCGTCACATCCTGACCAAGAAGACCACCAAGAACAAGCGCCAGCTGCGCGGCACCCGCAACATCAATGCGTCCGACGTCACGTCCGTCATGCGCATGATGCCATCTGCTTAATCTCACAACTAAGGAGTTACTATGCCTAGAGTAAAACGTGGGGTTACAGCTCGTGCCCGTCATAAGAAAATTCTTGTTCAAGCTAAAGGCTACCGTGGTCGCCGCAGCAAGGTATACCGTGTTGCCAAGCAAGCAGTCATGCGCGCTGGCCAGTACGCCTACCGCGATCGCCGCAACAAGAAGCGCGTCTTCCGCCGCCTGTGGATCGCCCGTATCAACGCCGCTTCCCGTGAGCATGGCGTGACGTACAGCGTGTTCATGAACGGCCTGAAGAAGGCAGCTATCGAACTGGACCGTAAAGTCCTGGCCGATATGGCAGTGATGGACAAGCCGGCATTTGCCGCGATTGTCAACGCCGTCAAGGCAAAGATCGCTGCGTAAGCACGGTCGATGTCAAGCGCCGTCTTGCTGACGGCGTGAAAAGAGCGGGGCAAAGGTTCAAACCTGTGCCCCGTTTTTGATTGTGGCGCACCTTTCGCGCCGCGCCAGACAGGAAAAAACAACGCATGGACTCCCTGGAACAACTCGTCGTTGCCGCGCAGGCTGACTTTATCGCCGCCGAAGACGCTGCCGCACTGGAAAACGCCAAGGCCAAGTACCTCGGCAAGACCGGCCAGATCACCGAACAGATGAAGGGCCTGGGCAAGCTCGATCCGGATCAGAAGAAGGCGCAGGGCGCCCTGATCAACGCCGCCAAGGTGCAGATCGAAACCGCGCTCACCGCGCGCCGCGACGCGCTGGCCAACGCCCAGCTCGAGCAGCGCCTCAATGCCGAGGCGATCGACGTGACCCTGCCGGGCCGCGGCCGTTCGATCGGCGGCATCCATCCGGTGATGCGCACCTGGGAGCGCGTCGAGGAGATCTTCCGCTCGATCGGTTTCGACGTGGCCGACGGCCCCGAGATCGAAAACGACTGGACCAATTTCACCGCATTGAACAGCCCCGAGAACCATCCGGCCCGTTCGATGCAGGACACTTTCTATATCGAGGGCAACGACAGCACCGGCAAGCCGCTGCTGCTGCGTACCCACACCAGCCCGATGCAGGTGCGCTACGCGCGCACGCACACGCCGCCGATCAAGGTCATCGCGCCGGGCCGCACCTATCGCGTCGACAGCGATGCGACCCACTCGCCGATGTTCCACCAGGTCGAAGGCCTGTGGATCGCCGAGGACATCTCGTTCGCCGACCTGAAGGGCGTGTACCTGAACTTCGTGAAGGCCTTCTTCGAGACCGACGACCTGCAGGTGCGCTTCCGCCCATCCTACTTCCCGTTCACCGAGCCGTCGGCCGAAATCGACATCGCGTTCGGCTCCGGCCCGCTGAAGGGCCGCTGGCTCGAGGTGTCGGGCGCCGGCCAGGTGCATCCGACGGTGGTGAAGAACTTCGGCCTCGATCCGGAAAAATTCATCGGCTTCGCGTTCGGCTCCGGCCTCGAGCGCCTGACGATGCTGCGCTACGGGATCAACGACCTGCGCCTGTTCTACGAAGGCGACTTGCGCTTCCTGAAGCAGTTCAACTAATAACCTTTTTCGCAGCAAGGCACGCATATGCAATTTTCCGAAAACTGGCTCCGCACCATGGTCAACCCGGCGATGACGTCGGATGAACTGTCCCACATGCTCACCATGTCGGGCCTGGAAGTCGAAGAAGTGGAGGCGGTGGCGCCGCCATTTTCGAACGTGGTCGTGGCCGAAGTGCTGGAAGTGTCCAAACACCCGAACGCCGACCGCCTGAACGTCTGCACCGTCAACGTCGGCACCGGCACGATGCTCAATATCGTCTGCGGCGCGCCCAACGTGCGCGCCGGGATGAAGGCGATCTGCGCGATGGCCGGCGCCGTGCTGCCGCCAGGCGCGGACGGCAAGCCGTTCGAGATCAAGGTCGGCCAGCTGCGCGGCGTCGAGTCGCAGGGCATGATGTGCTCGGCGAAGGAGCTGAAGCTGTCGGAAGAGAGTAGCGGCCTGATGGAGCTGCCGGCCGATGCGCCGGTCGGCCAGAACATCCGCGACTACCTCGCGCTGAACGACCTCAAATTCACCATCAAGCTCACGCCGAACAAGGCCGACTGCCTGTCGGTGCTGGGCGTGGCGCGCGAAGTGTCGGCGCTGACCGGCACGCCATTGACGCTGCCGGCCACGCGCATCGTGCCGGTCACCGGCGATGAAGTGCTGCCAGTGAAAATCAGCGCGCCGGACCTGTGCGGGCGCTTCACCGGCCGCGTGATCCGCGGCCTGAACGCAAAGGCGAAGACGCCGGCGTGGATGGTGCAGCGCCTCGAGCGTAGCGGCCAGCGTTCGGTGTCGGCACTGGTCGACATCTCCAACTACGTGATGCTCGAAGTGGGCCGTCCGTCCCACGTGTTCGATCTCGACAAGATCCACGGCGGCCTCGATATCCGCTGGGGCGTCAAGGGCGAAACGCTGAAGCTCCTGAACGGAAATACCGTGGCGGTGGACGACTGGGTCGGCGTGATCGCCGATGCGCACCAGATCGAATCGCTGGCCGGCATCATGGGCGGCGACGCCACCGCCGTCACCTTGGAGACCACCAACATCTACCTGGAAGCGGCCTTCTGGTGGCCGAATGCGATCCAGGGCCGCGCGCGCCGCTACAACTTCTCGACCGATGCGGCGCACCGCTTCGAGCGCGGCGTCGATTACGCCACCACGGTCGAACACATCGAGCGCATCACCGCGCTGATCGTCGAGATCTGCGGCACCGCTGCGACCGTGGTCGGCCCGGTGGACGACCAGTCGGTCAACCTGCCGGTGCGCGCACCGGTCGTGCTGCGCACCGCGCGCGCGCAAAAGGTCATCGGCGTGCCGCTGACCGATGACGTGGTCGCCGATATCTTCCGCCGCCTCGGCCTGTCGTTCACGCAGGAGCCGGGCCAGTTCGCGGTGACGGCGCCGTCGTACCGCTTCGACATCGAGATCGAGGAAGACCTGATCGAGGAAGTGGCGCGCGTGTACGGCTTCGAGAACATCCCGGCCAAGCCGCCGGTCGCAGCCAGCCAGATGATCATCGCGCCCGAGCATACCCGCTCGCTGTTCGCGCTGCGCCACCGCATGGCCGACCTGGGCTACCAGGAAGTGGTCAACATGAGCTTCGTCGAATCGCAGTGGGAGACCGATTTCTCCGGTAACGACGACCAGATCAAATTGCAGAACCCGATCGCCAGTCAGATGAGCGTGATGCGCTCGTCGCTGATCGGCAGCCTGGTGGCCAACGTGCGCTACAACCTGAACCGCAAGGCCGGCCGGGTGCGCGTGTTCGAGATCGGCGCCGTGTTCCAGCGCAATCCGTTCGCCGTGGACGGCGCGCTGTCGATCGCCGGCTTCGACCAGCCGAAACGCCTGGCGGCGATGGCCTACGGCCCGGCGGCGGACGAGCAGTGGGGCCAGCCTTCGCGCCCGGTCGACTACTTCGACGTCAAGGCCGACCTGGAAGCGATGTTCGCCCCGGTGGCGCTGCGCTTCGCCAAGCTGGAGCACCCGGCGCTGCACCCGGGCCGCTCGGCATCGGTCGAAGTGGACGGCAAGGTGGTCGGCTTCATCGGCGAGCTGCACCCGAAATGGCTGCAGAAGTACGAACTGGCCCAGGCGCCGGTGTTGTTCGAAGTCGATGTAGTTGCGCTTCAGCAACGCCCGGTGCCCAAGCACGTCGATATTTCGAAATTCCCCGGCGCCACCCGCGACCTCGCGATGGTGGTGAAGAACACCGTCGCCGCGCAGGACCTGATCGACGCGTTTATTGCCGAAAAGCAGGTAAATCCAGCCGGAAACATCGTGCAAGCCATTGTTTTGTTTGATGAATATCGCGGAAAAGGGCTGCAGGCGGACGAAAAAAGTCTTGCTTTCCGCTTTAGCTTGCAAGATACTCAAACCACCTTGCAGGACGATGTCGTCGACGCGCTGATGGCGGCGATGGCCGAGACCGCAAAGCAAAAACACAACGCAACGATGCGTGGCTGATTGCCAAAGAGCAATCTTCAACACATTTGCTAGATTTGATAAGGCAGGGCTGGAAAATTAATAACAACGACGTTGATTCGGCAGTACTCCAATCGGCACTGGCGGCCGACCTGCATCGGGCGATGCAGGTCGCCAAGACGCGCCAGGAAGCCGAGAAGGACTTGCCGACGCTCACCAAAGCCGAGCTGGCCGAACTGCTGTTCGAGCAGGTTGGCCTGAACAAGCGCGAGGCGAAGGACATGGTGGAAACCTTCTTCGACGAGATCCGCAATGCGCTCGAGCGCGGCGAGGCGGTCAAGCTGTCGGGCTTCGGCAACTTCCAGCTGCGCGACAAGCCGCAGCGGCCCGGCCGCAACCCGAAGACTGGCGAGGAGATCCCGATCACCGCGCGCCGCGTCGTCACCTTCCACGCGAGCCAGAAACTCAAGGGCATGGTCGAATCGACCGGCCCGCTCGCCAAGGCGGCCTGATAATCCATGAACGATCGCTTGAGCAAGACCGAACTCGCCGTGCTGCCGCCGATTCCGGCCAAGCGCTACTTCACCATTGGCGAAGTGAGCGAACTGTGCGGCGTGAAGCCGCACGTTCTGCGTTATTGGGAGCAGGAATTTACCCAGCTGAAGCCCGTCAAACGGCGCGGCAACCGGCGCTACTACCAGCACCACGAAGTGCTGCTGATCCGCCGCATCCGCGAGCTGCTGTACGAGCAGGGCTTCACCATCAGCGGCGCGCGCAACAAGCTCGACAGCCGCGGCGGCGAGGCGGCGCCGGGCTTCGCCCCCGATCCGGAAGCCGGATTCGAGCGCGAGACCCAGGCGCCGGAAGCCGACCAGGCGCTGATCCGCGCCGAACTGGTAGCCATTCTCGCGTTGCTCGAACGGGGCGTGTAGCGGCGCTGTTGCAAGCGCCTGTTACAGTGCCCCGCGGGGTGATAGAATATTGTTATTGTAGTGTTGCTGACCCAACGCATGCGCAGTACCGGGCGCGAAGAACGCCCAGGACTCTTTCCTGGTTCAGGAAAAATTAAGGGAAGACAATGATACGCGTTGCCATTTGTGACGACCACCAGATTGTACGAGCAGGTTTCAAGCAGATTTTTTCGACCTCGGGCGATGACTTCACCGTCGTCGCTGAAGGCGCCACCGGGCGCGAGGCGCTCGACATCGCGCGCCGCGAGATTTGCGACGTGCTGTTGCTCGATATCGCCATGCCCGACCAGAGCGGCATCGACATCCTGCGCACCATCCGCCAGGGCCAGCCGAACCTGCCGGTGCTGATCCTGTCCGGCTATCCGGCGCAGCAGTACGCGCTGAACCTGTTCAAGATGGGCGCCAACGGCTACCTGAACAAGGAGTGCGAGGCCGACGAGCTGAAGACGGCCGTGCGCACCGTGTACCAGGGCCGCCGCTACGTGTCCTCGACCGTCGGCGAACTGCTGGCGCAAAGCTTCGACCGCGACCCGAACACGGCCTTGCATACCGAGCTGTCGGACCGCGAGTTCCAGGTATTCCTGCGCCTGGCCAAGGGCGCGACCGTGTCCGACATCGGCGTGGCGCTGTCGCTGTCGATCAAGACGGTCTCGACCTACCGCACCCGCATCATGGAAAAAATGGGCCTGCAGTCGAACAGCGACCTGACCTATTACGCCATGAAAAACAACCTGCTCGACTAAGCAGGATCCTTGCGCTGCGCGGCTGCTGAGGCCGTGCCACGCGCCACATCCTGGGTCTATAATGCCTACAGATAGGCTCTGCCGCGCGAAAGGACCCGAGGATGTATTTCACCACCGATTCCGCGCTGAAACCCGGCCTGCCGTTCTACAAGACGGTGCTCTGCCTCGTCTGCGTGCTGGTGCTGATCGTCAACGGCTTTTCGCTCGCGCACAACCTGCAATCGCTCAAGGGCGCCAACGAGCTGCAAAGCCAGAGCGCGCGCGTCGGCGAAAAAGTCCAGTACCTCAATGTGCTCGTGATGGATGCCGAAGCGAGCCTGCGTGGCTATTTCCTGTCCGGCTCCGAGAGCTATCTCGGCCCGATGCGCACCGCGCGCGCCGAGATCGACGCGCAGTTCAGCGAGTTGCGCCTGCTGCTGGCCGACAGCCCGGCGCAGCTGAAGAACCTCGACCAGCTGCGCACCCTGGTCAACCGCAAATTGGCCGGCATGGACCAGGCGCTGGAGGTCTACCGCGTCGGCGGCCTGCGCGACATCGTCAAGGTTGCCGAGACGGCCGACAGCAAATCGGTGATGGACGAGATCCGCCTGCTGGTGGTGATCATCGCGCGCGAGCAGCACGACCTGCTGGCCGCGCGCGGCGCCGCCTTCTACAAGCAGTACCAGAACGCCGTCATCCTCGGCATCGGCATCAATCTGGTCGCGATCCTGGTGATCCTGCTGTTCTACCGCCTGATCCGGCACAGCTTTTTTTCGCGCGTGGTGGCGCAGCGCGCGCTGCAGAACGCCAACGACACGCTCGAGTCGACGGTGGCGCTGCGCACCGAGCAGCTGTCGGTGCTGTCGCGCCACCTGATCAGCGTGTCGGAAGAGGAAAAGGCGCGGCTGGCGCGCGAGCTGCACGACGAGATGGGCGCCAACCTGACCGCCATCAGCATCGACCTCAACGCCGTCACCGACCAGCTCAGGCCTGACCACGCGGCGCTAGCGGCGATGCTCGAGCGCGCGCGCGCGACCCTGGTCGATACCGTGCAGCTGAAACGGCGCATCGTCGAGAACCTGCGTCCCAGCCTGCTCGACAACCTGGGCCTGGCGGCCGCGCTGCACAGTTACTGCATCGAATACGCGCAGCTGACCGGGCTCGATTGCGAGTCGCTGGTCGATGGGGAGGTCGATGCGGCCGGGCCGATGCACGCGATCGCGGTATTCCGGATCGTGCAGGAGGCGCTCAACAACGTGGCCAAGTATGCCGGCGCGCGCCACGTGATCGTGCACCTGGTGCGCGAGGGCGATGCGCTGCTGCTCGAAGTGGTGGACGATGGCGTCGGCATCGCGCTCGACGCGGCGCGCCAGCCGAAGTCGCATGGCTTACTGGGGATGCGCGAACGCGCCTTGCTGCTGGGAGGGAGTTTGTGCGTCAAGCGCGGCGTCAACGACGTCGGCACTTGCGTGGAAGCGACCATCCCGCTGTACGGCCCGGGTGGCGCTGCAATGCCTTACTCGGCGCCGGACCTGCCGGCGCCGCCCGAATCAATCAACGCGCCGCCACATCCTCCAGCAGGCGATCATATTCCGTCTTTGCCACCTTGTAGCACTCACCCGCATACTCCTCAAGACCTTGACGGTCAATTACGGTGATGTTGCCGCGGCGGTAGGTGATCAGGCCGTCTTCCTGCAGCTTGCCGGCGGCGGCGGTGATGCTTTCGCGCCGTACGCCCAGCATGATCGAGATCAGCTCCTGAGTGACCTTCAGCTCGTTCGATGGCGAGCGGTCGAGGCGGTCGAGCAGCCAGCGGCACAGCTTCTGTTCGATCGAGCTGTGGCGGCCGCCGACGGCGTTCTGCGCCATCTGGGCGAACAGCGCGTTGGTGTAGCGCATCAGCAGCTGGGGCAGGGCGCCGCCCTGGTTGAAGGCGTCGCGCAGGTACTGGGCCTTGAGGCGGTAGCCGTAGCCGGCGCTCTGCACGACGGCGCTGCAGGTGGCGCGCTCGCCCATGAACAGCGACATGCCGCACACGCCTTCATGGCCGATCACGGCGATTTCGGTGGTGGCGCCGTCTTCCATCACGTACAGCAGGGAGACGATGGCGGTGGTGGGGAAGTAGACATTTTCCAGCTTGCTGCCGCACTCGAACAGTTCCTTGCCGAACGGCAGGGCAACCAGTTCGAGGTGCTCGAACAGCTTTTCCAGGTCTTGCCGTGGCAGCGCGGCGAGCAGTTCGTTCTGCTGCGTACCGCTGTAACTGACCACCGGTTTCGACCCAACTTTGAATTCCGGCGAGGCGCCAGGAATCTGGTTTACCGATTGTGCCTTCTGAGCGGTACCAAGTTGAGTGCTGTTCATTTTTATCCTCATTATCTCTTCATCACATCGGGAGCGATTCCGGCGCCGTTTCCTTTGCCGATCGCGATGTAAGAAGATTAAAGGTTTGGTCTGTTGGCGAACATAAGATTAGCAGTCGCCCCTGTGTAGGCTGGTTGCATAACTCGTTGTAGGCCCAGTCCTACTGGGAGAAACCGGCCTCTGCGCGGGGAAATATTGGGATTGGGCAGCGTTATGTCGCATAATGAGCGCATTCACGGCAACCTGTTCATAGCGCCCATGCAAGTTCTCCTGGTAGAAGACGACGCCGTACTCGCGGACGGACTGGCGCGCACCCTGAAGGGCCACGGCATGCGCGTCGAAGTGCTCGGCAACGGCCTGGAGGCCGACGCGGCGCTGCAGACGTCCGAGGCGGCCGTCGCCGTGCTCGACATCGGCCTGCCCGGCATCGACGGCTTCGAAGTGGTGCGGCGCCTGCGCGCGCGCGGCAGCAGCATGCCGGTGCTGCTCCTGACCGCGCGCGACGCCGTCGAGGATCGCGTGCGCGGCCTCGAGACCGGCGCCGACGACTACCTGGTCAAGCCCTTCGCCACCGCCGAACTGGTGGCGCGCATCAAGGCGCTGGCGCGCCGCAACGCGCCGCCGCCGGCCGTGCTGGCGTTCGGCCAGCTGCGTCTCGACACCGCGGCCCGGCGCGCGCGCATCGGCGAGCGCCAGATCGACCTGTCGGTGCGCGAGTGGGCCGTGCTCGAATACCTGCTGCAGCATGCCGGCCGGGTGGTGTCGAAGCAGCAGATCATCGAGGCGATCCTGCCCTGGGGCGACGACCTGACGCTGAACGCGGTGGAGGTCTATATTTCGCGGCTGCGCCTGAAGATCGCCGACGCCGGCGTGGCGATCCGCACCATCCGCGGCTTCGGCTACATGGTCGAAGCGGGCGCATGACCAGCATCCGCCTGCGGTTGCTCAAGTGGCTGGTCGGCCCTATCCTGCTGATCAACCTGGCCGGCGCCGGGCTGACCTGGCTGCTGGCGTGGACGCCGGCCCAGATGGCCTTCGACCAGGCCATCGCCGACGCCGCGGGCGCCTTGTCCGCGCGAGTGGTGGCGGGCAGGGTCGACCTGCCGGCCCAGGCCGAGCAACTGTTGCGCGGCGACCCTGTCGATGCCGTGTATTTCGTGGTGCGCGGCGCGAATGGCGCGCGGATGGCAGGCGACGCCGACTTCCCCGCACTGCCGCGCGGCGGCGCCGTGGCCGATGCCGTCATGCGCGGTGAACCGGTGCGCATGGCGGCGCGGGTGGCGGCAGACGGCGTCGCGGTGGGCGTGGCAAAAACGGTGCGCCGGCGCGTGCAGCAGCGTTCGGCCATCCTGCAGGCGGTGCTGCCGCTGGTGGCGCTGCTGTCGCTGGCGCTGGCCGGGCTGGTGTGGTTCGCGGTGACGCGCGCGCTGCTGCCGCTGGCGCAGCTGCGCAGCGATCTGAACGGGCGCGGCGCCGGGGACCTGACGCCGGTGGCGACCGACGTGCCGGTCGAGGTCGCGCCGGTGGTCAACGCCTTCAATGGCCTGCTCGACAAGGTGCAGGCCGGGGTGCGCGCCCAGCAGGAATTTGTCGCCGACGTCGCTCACCAGTTGCGCACGCCGCTGGCGGGCATCAAGCTGCAGCTCGAGTGGCTCGATGCGCGCTTGCGCGGCGACGCCGAGGCCCAGCGCTCGATTCGCCTGATGCTGTCAGCCAACGCCCACATGATCCGCCACACCAACCAGTTGCTGTCGCTGGCGCGCGCCGAGCCGAGCCGCTTCGAGAGCAAGCGCCTGGAACGGCTGGACCTGGCCGAACTGGTGACCGGATCGGTGCAGCACTTCGTGGAGCAGGCCGCCGCCAAGGGCATCGATCTGGGCTTCGAACTGGCGCCCGCGCGGGTGGCCGGCGACGCCTTCTTGCTGCGCGACTTGGTCGACAACCTGGTCGATAATGCGCTGCGCTACACTCCGGCCGGCGGCGTGGTGACGGTGCGCTGCGGCGCCGAGGCGGGGCAGGGTGTGCTGGTGGTGGAAGACAGTGGTCCCGGGATCGCTCCCGACCGCCGCGCCAGCGTGTTCGAGCGCTTCGTGCGGCTCGACGAGAGCACCAGCGGCAGCGGCCTGGGCCTGGCGATCGTGCGCGACGTCGCCGCCGCCCATGGCGCCACGGTCGAGATCGGCGAGCGCGCCGGCGGCGGCGCGCTGTTTACGGTGCGCTTTTCAGCCTGAAGCGTTGCGCCGGTTCGGGTTTGTCAGCATTTTGTCAGAATTTCCTCAGGGTAATGTCAGCTTCATCGATTATTATCCATGGGAAACAAACCCACTCCCGCACACGAGGTTGACCATGAAACCACGCAACAACGGCTTCTCCCTGATCGAAGTGATGATCGCGGTGGCGATCATCGGCCTGCTGATGGGCGTGGCGCTGCCATCCTACAACGACTACGTGCTGCGCGGCCGCCTGACCGAAGCCTACTCGGCGCTGGCGACGGTGCAGCCGAATGCCGAGCAGTTCTGGGCCAACACCCGCAGCTACGCCAGCTTCGACACCAGTTCCGGTGTGTTCCCGGCCGCCACGCCGAATTTCACCTACGCACTGTCGGGCGCCACCCAGACCGCCTACACGGTCACCGCGACCGGCCGCGCCCGGGCCGCCGGCTTCGTCTACACCATCGACCAGCAAGGCAACCGCGCGACCACGGCGGTACCGGCCGGCTGGACCACCAGTACGACGTGCTGGGTCGACCGCCGGAACGGCCAATGCTCCCAATAAGCTTTCGCCGGCCCGCCGGCTTCACCCTGGTCGAGACGATGGTCGCGCTGGTCATCGCCGGCTTCCTGCTCGCAGTCGGCATCCCGTCGATGTCGAACTGGCTGCTGTCCAACAAGGCGGCTTCGGCGAACGAGTTCTACATGGAAGGTTTCCGCCTGGCGCGCCAGCAGGCGATCAGCCATAACACCGCCAGCCGCCTGCTTCTGACGGCCAACGCCACCAACGGCCAGCTCGACTGGCAGGTCGACATCTGCTTTCCGACGTCAAGTGCGCCATGCGTGGAGGGCAGCGAGAACTGGTCGACCCCGGCCGCCCCCGCGGCCAACGATCCGGAAGGCGCCAACGGCTTCAGGTCGGTGCTGCGCTCGGCCGCCAACCTGCCGCCGGTCAGCGTGATCGCGCCGACCCTGCTGCCGGACGGGGCCTATTACGTGTTCTACACGGCGCTCGGCTGGGTCGACACGAACTACCCGGCGCGCGTGACCCGGCTCGAGCTGGCGCCCGCGCCGGCCTACGCCGGGCGCGTGCGCACCAGCGCCATCGCCGTGACCCTGGGCGGCATGCCCACCCGCTGCGATCCTTCCGTTGCCGTCACCGACTCCAGGGCCTGCCCACCATGAACAATAAGCAAAGCGGCGTCGCCCTACTCGAGGCGGTGATCGCCACTCTGATCCTGGCGATCGGCCTGCTGGGCGCGATCGGCCTGCAGGCGCGCGCCTACTCGGTTCTGTCCGACGCCGGCATGCGCGCCGAGGCCACCATCGCCAGCGACAAGCTGATCGGCATGATGACGGTCGACCAGGCCAACCTCGCGTCGTACGCGTATGCCGGCAGCGGCACCCCGAGCTCGGCGCTGAACGCCTGGTACACCGAAACGCGCAGCAATATTCCCAACGCGGCGATCACGGTGACGGTCACGCCGGTCGCCCTGACCCGCCGCACCACCGTCAACGTCAGGATCGGCTGGACCCGCAAGACGGGCGGCCAGCCGAGCTGGCATACGGTCACTTCCTACATCGCGCAGTCATCATGAAAACATTCCGATCGCCTGCGCCGGCACGCGGCTTCTCGCTGGTGGAACTGATGATCAGCATCGTCATCGGCCTGCTTGCGCTGGTGTTCGCCACTCGCCTGGTCGCCAATGCCGAAGTGAACAAGCAGGCCGCCGTGGGCAGTTCCGACTCGATGCAGAACGGGATGCTCGGCCTGTTTTCCATCGAGAAGGACCTGTCGCAGGCCGGTTGGGGCCTGAACGACCCTCTGATCAACGGCTGCGACACGGTATTCTCGGATGCCAATGGCTACGCCTTGCTGGGCGTGACGCGCAACAGCGTGGCCGTCACGCCGCTGACGGCGGCGGTGATCCAGTCGAACGGCGCCAATCCGGACGTCATCGCGATCTACTCGGGGAGCGCGATGAGCAATACCGGCATGCTGCGCGTGGCGAGTAACTATGCGGCCAGCTCGGGCTCGATCGAC
Organism: Massilia sp. R2A-15; assembly: GCF_030704305.1. Lineage (NCBI taxonomy): Bacteria > Pseudomonadati > Pseudomonadota > Betaproteobacteria > Burkholderiales > Oxalobacteraceae > Massilia > Massilia sp. R2A-15. The sequence goes on along the minus strand of NZ_CP131935.1, from coordinate 2,268,271 downwards.
GTCGACCGCAATCCTTATGGCTTCACCGGCACCGACGAGGTCGCCGCCGGCGGCGATGTGATCCTGGTGGCGCCCGAGCTGCCGGGCGCCTCGAAGTGCGCGCTGGCGCAGGTGTCGCACGCCGACGCGCCTGCCGCCCAGGGCGGCCAGAACAAGATCGTGGTCGCGTCCGGCGGCAACAATCGCTTCAATTCGGGCAGCCTCGGCGTGGCCTTCAACAGCCTGCAGGCGCGCCTGTTCAACCTGGGGCCGGCCTCGCAGCTGTCGCTCCACACCTGGTCGCTCAGCCGCGGCTTCCTGCAGCTGCGCGCCACCAACCTGGCCGGCGCCAGCCGCGCGCCGGCCACGGTGATCGACAATGTGGTCTCGCTCAAGGCGCAGTACGGGCTGGACAAACGCGCCTCGTTCCTGCCGGAGCAGGGGATGACGGTGACGCAGTGGTCGAACACGGTCGGCGACGCCGACGGCGACGGCGTGGAAAACCAGGCCGACTACCAGCGCGTGGCGGCGATCCGCGTTGCGGTGGTGGCGCGCAGCCGCACGCCCGAGAAGCCCAATGGCAGCGGCGTGTGCACCGCCACGCCGGCCCTGCCGACGGTGTTCGGTTCGATCAGCGTCAACGTCGCCGTCACGGGCGACACGGTCGACTGGAAGTGCTACCGCTACCGCAGTTTCGAAACGATTGTGCCGATCCGTAATTCGGCATGGAGGCCGACGCCATGATCCTGCGCACCCAGACGCAGCAACGGGGACTGGCGTTGCCGGTCATGCTGATCATCCTGGTGGTGATGCTGATCAGCAGCGCCTACCTGCTCAAGTCGAGCAACTCGACCACGATGACGACCTCGAACCTGGCCTACGAATCGGCGCTGAACAAGGCCGCCGACCTGGGCCTGCTGACCGGCTTCGAATGGCTCAGCGCGACGGCCACCAGCAACAAGGTCGCGCTAGACGCCAACAGCAGCGACAACGGCTACGTCGCCACCTTCGACACCACCCAGAACGTGCGCTCCGACGGCTTCTGGTCCGGCAAGCGCACACTCACCACGGCCGACGGCCTGACCATCGACTACGTGATCCATCGCATGTGCTCGCAGGCGGCGGCCTATAACGCCGGCAGCAACCGCTGCCTGCAGACCACGCCCAACCCGTCCAACCTGGGCAGTTCGGTCGCGCTCGGCAGCAGCCTGTCGTCGACCGCGCTGGCGCTGGCCGGTTCGCCCCAGCTGCACTACATCATCACCGCGCGCATTGCCGGCCCGCGCGGGGGCAACGTCATCAACCAGCTCGCCGTCCTGATCGGCGCCTGATCGCGCATCGACTACAGCTACCTTCGATTGGAACGACCATGAAAATCAACCATTGTCTCGGCGCGCTGGCGCTGCTGGCCACGGCGCTGCTGGGCGGGCCGGCGCAGGCGGCGCAGACCAGCATCGCCCAGGTGCCCTTGCTGAACATGACCGGCACCGGCACGGTCAAGCCAAACCTGATGCTGTTGTTCGACAATTCCGGCTCGATGGATTGGGCCTTCCTGCCCGATTCGGTCGGTTACGGAAGCACCTACCAGTGCCGCACGGCCGCCACCCTGGCCGCGGGCGCCTCCCTGTGCTCGCCGGGCCATCCGCCATTCATGAGTCCGGACTTCAACAAGCAGTATTACAATCCGGCCATCCGTTACCAGGTGCCGATCAAGTCCGATGGCAGCTATTACCCGCAAATGACCGCGGCCAATACCAGCAACTGGACCGCGGTCACCGGCGACGGCTTCAACGCCCACAAGACCGACCTGGCCGGCGCCTCGGCCAGCACGGTCAACCTGGCCACCGGTTTCCCCGACCTGAAGTGGTGCACCTCGACCAGCGGCACCAGCTGCCAGGTCAACACCGCGGCCTACACCTATCCGGACGGCGTCTACAATTCGCCGATCACGATCAACAGCAATCCCTACTATTACACCATCGAGGTCGCGCAGTACTGTTCCGACAAGAACCTGACGAACTGCGTCTCGACCAGTGTCGGCGCCGCCGCCCCGACCGGCTATCCGTATCCGGCCAAGGTGCGCTGGTGCGACACGGTCAACCTGACCAACTGCCAGGCCAAGCAAGTCGGCAACTTCAAGTACCCGTCGTTCTCGACCCCGTTGGGCGCCCAAGTGGCGTTCGGGACCATCGCGGTGCGCCGTTCGACCAGCGCGAGCTCGATGACCATCACCAGCGTCACCATTCCGGACCCGTCGACCCAGCGCACCATCACCAACGGCACCATCACCGCGGCCACCGGCGTCGATACCGCGTTGAAGCAGCAAACCGTCGCCAGCGCGATCGCCGCGTCGATCAACGCCAAGTCCGGCCTGACCAACCAGTACTGGGCCTGCGTGCGCACGCCGGTCGGTACCACCAACGTCTCGCCGTGCTCGAGCTACGGCATCACGCTGGCGTCAGATAACATCGTCGCCGTTATTCCGATCTTCTGCAATCCGTCGACCAAGTCGGCGACCAACTGCAGCGTGCTGACCGACGCATCGCGGAACGGCTGGGGCATCACCGTCAACGCGCCGACCGTTACCGTCACGCCGGCGGTGGCGCCCGTGCCCGCGACTGCCCTGGTGCAGGTCAGCGGCACCACCGGCGGCGGCGGCACCACCCCGTCGCTCGCCTCGATCACCTGGGGCGGGACCACGGTCGGCTCCAGCATCAGTCTGGGCAAGAACTCGAACGCGGCCACCGCGGTCAGCAAGATCGTCGGTGCGATCGGCACCGGCGGCACCATCACTGCCTACGTGGGCGGCAACAACGTCACGCCCGCCTGCGCAGCCAAGAGCAATACCTGGCTGTGCCTGGTCCATACCGCTGCGACCTCCAACGTGGGCACGCCTTCGTTCGGCTCGGTGACCAACGCCGGCACCATCGCGTTCGCGCCGTCGGCCGGCACTGGCTACTCCGCCGGCAGTGCGGCGGTGACCGACTCGATCGCGACCGACGTGGCGGCCATCACCGGCGGTTCCGCCGCGGCCAGCACCTTCCGCCGCGTCGATATCCTCAACAACGGCTCAACCTACCCGCGCGCCGTCGCCCGCACCGATTGCGTGACCACGGCCGGCGTCTGCACCTTTACCGAAGAAATGGTCAATTTCGCCAACTGGTTCGCCTACTACAAGACGCGCATCCAGATGGCCAAGTCGGCAGTGGGGCAGGCGTTCGCTCCGGTATCTGGCAACTACCGGGTCGGGCTGGCGCGCATGTCGAACGTGGGAGCCGGCGGCGCAATCGACCTGGTGCCGGCCGATTTCGCCGGCACCGCGCGCGACAACTGGTACACCACTTTCTACGCCACCACCACGAGCGGCTCGACCCCGACCCGCCCGTCGATCGACAACGTCGGGCGCATGTATGCCAACCTGTCGCCGTACAACTACCCGGCCGGCAGCGAGGTGGTCCAGTATCCGTGCCAGCAGAACTTCATTCTCCTGACCACCGACGGCTACTGGAACGGCGGCTCGAGCTCGAACGTCTCCAACAACGACAACGTCGAAAACGCCAGCCGCTTCTGCACGGCCGGCCGCGGCTGCGTCGATACCCGTACTCAGTCCCCCGAGTCGCTGGCCGACGTTACCCTGCACTGGTACAACGGCGGTTCGAGCACCGGCACGGTATCGCTGCGCCCGGGTCTCGAAGACATGACCAAGCCTGGCCTGGTGCCGGCAGGGGCGGGCGAAAACACCCACCTGCACGTGACCACCTTCACCATGGGCCTGGGCATGGACGGCGTCATGAACTACGAGCCGAACTACGACACCGCACCGGCCGTCGGCGGCGACTTCTTCAACCTGATCACCCAGGCCAGCACCGGCTGCCCTTGGAACGGCGGCGGCGCCTACATCTGGCCCGACCCGCAGGTGGGTTCCTCCGCCAACACCGTGCAGGAACGGGTGGACGACCTGTGGCATGCGGCGATCAATGGGCACGGCAAGTACTTCAGCGCCAACGATCCGGCCTCGGTGCAGGCCGGCCTGGCCGAAGCGATCTCGAACATTTCGGTCCGCGTGGGCGCCGCGTCGGCCGCGGCGACGTCGACGCCGAACATCTCGCAGCAGGACAACGACATCTTCTCGGACGTGTTCACCACCGGTAAATGGTATGGCGAACTGGCCGACAAGAAGATCGACATCGCCACCGGCATCGTCGGCACGACGGCGACCTGGACCACCACCGACAAGCTCGGCCTGACGGTCGGGGCCAGCAGCGATACGCGCACGATCTGGATGCTCGATCCGGCCGGTACCAGGTCGCTCAAGGAGTTCAAGTATTCGGAGATGAGCGCGAGTCCGCTGCTGAAAGGCTGGTTCGACAACAAGTGCACGCTGCTGCCGCAGTGCTCCCTGCTGTCTCAGGCGGACAAGGACGTCGTCAACAATGGCGACAATATCGTCAACTGGCTGCGCGGCCAGCAGCAGTACGCCGACGACCACAAGCTGCGCGCCTACACCATGACCACCCCGGCCACCGGCACGGCGATACCGATCGTGCTGGGCGACATCGCCTCGTCCAAGCCAGCGTTCTTGCGCGGCCCCGACCGCCAGTATTCGACCGCGGGCTACAGCACCTTCAAGTCGGCCAATGCGGGCCGCGCCGCCACCGTGTTCACCGCGGCCAACGACGGCATGCTGCACGCCTTCGACGCGCGCACCGGCGACGAACGCTGGGCCTATGTGCCGCGCATCACGATGAAGAAGCTGTACAGCCAGGCCAGCATCAACTACGGCTTGAACCACCAGTTCACCACCGACGGCTCGCCCGAACTGAACGACGTGCAGATCGGCGGCGTCTGGAAGACCGTGCTGGTGGCCGGCCTGAATGGCGGCGGGCGTGGCTTCTACGCGCTCGATGTGACTGATCCGGCGACGCCGGTGGCGCTGTGGGAACTGTGCGCCGACCCGGCCGTCTGCGCCAAGAACGATCCGGACATCGGCCTGACCTTCGGCAACCCGCAATTCGGCATGTGGCGCGGCCAGTGGGTGGTCTACCTGACTTCCGGCTACAACAACGTGTCCGGCGTCGACGGCGTCAGCGCGCCCGCCTACGCCGGGACTGGCGTGACGCCGGGCGACAACGGCCAGGGCTACCTCTACATCGTCGATATCGCCACCGGCAATGTCCTGAAAAAGGTCTCGACCGGCGCGGGCAGCAAGGCGACGCCGTCCGGCCTGGCCAAGATCACGTCGATCAGCCTGAACCCATTCACCGATCCGGTGACGACCTATATCTATGGCGGCGACAACGATGGCCAGATGTGGCGCTTCGACCTGACCACCGCCGCTCCGGCCGAGGTGCCGGTCGTGAAAATCGGCACCGCCGTTATCTCCGGAACTGTCCAGCCTATCACCACGCGGCCCGAGGTGACGCAATGCGAAGTGGTTGACGTCGTCAACGGCGTGTCGACCCGCCGCGCCCAGCGCGCCGTGATTTTCGGCACCGGCCGCCTGCTCGACCTGTCCGACACCAGCACCACCGGGACCCAGTCGCTGTACATGGTGAAGGATACCGGCAGCCCGATCGCCAACATCCGCAGCGCATCGATGGTTCAGCAGACCTTGAGCCTGCAGGGTTCGAGCAGCAATACCAACACCTACGCCATCACCAACAACGCCGTCAACCTGTCGACCAAGGACGGCTGGTACGTCGACTGGACCCTGAATCCCGGCGAGCGCATGAATCTCGACCCGCAGATTGTCGCCGGCGGCGTCAACGTGGTCACCACCATGCCGACGTCCTCGTCGTCCTGTTCGGTGGGCGGCTCGAGCAATGTGTACCAGTTCAATGTCTGCACCGGCGCCGCGGTGGCGTCCAATTCCGTGGCCGGCGGCACACTGTCGACCAACTCGGCGGCGGTGGGCTTCATCATCGTGCGCCTGCCGTCCGGCACGATCAAGATGATCACGACGACCGCCAGCGGTAACAACATCACGACCAATGTGACCCCGCCAAGCTCGATGGAGGCGCGCAAGACCGGCTGGCGCCGCGTCAGCGGGGAGTAGCGTGTTCGTGCCGGGCGGTGCGCGCCCGGCACGGAAATTTCACACGGAAGGGCGCGGAATCGGTAAAATCGAGGGTTTTCTGTTTCCAGGGCCAATGCAAGGGCTCGATTATGTCCAACGATTCCGACACCCCCAATACCGAACTGCCCGACGCCGCTCCAGCCGAGCAGTCTTCCGACGGTTCGCGCAAGCTGCCGGCGACGATCGCGCGTGAAGTCGCGCGCCGCCGCACCTTCGGCATCATCTCCCACCCCGACGCCGGCAAGACCACGCTGACCGAAAAGCTGCTGCTGTTCTCGGGCGCGATCCAGATGGCCGGCACGGTCAAGGCCAGGAAGAGCGGCCGCCACGCGACCTCGGACTGGATGGAGATCGAGAAGCAGCGCGGCATTTCGGTGGCGTCGTCGGTGATGCAGTTCGAGCATCGCGACCACGTCATCAACCTGCTCGACACCCCGGGCCACCAGGACTTCTCGGAAGACACCTACCGGGTGCTGACCGCGGTCGACTCGGCCCTGATGGTGATCGACGCGGCCAAGGGCGTCGAGGCGCAGACGATCAAGCTGCTGGCCGTGTGCCGCATGCGCAACACGCCGATCGTCACCTTCATGAACAAGATGGACCGCGAGACGCGCGATCCGCTCGAACTGCTCGACGAACTCGAATCCGTGCTGAAGATCGAGTGCGCGCCGGTGACCTGGCCGATCGGCATGGGCAAGAACTTCCGCGGCGTGTACCACCTGCTGCGCGACGAGATCATGCTGTTCAAGGCGGGCGAGGAAAAGGCCGACGGCGCCTACGAGATCGTCAAGGGCATCGACAATCCGCGCCTGCAGGCCATGTTCCCGCTCGAGATCGAGCAGCTCAAGATGGAAGTGGAGCTGGTGCATGGCGCCTCGCATCCGTTCGACCTGGAGCGCTTCCTGGCCGGCATCCAGACTCCGGTGTTCTTCGGTTCCGCGATCAACAACTTCGGCGTGCGCGAGATCCTGTCGGCGCTGGTGGACTGGGCGCCGGCCCCGCGCGGGCGCGACGCGTCGGTGCGGGTGGTGGCGCCGACCGAGCAGCCGTTCACCGGCTTCGTCTTCAAGATCCAGGCCAACATGGACCCGGCGCACCGCGACCGCATCGCCTTCCTGCGCGTGTGCTCGGGACGCTTCGAGCGCGGCATGAAGGTCAAGCACCTGCGCCTCGGGCGCGAGATCAAGGTCTCGTCCGTGGTGACGTTCATGGCCTCGTCGCGCGAGCAGGTCGAGGAAGCCTACGCCGGCGACATCATCGGCTTGCCGAACCACGGCAACATGCAGATCGGCGACAGCTTCTCGGAAGGCGAGATGCTGGCGTTTACCGGCATTCCATACTTCGCGCCGGACTTCTTCCGCTCGGTGCGCATCCGCAATCCGCTGAAGATCAAGCAGCTGCACAAGGGCTTGCAGCAGCTGGGCGAAGAGGGCGCGGTGCAGGTGTTCAAGCCGGTGCAGGGCGCCGAGCTGATCCTGGGCGCGGTCGGCGTGCTGCAGTTCGAAGTGGTGGCCAGCCGCCTGCTCAACGAGTACGGCGTGGACGCGGTGTTCGAAGGCTCGAGCATCAGCAGCGCGCGCTGGGTCAGCGGCGACAAGCGGGTGCTGGCGGACTTCGAAGCGGCGCTGGGCCACAACGTCGCCTACGACGCGGCCGGCAATCTGGCCTACCTGGCCACCTCCAACGTCAACCTGCGCCTGACCGAGGAACGCTGGCCGAAGCTGACCTTCCACGCCACGCGCGAGCACGCGGCCAAGCTGGGGTAATGCGGCTTTGGGGTCGGGTCCCGCAGACCCGGCCCCATGTTGTTTTTCAGCGCAGCGGCGTAATCGAGGTAATCGATTGCGTGCTGGCGCTGCCGTCGGGCGCGCTCACGCGCAGCTGCACCGGATACCAGGAATGGCCCGGCGCCAGCCATACATCGAGCCTGGCCTGGCCGGGCTGCACCAACTGCATCAGGTGCACGCTGGCGATTTCGCCGAGCGGCGTGTCGAGGTTTTCGGGTCCGACGACCTGGAAGCGCACCGTACCCGCCGCGCCGCTGCCGGCGACAAAGAACTCCATCACATCCTTCACCTGCATCGGTTCAGCCAGCCCGATCCCGGACAGCAGCATCAGCACCGAGGCCCGGTCCTGGCCGTCGCCGGCAAGGTTTCCGGCGCCGCGCGCGAAGCGCACCTGCGATTTAGCCCAGTCGAAGGCGGTCACCGCGTCGGTCCCGCCGCTGCCGCTGATTTCGCGCGCCTCCAGCGGCGCGAAGCCGGCGTCGGTCAGCTGGCCGCGGCTTTGCAGCGTGCCGGTCACCCCCTGCATCGACATCTGGTAATCGCTTTGCGTGACACGCCATTCGAGCTGCGCGGCGCCTGCCGCGGCGGGCGCCTGGCCGGGCGCGCTGCGGGTCACCGCGTACGCCAGCAATGCGCTCGGGGGCAGCTGCACCGCCTGGCGCCCGGGCACGTGCTGGGCCGCGCTGTCGTCGTTGTCCGGCACAGCGCTCCAGCCGGCGGCCGAGGGCGCGGCGGCCGGAGCGGGCGTAATCGGCGCCGGCGCGGAGCCGGTCGATCGGATCGGAGGAGGGGGCGCATGTGGCGCTGGCGGGGACGGCGCGGGTGCGGCTTGCAGCCTGACCGACAGGGCGGCCGGCGCCGCAGGGCTGCCGCGCAGGTCGACACGGCCGAACAGCAGCACCGCGGCGTGGAGCAGCGCCGATGCTGCGCACAGCGCCAGCAGGCGCTTCTCGCGCGCGATGAGCCCGAAGATTTTCATGGCGCTAGTGTAGCCGCCACGCTCAAGGCTTGTCACGTCGGCCTGGCGGGGCGCCCGAGCAGCGCGGCGTCGACGATGGCGCCGATCCAGCACGCGATCATCACCCAGATCGCCATCGTCATCATGGGCGAATCGATGCCGCTGTGCTCCAGCCGGGCGCCGATCGCCACCGGATCGAACGCCAGGGCGCCCGACTGCACCAGGCCGACCATCTCGCTGACCTGGCCGGCCACCTTCCCGAGAAAATACAGCACCGCCGCCGCGGCGGGCAGCAGGAAGGCCAGCGCGCGCGCCGGGCGCTTGAGGTAGAAATGCCCGGCGCCGGGAAACACCAGGGCCGACAGCAGCGCGGCAATGACCGATCGATTCATCCATTTCCTCTTTTTTGCCGGCGCCCGGCCCGCCTTGACGGCGCGCAAACCGGCCGGGCGCGATGGGGGTAAATTGGCCTGTGCGTGTTGGAAATATTGCATACGCACATCAGACACCATGACCGCCATCATACCCGCGCGCGAACTCGGGCGCGCGCCGATTCGCTGAACCGGGAGGTGATATCTTGAAGATCCAGTTTGCCCCGGGCCGCCTCGCTCGCCTGCCTGGAAGCTGCCAGGAGATGCTGTCGAAGCTGCGCATCGGCCCCAAATTGCTGCTCGCGCCGGGCGCCGTGCTGCTGCTGCTGATCATGCTGTCGGCCGGCGCCTATTATGCGATGGTGCGCCAGAACCGCTCGCTCGACACCATCGTGCAGCAGCGCGCGGCCCACCTGCGCGACACCGCCAGCCTGGTGCAGGCGGCCCAGCACGCCCACACCGAGATCTACCAGCTGCTTTCCTGGATGAGCGCCAGTTTTTCGGCGGCGCGCGTGGACGCGCTGGCGCGCGACATCAACCAGCGCCACGCCGGCATCGGGCGCCAGTTCGCCGCGCTGGCCGCCGTGACCGAGCGCGGCAGCGTCGAGCGGCGCCTGGTGGAGCAGGCCAACGCCGCCCACATGGCCTACCTGAAGGCGGTGCGCGACGTGATCGACCTGGCCCGGCCCGACCAGTCCACCAGCACCAGCGCGATGTCCAAGGCCGAGCGCGCGTTCGAGGTGGTGGCGCTGCGCCTGGGCGAGCTGTCGCGCCTCGAGCAGGAGTTGAGCGAACAGGCGTCGGACAGCGCCGCCGCCGATTTCCGCGTCATGGCGGCGGTGATGCCGCTGGTGGTAGCGCTGTCGATCGCGCTGTCGCTGGCGATCACGATGGCGGTGCGGCGCTCGCTGCTGCGCGAGATCACCGATATCGGCGACGCCGCGGTGGATCTGGCCAGCGGCAACCTGCTGGTGCGCGAACGCCGCTACGGCAACGATGAAATCTCCGAAACCTCGCGCGTGCTCGACACCAGCATCCGCAACCTGAACGCGACGCTCAAGGGCATCTTCGAAGCGGCGCGCTCGATCGACAGCGCCTCGCGCCAGATGGCGCGCGGGAACGCCGACCTGTCGAGCCGCACCGAGGCGCAGGCCTGCTCGCTGCAGCAGACCGCCAGCTCGATGGAGGAGCTCAACGCCGTGGTGAGCCAGAACGCCCGCAGCGCCCAGGTGGCCAACCAGCTGGCCGCTAGCGCATCGAACGTGGCCACGCGCGGCAGCGACCTGGTCGAGCGCCTGGTCGGCACCATGCGCTCGATCAAGGGCAGCTCGGCCAAGGTGGCGACCATCGCCTGCCGCATCGACCGCATCGCCAACGAGACCGGCATGCTGGCGCTGAACGCGGCGGTGGAGGCCGGGCGCGCGGGCGACCACGGGCGCGGCTTCGCCCAGGTAGCGTCGGAAGTGCGCACGCTGGCGCAGGAAGCGGCGACGGCGGCGCGCGAGATCAGGGAACTGGTGGCGCTGTCGGTGGCGGAGATCGATGGCGGCAGCGCGTCGGTGCAGGAGGCGGGGCACAGCATGGCCGACATTGCCACGTCGGTGCAGCAGGTGGGTTCGATCATCAGCGCGATCAGCCACGCCAGCGCCGAACAGGCGACCGGCATCCTGGAAGTGAGCCAGGCGATCGTGCAGATGGATCAGATGACGCAGCAGAACTCGGCGTTGGTCACCGAGGCCGCGGCGGCGGCAGAAAGCCTGCAGCGCCAGGCCGTGAGCCTGGCGCGCGCCGTCGCCGGATTTTCCCTCGACGATGCGGCGCTGCTGCCGCTGCCGCCGGCCGTGCGGGCCGGGGCGGTAGGACGCAGGCCGCACCTGCGGCTCGCGTCCAAGCGAGCATGAGGATTACTCGTAGTCGCTGATCGGCGCGCAGCCGCAGAACAGGTTGCGGTCGCCGTACACGTTGTCGGCGCGGCCGACCGGCGGCCAGTACTTCTGGCGCCGCAGCGAAGCGACCGGGAAGGCCGCCTGCTCGCGCGTGTACTTGTGCTGCCAGTCGTCGGCCATGACCACTTCGGCGGTGTGCGGCGCGCCCTTTAGCGGGTTGTCCATGCGGTCGTACTCGCCGCGCTCGACCTTGACGATCTCGGCGTGGATCGCGATCATCGCCTCGATGAAGCGGTCGATTTCGACCTTCGATTCGCTCTCGGTCGGCTCGATCATCAGCGTGCCCGGGACCGGGAAGCTCATGGTCGGCGCGTGGAAGCCGAAGTCCATCAGGCGCTTGGCGACATCTTCGTTGCTGATGCCGGTGGCGTCCTGCAGCGGGCGCAGGTCGATGATGCACTCGTGGGCGACCAGGCCGTCGTGGCCCGAATACAGCACCGGATAGTGCGGCGCCAGGCGGCGCGCGATGTAGTTCGCGTTCAGGATCGCCGTCTCGGTCGCCGCGGTCAGGCCGGCGCCGCCCATCATCGCGATGTACATCCACGAGATCGGCAGGATCGAGGCCGAGCCGAACGGCGCCGCGCTGACGGCGCCGATGCCGGCTTCATCACGGGTGTAGCCAGTCGAACGCTGGTTCGGCAGGAACTTGGCCAGGTGCGCGCCGACGCCGATCGGGCCGACGCCAGGACCGCCGCCGCCGTGCGGGATGCAGAAGGTCTTGTGCAGGTTCAGGTGCGATACGTCGCCGCCAAACGCGCCGGGAGCTGCCACGCCGACCAGCGCGTTCATGTTGGCGCCGTCGATGTACACCTGGCCGCCGTGCGAGTGGATCACTTCGCACAGTTCGTCGATGCCTTCCTCGAACACGCCGTGGGTCGATGGGTAGGTCACCATTACGCACGCCAGGTTCTTGCTGTGCAGTTCCGCCTTGGCCTTCAGGTCGGCCAGGTCGACGTTGCCGCGCGCGTCGCAGGCGGTGACGACCACCTGCATGCCGACCATGTTGGCCGACGCCGGGTTGGTGCCGTGGGCCGACGACGGGATCAGGCAGATGTTGCGGTGGCCTTCGCCGCGCGACTCGTGGTAGGCCTTGATCACCAGCAGGCCGGCGTATTCGCCCTGCGAGCCGGCGTTCGGCTGCAGCGACACGGCGGCGTAGCCGGTCAGCGCGCACAGCATGTCTTCCAGCTGGCCGATCATTTCGCGGTAGCCGACCGTCTGCGCGTCCGGCGCGAACGGATGGATGTTCGAGAACTCGGGCCAGGTCACCGGGATCATTTCCGAGGTCGCGTTCAGCTTCATCGTGCAGGAACCGAGCGGGATCATGGTGCGGTCCAGCGCCAGGTCCTTGTCGGCCAGGCTGCGCAGGTAGCGCAGCATCTCGTGCTCGGCGTGGTAGCGGTGGAAGGTCGGGTGGGTCAGGTAGGCGCTGGTGCGCGCCAGCTGCGCGGGGAAGGCGTCGTCGCCGATGGCGTCGAAGTCGGGCGCAGCGTCCACGCCGAAGATCTTGCACAGCAGGGCGATGTCTTCGCGCGTGGTGGTCTCGTCGAGCGAGATGCCGACGTGGCCGTTATCGACCTTGCGCAGGTTGACGCCATGTTCGACGGCGGCCGTGTGGATCGCCGCGGCGCGGTCGGTGGCGACCGTCAGGGTGTCGAACCAGGTGGCGTTGGCCAGGGTGTAGCCGGCGCCCTTGAGCGAAGCGGCCAGGATGCTGGTGAAGCGGTGGGTGCGGGTGGCGATCTGCTTCAGGCCCGCGGGGCCGTGGTAGACGGCGTACATCGACGCCATCACGGCCAGCAGCACCTGCGCGGTGCAGATGTTCGAGGTCGCTTTTTCGCGGCGGATGTGCTGCTCGCGCGTTTGCAGGGCCAGGCGGTAGGCCTTGTTGCCCTGCGCATCGATGGTCACGCCGACCAGGCGGCCCGGCATGCTGCGCTTGAATTCGTCGCGGGTGGCCAGGTAGCCGGCGTGCGGGCCGCCGAAACCGAGCGGCACGCCGAAGCGCTGGCTGTTACCCACCACCACGTCGGCGCCCCATTCGCCCGGAGGCGTGAGCAGCGTCAGCGCCAGCAGGTCGGCGGCGGCGATGACCATCGCGCCGGCGGCGTGCAGGTGTTCGCAGGCGGCGCGGTAGTCGCGCACTTCGCCGTTCACGCCAGGGTACTGCAGCAGCACGCCGAAGCAGGCTTCATTGAGCGTTTCGATATCGGCCGCGGCGACGGTGCGCACTTCGATGCCGAGCGGTTTGGCGCGCGTCTCGACCACTTCGCGGGTCTGCGGCAGCACGTCGTCGGCCACGTAGAACACCTGCGACTTCGACTTGCCGACGCGCTGGATCAGCGTCATCGCCTCGGCGGCGGCAGTGCCTTCGTCGAGCATCGACGAGTTGGCGATGCCCATGCCGGTCAGGTCGGTCACGGTCTGCTGGAAGTTCAGGATCGCTTCCAGGCGGCCCTGCGAGATCTCCGGCTGGTACGGCGTGTAGGCGGTGTACCAGGCCGGGTTTTCGAAGATGTTGCGCAGCACGACGGGCGGCGTGAAGGTGTTCGAGTAGCCCTGGCCGATCATCGACTTCATGACCTTGTTCTGGCCCGCCAGCGCCTTCAGCTTGGCCAGCGCGGCCTGTTCCGTCATCGGCTCGTAGAACTGGCCCAGTTCGAGCTTGCTCTTGTTGCGGATGTTTGGCGGAACGATCGCGTCGATCAGCGCGGCGCGCGATGCGTAGCCGAGGGTCGACAGCATCGCCGCCTGCTCGGATTCGGATGGGCCGATGTGGCGCGGGATGAACGCGTCGCGTGCTTCAAGTTGGGTCAGGCTGGTGCGGGTCATTGTATGGGCCAGAATAAAGTGCTGGCCGACGGCGCGCGAACGCCGTGGCCGGGGTCGGGAAGGAGGGCGATGGGAACTGCCGGAAATTAGTCGGCGGTGTTCTTGCCGTAGGCGCCGGCGTCGAGCAGGCCGTTGATCGCGTTGGCGTCGCTTGGTTTCAGCTTGAACAGCCATGCCGAGTAGGCGTCGGCGTTGATCGACTCGGGCGCGTCGGCGACGGCCTGGTTGACGGCGGTGACTTCGCCCGACAGCGGCGCGTAGATGTCGCTGGCGGCCTTGACCGACTCGACCACCGCGGCGTCGTCGCCGGCGGTGAACGACTTGCCGACCTGCGGCAGTTCGACGAACACGATGTCGCCCAGCGCGTCCTGCGCGTACTCGGTGATGCCGACGGTGACGGTGCCGTCAGCTTCGGCGCGCACCCACTCGTGGGACTCGGTGTATTTCAGGTCGGCTGGGATATTCATATTGTTCGCTCCAAAGTAAGTGGGGTTAGGGTCTGACCCGCGGGGTCGGACCCAGGTGTTAATCAGTTAAGCAACCAGGATTTTACCGTTTCGCACGAACGGCAGCTTCACGACGGTGGCGGCCAGCTGCTTGTCACGGATTTCGACCTTGACGGTGTCGCCGATCGCCACGTCCATCGGCACGCGCGCCAGCGCGATGGCCTGCTGCATGCTCGGGCTGAAGGTGCCGCTGGTGATTTCGCCGGTGCTGCCGGACGCCGAGACGACCTTCTGGTGCGCGCGCAGCACGCCGCCTTTTTCGCGCAGGATCAGGCCGAGGAACTGGAACTTCTGGCCCATCGCGATCAGCGCGGCCTTGCCGACGAAGTCGCGCTCGGACACCAGGTCGATGGTCCATGCGAGGCCGGCGTCGAGCGGGTTGACGGTTTCGTCCATGTCCTGGCCGTACAGGTTCATGCCGGCTTCAAGGCGCAGCGTGTCGCGCGCGCCCAGGCCGGCGGGCTTGACGCCGGCGGCGACCAGCGCGTTCCATGCCGCTTCGGCCTGGTCGGCGGGGAAGGCCAGCTCGAAGCCGTCTTCGCCGGTGTAACCGGTGCGCGCGACCATCACTTCGCCGAACGCGGTGTCCTTGACGATGACGGCGTTGAACGGTTTCAGCGGCTCGGACGCGGCCTGCGTGGTCGGCAGCACCTGCCAGACCTTGGCGCGCGCGTTCGGGCCCTGGACGGCGATCAGCGCCATCGCGCCGGCTCCGCTGCCATCGCGGCGTTGGGTGATCGTGACGCCGCTGGCGGTGGCCGCATTCTGCTCGTTGATCCAGGCGATATCCTTGGTCGCGGTGCCGGCGTTGACGACCAGGCGGAACCAGTCTTCGCGGAAGAAGTAGACGATCAGGTCGTCGATGACGAAGCCCTGCGGATTGAGCATGCACGAGTACAGGGCCTTGCCCGGCACCTGCAGCTTGTCGACGTTATTGGCCAGCAGGCCGCGCAGGAACGAGCGCGCATTGGCGCCTTCGATATCGACCACGCACATGTGCGACACGTCGAACATGCCGACGTCGGTGCGCACGGCGTGGTGTTCCTCGATCTGCGAACCGTAGTTGACGGGCATGTCCCAGCCGCCGAAATCGACCATCTTGGCGCCGGCGGCGCGGTGTGCGGAATTGAGCGGGGTCGCTTGAAGCGTCATGGAATCCTCGAGGCAAGGTAAACAAAAAAGGGCCGCCGACCAGCAAGGGACGGTGTCGAGCCAATCCGATGGTGAATCGCGCCCCTCTGTCCTTGGTACCTGAGAGATAGCGGACAATGCATCCGCCTGCCCCTTCGGTGGGCCGCCGGCTGTGCGCCGCGGCCGCTCTCCAGAGTGTGGTGCGGCGCTGTGCAGCGCCGACCCCTGACCGGTCCTTTTGCCTGAGAGTTTTTGGGTGATGCCCCTTCGGCGGCAGCGCGTGGCTGCCCTCTCCCGATCAAGACTGTGGAGGATATGCCAGCAGGGCCGAAGTGTCAACCTGTCGGCGCCCGCGCGCAGGGCGGGGGCGCGCACGAATGCGGGGCAGCGCAAGGCTTTCTGCACCTCTATTTGTTAGAATGAGGAATTCACTTTGCGGGTAAAACGACCATGAGCGAAGATCAAGCCAAGGAAAAAAAAGAAGCGTGGTACACCCTTTCGGGAGACGTCAACAGCGATATGGTGCACCGGGTGTTCGAAGCGGTGTCGCACATGACCGACGAGGGCATCGACGTGGCGCACGTTCTGGTGCAGTCGAACGGCGGCTACGTCAGCGACGGGCTGTGCCTGTACAACTTCCTGTCCAACGCGCCGGTCGAATTCGTCATGTACAACGGCGGCGCGGTGGCCTCGATCGCCGTGATCCTCTACCTGAGCGGCACGCGCCGCTACGCCAGCGAGACTGCGCGCTTCATGGTCCACAAGTCGCACGCGACGGCTTCGCCGGGCGCACGGCCCGATGCGCTCAACATCATCGTCGAGGGCCTGCGCGCCGACGATGCGCGCACCGAGTCGATCCTGCGCAAGCACATCGAGCTGGCGCCGGAGCAGTGGGCGATCCACCAGTACTCCGACCTGCACCTGACGGCGCGCGACGCAAAGATCGCCGGCATGATTTCCGAGATCGGCGACTTCGCCCCGCCCAAGGGCGCCCACCTCAGCAACATCTGATAGCCGGGGTCTGGTCCTGCGGACCTGACCCCATCTTTGACACCGGCGCGTCAATCGAAAATGGGGTCAGGTCCGCAGGACCAGACCACGTCTCAAAGAAAAAAGCCTGCCGGCGGCGTGGCCGCTGGCAGGCTCTCTCTGCTTCTCAGAGCTTACTTCTTGTCGTTCTTGTGGCTTTGGCGGCCGGCTGCGGCGTGCTGCTCAGGGGTGCCGCCGCGGGTGCCGGCCGAAGGCGATGCCGACTGCTGGCTGCCCGACTGCGACCCCGACTGCTGCGAACCCGACTGCTGCGAACCCGACTGGCGGCTGGCGTCGTTCTTGTGGCTTTGACGGCCCGCCTCGACGTGCTGCTCGTGGGTGCCGCCCTGGCCGCCCGAACGCGAGCCCGAGCCCTGCGATCCCGACTGCTGGCTGTCCGAACGCTGGCTGGCGCTCTGCTGGCTGGCGCCCTGGCTGCGCGACTGGTTCTGCTGGTCCTTCTGCTGCTGCATCTTTTTCTGCTTGTTCATGTTCATTCCTTTACAAAGTTGAAAATGACTTGCCGCCGATTGCTACGCGAAAATAGTTTTTCGCTAGCGTTTCCGGAAACACAATCATGGGTTTCGCACTTTAGGATCGGTATCGGAAGAGCGCTTGAACCAGTGTAGGAGATCCGCCTACAAAATTGAAATGGTTTCAAGCGTGCGCTCGCTTAGAATTCCTCCCAGTCCACGTCCGGTTTGGCGACCGTGGCCCGGCGCGCGGCCCGCAGCGGCGCGGCCCGCACGGCAGAGTTCTTGCGCGGGGAAGGCGCCGGTTCCGCCGGCGCCGCGGCCGCTTTGCTGGCCAGCAAGTGGACCTGGGCCGCCGGGCGTGCGTGCTCGGTAGCGAGCGTAAAGCCGCCGATCACGCGGTTCAGGCTGGCGGCCTGTTCGCGCATCGACGCCGCCGCCGCCGCCGCTTCCTCGACCAGCGAGGCGTTTTGCTGGGTGGCCTGGTCCATCGCCGCGATTGCCTGGTTAACCTGTTCGATGCCGGTGGTCTGCTCGGCGCTGGCGTCGGCGATCTCGCCGATGATGCCGGTGACCCGCTTGACGCTGGTGACCACCTCGTTCATGGTGTTGCCCGCCTTGTCGGCCAGCAGGGTGCCGGCGTTGACTTTTTCCACCGAGTCGTCGATCAGCGCCTTGATTTCCTTGGCCGCCGCGGCCGAGCGCTGGGCCAGGTTGCGCACTTCGGAAGCCACGACGGCGAAGCCGCGACCCTGTTCGCCGGCGCGCGCCGCTTCCACCGCCGCGTTGAGCGCCAGGATATTGGTCTGGAACGCGATGCCGTCGATGACGCCGATGATTTCGGCGATCCGCTTCGACGAATCGTTGATCGAGGCCATCGTGCCGACCACTTCGGACACCACTTCGCCGCCCTTGACCGCCACTTCCGAGGCCGACACGGCCAGCTTGCTGGCCTGGTGGGCGTGGTCGGCGTTCTGCTTGACGGTGGCGGTCAGTTCCTCCATCGACGAGGCGGTCTCTTCCAGCGACGCGGCCTGCTGCTCGGTGCGCGCCGACAGGTCCTGGCTGCCCGCCGAGATCTCGCCGGCGCCGCAAGTGAGCGCCTCGGTGCCGGCGCGCACGTCGATGATCATGCCCACCAGCTTGTCGTTCATCTCCTGCATCGCCTTGAGCAGCAGGCCGGCTTCGCCGCGCGCGCTCTTGTCGACCTTGTTGCTCAGGTCCCCCGAGGCGACGCGCCGCGCCACCACGACGGCCTCGTGCACCGGCCGCGCCACCTCGGCGGACAGCCAGAAGCACAGCAGCACCCCGAACGCGAGCTCCAGCGCCAGGAAGCCCATGCTCCAGGCGAACGCGCCATCGAATTCGGCGCGCGCCAGCGCGGCGGCGGCCGCGCCGGGCTTGTGGGCGGCCTGGGCCGCCAGGTCGCTCATGTGCGCAAGTTGCCCCAGCAGCCAGCCCGCCACCATGATGCCGAGGCAGAGCACGATGGCGAAACTGGCGAACAGCTTGGTGCGGGTGTCGAGCTGGCGGATCGAGTTCATTGATTTTCCTTCGTGCAAGCGGACGGGATTCCACATGGTAAGTAAAGCGCAGCCCGCGACCATTGCGTAGCGTCAATCTAAAAGCCGGGCGCGAGTGTGGCGAAAATCATGAGGCGGCGAAAAAAACCGTCGAAATGGTATTTTCACTATTGCCATACGGCAATAATGTGCCAGAATGGGCATGCGCCGTCTTTTCGCGAGCGAGGCAAACCAATCCATGGCAACGACTCCCCACCAGCAAGCGGCATCCCGGACCGGCGTCCCCGCCGCGCGCGCGCAGCTCGACGACCTGGCCGGCATCGCCATCGCCCACCTCAACGAACAACTGACCGCGCTGTGCGGGCGCCTGGTGGCGGCGCTGCTCGACGTCGACGACCCCGCGCTCGACGCCCACACCGTGTATCAACGCGTCAAGTCGGGCAACCTGCTCAAATCGAACAGCTACGCATATATCCACCTGGCCAGCGCGGCGCTGGAGGAGGGCGTGCGCAAGGAAGTGGACGTGCTGGCGCCGACCCGCAAGCAGCTGCTGGACCGGGCGGCCGGCGAGCTGGCGTTGGTGCCCTTGGCCGAGATGGACCGCAGCGTGGCGTTCGGCGGCATCAGCCGGCCGTTCGAGGCCGCTTGCGCCGAACTGCTCGCCACGCTCAACGTGCGGCTCGGCTACCTGCTCGGGCGTGACACCCTGCGCCTGGCCCAGAACCCGTTCCGGCCCGATGTGATCCTCACCGCACTGCACCAGGCCTGGACCGAGTTTGAGCCGGACCAGCAATCCCACGGCCTGATGGCGCCGCTGCTGCGCCCGCTGGTGCTGTTCGATTTCGCGCCGCTGTATGAAGCGCTGAACCAGTCGCTGGCCGCGGCCAAGGGCGAGTCGGACGCGCTGCGCATCCGCAAGACCGACAACGCGGCGCGCGCGCGGGCCGAGCGCGCCTCCGGCCAGGCGGCGCTGGCGCAGCAGCTGCGCCAGTTTTTCGGGAGCAGCGAGGCGCCTGGCGACGGCGTCGCGGCGGGCATTCCCCTGATTCCCGACCTGCCGTCCATGCCGCAGGGCAGCGGCGGCTGGAGGCCGAGCGGCGCCGCGGGCTTCCACGGCGGCGTGGCGGCGCCCGCGATCGCGCCGGCGCCGGCGATCGCGCCTGCGCCCTTGGCGCCGGTCGCTTCCGCCGGCCCGCATGCCGGATGGGCCGAGCCGGGCGCGTTCGCTCCGGCCGTGGCGCCGCCACCCGGCCTGCTCGAGCTGCTGGTCAAAATCGGGCACGGCTTGCCGCCGCAGCCGGCCGCCGCCGCGCCGCAGGGCGACGTGTTCTACCTGCCGCGGCTGAAGCAGAGCCTGCCGCGCGGCAGCCTGTCGCGCGGCGACGAAAGCACCATCGACCTGCTGGCGCGGATTTTCGAAACCGTGTTCATCGACGAGACCATCCCGAAGGAGACGCGCGAACTGATCCAGTACCTGCAGGCGCCGGTGCTCAAGGCCGCCTTGCTGGACAAGGAATTCTTCTTCCAGGAGCAGCATCCGGCGCGCCGCATGATCGACCTGATGTCGCGCATGGGCTGGGAGCAGCGCGGCGGCGCCGACGATCCGCTGTTGCAGGCGATGCGGCGCGGCGTCGACCGGGTCGGCCGTGACGACGGCGCCGCCGCCTTCGCCGATGCGGTGGCCGAACTCGAGGCCAGCCTCGAAAGCGAGCAGAACGCCGCGGCCGCTGCGATCGAGGCGCCGATCGCCGCCGCCCTGAAGCAGGAAAAGCTGAGCGCGGCCACCAGGTCCGCGCGCAACGCCGTCGCCTTGCGGCTTGGCGGCGGCGACGTGGTGGCGGTGGTCGAGGCCTTCCTCGAAGAGAAGTGGACATCGGTGCTGACGATCGCCTACAGCGTTGAGGCCGACAAGCCGGGCGCGGTCGGCAGCGCCACCCGCACCATGGACGACCTGATCTGGAGCGTGCGGCCGAAGATCACCCAGGAACAGCGCCGGCAGCTGATCGCACGGCTGCCGGCCCTGCTGGCCACGCTCAACCAGTGGCTCGACATCATCAAGTGGCAGGACGCCGACCGGCTGCGCTTCTTCGCCGAGCTGGCCGAGTGTCACGCGTCGATCGTGCGCGCGCCGATCGTGCTTTCGCCCGAGCGCCAGCTGGAGATCGCCCTCGAGGTGGCGCAACAGGACGCGCAGCGGCGCATCGACCAGGAGCAGGCGCTGGCCGCGGCCGAGGACGCGGCTGCCGCGCAGGCCCAGGCCGATCCGGCGCTGGCCGCGATCGACGGGCTCGAGCGCGGCATGTGGCTGGAGTTCGCCCAGGCCGACGGCAGCGTGCGGACGGTCAAGCTTGCCTGGGTCAGCCCGCTGCGCTCGTTGTTCATCTTCTCCACCGGGGCGCGCAAGGAAGCCTTTTCCCTGCCGGTCGAGAAGCTGGCGGAAGCGTGGCGCGCCGGGGAGGCGAGGGTGGTGCGCCAGGACGGCGTGGTCGCGCGAGCCCTGGCCGACGCGATGGGGCTGGCGGTCAACGATCCGCTGGCCGGCGCCGCCGCCTGAATTCGCGCGCCGGCGGCGCAAATTACTTGTCGTAATGGTTGTTGCTCGTGCTATATTTCTTTTTTGAAATATTCACGTTTCCCGCCACCCATTCTTCAAGAGCCCGCCATGCGCCTGTCGATCCTGTTGTTGGTTTCCGCAATGTCCGGCTGCTTCCCCGCGATTGCCGCGCAACTTCCGGCCAAGCCTGCCGCCACGGCCGCCGACGCTACGTTCAGCCGCGGCGGCGCGCTCCCGAAATGGTCGCAGCCGCTGGCGGCCGTGCCGCCGACCACGCGCACCGATCCGGTTGTCATGCGGCTGGCCGAGACCCAGGCGATTGCCGGACCGTCGTCCGGCGTGCTGGTCAACCAGGCGCTCCAGGTGAACGACCAGGGCGCGCTGGCGACGATCGGCCAGTATTCGTTCAACTATTACCCCAGCTACCAGAAGGTCAGACTGCATCGGGTGGCGATCCTGCGCGGCGGCCAGGTGCTCGACCGCACCGGGTCGGTGAACGTGCGCCTGCTCGAGCGCGAAACGGCGGTGGAGGCCGGCGTGTACGGCGGCGCCAAGACGGTCCAGTTGCTGCTCGAAGACGTGCGGGTGGGCGACACCTTGTGGATCACCTACAGCACCGAAGGGCGCAATCCCGTGTTCGACAAGCGCTGGGCGGAAGACTTCAGCTGGGACCGCGACGTGCCGGTCGAACTGCGCCGCCTGACCATCCTGCATCCTGCGCGCCAGCCGCTGTACTGGCGCCAGCTGGGCGACGCGTCCGGCGCGCTGCTGGCGCCGGTGATCGACCAGCTGGGCGACATGGAGCGCATGCGCTTCGAGGGCGCCGCGATCGACGCGGTGGAGCAGGAGAGCTCGGTGCCGCCCGACTTCCTGCCGGTGCGGATGCTGCAGGTGAGCGAATATCCCGACTGGCAGTCGGTGGCCGGCTGGGCCGACGGCCTGTTCCCACCGGTGCAGGCCTCGCCCGGCCTGCGCCAGCTTGCCGCGAAGTTCGGCGCCGGGCCGACGCCGATGGCGCGGGCCAGCACCGCGCTGCACTGGGTGCAGGATGAAATCCGCTATTTCAGCGTGTCGATCGGCCAGAATTCGCACCGGCCGCAGGCGCCCGACGTGGTACTGGCGCGCCGCTTCGGCGACTGCAAGGACAAGACCTACCTGCTGGTCAGCCTGCTCGCGCAGATGGGCATTGCCGCCAGGCCGGTGCTGCTCGATGCGGGCGCGCCGCAAATGCCCGGCAAGCTGATCCCCTCGCCATCCTGGTTCGACCACGTGATCGTGCGCATCGAACTGGACGGCGCCACCTATTTCGTCGATCCCACCAGCACCGGCCAGCGCGGCCTGCTGAGCGGCCTGCCGGCAATCTTCCCCGGCGCGAAGGGCCTGCTGGTCGATGGCCGCACAACGGAGCTGTTGTCGTTTCCGGAAAGCCAGGACAGCGCGCCGCTGCTGGAATACATCGAAAACGTCGGCATCGCCACGTTCGATGGCGACGCCGCGCTGGAATCGCGCATCGTCTACCGCGGCCATTACGCCGATTGGGCGCGGCGCCACTTTCCGCCGATGGCGGCCAGCCAGGTCAAGCGCGAATTGCTGGCCCGCTACGAGAAACTGTACCCGGGCGTGGCCATGGTTGGCGCGCCCGCATTGCGCGACGCCGACGGGCGCTACGAGGTCGTCGCCAATTTCACCTTGCCCAAGCCCGTGACGCTGGTGGACGGCAAGTACAAGTTCGACTACGACAGCCAGATCATGGACGACACGATCGGCGTGCCGGCCAAGGTGGTGCGCAACTTCCCGTTCGCCCTGCCGAGCGGCAAGTTCCACGGCCGCTACCGGCTGAGCCTGCGTTGGCCCGAAACGTACCGGGCCAACGACGAGCCGATCGCGAAAACGCTGGACACGCCGTGGTTTGTCGCGACCGAGGAATATGCCCTGCGCGGCAACCTGGTCGATTACATGCTCGACTATCGCATCAAGACCGACCGGGTGGCCCCGGAAGCGATGCGCGAACTGAGCGTGAAAGCCAAAGCCCTGAATCCTTTCGCCTCGGGCAACTGGGGCGTGGCGGCCGATCGCGTGGCCTTGCCGGCGGCGCTGGCGCATTCCTACCGCAATTTCGAGACGGTGCTCTCTAGCCAGGCGATCTCCGAATGGGCCGCCAAGGTGGCCAGGGGCGAGCCGCCTGATTTCGAAGAAAGCTGCGAAGTCGCGCTGCGCTCGGTGCACGCCGCGGCGCTGCAGGACCCGTTCGACAAGAGCTCCTTCGAGTTTTTCCCCGACCGGATCGCCAAATGGGAAAAAGGCGTGGCCGCGCGGCGCTGCCAGGCGCGCCTGGCGTTTGCGCGGGGCCGGTTCGCCGACAGCGTCGCCCTGTTCAACGCCGACGGCCCCTTGAAGGACGCCGACCACCTGCTGCCGACGCTGGCCTGGGCCAGGTTCAGTACCGGCGACGGCGCCGGCGCGCTGGCCGACATGGCGCGCTACCGGACGGCGCGCGGCAAGGCCGGGGACTTGAACGGATTCGATATCGCCGCCAGCATCGCCTTGCTGCAGCGAATGGGACAGCCGCTGCCGGAGGAGCTGACCGCATACGGGAAAACTGTGCCCGACGGCCCCTGGCCAAGGCCGCTGGTCGCGATGCAGGCCGGCGCGATCGGCGAGGAAGAAGTGCTGGCGATCGCCGCGCGCCTGCCGCGCGATGCGCGCGACCTGGCGCTGAACGACGCCTGGTTCTATATTGGCCAGCGCCGCTTCGCTGCCGGCGACCGGGCCGGCGCGGCCGTGGCGTTCCGCTGGTTCGCCGCCAATGGCATTCCCGGCGCCGCCATCTACCCGGTCGCGCTGCATGAACTGGCCGGCAGGCAGGCGCCGGACGCCGACGTCGTCGCCGGCCGCGCGGCTGCGCGCGTGCGCGACGTCGCGGGCGCGATGGCAAGGTTCCGCGCCGCGGCAGCGCGCGGCAACCCGGAGGCGCAGTTCGAGCTGGCCAGCGCCAGCTTCGTTGGGGTGGGGACGGCGCAGGACTTCGCCGAAGCGCGGCGCCTGGCCACGCTCGCCGCGGACCAGGGTCACGCCGGCGCCATCAACCTGATGGGCAATATCTTCCTTGAAGGCCGGGGCGCGCCGAAGGACGAGGTCAAGGCGCTGGCATGGTACCGGCGCGCGGCCGGCCTGGGCGACGCGCTGGCACTGCACAATATCGGCAACTGCTATCGCTTCGGCTACGCCGGCATGGCGCGCGACCCGGTCAAAGCATTCGGATACATCCACGACAGCGCGGAAATGGGCAACGCGCGTGCGCAGGCGGCGCTGTCGCAGCTGTACGCGGCTGGCGAAGGGACGGCGGCGAACGACGAGCTGGCCCTGCACTGGGCCCGCCGCGCCGCGCTCAAGGGCGATGCCGCCGGGCTGCGCCAGATGGCCCAGCTGGTGCGCGCCGGCAGAGGCGCCGACAAGGATCCTGCCGCGGCGCTGACGATGGTTCGGGCGGCGGCTGACAGTGGCGACCCGGATTCGATGGCCGACCTGGCGCAGCTCTACGATGCCGGCAATGGTGTCGAGAAGGATCCGCGCCAGGCGTTCGCGTGGATCGAAAAAGCGGCGGGGAAGGGCAATGCCAACGCCCAGCTGGCGCTGGGTGTGCGTTATCAGGAAGGCCTCGGTGTGCGCGTCGATCCGGCCAAAGCGGTCGAATGGATGGAGAAGGCCGCTGCGGCAGGGCACCCCTTCGCGTCCATGCAACTGGCGGAGACTTTCATCAAGGGTGACGGGGTGCCGAAAGACGTCCCGCGCGCACTCGCCTACCTCAAGCCCTGCCTGGACCGGAACGAGCGCTATTGCCAGCAATTCATGGCAATGCTGCTGCATTTCGGGCGCGGCGTCGAGCGCGACTACGCCGCCGCCGCAGAGTGGTATCGCAAGGCCGCCGACCAGGGCATGGAAGTGTCGCGCAATAACCTTGCGGACCTGTACGAGAACGGCTTCGGCGTGCCGCAGGACTACGCGCAGGCGCTGGCCCTGTACCGCAGGGCCGCGCAAAGCAAGTTGCCGATCGCGTTTTTGAGCATCGGTTCGCTGTACGAAAAGGGCCTCGGCGTGCCGGTCAGTCCGCAACTGGCGTATTCGCACTATCAGCTGGCGGCGCAGGCGCGCGAGAATGATGGCAACGCCACCGAAGCGGCGCAGCGGCGCGACCGCCTGCGCGCGCAACTGAGCGACAAGCAAAAGGCGGACGCGGAAGCACTGGCCATCGCATGGAAACCCGGCGCGCCGCTGCCCGGCGAGAGCGTGCAGTAGTGAAGTCGTTGCGGCCGGGGGCCTGCGGGCCTGTCCCTGCTACATCTGCTTGAACAGATCGAGATAATTGCGGCTGACCACCAGCTGTTCCGGCCGTCCCTTCAGCTTGAGCAGCAGGCGGCCGCGAAAGTCGGTATGGGTCGATTCGACGAACTTCGCCGCCACGATTGCGCTGCGGTGCACCTGCCAGAACCGGGTCTCGTCGAGCTGCTCGCGCAACTGGCGCATCGGCGTGCGGATCAGGCTTTCGCCGTCCTGCAGGTAGACGCAAGTGTATTTGTCGCTGCTCTGGAAATACACCACCTCGTCGATCGAGATCAGCCTTGTCTCGCGGCCGTGCGCGGCGCGGATCCATTGCAGAGGCTGCGGCGCCGGCGCGGCAGCCACGCCCAGTTGCTGCAACAGCGTGCGCAGTGCCGCCGCGTCGCCAGCCGGCTTGTCGCGCAGCGCCGACTTCAGCTTGGCCACGGTGCGCGTCAGCCGCTCGAGCGTGGCCGGTTTGAGCAGGTAGTCGCGGGCCGAATGCTCGAACGCCTCGACCGCGTAATGGTCGTGCGCGGTGATGAAGACGATGTGCGGGCCATGCTCGCCGGCCGCCAGGCGCGCCGCGACGTCGAGCCCGGTCATGCCGGGCATCTGGATGTCGAGGAACACGATGTCCGGCGCCAGCTCGTCGGCCAGCCGCAGGGCGTCGATGCCGTTGGCGGCGGTGGCGACGATGCACAGCTCGGGCCAGACGACCGCCAGTTGCGACGCGAGATAGTCGCGCAGGTGCGGCTCGTCGTCCGCGATCAGGGCAGTAGGTTGGTCGATGGCGACACCATGTCAAGTGGCAGCAGGACGCGTACGGTCATGCCGCAGGGTTGATTTTCGAGTAATTGTAGCTGAGCGCCGGGACCGTACAGGCTGTGCAGCCGCGCCCGCAGGTTGGCCAGCCCGACGCCGCCGCCGGCACGGGCCGGCCTGGAGGTCAGCCCGGCGCCGCTGTCGGCCACTTCGATGCGCAGGGCGTCGCCGTCGGGGTGCGCGCGCAGTACGATCTCGCCGCCGTTGACCTTGGGCTCGAGACCGTGCATGACGGCGTTCTCGACGATGGGCTGCAGCAGCATCGGCGCCACGCGCAAGGCGCGCGTCGCGTGCGCGACGTCGATCCGGTAGCGCAGCCGCTCGCCCATGCGCACCGCCAGTACGTCGAGATAGGCTCCCGCGAGGTCGAGTTCGGCGCCCAGCGTGGCTTGTTCGGCGCGGCTGGCGGTCAGGCTGGCGCGCAGGTAGTCGATGAACCGTTCGAGCATGTGGCGCGCCTGCGCCGGCTGGGTGTCGATCAGGCTGAGCACATTGGCCAGGGTGTTGTACAGGAAGTGCGGCTCGATCTGCGCCTGCAGAGCCCGCAGCCGCGCCTCGGCCAGCAGTTGCGCGGCGGCGGCGATCTGCTCGCTTTGGCGCGCCGCCAGCGTTTCGTTCTCGATCCGGCGTTCGCTCGACCTGAGTAGCATGAACATGAACAGCGACATCCCCAACGCAAATGGCACGATGGTGGCGAGCGCGGCGCTTTGCATGAGGTAGTGGACGGGATTAACGCCCTTGAGCAGGGCGTTACCGGTGGCGACGCCAAACGTCACGCAAGTGCCGATCACCACCAGGTGGTAGCTCACGGCGGCAATTCCCTTGATGCGCGACGGCCAGCCGCGCAACAGGTAGTCCAGCGCGGCGAGCGTTCCGTGGATCAGGTAGCCCACCAGGTTGGCGATCAGACATATCGGGAAAAAATACGCCATGAATCCCATGCCGCTCTGGCCGAACAGCAAGCTGACGCCCGTCAGGAACAGCGCGATCAGGGTATTCCACAAGCCGGTGTAGATCAGGTTGCGAAAGGGCGAACACGGCCAGCGCCGAAAAAGCGGTATCTGGTCCAGCGGGTGCGCTCCGCGCCTTGCGGTGCTGTAGGCCATGGTCGGTATCCGAAAAGGTTAAGCCGGCAGAAAGTTACCATGAAAGCAAACCGGCGTCCGATATCCCAGCCGCGCCAGTGCCAGCGGACCGGCGCCGACATGCGCGGCATCGAACACGGTCATCACGGTTTCGCCGCGCCGGGTGTCCTGCGCCACGCCGACCAGGTAGCCGTCGGTTTCCGAGCGCGCATGGCGGCGCGGCACCAGCACATGTTCCTCGGCCTGCCAGCCGGCGTCGAAGCGGTAGCTGTCGGCCTTGCCGGTGTCGGTGTCGATCAGGTTGACGGTGTCGAAGACGTACTCGCGGTTGCGCGCCGCGCTGCTCAGCACGGCCAGCTTGCGGTGGCGCCGTGCCGCCACCTGCGGCATCACGCGCGGAAACTCGCTGTTGCCGAACAGGCGCGCCTGGTGCGCCTTGCCACTGGCATAATCGAGCGTGATCTGCGCTGTGTGGCTGCGTTCCAGGTTCGACTGGCGTTCGCCGCGCATCAGCGCCCCGAGCGTGGCGATCGCATTGCCGTCGTGCAGCACCGCATCGAGCCGGGTGGTCTGGCCATCATCGAAGGCGTTGCCGAAATGGAAGACCATGTGTGGATCGAGTTCGAACACCTGGCGCACCTGCAGGGTCGCCTTCGACACCACCACCGCCCGCATCGGCCGCGTGCCGGCCCAGGCATGGCGGTCGGCGAAGCTCAGGGCCGTGTCCGGCGAGAGGTCGAACGGCGGCACCAGGAAAATCAGGTGCTGTGCGCTGATGACGAAGTCGTGCACCATCGCCAGTTGCGGCACTTCCACCACGGATGCTTGCAGCAGCGCCCCATCGGCGCCGATGTGGTACAGCGCCATGCGGCCGCCAAAGGGCAGGGCGCCGAAATTCCACATGCTGCCGTCCTGGTCGATCTTCGGGTGGGCCGAGAACGGCATCGCCTTCTGGTCGTCGCGCCAGGTCTTGATGCCGACCGTGTCCAGCGTGACCGGATTGAGTTCGATCGCCGAACCGCCTTCCCACAGCGCGTACAGGCGCCCGCCAAACGGCAGCAGGTTGGTGTTGGCCGCGTTCATCGTGTCGTTGCTCTTGATGCCGCGCCGGCTGAGCTGAGTGCCGAACGCCGGATACAGGAACTGGCCCGCCTGCGACTCGTCGGTGAATTTCTGCGTGGCGACGAACTTGCCGCGATGGCTGACCTTTCCGTGGGCGATCTGCCAGCGCTGCGCATAGCCGTCGCCGTCGAACCAGTGGTGGTAGCGCTCGCCGCCCAGCTCGAACCGGCCCGGTCCGTTGCGGAAGAAGACGCCTTCGAGGTCGGCCGGCATGCGACCGGTGATGGCGGCGTCGCCGGAGCGCTCGCCCACCATGTCGGCGTACACCGCCAGGGTCGGGTCGCGTTCGAGCGCCGCATGGAAGCGCTGGTAGGTTTCGGGATTGGCGAATGCGGTGGCGGGCAGCAGGCCGAGAGCGGCGCCCGACGCAAGCAGTTGGCGGCGGTTCATGATCGCCTCCGGTCAGCGCAGGCTGACGCGCATGCTGGCGCCGGCGGCGGGCAGCGCAAAGCGGGCCTGCTCGAAACTGGGCGGCCCCATCTTGCCGAGCGCGTTATTGCTGAACGCGTAGTCTTCGGTTGGAATGCCGAGCGGGTTCCTGTCCAGTTTGTCGTTCGAATTGGCGTCGTGGAACAGGACGAACGCGTACTCGCCGGCCGGCAAATCCTTCAGCACGACGGTGACGGAATCGCGCTCGGCGACGGCGCTGGCTGCGCCCGCCGGGCTTTTCAGAAACGTGTCGGCAGAGCTGTACACCGCTACCTTGATGCTTCCGCCGCCCGCCTTGACGTCGTCGATATGGATGGTCAGGTCGGCGGCGCCGGCCGGACCGGTCGCCAGCAGCGCGGCGCAGCACATGGTCTGGATCAGTTTCATGCAAGTCTCCGGTGGGTGAACTGGAGCCCACTGTAGCGCCGCCGCGCGGGGACGGGGCGGCGATGCGATGAAACGGCCCTGGACGGCGCGAAATGCGGCCGGGCGGCGTGAAATGCCGGCTAGTCCTCAGCCGCCGGCGCCGTCTCCGCGTCGGGCTCAGGGCCGGCGGGCCTCAACGCATTGTTCGCGGCCGCCGCGCGCGCCACCGACTCGGTGGTGGGGAAGGGAAACGGGCCGTGCTCAGCGGAAGTGGGAAAGTGGACCGGTGCAATAGGAAGGTGCATGTCGCCTCGCCGGGTTCGGTTAAAGATTGTTTGACCGAAAAGATGCAGCTCAGTTCGGATCTGGCGTGCCTGGATATCTGCTCCACTTGCCATCAGGGCAACATACACCGTACACTGAGCCAGGACGGAGGACCGCGATCCGGCGCCAACGAGCGGTTGTATAACAATTCCAGGGAAGGCGATATCGATGAAGAGGTTCTCTCCGGTCGCAGCGCTGCGTCAATTTCGCGTGCGGGCTGCCATCCCCGTCGCGATGATCCTGGCGGGACACTGGTACAGGAATCGTCAGTTGAACCGGACAGACTTGCTGATCGCCGCCGTCGTGTTCCTTTCCTGTTTGATCGTGGCGTCGAGGCTGGCATCTCGAACTGCGGAGAAAGTCTGAGGTGCAGAGCATGAGAAAGCGAATTTTCGATAAGCGCTTCTTCCTGATGAGCATTGCAGGCTCTGCGATTGGAATACTGCTGAGCCGCCTTGTGATCAAGCCGCTCATGCATATGGCGGGGGATCCACCATGGCTGCGCCAAGCGGTGGTAGTGACGCTGCTGGGCGTGACCGTCGGCCTGTTCGCTCTGGCCTTTTTGACGAGGCTGGCTGCGCGCCGGCGCCGGCTCCCCAAAATCGAGCCGGATTGACGCAGCTTCTTATCCTGGAAACACTATTTCCAAATCGCAACTTCGGGTAAGATAACCCTGTTCCCCGCATGGTATGATCGTCGTCTTTACCGCCTCCGGGGTGTTGCCGGTTTTCGGCCTGGCCATAGGATAGTCAAGCAACGTGCGTCTCTCTTCCATTAAATTGTCGGGATTTAAGTCTTTCGTCGATCCCACCAATTTCCAGGTACCCGGCCAACTGGTCGGCGTGGTCGGTCCCAACGGTTGCGGCAAGTCGAACATCATCGACGCCGTGCGCTGGGTGCTGGGCGAATCGAAAGCGTCGGAGCTGCGCGGCGAGTCGATGCAGGACGTGATCTTCAACGGCTCGACCCACCGCAAGCCGGCCGGGCGCTCCTCGGTCGAGCTGGTGTTCGACAACAGCGACGGCAAGGCCGCCGGCCAGTGGGGCCAGTACGCCGAGATCGCGGTCAAGCGCACCCTCACGCGCGACGGCACTTCCACCTATTACATCAACGGCCAGCCGGTGCGCCGGCGCGACATCCAGGACATCTTCCTCGGCACCGGCCTGGGTCCGCGCGCCTACGCCATCATCGGCCAGGGCATGATCTCGCGGATCATCGAGTCGCGACCCGAAGAGCTGCGCGTGTTCCTCGAGGAGGCCGCCGGCGTCTCGAAGTACAAGGAGCGCCGCCGCGAGACCGAGAACCGCCTCAACGACACGCGCGAGAACCTGCTGCGGGTCGAGGACATCCTGCGCGAACTGAACGCCAACCTGGAAAAGCTCGAGGCGCAGGCGGTTGTCGCCAACCGCTTCCATTCGCTGCAGGCCGACCAGGAAGAGAAGCAGAAGCTGCTTTGGCTGCTGCGCAAGAACGAGGCGCAGGCCGAGCAGACGCGCTACTTCCGCGAGATGGAGCAGGCCCAGACCGGCCTCGAAGAGCAGACGGCGAAGCTGCGCCACGTCGAGCTCGAACTCGAACACATGCGCCAGGCCCACTTCGCCGTCGGCGACCGTCTGCACCAGGCGCAGGGCCACCTGTACCAGACCAATTCCGAGATCGGCAGCCTGGAGGCGCAGATCAAGTTCGTCATCGAGTCGCGCAGCCGGCTGCAGAATCAGCTGGCGACGCTGGAAGCCCAGCGCAACCAGTGGCAGGCGCAAAGCCAGGACTACCAGGAGCAGCTGGGCGAGGCCGAGTACACGCTGGAAGAACTGGGCGCGCGCGTCGAACAGGCGCAGATGGCGGCCGAGGCGCAGTCGGACAGCCTGCCGGCGCTCGACGCCGCATGGCGCGCGGCGCAGCACACCACCACCGAATCGCGCTCGCGCATCATGCAGGCGCAGCAGCAGATCGAGCTGTCGTCGGCGCACCAGCGCAATGCGTCGAACATCCTGGCCGGGCTGGCCACGCGGCGCGAACGCCTGCAGCAGGAAAAGAACGGCCTGAACCTGCCCGACAGCGCGCACCTCGAAAACCTGCGGTTGCAGCTGGAGGAAAAGCAGCAGGCGCTGGAAGAGCAGACGATGGTGCTGGAAGAGGCCACCGAGCAGCAGGAGCGCCTGGAGCAGGAGCGCGCCGCCGCCCAGGCGCAGGTGAACGCCGAAGCGGCCGCCAACGCGCAGCTCGAAGCGCGCCTGGCGGCCCTGAAGCAGATGCAGGAGCGGGTGCAGACCGAGGGCAAGGTCCAGCCCTGGCTGAAGAAGCACGAACTCGACGGCCTGCCGCGCCTGTGGCAGAAGCTGCACGTGGAGCAGGGCTGGGAAACCGCGCTCGAAGCGGTGCTGCGTGAACGCACCGCGGCGCTGGAGATGTCCAACATCGAGTGGGCAAAGGCCTTCTTCGCCGATGCGCCGCCGGCCAAGCTGGCGCTGTATGCGCCGTCGCTGGCCGCCGCGGCGCCATTGCAGATCCCGGGCTTCAGGACCTTTGCCAGTCTCCTGAAGATCAACGAACCTGGCCTGCGCGGGGTGCTGGACGACTGGCTACACGGCGTGTACGTCGCCGAGGACACGGCCAGCGCCTTCTCGGCGCGCGCCTCGCTGCCGCCGGGCGGCTCCTTCGTCACGCGCCAGGGACATGTCGTCACCGCGTCGTCGGTGCGCTTCTACGCCGCCGACGCCGAGCAGGATGGCATGCTGGCGCGCCAGCAGGACATCGACAACATCGGCAAGCAGCTGCGCGCTCAGGCCTTGCTGGCCGACGAAGCGCGCGCGCGCTCGGTGCGCGCCGACGCCGCCGTGGCCGAACTGCAGCGCCGCATGCAGGACTCGCGCCTGCGCATCGGCGCCTTGACGCAATCCGTGCATGCCCTGCAGATCGAGGTGGTCAGGCAGTCCGAGATCGAGGCGCGCTTCAACCAGCGCAGCACGCAGATCCACGCCGACCTGGCCGAAATCGCCATGCAGGAAGAAGAGCAGCAGCAGGTGCGCATGGAGGCCGAGGAAAAATTCGAACAGCTCGACATGGAGCTGGCCGAACTGCAGGGCGCGCACGAAGACGGCCAGACCGCCTTCCTGGCGCAGGAACAGGCGCTGGCCGACGCGCGCGAGAAGCTGCGCGAACTGGAGCGGGCGGCGCAGGAAGCGCAGTTCGCCGAGAAGTCCCAGCGCAGCAAGATCGAGGAACTGCGCCGCAATATCGCCACCGCCACGCAGCAGGCGGCGCAGGTCGCCGAGAGCCTGGAGCTTGGCCGGCAGGAGCTCGAGTCACTGGAATCGGGCGCCGCCAGCGACGGCCTGCAGGACCTGCTGGACCGCCGCAGCGGCCAGGAGCGCGCGCTGTCCGATGCTCGCCATGAGCTTGACCAGATCACGCAGCAGCTGCGCCACGCCGAGGAATCGCGCATGGCGGCCGAGCGCAGCCTGCAGCCGCAGCGCGACAAGATCTCCGAGATGCAGCTCAAGGAACAGGCCGCGCGTCTGAACCAGGAGCAGTTCGCCGAAGCGCTGAAGGCGGTCGACGCCGACGAGGCCGCGCTGCAGGAAAAGCTGCAGCCGGAGATGAAGGCGCAATACCTGCAGGGCGAGGTCACGCGCCTGACCAACGCCATCTCGATGCTGGGCGCCGTCAACCTGGCGGCGCTGGACGAACTGGCGCAGGCGTCCGAGCGCAAGAACTTCCTCGATTCGCAAAACGCCGACCTGACCGAGGCGATCGTCACGCTGGAGGACGCGATCCACAAGATCGACAAGGAAACGCGCGACCTGCTGCAGGACACCTTCGACAAGGTCAACCTGCACTTCTCCGAGCTGTTCCCGATCCTGTTCGGCGGCGGCAACGCCAGGCTGGTGATGACGGGCGACGAAATCCTCGACTCCGGTGTGCAGGTGATGGCCCAGCCGCCGGGCAAGAAGAACGCCACCATCCACCTGCTGTCCGGCGGCGAAAAGGCGCTGACGGCAACCGCGCTGGTGTTCTCGATGTTCCGCCTGAATCCCGCGCCATTCTGCCTGCTCGACGAGGTTGACGCGCCGCTCGACGACGCCAACACCGAGCGCTTCTGCCGCATGGTCAAGCGCATGTCCGAGCACACCCAGTTCCTGTTCATCTCGCATAACAAGATCGCCATGGAGATGGCCAACCAGCTGATTGGAGTGACGATGCAGGAGCAGGGCGTCTCGCGCATCGTCGCGGTGGACATGGAGTCCGCCGCCGGCATGGTCGACGGCCTGCAGGCGGCGTAACCCGAAGCAGGGGTCTGGTCCCGCGGACCTGACCCCATCTTGATTCATCCCTCGCGCCTGGCGTAAATGGCGTATGGGCCTTGTTATTGGTATCATGATCGCGCTTTCGCGAATAGCCTGACAGGCCAGTGACTTACTAACCGAATTTTGGAACAGAATGACAGATCTTCAAATGAGCCTGATCGGCGGTGCCGTCGTTTTCGTTGGCGCCGTATTCGTGTATAACAAATGGCAGGAGCACAAGGCGCGCAGGAGCGTCGAACGGGCCTTCTCGTCGGAGCATGACGATGTGCTGATGCGCAGCGGCGATGCGCCCGTGCCGCGCCAGGAACCGAGCTTCGACCTGGGCGCCGGCAGCGGCGGCGACAGCGCAGCGCGCGTCGAACCCGAGCTGCCCGATACGGTGATTGGCGCCGACGACGTCGAGGAACGCGCCAACGCCGCCGCCGAACAGGCCACCAGCCTGGTCGATCCGCTGATCGACTGCCTGATCCCGCTGGCGCTGGAAATCGCCGTGCGCGGCGACAAGCTGATTCCGGCGCTGCACACGCTGCGCCACGTCGGCAACAAGCCTATCCATTACATCGGCCTGGCCGTTTCCGGCGACTGGGAGCCGATCTCGCACGGCGGCGTGTACACCAAGCTGCAGGCCGGTGTGCAGATGGCCAGCCGCACCACCGCGCTGAACGAACTCGAATACTCCGAACTGGTGACGCGCCTGCGCACGCTGGCCGACGAAATCGGCGCCGAGCCGGAAATCCCCGACATGATCGAAGTGATGGGCGAGGCCAAGAACCTGCACCGCTTCGTCGCCGGCCACGACGCCCAGCTGGGCGTGAACCTGATGTCGAATGGCGCCCCGTGGGCCATCTCCACCCTGATCGGCGCGCTCGAGAAGCAGGGCTTCGACGTGCGTCCGGACGGCCGCTTCGCCATGCCCGACGGCGACGGCGGCGTGCTGTTCACCCTCTCGACCAACGTCACGCTCGGCGCGGACACCACCTCGCACCTGACGCTGCTGCTCGACGTGCCGGTGGTGGCGCCCGCGCGCGACGGCTTCGGCAGCATGGTCGCCTGCGCGCGCACACTCGGCGCGCGCCTGGACGCGACCCTGGTCGACGACAGCAGCCAGCCTTTGATGGACGAAACCCTGGCCGAGATCAACGGCCAGGTGCTCGAGTTCTACGAGGAGATGGCGGCGGCCGACATACCGGCCGGCTCGACCCGCGCGCTGCGCCTGTTCAGCTAAGGACCGTTCCGCCGTGACTACCGTACCAGCATTCCGCGAGCGCATGGCGTGGCTGACCGCCGAACTGAATCGCCACATCTACGCCTACCACGTGATGGATGCGCCGACCATTCCGGACGCCGAGTACGACCGCATGTTCCGCGAGCTGCAGGATCTCGAAGCGGCGCATCCGGAAGCGGCGTCGCTCGATTCTCCGACTTCGCGCGTGGGCGCCACGCCGATTCCCGAGTTCAAACAGGTCACGCACACCGTGCCGATGCTGTCGCTCAATAACGGCTTTTCGCCCGAGGACGTCGACAACTTCGACCGGCGCGTGCGCGAAGGCCTTGGCGTCGAACAGGTCGACTACAACGGCGAACTGAAATTCGACGGCCTGGCCGTCAGCCTGCGCTACGAGGACGGCGTGTTCGTGCAGGCCGGCACCCGCGGCGACGGCGCCACCGGCGAGGATGTCACCGTCAACATCCGTACCATTCGCGCGATTCCGCTGCGCCTGCACGGCGACGCGGTCCCGAGCGTGCTGGAAGTGCGCGGCGAGGTGCTGATGTACAAGGCCGATTTCGCCAAACTGAATCAGCGCCAGCGCGACGCCGGCCAGAAGGAATATGCCAATCCGCGCAACGCCGCGGCGGGCAGCCTGCGCCAGCTCGACTCGCGCATCACATCCTCGCGCAACCTGAGCTTCTTCAGCTACGGTATCGGCGCCCTGGAAGGCGCTGCGATGCCGGAATCGCACTCAGCGCTGCTCGACTGGCTCGCCGCCCTCGGCCTGCCGGTATCGAAGGAACGCGCGGTGGTGACCGGCGCCGCCGGCCTGATGGACTACTTCACCGACATCGGCAAGCGCCGCGCCGGCCTGGCCTACGAGATCGACGGCGTGGTCTACAAGGTCGACCGGATCGAAGACCAGCGCAAGCTGGGATTCATCTCACGCGCGCCGCGCTTTGCGATGGCCCACAAGTTTCCGGCCGAGGAAGCGCTGACCGAGGTGCTCGACATCGGCGTGCAGGTCGGCCGCACCGGCGCGATCACGCCCGTGGCGCGCCTGGCGCCAGTGTTTGTGGGCGGCGTGACCATCGAGAACGCCACGCTGCACAACGAAAGCGAAGTGCGGCGCAAGGACATCCGCATCGGCGACACCGTCATCGTGCGCCGCGCCGGCGATGTGATTCCGGAAGTGGTGGCCTACGTGCCCGAGCGCCGCCCGGCCAACGTGCGCGAATTCGTCATGCCGGCCAACTGCCCGGTGTGCGGCTCGGCCATCGTGCGGCCCGAGGACGAGGCGGTGGCGCGCTGCTCCGGCGGCTGGACCCACTGCAGCGCGCAGAAGAAGGGTGGCCTGATGCACTTCGTGTCGCGCCGCGCAATCGACGTCGAGGGACTGGGCGACCAGTTGATCGAACAGCTGGTCGACAAGGGTGTGATCCAGACCGCTGCCGACCTGTACGCGCTCGACCAGGACAAGCTGTGCGCGCTCGACCGCATGGCGACCAAATCGGCGCAGAACGTGCTCGCCGCGCTGGAAAAATCGAAGGACACGACGTTAGCGCGCTTCATCTACGCGCTGGGCATTCGCAACGTCGGCGAATCGACGGCCAAGGCGCTGGCCCAGCACTTCGGCAACCTCGACGCGCTGCTGCATGCGGCCGCGTTCGAAGGCGGGATCCAGCTGCTCGAAGTGGCCGACGTCGGCCCGGTGGTGGCGCGCTCGATCGCCGAATTCCTGACCGACCCGGAGAACGCCGCGCTGGTGGCGCAACTGCGCACGCACCTGCACTGGAAAGAGGGCGCGCACGTCATGAAGCCGACGGGCGCGCTGGCCGGTAAAACCTTTGTGCTGACCGGGACGCTGCCGACGTTGAGCCGCGACGAAGCCGCGGCGCTGATCGAGGCGGCCGGCGGCAAGGTCTCGGGCTCCGTGTCGAAGAAAACCGCCTATGTCGTCGCCGGCGACGACGCCGGCAGCAAGCTGGCCAAGGCGCAGGAGCTGGGCATCGCCATCCTCGACGAAGGCGATTTGCAGGCACTGCTCAAATCATCATCCACGGAACCAGAATGAAAAAGATCACCAAGGCTGTCTTCCCCGTAGCGGGGCTCGGCAGCCGCTTCCTGCCCGCGACCAAGGCGCAGCCGAAAGAGATGCTGCCGATCGTCGACAAGCCGCTGATCCAGTACGCCGTCGAAGAGGCGGTTGCGGCGGGCATCACCGACATGATCTTCATCACCGGCCGCAACAAGCGCGCCATCGAGGATCATTTCGACACGGCCTACGAACTCGAAAGCGAACTGGAAGCGGCCGGCAAGGACGAACTGCTCAACTTCGTGCGCAACGTGATTCCCAAGCACGTCAACTGCATCTACATTCGCCAGTCGGCGCCGCTGGGCCTTGGCCACGCGGTGCTGTGCGCGCGCCCGGTAGTGGGCGACGAGCCGTTCGCGGTGCTGCTGGCCGACGACTTCATGGACACCGCCGAAGGCCAGAAGCCGGTGCTGGCGCAGATGACGGACGTCTACGGCTACGAGAAATGCAGCGTGCTGGCGGTGCAGGACGTCCCGCGCGCCAACACCCGCCAGTACGGCATCGTCAGCGCAACCGCGTACCGGCCAGACCTGGAGCTGGTGTCGGGCATCGTCGAAAAGCCGCAGCCTGAAGCGGCGCCATCGACGCTGGCGGTGGTCGGGCGTTACGTGCTGTCGCCGCGGATTTTCGACTATCTTGCCGACATCGGCGCCGGCGCGGGCGGCGAGATCCAGCTCACCGACGGCATTGCCGCACTGATGGCGTCCGAGCGCGTGCTGGCTTACCGCTACGCCGGACAGCGGTATGATTGCGGCTCCAAGCTCGGCTACCTGCAGGCGACGACGGCGATGGGCCTCAAGCATCCCGAAACCGCCGCCGGATTCCGCGCCTTCCTCGAGCAGACCCACAAGGAGCTGGCGGCAAAATGACAGTCCGTGAAATCCTCAAGATGGGCGATCCGCGCCTGCTGCGCGTGGCCGAGCCGGTGCGCGAATTCGGCACGCCCGAACTCGACGCGCTGATCGCCGACATGTTCGACACCATGCACGCGGCCAATGGCGCAGGCCTGGCGGCGCCGCAGATCGGCGTCAATCTCCAGCTGGTGATCTACGGCTTCAAGGACAACCAGCGCTATCCCGAGGCGCCGCCGGTTCCCGAAACGGTGCTGATCAATCCGGTGCTGACGCCACTGTCGGACGAAATGGACGAGGCGTTCGAAGGCTGCCTGTCGGTGCCTGGCCTGCGTGGCGTGGTGGAGCGCTACACACGGCTGCACTACGAAGGCGTCGACCAGTTTGGCAAGCCGATCGTGCGCGACGCCGAAGGCTTCCATGCGCGCGTGGTGCAGCACGAGGTCGACCACCTGCTGGGCATCCTGTACCCGATGCGGATCACCGACTTCTCGCGCTTCGGCTACACCAGCGTGATGTTCCCCGACCTCGACCCGGACGACGACGAATGAAGTTAGCCGCCATCGCCTTGCTGGTGCTGGCGCCGCTGGCGCACGCCGACGACGTGTTCACCCGCGTCGAGCCGGCGCCGGTGCGCGAACTGTGGATCGACAGCGGCTTTTTGACCGGCCACTTCGACCGCGACAAGGATCTCAATGGCCGCAATACCGGGCTGGGCGCGGAGTATCGCTGGCGCGCCGACCTGGCGGTGACCGCGGGGCGCTTCTACAACAGCGACCGGCAGTATTCGAATTACGCCGGCGCGATCTGGCAGCCCTTCGCAGTCGGGCCGGTGCGCCTGGGCGCCGTGGTGGCGGGCTTCAACGGGTATCCGCACATGCGCGATGGAGGCTGGTTTCCAGCGCTGATTCCGGTGGCCACAGTGGAGTATCAGCGCGTCGGCGTCAACATCGGCTTCGTGCCGTCGTACAAGGACCGCCTGTACGGCGGCATCTCGGTCCAGCTCAAATTCAAGCTGCTGCAATAAGATCTGTCGTTCTTGCGGAGGCAGGAGCCCATGCTGAAGCGGCTCACAGTCGGCATGGGCTCCTGCCTGCGCAGGAGCGACAATCAGCGTTTCACTTTGTTTAGCGGGTCGTTCGGCATCCACGCCGGCATCGACTTTGCATTCGCCACCGCGTAGCCCAGGTTCAGCGTGAACTGCGCCTGCTGCACCATGCCCGACAAATCCCACGCCGGATCGTATTCGTCGCTGACCTGGTGATAGCGGTTCTTGAAGTCCACCATGCGCTTGCCCGAATCGGCAGCATCGTGTTCGAACTCGAACGACCCGTCGCCGGAGAACACGGCCGATCCGACGTTAAACGCCGGTACGCCGGCCTTCGCGAAGCTGAAATGATCGGCGCGGAAGTAGGCGCCACCCAGGTCGGGCGTGGCCGGCGCCAGTTTCAGCCCCATCGACTTCGCCACCTGCGCGGCGGTCGCATGCAGGGTGCTGCGCTCGCTGCCCGCCACGCCGATGTCGCGCGTCTTGCCGACGAAGTTCATGCTGTCGAGGTTCAGGTCCGCAGCCGTCTTCGCCAGCGGCCACAGGGGATTGCGCACGTACGCCAGGCTGCCGATCAGTCCTTGCTCCTCCGCGCAGGGCCACAAGAATATCTGCGTGCGGCGCGCCGGATGCTTCACCGCCTCCTGCGCCATCGCCAGCAAGGCCGCCGCGCCCGAGGCATTGTCGATCGCGCCGTTCCAGATATGGTCAGGCTTGCCGTTCGCCGGTCCCATGCCGAGGTGGTCCCAGTGCGCCGAGTAGATCACCGCTTCGCCGCGCAACGCCGGATCGGTACCCGGCACTACGCCCGCCACGTTGAACTGATCCACCTTGCGGATCGCGCTATGGACCGTCGCGTGCACGGTGGCGCCCAGGTCGACCGCCCTGAAGCCGCGCACTTCGGCCTGCGCGCGCATTGCGTCGAGATCCTTGCCCGCCGCCGCGAACAGGGCGCGCGCGGTGTCTTCGGTGATCCAGCCTTGCAGCGGGTTGCCGGGGCCGGCCAGGTGGAACTTGTCGTCGCCGAAGCCGTTGGACGGCACGCTCCACGGATAGGACGCCGATTCGGTGGTGTGGATCAGCAGCACGCCCGCCGCGCCCTGGCGCACCGCTTCTTCGTACTTGTAAATCCAGCGGCCGTACCAGGTGAGCGACTTGCCGCCGAAACGGTTCGGTTCCTGTACGGTCGGTTTTGGATCGTTGACCATCATGATCACGAGCTTGCCCTTGACGTCGACGCCGCGGAAGTCGTCCCAATGCTCGTCGTCGGCGTGGATGCCGTAGCCGGCGAATACCACGGGTGCGTCGATCTTCACCTCGGCCTGGCCGTTTGCATTGCCGAACACGATGTCCTGCGGCGCCTTCGGAGCCAGCGTCTTGCCGCCCGCCTCGAACGTCACCGCGCTGCCGGGCAGGGTGCGGATGCCCAGCATCGGCACCGGCTGGCGGTAGGACTTGCCGGCGGCCGGCTGAAGGCCGATCGCGGCGGCCTGGGTTTCGAGGTAGCGCACCGTCAGGTCGCCGCCGCGCTGGCCGGTGCCGCGGCCTTCGAGCAGGTCGTCCGCGAGGAAGGACAGGTGGGCGCGCAAGGGCGCTTCGGCGACGACGGGCGGCGCGGCGTGTGCGGCCTGTGCGGCGATCAGTAATGCGGAAGCGAGAAGGGTGGAAGAACGCATGAAATCTCCTGAAATATGACTGTCGCCGGCCTCTAATGGCAGTCGCGCTGCGCCGGTGTGCCGGCGCGCGCCTGCTTGCACAGCTCGCGCCAGAAAACGCGCGTGAATTCCGGATGGGCCGCGGCAAAGGGCTTGGCGACCGGCGCATAGCGGTTGGTGACCAGCGCCGGCGGCGACAGCTTGCGCACCGCCTTGCCGCCGGCGCCGCGCAGACAGGGCGCGAGCATCATGTTCGGCTCGAGGATCACGTCGAGCCGGCCCGCCATCAGCTTGCGCAGGTTTTCCGACGGCGTCGACGCCACTTCGAGCGGCCAGTGGTAGGCATCGTACACCCGGTTTGGCGCCGGCCCCACGGTTGACATGCCGACCGCGTGCTGGAAGCCGGCGAGCGCCTTACCGTCCCACCTGACGCGCTGGTCGCCGGCCCGCACGAACAGCGACAGTTCATCGGCGATGACGACCAGCGCGGGGTCGGCGCCGGCGCCGCGCATGGGGAACGCCAGCTGGTTGGCAAGATGGTCGGCGTAGGCGAAGCCGGGCAGGATATCGAGCAGCCCGAGCTGCAGCTCGATGAGCTGGCGGTTGGCGGGGCGGCGCTTCATTGTCACGGCGGGCCGGCAACCGGTCAGCGCGATGGCGTTGCGGGTCCACTCGACCAGCTGGCCAGGGGACGTCTCGATTCTGTCGGTGCCCAGCACATAGGGAGCGAACTCGAAATTGGGGAAGCTGACGCGCACGCGGGCCGGGCAATCGGCCGGGGCCGCCGAGGCGGCGAGGCAGCAAAAAAGCAGTAGCGCGGCGCCGCTGGTCTTGACGACGAAGTTCAGCAAAAAATTCTCAGCAATCAATTGTAACTTTTAGGTTAAAAGTTAATATTGCTGAGTATATACCGAACTAAATTGTTTCCGCTCAGAAATTTTCATCCGGACGCAGATAGCGCCACTGTCCGACCGGCAGATCGCCCAGCTTGACCTTGCCGATCCGCACCCGCTTCAGGCCGACGACCTTCAGCCCGACCATGTCGCACATGCGGCGGATCTGGCGCTTCTTGCCTTCTTTCAGCGTGAAGCTGAGCTGGTCCTCGTTCTGCCAGCGCACCTTGGCCGGCAGCAGCGGCTTGCCGTCCATCCACAGCCCGAAGCACAGCTTCTTCAGGTCGGACTCGGGTAGGGTGCCCGGCTTGGTGTATTCCACGCGCACCAGGTACTCCTTCTCGATCGCCGTGTCCTGGCCGATCAGCTGCTTGGCCACGCGGCCGTCCTGGGTCAGGATCAGCAGGCCCACCGAGTCGATGTCCAGGCGCCCGGCCGGCACCAGCGAACGCAATTGCGTCGGATGGAACTGCTCGGGCGAAGGATCGTCGGCCCAGCGGTTCTCCGGCTTGATCAGCGCCACCGCCGGGGTGTAGCCATCCTCGGCCTGGCCGCTAACGTAGCCCATCGGCTTGTTGATCAGCACCGTCACGCGCTTCGACTGCTCGGCCGCGGCCTGGCGCTCGACCGTCACTTTCTGGTCGGGCGTGACCTTGCTGCCCAGTTCGGACACCACCTGGCCATCGACCCGCACCCAGCCGCGGGCGATCCATTCATCGGCTTCGCGGCGCGAGCACAGCCCGAGTTCGGACATGCGTTTGGAGAGGCGTAACAATTCAGACATTCGATAATTCCAATTAAACTTTGAGGGCGTCCAGCAGGTCGGTTTCAAGCTGGATCTGGTTGCGCGAACTGGCCAGGACCTTGCCGTCGACCAGGAACACGTCCTCGACGCGCTCGCCGAGGGTCATGATCTTGGCCGTGTGCAGGTTGATGCGATAGCGCGTGAGCACGCTGGCGATCGAGTACAAGAGGCCAGTGCGGTCGGCCGCCGAAATCGACAGCAGGTAGTACTGGCCGCGTTCGTCCGGGCGCAGGTCCACCGTCGGCGTGATCGGGAAGGTGCGCGACATACGCGACAGGCGCCCCCGCGAAGGCGCCGGCAGCGGGGTCTGCTTCGTCAGCAGCTCGCAGATCTCGTGCTCGATCAGGCTGATGATGTCGCGGTAGCTCTTGGCGAAATTCTGTTCGGTGACGAGGAAAGTGTCGAGCGCGTAGCCATCCGCGGTGGTGTGGATCTTGGCGTCGAGGATGGAGAAATTCTTGCGGTCGAAGTAGCTGCAGATGCGCGCGAACAGGTCCGGCTGGTCCTTCAGGTACACCGCCACCTGCAGCCCTTCGCCGATCGGCGCCAGGCGGCACTTGACCACCGGTTTGGGCGAGTCGAGGCGGTCGTGCAGCGAGCGCGTGAGCCACGCGATGTCGGCGGCGTCGTGGCGCAGGAACCAGGCCACGTCGAGCTGGCGCCACAGCGCCTCGTGCGCATGTTCGGGCAGACCGTACAGGCGCAGCATCGCGCGCGCCTCATCCTGGCGGTTGCGCAGTTCGCGGTCGGCCGAATGCGGCTCGCCGCCCAGCACGCGCAGGGTCACGCGGTACAGGTCCTCGAGCAGCTTGGCCTTCCACGCGTTCCACACCTTCGGGCTGGTGCCGCGGATGTCGGCCACCGTCAGCAGGTACAGCGCGGTCAGGTGCCGTTCGTCCCGCACCGTCGCGGCGAAGGCCGAGATGACGTCGGGGTCCGACAGGTCCTGCTTCTGCGCCACCTGCGACATCGTCAGGTGCTGCTCGACCAGGAAAACCACCAGTTCGGTGTCCTCGGGCTCGATGCCGTGGCTTTCGCAGAACTGGCGCGCGTCCTCGACGCCGAGCTTTGAATGGTCGCCGCCGCGGCCCTTGGCGATGTCATGGAACAGCGCGGCCACGTACAGCAGCCAGGCGTCGCGGAAGTTGGCGATCAGCTGGCTGCAGAACGGGTATTCGTGCGCGTGCTCGCTCATCGTGAAGCGGCGCATGTTCCGCACCACCATCATGATGTGCTGGTCGACCGTGTAGACGTGGAACAGGTCGTGCTGCATCTGGCCGACGATCGGGCGGAAGGCCGGCAGGTAGCGGCCCAGGATGCTCATGTCGTTCATGCGGCGCAGCGCGTGGACCAGGCCCACCGGCGCCTGCAGGATGCGCAGGAACAGCGCCTTGTTCGCCGGATCGGCGCGGAAGGCGTCGCCGATGCGCCTGCGCGCGTGCCACAGCGCGCGTGTGGTGCGGGCGGTCATGCCCTTCAGGTTCGGGCGCTCGGTCATCACCACGAAGATCTCGAGCATCGACGACGGGTACTTTTCGAACGTGTCGTCGTCGCGGATGTCGATCAGGTCATTGACCTCGTTGAAGCGCTCGTTGATCTCGACCAGCACCACCGGCTGCGGGAACAGCTGCGCCTCGATATTCTGCAGCAGGATCGTGTTGAGCTGGGTGACCGTCTTGGCGGCCCAGTAGTAGCGCTGCATCAGGATCTCGCTGGAGCGGCGCGC
Source organism: Massilia sp. R2A-15 (assembly GCF_030704305.1). Taxonomy (NCBI): domain Bacteria; kingdom Pseudomonadati; phylum Pseudomonadota; class Betaproteobacteria; order Burkholderiales; family Oxalobacteraceae; genus Massilia; species Massilia sp. R2A-15. The sequence continues at coordinate 2,224,048 of NZ_CP131935.1, read as the reverse complement.
GTTGACGCCTTCGCCGGTGGGCGCCAGGCCCAGCGACTCGGCGATGGCCGTCTGCACGTCGAACACCAGCCGGTCCTCGCGCCGGCCGGTATGCAGGTGCAGGCGGATGCGGATGTCCTTGAACGCGCTTTCCTTTTCCATCAGCGCGCGCGCCTCGGTCTGGGTGATCAGGCCGCGCGTGGCCAGCTGGCTCCATGAGTTGGCAAGGCCGGCAGCCTTGGCCACCCACAGGATCACCTGCAGGTCGCGCAGCCCGCCCGGGCTCTCCTTGCAGTTCGGCTCGAGCGCGAACGCGGTGTCCTCGTACTTGGCGTGGCGCAGCCGCATTTCGGCGGTCTTGGCCTGGAAAAAAGCCTGCGGGTCGAGCGCGCCGTGATAGCGCTCCTGCATCCGCTCGAACAGCTCCTGGTCGCCGCACACCAGGCGCGCTTCGAGCAGGCTGGTTTGCACCGTGATGTCGGCCTGCGACTCGGTCATGCACTCGTCGATGGTGCGGATGCTGCTGCCGATCTCCAGGCCCAGGTCCCACAGCAGCTGCACCAGGTTCTCGAGCCGGCCGCGGTTGATCGCATCGGCCGGTTCTGATAAAAGGATCAGGAGGTCGACGTCGGAGTAGGGGAACAGTTCGCCGCGGCCGTAGCCGCCCACGCCGACCAGCGCCGTGTTGGGCGGCAGGCCGGCGCCGGCCCACGCCTCGGCCAGCACCGCATCGACGCTCTGGCGCAGGCCGCGCAGCAGCTTTTCCGGCTTGCCGTCTTCGCGAAACGCGGCGATCAGGACCTGGCGATCCGCCTTCAGCTGCTGCTTGAGGAGGTCGCGCGCGGTGCTGGTCGGGACGGCGGCGGGCATGGCTTACGCCGCCGCGGTGGCCGCTGGCTGGGCGATGAAGGCCGGCGGCGGCGGTGAGCCGGCCGACAGGGTCAGGATCTCGTAGCCGGTTTCGGTGACCAGCACGGTGTGCTCCCACTGCGCCGACAGGCTGCGGTCCTTGGTCTTGATGGTCCAGCCGTCGCCCATTTCGCGGATATCGCGGCGACCGGCGTTGATCATCGGCTCGATCGTGAAGATCATGCCCGCTTCAAGCTTCTCCAGCGTGCCCGGACGACCGTAGTGCAGCACTTGCGGCTCTTCGTGGAACACCTTGCCGATGCCGTGGCCACAGAATTCGCGCACCACGCTGTAGCCGTGCTTTTCGGCGTGCTGCTGGATCACGTGGCCGATGTCGCCCAGGTGCGCGCCCGGCTTCACTTTCGAGATCCCCAGCCACATGCATTCGTAGGTCACGTCGGACAGGCGCTTGGCCAGGATCGACGGCTCGCCGATGAAGAACATGCGGCTGTTGTCGCCGTGGTAGCCATCCTTGATGACGGTGATGTCGAGGTTGACCACGTCGCCGTTCTTGAGCACCTTGTCGCCCGGGATGCCGTGGCAGATCACGTCGTTGACCGAGGTGCAGATCGCCTTCGGATACGGGGTGTAGCCGGGCGGACAATAGTTCAGCGGCGCCGGGATCGAGCCCTGCACGTTCACCATGTACTCGTGGCACAGGCGATCGAGTTCGCCTGTGGTCACGCCGGCCTTGACGAACGGGGTGATGTAGTCGAGTACTTCGGAGCCGAGGCGGCCGGCAATGCGCATGCCCGCGATTTCTTCGGGGGTCTTGATGGAGATGGAGGACATAGAGTTCACAATCGGCAAAAAAGTGGGTGCGCAGCGAGAGCTTCGGCTGGGACGCGGATATCCGACATTATAAGGGATGTCGATGTCTGGCGATGGCCATGGCGATAAGTGTCAAGCTGTATCTGGACGATCCGGGCGAAGATGTCGCCTTGTTCGTTACGATTCGCCTCTTGGCCCGTGGGATAGAGATGTACGCTCAGATTACTGTCACTGCATCGTATGATCGACCAGCGCTTTGCCAAGCGCTGAGCGAGCATGTTGGATCACAGGGGGTACAGCCCCTCGTCGCATTGAAGGGCACCACTTACGCGTCAATGGCTCCGGCGGTCGCGCCAACTGTCATAGCGGCCCAACTGATTCGCGACGCCGCGTCGATTTTGTACTTCTTCGATGGTCCGACAACAATCACGATACATATCACTGCTACCACCGTAGCGGAACTCAAAAAGCAAACGCGGCGCGTGACCCAACAGTTGCTGCCCGAGCTAAATAAGGGAAGAAAATTGATCGATGCAAGGATTTTTGTCGAGGAAGAGGAGGGGGAAACGCTGATTATGAGTGGGGTTCGAGTTTCCCTGCTCGGTCAGCTAAGTAGCGCCGCCGGCGAAAAATGGGCGAGCAAACTCTTGGTCCCGGGGCTCGTTTTCGGACTAAGTTCCAAGTTTTTGGCGGGAACCCCCTCAGCCGTCGCTGCGATGTTCGGCTTTGCGGCCGCGGTGCTTGCCTTCGCCGTCGAGGTGGGGCTTTTCGTCTATCATGGAGATGAATGGAAATGGAAGGAGGTGCCATGAACGATTTTGATTTCGCGAATCGCCCCGGCGAGCAACGCCAATTCCGCTCGCTGTCCGAGCGAAAACTGGCAGAGTCACTCTCGTGCGCGCTGTCCGCTCCCCTATCGTGGACACAAGAGCAAGATTCGATCCGCGTTGTCCCTGATGAGGGCGAGGGATCGTTCGGATATCGGCCGGATTTTCTCATTCGGAATGACGAGACGGGCAGATTGCTTGCTGTCGAACTCAAGGCATCCCAGGGTCTTTCGCGCGCGAACCTTATGAAGTTCAAGTTAATTAGCGACGCCTACCACAAGGCTGGGAAAGAATTTCTGTTGATTGTCGATGGAGCGCAGGATGGTTCGGCTGTTCGCGCCCTGAATCAGGACAATGTTCGCACAGCATGGCTTAGTGATGAGAGCGCCGGAACTGCGGTTGAGACGATTCGACGTGCGCTGATGGCTGCTTTCTGATTGGCCGCCGTTCCCGGTCCGTATCCGCATGACCCTGGCTTAGAGGGGCTGACGCTGACCGGTCGCTTCTCCAGTCGGGCATCTCTCCTGCGGACGCAGACACCGCCATTCCGAGTTGACAAAACCTGGCGGCTGGCGCGGCAGCTTGCCTGACGTCTCAGGCAAGCCCCTTGGGCGCGCCGCCAGCACGGGGAATCACTTGAAAGACTGCCCAAATCCGCTTATAATCTCGGGTTGCTCGGTTAGCTTTTCGGGCGAAGATGTAAAACGTAGTGCAAATAATGTTAAATCGCGAGTCCGGTCGCAAAGGGTGCCTGAATGGTGACTGACCGGATTCCAGACCCAACCCTGGAGAAATGTAATGTCCGTAACAATGCGTGAAATGCTGGAAGCCGGTGTCCACTTCGGTCACCAAACCCGTTTTTGGAACCCAAAGATGGCGCCGTTCATCTTCGGTCACCGCAACAAGATCCATATCATCAACTTGGAAAAGACGATGGGCATGTATCAGGAAGCGATGAAAACCATCAAGCAGGTTGCTGCCCAGCGCGGCACCATCCTGATGGTCGGCACCAAGCGCCAGGCCCGCGACATCATCGCCGCTGAAGCCCAGCGCGCAGGCGTGCCTTTCGTCGACCAGCGTTGGCTCGGCGGCATGCTGACCAACTTCAAGACCATCAAGACCTCGATCAAGCGCCTGAAGGACATGGAAGCCCAGATCGAAGACGGTTCGGTCGAGAAGCTGTCGAAAAAAGAAGGCCTGATGTTCCAGCGCGAGATGGTCAAGCTGCAGAAGTCCATCGGCGGCATCAAGGAAATGGGCGGCGTGCCTGACGCGATCTTCGTCGTCGACGTCGGCTACCACAAGGGCGCGATCACCGAAGCCGGCAAGCTGGGCATCCCGGTCATCGGCGTGGTCGATACCAACCACTCGCCAGAAGGCGTGACCCACGTCATTCCAGGCAACGACGACTCGTCGAAGGCCATCATGCTGTACGCCCGCGGCGTCGCTGATGCGATCATCGAAGGCCGTGCCAACGCCACCAACGAAGTGGCCGACATGGTCAAGTCGTCGGGCGACGACTTCGTCGAAGTTTCCGAGCAGGCGTAATTACCTAAGCAGGGGCGACCCTGCTTGAATCAAAAAGGGTGGCGTCGTCACCCTTTTTTTTAAACCGAAGTCGATAGCGCGGCGCCAGCAATGCGCGCCCCCGACGGATAGATATTAGGAGAATTCACATGGCAGCGATTACTGCAGCGATGGTAGGCGAACTGCGCGGCAAGACCGACGCACCAATGATGGAATGCAAAAAAGCACTGACCGAAGCCGAAGGCGACATGGCCCGTGCGGAAGAGATCCTGCGCGTCAAGCTGGGCGGCAAGGCGTCGAAAGCCTCGTCGCGCATCACCGCCGAAGGCGTGGTCGTCGCTTACATCGCCGGCAACAAGGGCGCACTACTGGAAATTAACAGCGAAACCGACTTCGTCGCCAAGAACGACGACTTCCTGGCGCTGGCCAACAACGCCGCCAAGCTGGTGGTCGAGCACAACCCGGCCGACGTGGCTGCCCTGCTGGCCCTGCCGCTCGACGGCAAGACCCTGGATGAAGTGCGTGCCGCACTGATCGGCAAAATCGGCGAAAATATGTCGATCCGCCGCTTCCAGCGTTTCGAAACCACCGGCAAGCTCGCTTCGTACATCCACAGCAACCGTATCGGCGTGATGGTCGAATTCGAAGGCGCGGACGAGCAGGTCGGCAAGGACGTCGCGATGCACATCGCCGCGATGAAGCCAGTGTCGCTGTCGGCCGACCAGGTGCCAGCTGAACTGATCGAGAAAGAGCGTTCGGTCGCCGCACTGAAGGCCCAGGAGGACGCCGACAAGGCCGCCGCCGAAGGCAAGCCGGCCCAGTCGCCGGAAATCCTGGCCAAGCGCCTCGAAGGTTCGGTCCAGAAGTACCTGAAGGAAGTCTCGCTGCTGAACCAGGCGTTCGTCAAGAACGACAAGCAGTCGATCGAGCAGATGCTGAAAGCGGCCAACACCACCGTCAAGGCATTCACCATGTTCGTCGTTGGCGAGGGTATCGAGAAGAAGCAGGACGACTTTGCCGCAGAAGTCGCAGCCCAGATGGCTGCCTCGAAGCAGTAAGTTGCAAAGCGGGCCGGAAGGCCCGTTTTTTTAGCTGTCGCAAGTTCCACCGTCCCTCGCGGGCGGTGAGGCCGGCCGGCGCGCCCGCGAGGCGCCCGCCGGCCAGCACCGAATAATCCGTCACCCAGGAGCCTCTACATGACCAAACCAGCCTATAAACGCGTTCTTCTCAAGTTGTCTGGCGAAGCACTGATGGGCGACGATCCGTACGGGATCAACCGCGGCACGATCGAGCGCATGGTCGCCGACGTGGCGGAGGTGGCGAAAATGGGCGTGGAGCTGGCCGTGGTCATCGGCGGCGGCAACATCTTCCGCGGCGTCGCGCCGGGCGCCCAGGGCATGGACCGCGCCACCGCCGACTACATGGGCATGCTGGCCACCGTGATGAACGCGCTGGCGCTGGCCGACGCGATGCGCCAGGCCGGTGTGACCGCGCGCGTGATGTCGGCCATCGGCATCGACCAGGTGGTCGAGCCTTACGTGCGCCCGAAGGCGCTGCAGTACCTGGAAGAGGGCAAGGTCGTCGTGTTCGCCGCCGGCACCGGCAATCCATTCTTCACCACCGACACCGCCGCCGCGCTGCGCGGCTCCGAGATCAGCGCCGAGATCGTGCTGAAGGCAACCAAGGTCGATGGCGTATATACTGCCGACCCTAAGAAGGACCCGAACGCCACCCGCTACGAGTCGATCACCTTCGACGAGGCGATCGCCAAGCACCTGCAGGTGATGGACGCGACCGCGTTCGCGCTGTGCCGCGACCAGAAGCTGCCGATCAAGGTGTTCTCGATCGTCAAGCCGGGCGCGCTCAAGGCCGTGATCATGGGCGAGGATGAAGGCACCCTGGTTCACGTGTAAAATATCGCATTATTTTCAAGCAACAATCTTAAAAAGCTACAGGAGAGCAGCATGACCATCGCTGACATCAAGAAAAACGCCCAGGATCGCATGGCAAAGTCGATCGAGACGCTGCGCGCCGACCTGGCCAAGGTCCGTACCGGCCGCGCCCACACCGGCATCCTCGACCACGTCATGGTCGAGTACTACGGTTCGCCGACCGCGCTGAGCCAGGTCGCCAACGTGACCCTGATCGACGCCCGCACCATCGGCGTGCAGCCGTACGAAAAGAAGATGCTGACCACCATCGAAAAGGCGATCCGCGATTCCGACCTGGGCCTGAACCCGTCGTCGCAGGGCGAGCAGATCCGCGTGCCGACCCCGATGCTGTCCGAAGAGCGCCGCAAGGAAATGGTCAAGCTGGTCAAGAACGAGGCGGAAGACGCCAAGATCGCGATCCGCAACATCCGCCGCGACGCCAACGAGCAGGTCAAGAAGCTGGTCAAGGACAAGCTGGCGTCGGAAGACGACGAGCGCCGTTCGACCGACGAGATCCAGAAGCTGACCGACAAGTTCGTCGCCGAGGTCGACAAGATGGTCGTCGACAAAGAAAAAGAAGTGCTGACGGTTTAACTTCCCAGATGATCTTCAAGAGTTCCACCACAGCCGTCCCTGAAGTCGCCAAGGTGCCCCGGCACGTGGCGATCATCATGGACGGCAACGGCCGCTGGGCCACCAAGCGGCTGCTGCCGCGCGTTGCCGGCCACGTCAAGGGCGTGGAGGCGGTGCGCGATTGCGTCGAGGCCTGTGTCGAGCGCGGCATCGAGTACCTGACGCTGTTCGCGTTCTCGTCGGAGAACTGGCGCCGCCCGGAAGAGGAAGTGTCGCTGCTGATGCGCCTGTTCGTCACCGCGCTCGAGCGCGAAGTGGCGAAGATGCACGCCAACGACATCCGCCTGAAGGTGGTGGGCGACCTGTCGCGCTTTGACGCCAAGCTGCGCGAAATGATCGCCAACGCCGAGCGCCGCACCGCCAACAACACGCGCCTGACGCTGACCATCTGCGCCAACTACGGCGGCCGCTGGGACATCATGCAGGCCACCGGCAAGATGGTCGCTGCGCATCCGGGTGTAACCGATTTCACGGAAGAGCAGCTGGCCGAACACCTGGCGATGGCGTACGCGCCCGAGCCGGACCTGTTCATCCGCACCGGCGGGGAAGAGCGCATCTCGAACTTCCTGCTGTGGCAGCTGGCGTATTCCGAGCTGTACTTCACCGACACCTTCTGGCCCGACTTCTCGACCGCGGCGCTGGACACGGCGATCTCCTCGTATCAAGGCCGCGAACGGCGTTTTGGCCGCACCGGCGACCAACTGGCCGAAAAGAAAAAATAAATGCTCAAGACCCGTATCATCACGGCGGTCGCGTTGCTGGCGGTATTGCTGCCGGTGCTGTACTTTCACGACCCGATCGCGTTCGCGGTGGTGGTCACGGTGTTCTTCGGCGCCGCGATCTGGGAAGGCTTCCGCCTGTTCAATCCCGGCTCGGCCCGCGCGCTGCTCATCGCCGCCGCGTGGACTGCGGCCTTCGTGTACGCCTTCTTCGTCGCGCACCAGGCTGTCATGCTGTTCTGGTTCGCCATCAGCGCGCTGATCTGGCTGCTGCGCCTGGCGCCGTCGCTGAAGATCGGCCTGCCGGCGCTTGGCACCACCGCCAACACCATGCTGTCGCTGACCTACGCGATCGCCATCGTCGCCTGCTTCGCCGCCATCGTCGCGCTGTTCCGCCATTCGCCGGCCTACCTGCTGTCCGTGATGGCGCTGGTGTGGATCGCCGACATCGGCGCCTACGCCGCCGGCAAGGCCTTCGGCAAACATAAACTCGCCCCATCGATCTCCCCCGGCAAATCCTGGGAAGGCGCGATCGGCGGCGCCATCGCGGTGTTCGTCATCGCCGCATCGACCGTGATCTTCGGCGGCGCCGCGCTGGCCGACACCTTCGCGGTGCACGTCCAGGCCAAATTCGGCTGGGCGGTGCTGGCGGCCATCCTGGCCGTGATCGTCGCCGCGAGCATCGTCGGCGACCTGTTCGAATCCCAGTTGAAGCGCCGCGCCGGCGTCAAGGACAGCAGCAGCCTGCTGCCTGGCCACGGCGGAGTGCTGGACCGGATCGACGCCCTGATCCCCGTATTGCCCTTGGCTGCGCTGATCGACACCTGGCTCTAAAGGCATCCCATGCAACACATCACCATCCTAGGCGCCACCGGCTCGATCGGTGTGTCGACCCTCGACGTGCTCGCGCGTCATCCCGACAAATACAAAGTCCACGCGCTGACCGCGCACAGCAAGGTCGAAGAACTGGCCGCGCAATGCGCGCAGTTCCGTCCGCGCCGCGCGGTGGTCGGCAGCGCTGAAGCGGCATCGCAACTGGCTTCGCTGCTGCGCGCGAAAGACATCCGCTGCGACGTCTCCTACGGCGAAGCGGCGCTGTGCGAAGTGGCGGCCGAAGCCGATACCGTGATGGCCGCCATCGTCGGCGCCGCCGGCCTCGCGCCGGCCCTCGCCGCAGCCCGCGCCGGCAAGAAGATCCTGCTGGCGAACAAGGAAGCGCTGGTGATGTCCGGCCAGCTGTTCATGGACGCAGTGCACCAAAATGGTGCAATCCTGCTGCCGATCGACAGCGAGCACAATGCCATCTTCCAGTCGCTGCCGCAGTCGTACGCGCGCTCGCCCGAAGGCGCCGGCGTCGCCAAGATCGTCCTGACCGCATCCGGCGGCCCCTTCCTGTCGCGCGCCGTCGAGACGCTGGAAGACGTCACGCCCGAGCAGGCCTGCAAGCACCCGAACTGGTCGATGGGCCGCAAGATCTCGGTCGATTCGGCCACCATGATGAACAAGGGCCTCGAGGTGATCGAGGCGCACTGGCTGTTCGGCGCCCCGGCGTCGCAGATCGACGTGGTGATCCACCCGCAAAGCGTGATCCACTCGATGGTGTCCTACGTCGATGGCTCGGTGCTGGCGCAACTGGGCAACCCCGACATGCGCACGCCGATCGCCCACGCGCTGGCCTTCCCGGAGCGGATCGAGTCGGGAGTAGGGCAGCTCGACCTGACCACCATCGGCACGCTGCAATTCGAAAAGCCCGACTTCGCGCGCTTCCCGTGCCTGGCGCTGGCGTTCGAGGCGCTGGTCGCCGGCGGCACCTCGCCGGCGCTGCTCAACGCGGCCAATGAAGTGGCGGTGGAAGCCTTCCTCGATCGCCGCATCGGCTTTCGCGACATCGACCGCGTGATCGCCCGCGTGATGCACGAAAACGAGCATGGCGCCGCCAGCAGCATCGAAGCGGTGATGGCGCAGGACGCGCTTGCGCGCGCCGCGGCGCGCACCATCGTGGCCGGTATCGCGCGATGAACCTGATCACCACCGCGCTGGCCTTCCTGCTTGCGCTGGGCCCCCTGATCATCTTCCACGAGCTGGGGCATTACGTCGTCGCGCGCCTGTGCGGCGTGAAGGTGCTGCGCTTCTCGGTCGGCATGGGCAAGATCGTCTGGTCGCGCCGCTTCGGACCCGACCAGACCGAATGGGCGGTCTCCGCGCTGCCGCTGGGCGGCTACGTCAAGATGCTCGACCTGCGCGACCCCGACGCTCCGGGCATGACCGAGGCCGACCTGCGCCGCGAGTTCACCCATCAAAGCGTGTGGCGCCGCATCGCCATCGTCGCCGCCGGCCCGCTGGCCAACTTCCTGCTGGCGATCCTGGTGTACACCGGGCTGTCGATGTACGGCACGGTCGAACCGTCGACCCGGCTGCGCGCGCCGGCCGAAGCCAGCGCCGCCTACACCGCCGGCCTGCGCGGCGGCGAGCACGTCGTCGCCGTCAACGGCAACGCGGTGGCAGCATGGGGCGACCTGCGCTGGGAGCTGATCCAGGCGATCGTCGACAAGCGCGACGCCCGGCTCGACGTGCGCCAGGCCGAAGGCGGCCAGTTTGTCGCGATCCTGCCGGCGCGCGCGCTGGCCGGCCTCGACGTCGACGGCGACGTGCTGACAAAGCTCGGCCTCGACCTCTGGCGGCCGAAGGCGGTAGTCGAGCAGGTGATCGCCGCTGGCCCGGGCGCCAGGGCCGGCCTGCAGCCGCGCGACGTGGTCACCGCAATCGACGGCAAGCCGGTGACCGACGGCGTGGCGCTGGTCGAGGCGGTGCGCGCATCGGCCGGTCGTCCGATCGCGCTCGAAGGCTTGCGCGGCGGCGCGCCGTTCACCCTGACGGTGGCGCCCGAATTCGACCCCGCCCGCAAGGCGTGGGTGATCAAGGTCCTGACCAGCATGGCGCCCGAGACGGTGACGGTCAGCTCAGGGCCGCTCGAAGCGTTCGAAAAAGCCGTGCGCAAGACCTGGGACACCAGCGTCATGAGCGTGAAGATGATCGGCAAGATGGTCACCGGCGAGGTCTCGCTGAAGAACGTCACGGGCCCGATCACCATCGCCGATTACGCCGGACAGACCGCCCGCATGGGCGCCCCGGTGTTTTTGGGCTTCATCGCCTTCATCAGCATCAGCCTCGGTGTGATGAATCTGTTACCAATTCCGGTGCTGGATGGGGGACATTTGCTGTATTATTCGCTGGAAGTTTTGACCGGCCGCCCCTTGCCTGAACGGATAGGGGCTTTCGCGCAGCGCGCCGGGATCGGCTTGCTGGTCCTGCTGATGGCGCTGGCTGTCTTCAACGACGTCGCCCGGCTGCTGTAGCCGGCGTCTTTCGAACATGTGTGTTGTCTTATGATTGACCATTGATTTTGCCAATGAAATTACATTCAGATCGTTTTGCCCTGCCATTCTTTCGCCGCAGTTTGATCGGCGCCGCCGCCCTGGCCCTGTGCGCCGGCCATGCACTTGCAGTCAATCCGTTTGTCGTCAAGGACATCCGTGTCGAAGGGATCCAGCGTACCGAAGCTGGCACCGTGTTCAGCTACCTGCCGGTCCGCGTGGGCGAAACCTTCGACGATGAAAAGAGCATCACCGCCATCAAGGCGCTGTACGCCACCGGCTTTTTCAAGGACGTGCGCCTGGAAGAAGAGAACGGCGTGCTGGTCGTGCTGGTCGAAGAACGGCCGGCCATCTCCACGGTCGACTTCACCGGCACCAAGGAATTCGAGAAGGACGTGCTGATCAAGGCGCTCAAGGAAATCGGCGTCGGCGAAGCGAAGATCTTCGACAAGGCCTCGGTCGACCGCGCCGAGCAGGAGCTCAAGCGCCAGTACCTGTCGCACGGCCTGTACGGCGTCAAGATCACCACCACCGTGACCCCGATCGAGCGCAACCGCGTCACCGTCATGTTCAACGTGGACGAAGGCGACATCGCGCGCATCAAGGGCATCAACATCGTCGGCAACAAGCACTTCACGGACAAGGAACTGCGCGAGACGATGGCGCTGTCGACGTCCGGCTGGTTCACCTGGTACTCGAAGGCCGACCAGTATTCGAAGACCAAGCTGACCGGCGACATCGAGGCGCTCAAGTCGTTCTACCTGAACCGCGGCTACCTCGAAGTAAACATCGAATCGACCCAGGTCTCGATCACGCCCGACAAGAAGGACATCTACCTGACGATCAACATCACCGAAGGCGAGAAGTACACCGTCTCCGGCGTCAAGCTCGATGGCGAGATGTTCGGCCGCGAGGAGGAGCTGAAGTCGCTGCTGCTGCTCAAGCCCGGCTCGACCTATTCGGGCGAGCTTCTGACCGAATCGAACAAGCGCATCTCGGACCGCCTCGGCACCTTCGGCTACGCCTTCGCCAACGTCAACGCGAATCCGGAAATCGACCGCGAAAAGCGCCAGGTCGCCTTCACCTTCTTCATCGATCCGGGCAAGCGCGCCTACGTGCGCCACATGAACATCGTCGGCAACACCACCACGCGCGACGAAGTGATCCGCCGCGAGTTCCGGCAGTTCGAGGGCTCCTGGTACGACGGCAACAAGATCAAGCTCTCGCGCGACCGCGTCGACCGCCTCGGCTACTTCAAGGACGTCACGGTGGACACGCCGGAAGCCCAGGGCACGTCCGACCAGGTCGACATCAACCTGACCGTGACCGAAAAGCCGACCGGTAACTTCATGATCGGCGGCGCGTTCTCGCAGGCCGAGAAGTTCACCTTCACCGCGTCGATCCAGCAGGCCAACTTCGCCGGCAGCGGCAACACCGTCGGCATCGAACTGAACACCAGCCGCTACAGCCGCACCATCGCGTTCTCGCAGACCAATCCGTACTTCACCGACGACGGCGTGTCGCGCTCGTTCGAGGTGTACCTGCGCACGACGCGTCCGCCGGCGCTCAACACCGGCAGCTTCACCGTCAAGCAGACCGGCGGGCGCATGAGCTTCGGCGTGCCGTTCTCGGAAACCGACACCGTGTTCTTCGGCGCCGGCGTCGAGCGCACCACCATCGAGACCGACAGCTCGAGCCCGCAGCGCTACCGGGACTACGTGGAGAAGTTCGCCCACATCCCGGGCGGTGTCGGCTCTGCCACCACCAATTCGCTGCCGCTGACGGCCGCCTGGGCGCGCGACAGCCGCGACAGCGCGATCACCCCGACGATCGGCCGCTTCCAGCGCGCCAACCTCGAGCTCGACCTGGTCGGCAACTCGAAGTACTACCGCGCGGTCTACGAGCAGCAGTGGTACCGTCCGCTCACGCGCATGGTCACCCTGGCGCTCAAGGGCGAGTTCGATTACGGCCACGGCATCCGCGGCACCAGCTACCCGGTCTTCAAGAACTTCTACGGCGGCGGCATCGGCTCGGTGCGCGGCTACACCAGCTCCTCGCTGGGCGTGGTGGACCCGAACTTCGGCGACGCGCTGGGCGGCGCCAAGCGCCTGATCGCCAATACCGAACTGCAGATGCCGTTCCCGGGCGGCGGTCCTGACAAGAGCCTGCGCTGGTTCGGCTTCTTCGACGCCGGCCAGGTGTACCAGGAAAACCAGAAGATGCGCCTGTCCGAGTTGCGTTACTCGGCCGGCCTGGGCATCTCCTGGATCTCGCCGGTGGGCCCGCTGAAGTTGAGTTATGCTAAGCCCTTGAATGAGAAGTACCTCGACCGCATTGAGCGCTTCCAGTTCCAGATGGGTACCGGTTTCTGATCGATGCCTGTCGCCAGTAGACTACCGAGATAGCGGAGAATTATGTTGAAAACTGTGACTGCCTTGCTGCCCAGGACGCTCGCCATGGCGGCCTTGTGCGCATGTTCGCTGGCCCAGGCGCAGAACGCGCCGAGCCGCATCGGCTTCGTCTTCACCGAGCGCCTGATGACCGACTCCAAGCTGGCGAAAGCGGCCGACGCCAAGATCGAAGCGGAGTTCTCGAAGCGCCAGAAGGCCAACCGCGACATGCTGGCGCGCCTGAAGGCGCTGTCGGAAAAGCTCGACGCCGACGCACCGAACCTGGTCGAGCCAGAGCGCACGCGGCGCTATCGCGAAGTGGCCGATCTGGAGAAGGATGTCCAGCGCACCCAGCGCGAGTTCAACGAGGACCTGCTGCAGCGTAAAAGCGAAGAGCGCGCCAACATCGCGCAAAAAGCCTACAAGCTGATCGAACAGATCGCCGAGCAGGATCACCTCGACGTGGTGCTGCAGGAGTCGGCCTGGACCAGCCCGCGCATCGACATCACCGACAAGATCATCAAGCTGCTCGACAAATAATACGTGACACTTTTCAGAATCAGATGGAGCGCGCTGGGGTTGCTGGCATTGGCGGCCGCGGCGCACGCACAGGGCGGTCCGGCACGCGTGGCCTACGTCGCCCCGGAGCGGCTGTACTCGGAAACGAAACAGGCCAAGGCGGCCGACGCCCGCATCGCGGCGGAGTTTTCCGGGCGCGCGAAGGCGAACGCGGAAATGGTGGCGCGGCTGCGCAAGCTGTCGGAGCAGTACGATGCCGACGAGGCGTCTCTGTCCGAGCCGGAACGCACGCGGCGCCGGCGCGAACTGCTCGACCTCGACAAGGAAGCGCGGCGCAAGGAGATCGCCTATCGCGACGACCTGCAGCAGCGCAAGAATGAAGAGCGCGAACTGATCACCGCGAAGGCGCATGCGCTGATCGGCCGGTTCGCCGAACAGGAAAAAATCGACGTGGTCCTGTTCCGGGACGTGCTGTGGGCGCGGCCGGGAGTGGACATCACCGACAACATCATCAAGCAGCTCGACAAATAGCGCTTGACCAGACATCGAACGGACAACCAGATGGGCACGCGACTAGGTGAATTGGTCGAACGCTTGGGCGGCCAGCTGGTGGGAGACCCGAACCTCGAAGTGAGCGGGATCGCCCCATTGGCGGACGCCGGGGCCGATCACATCAGCTTCCTCTCCAACAGCAAATTGCGCGCGCAGGCGGCATCGAGCGGCGCGGCCGCGCTGATCGTGTCGGGCGCCGACGACGAATTCGTCGCCGCCTCGTACACCGGCGCGCGCATCGTCACGAATAATCCCTACGTGTATTTCGCCCGCGCCGCGCAGTATTTCGCGGCGCTGGACGAAGTGGCGTCTCTGCCGGGCATCGACCCGAGCGCCAGCGTGGCGGCCAGCGCGCAAGTGGACCCGAGCGCGCACGTCGGGCCGCACGTGACCATCCTGGACGGCGCCGTTATCAAGGCTGGCGCCGTGATCGAGGCCGGCTGCTTCATCGGCAAGGGCGCGGTGATCGGCGAGGGCACCCATCTGTTCGCCAACGCGACCTTCCACGCGCGCTGCGAAATCGGCAAGCGCGGCATCATCCATTCGGGCGCCGTGATCGGCACCGACGGCTTCGGCTTCGCCAACGAGGGCGGCGTCTACATCAAGATTCCGCAGACCGGCCGCGTGATCATCGGCGACGACGTCGACATCGGCGCCAACACCACCATCGACCGCGGCGCGCTGGCCGACACCATCATCGAGGACGGCGTCAAGCTCGACAACCAGATCCAGATCGGCCACAACTGCCACATCGGCGCGCACACGGCGATGGCTGGCTGCGTCGGCGTGGCCGGCAGCGCCAAGATTGGCAAGTACTGCACCTTCGGCGGTGCGGCGATGGTGCTGGGCCACCTGACCATCGCCGACCGGGTGCACATCTCGTCGGGCAGCATGGTCTCGCGCTCGATCCTCGAAGCGGGGCAGTACACGGGTTTTTATCCGCTGGCGAAAAACGCCGAGTGGGAAAAAAGTGCGGCAATCGTTCGCAATCTGGCTTCCATGCGGGATAAAATCCGCGCGCTGGAAAAAACAATCAAAACACTGACAGACAAATCATGACCACGACCACCGAAAACAAGACCCTCGACATTTGCCAGATCAAGGCGCTGCTGCCGCACCGTTATCCGCTGCTGCTGGTGGACCGCGTGCTCACCTGGGAAGCGAACAAGTCGATCACCGCGATCAAGAACGTCACCGTCAACGAAGAATTCTTCAACGGCCACTTCCCGCACAAGCCGGTCATGCCGGGCGTGCTGATGATCGAAGCGCTGGCGCAGACCGCCGCGATCCTGTCGTTCCTGACCATGGGCGTGCAGCCCGACGAGAACTCGGTGGTGTATTTCGTCGGCATCGACAACGCGCGCTTCAAGCGCCCGGTGGGCCCTGGCGACCAGCTCAAGATGGACGTCGAGATCCTGCGCGTGTCGCGCGGCATCTGGAAGTACAAGGCGGTCGGATCGGTCGACGGCGCGGTCGCGCTGGAAGCGGAACTGATGTGCACCATCCGCGCCACCGACGACGCGAGCAAGGCGGCGGGACAGTAACATGGCATTGATTCATCCAAGCGCCATCGTCGACCCGAAGGCCCAGCTCGACAGCACGGTCGAAGTCGGCCCGTACTCGATCATCGGGCCGAACGTGTCGATCGGCGCGCGCACCGTGGTCGGGCCGCACGTGGTCATCGAAGGCCACACGACGATCGGCGAGGACAACAAGTTCTTCCAGTTCTCCTCGATCGGCGCGGCGCCGCAGGACAAGAAGTGGGCGGGCGAGCCGACCCGCCTCGAGGTTGGCCACCGCAACACCGTGCGCGAGTTCTGCACCTTCAACCTCGGCACCGCGCAGGACGCCGGCGTGACCCGGCTCGGCAACGACAACTGGATCTCGGCCTACGTCCACCTGGCGCACGACTGCCAGGTCGGCAGCAACACCATCTTCTCGAACAACGCCCAGCTGGCGGGCCACGTCGAAGTGGGCGACTGGGCGATCCTGTCGGGCTACGCCGGCGTGCACCAGTTCTGCAAGATCGGCGCCCATGCCTTCATCGGCATGTACACCAGCCTGACCCAGGACGTGCCGCCGTTCGTGCTGGTGTCGGGCAATCCGGCCGGCGCGCGCGGCGTGAACATCGAAGGCATGAAGCGGCGCGGCTTTTCGCGTCCGCAGATCGACGCCATCCGCGGCGCCTACAAGACCATCTACCGTTCCGGCCTGTCGCTGGAGGAAGCCAAGGCCGCGCTGGCCGAGCAGGAAGCGGCCAATGCGGACGTCGCGCCGGAACTGCGCGCCTTCCGCGAGTTCCTTGGAAGCGCGACCCGTGGCATCGTCCGCTGACATTTCGGTAGCGCTCGTCGCCGGCGAGGTGTCCGGCGACATGCTTGCCGGGCGCCTGCTGGCCGGCCTGCGCCCGCACCTGCCCGATGCGCGTTTCCACGGCATCGGCGGGCCGCGCATGATCGAGCAGGGCTTCGTGTCCGACCTGCCGATGGACACGCTGACGGTGCGCGGCCTGTTCGAAGTCATTCCCCGCTACCGCGAGATCAAGGGCATCCAGAACGCGCTGCGCGACCGTCTGCTGGCCGAGCGGCCGGCGGTGTTCATCGGCGCCGACTATCCCGGCTTTAACCTCGGCCTGGAGATGCAGCTCAAAGATGCGGGCATCCCCACCGTGCACTTCGTCAGCCCGCAGATCTGGGCCTGGCGGGGCGGGCGCATCAAGAAGATCCAGAAGGCGGTGTCGCACATGCTGGTGATCTTCCCGTTCGAGGAAGAGATCTACCGGCAGGCCGGCGTGCCGGTCACCTACATCGGCCATCCGCTGGCCGAGATGATCCCGCTGCAGCCGGACCAGGCCGCGGCGCGGCGCGCGCTCGGCATCGACGCCGGCGCCCGCGTGGTCACGGTGATGCCGGGCAGCCGCATGGGCGAGCTGAAATACCTGGCCGAGCCTTTTGTCGGCGCGGTCAAGCTGCTCGCCGCGCGCGACCCGCAACTCAAATTCGTCGTGCCGATGGCCGGCGAACGCCAGCGCGCCTACTTCAAGGAACTGGTCGCCAGGGCGGGCCTGGCCGACGTCGAGATCATGCTGACCGACGGCCAGTCGCACACGGCGATCTGCGCGGCCGACGCGGTGCTGGTGGCGTCCGGCACGGCGACGCTGGAAGTGGCGCTGTTCAAGAAGCCGATGGTGATCGCCTACAAGGTGATGGCGGCGTCCTGGCAGATCATGCGCCACATGGGCTACCAGCCCTGGATCGGCCTGCCGAACATACTGGCGCGCGAGTTTCTCGTGCCCGAACTGCTGCAGAACGCCGCCACGCCGCAGGCGCTGGCCGACGCGGTATGGCAGCAACTGAACGACGCGCCCGGCCGCCTGCGGCTGGTGCAGCGCTTCACCGACATGCATCACAGCCTGCTGCGCAACAGCGCGCAGGAAAGCGCTGCCGCCGTCATGCGCATCATCGAGGCACCACATTCATCATGACGAAACGAAAAATCAATTTTTATCCGGGCCTGAAGAAGTCCGAGTACCCGTTCACGCTCGAGGATGTTGTCTGCGGCGTGGACGAGGCGGGGCGCGGCCCGCTGGCCGGCCCGGTGTTCGCCGCCGCCGTGATCCTCGACCCGCGCCGCCCGATCGAAGGGCTGCGCGACTCGAAGAAGCTGACCGCCGAGCGGCGCGGCGAGCTGGCGCCGCAGATCAAGGAGTACGCGCTGGCCTGGGCGATCGCCGAGTGTTCGCACGAAGAGATCGACGCCATCAACATCCTCAACGCCACCATGCTTGCGATGAAGCGGGCGGTCGAAGCGCTGCACACGGCGCCGACCATCGCCCTGATCGACGGCAACCGCAGCCCCGTCATGGCGGTGCGCTGCCATCCGATCGTCGAAGGCGACGACAAGGTGCACGCGATTTCGGCCGCGTCCATCCTCGCCAAGACCGCGCGCGACGCCGCGCTGGTGGTCCTGCACGAGCAGTATCCGCAGTACGGCTTCGACCAGCACAAGGGCTACAGCACCAGGATGCACATGGAGCGCCTGCGCGAGCACGGCGCCTGCCCGGTGCACCGCCGCTCGTTCGCGCCGGTGCGCGCCGCGCTGGCCGGCGAGATCCGGTTCGAAACGCTGCCGCTCGACTTCAGCCTGGAGGATGAGGCGTGAAGCACATCACCTCGCGCGACAACCCGCTGTACAAGGAACTGAAGCACCTGGCGACCAGTTCGCAGGCGCGCCGCAAGGCGGGGCGCACGCTGCTCGACGGCGTGCACCTGTGCCAGGCCTGGCTGGAGCTGCGCGGCGCGCCGCCCCAGTGCATCGTCAGCGAAGGCGCCCTGCACAACCCCGAGGTGGAAGCCATCGTTCGGCGCTGCGAGGAACTGCACGCCCACGTCACCGCGCTGCCGGACGCGCTCTACAACGCGGTGACCCAGGTGGAACACGGCGTCGGCCTGATGTTCCTGGTCGATACCCCGGTGCGCGCCATCGACGGCGCCCTGAGCCAGTCGGCGGTCCTGCTCGACAACCTGCAGGATCCCGGCAACGTCGGCTCGATCCTGCGCAGCGCCGCGGCGGCCGGAATCCGCCAGGTGTACTGCAGTGCCGGCACGGCGTTCTGCTGGTCGCCCAAGGTGCTGCGCGCGGCCATGGGCGCCCACTTCGTGCTGGAGATTTTCGAGAACGTCGACCTGGCCGAACTGGTGAAGGCGTCGAAGGTGGCGGTGCTGGCTACCAGCGGCTACGCCACGCAGCGCCTTTACGACATCGACCTGCGCCAGCCGGTGGCGTGGCTGATGGGGCATGAGGGGCAGGGCGTGGCCGACGACCTGCTGGCCCTGGCCACGCACCAGGTGGTGATCCCGCACCTGGGCCAGATCGAGTCGCTGAACGTGGCCGCCTGCGCCGCCGTGTGTTTTTTTGAACAACTACGGCAAAATCAGGCATAGACGACCAGCGTTGCTCTAGGTTAATCTTTCATCTGGAGCCAAGGGGAGTAGAGATGGACATCGCGCATTTGCATTTTCTGGTGGCGGAAGCCGATCCTTCGCAGCGCGCCGCGCTGGTGGAGATGCTCGGCCAGCTTGGCGCCAGCCAGGTCACCGAGGTGCCGGACGGGCACACGGCGCTGCGCTGCTTCCAGGATTCGTTCACGCCGACGGTGGACGTGGCGATCATCGACATCGCGCTGCCCGGCATGGACGGCCTCGAGCTGATCCGCACCCTGGCCGGCATGAAGTGCCGCGCGCGCCTGATCGTCATCGGCTCCCAGCCGGCCAGCCTGATGTTCTCGGTCGAGACCATGGCCCAGGCCTACGGTTTCGACCTGCTCGGCGCCATCGCCAGGCCGGTGTCGGCCAGCCGCCTGGGTGCGCTGCTCGCGCACTATGCGCCGCCGCTGGCGCCGGCCGAGCGCGAGCCGAAAGGCCCGACTTTCAGCTTCTCCGAGATCGGCATCGGCCTGCAGGCGCGCCAGTTCGAGCCGTTCTTCCAGCCCAAGATCGAGCTCGAGACGGGCCAGGTCAAGGGCCTCGAAGCGTTTGCGCGCTGGCGCCATCCCGAGCATGGCGTGCTGGGTCCCGCGGCCTTCATCGACGCGCTCGAGCAGAACAACCGCATCGACTTCCTCGACTGGAGCATGATCGAAAAGTCGGTCGAGCATTGCCGCGGATTCCACGACATGGGCATCCCGATCTCGATTTCGATCAACCTGGCGCCCGAGACGCTGGCCCATCCGGCCTTCATGCAGCAGATCGCCGCCTGCGTCGGCCGCCATCGCGTCCTGCCCGACTACATCACCTTCGAGATGCCCGAATCGTCGGTGCTGACCACCGATCCGAGCTTCGTCGAGCGGCTGGTGCGGCTGCGCATGGCCGGCTACGGCCTGGCCATCGACGACTACGGCACCGGGCGCTCGAACCTGCAGCTGCTGGCGCGCATTCCGTTTTCCGAACTGAAGATCGACCGCAGCTTCGTCGACGGCGCGTCCAAGAAGCGCGCGCTGGGCACCGTGCTCAGTTCCTGCCTGGGACTGGCGAAAAGCCTGGACCGCATGTCGGTTGCGGTCGGCGTCGAGACCAAGGAGGACTGGGATTTCCTGCAGGGCCTGGGCTGCACCTACGCGCAGGGCTACCACATCGCCAGTCCGATGGAGGCGTCGGCCTTCCCCGGATGGCTGGAAGAGTGGCGCCAGTTTTTCTGAGCCGCGCGGGGCTCCGAGGCGCGCGCTGCATTGGTGCCATTTAGTGTACAGTATGCAAGTTGCGTGAAAACTGTCCCAGTGAGCCGAATGTCCCCTAACGATCCATCTGCGCCCAACGGCCGCAGCGCCACGGCCAGCGCCGTCGCCTCGTCCGCTACCGATGCGCGCTACCTCGAACGGTTCATCAGCGGCGTCACCGATTACGCCATCTACGCGCTGGCGCCCGATGGCACGGTCGCCACGTGGAACGCCGGCGCCCAGCGCTTCAAGCAATACACCGCCGCCGAGATCATCGGCTGCCACTTCTCGCGCTTCTACACCGACGAGGACCGGCTATCGGGCAAGCCGCAGCGCGCCCTTGCGACGGCCGAGTCGGCGGGCAAATACGAAGAAGAGGGCTGGCGCGTGCGCAAGGACAAGACTCGCTTCTGGGCCAGCGTGGTGATCGACGCGATCCGCGGCGAGGACGGCGAACTGGTGGGCTTTGCCAAGATCACCCGCGACGTCACCGATCGCAAGCTGGCCCAGGACCGGCTGCGCGCCAGCGAGGAGAAGTTCCGCCTTCTGGTGCAGGGCGTCACCGACTACGCGATCTACATGCTTTCGCCCGAAGGCCTGGTCACCAACTGGAATGCCGGCGCCGCGCGCATCAAGGGGTACCAGGCCGCGGACGTCGTGGGCACCCATTTCTCGCGCTTCTACACCGAGCCGGACCGGGCCGCGGGACTGCCGGAGAAGGCGCTGGCGCGGGCGCGCAGCGAAGGGCGCTTCGAGAACGAAGGCTGGCGCGTGCGCAAGGACGGCTCCACTTTCTGGTCGCACGTGGTGATCGACGCGATCCGCAACGACGCCGGAGAGCTGATCGGCTTCGCCAAGATCACGCGCGACATCACCGAGCGGCGCGACGCCGCCGAAACGCTGGAAAAGACCCGCGAAGCGCTGTTCCAGTCGCAAAAGCTCGAGGCGATCGGCAAGCTCACCGGCGGCATCGCGCACGACTTCAACAACCTGCTCAACGTGATCGTCAGCGGGGCCGAACTGCTCGCGCGCGAACACAAAAGCGCGAGCTCGGCGAAAATCCTCGACAGCATCCAGCGCGCGGCCATGCGCGGCGCCGCGCTCACGCAGCAGCTGCTTTCGTTCGCGCGCCAGCAGCCGCAGGTGCAGGACGACTACAACCTGAACAAGGTGATCCAGCAGTTCGAGGCGATCCTGCGCCGCGCCGTGCCGCCGGAGGTCCAGTTCGAACTGAAGCTGTGCGATCAGCCCAACTTGGTGCGCATCGACGCGGTGCAGTTCGAGGCGGCGGTGCTGAACCTCATTTCGAATGCGTGCGACGCGATGCCCGCGGGCGGCACGCTGGTGATCCGGACCGAGCTGGTGCACCTGGCCGATCAGCAGGTCGCGGGTGCGGCGGCGGGCGCCTATCTGCGCATGTCCGTGTCCGACAACGGCATCGGCATGCCGGCCGACGTCGTGGCGCGCGCGGTCGAGCCGTTCTTCACCACCAAGCCGGTCGGCAAGGGCACGGGCCTGGGCCTGAGCCAGGCGTACGGGCTGGTGCAGCAATCGGGCGGCGTGCTGCACATCCACAGCGAGACCGGTCACGGCACCTGCATCTCGCTGTATTTCCCGCTGCTGGAGCAGGACGGCGCCGGCGCCTCGCTCGAGACCAACAACGGCAACGACAAGGCGCTGATCGTCGACGACCAGCCGGAGGTGCTGGGCATCGCCGTCGAACAGTTCAAGAGCCTGGGCTACGACGTCTTCTCCGCCAACAGCGGCACCGAAGCGCTGGCGATCCTGCGGCGGATGCCGGACATCGACGTGCTTTTTTCGGACGTCGTCATGCCCGGCATGAACGGTTATGAACTGGGACGCGAAGCGCTGCTGATCAACCCGGACATCCAGGTGCTGCTGGTATCGGGATACGCGAGGCCCGAACTGGCGCCCCAGTTTGGCGACACGTCGAAATTCCAGCTGCTGGTCAAGCCGTACCGCATGTCCGAAGTGATCAAGAAGCTGCGGCAAGGCCGATGATGGACTCGCCCGCCATGACTGTGCGCGAACGGGTCGCTGCCTACGACTGGACGGCGACGGCACTGGGGCCGCGAGACACCTGGCCGGTATCGCTCAAGAGCATGATGGCGATGGTGCTCGCCGCCGAACAGCCCATGCTGCTGTGGTGGGGGACAGAGCTGGTCCAGATCTACAACGACGCCTTCGCTCCGTGCCTGGGCAACCGCCATCCCGGCGCGCTGGGCCAGCCCGCGGTTCAATTCTGGCAGGACGTCTGGCCCGTGGTCGGAGGCCAGATCGAACGCGTCCTCGCGCTGGGCCGGCCCACCGTCAAGGAAGACGCGCTGGTGCCCATCTGGCGCAACGGCCGGATGGAAGAAGTCTACTGGAGCTACACCTACACGCCGGTGTTCGGCGACGATGGCGCGCTTTGTGGCGTGCTGACCATTTGCACTGAAACGACGGCGCGCGTGCTGGCCCAGCGGCGCCAGCAGATGCTCGCCGCCTTCACGCGCTTGGTGAGCGGCTGTTCCTCGCGCGAGGAAGTGATCGCGCAGGCGAAAAGCGCGGCGCTGGCCAATGCTTCGGACATCCCCTCCATGCAAGTGGGCGACGATGGCGCCGGATCGCCGGCAGCTGCGGCGGTATTCCGGGTCGCCGATGCACAGCCGGACGGCGGGCTGGCGATTTGCTTCGGACTGAGCGACCAGCTTCCTTTCGACGATGGCTACCGCGAATTCCTCGAGCAGTTCACCGCCGCGATCGGCGAGGCGATCGCAGCGCTGGAAAGCGCGCGCAAGCACGAGATCGCGCGGGCCGATCGCGACCGGCTGCTGTCCGATGCGCCGGTCGGCGCCGCGCTGCTGGTCGGCGAAGACCTGGTGTATCACCTGGCGAACCCGATCTACTGCAACATCGTCGGCCGCAGCAACATCACCGGCAGGGCCTACCTCGACGTGTTTCCGGAGCTGGCCGGCACCGAAGTGCTGCGCACCATCCAGGCCGCGTATCGCACCGGGGTGCCGTACCGCACGGAGGAGACCCACGTGCGCCTGCGCAGCGACAGCGGCGGCGAGATGCAGGACAAGTACTTCAGTTTCAACCTGGCGCCCCTGCGCAGCGTGGCCGGCGGCGTGTATGCGCTGATGGCGATGGCGGTCGATATCACGCCCCACGTGGTGGCGCGCAAGGAGATCGAACGCCTGAACGCGGACCTGGTCGCCGCGGCGCGCGCCAAGGATGAATTCCTGGCCATGCTGGGCCACGAGCTGAGAAATCCGCTGGCGCCGATCCGGGCCGCGGCCGACCTGCTGCAGCTGGGCCGGCCGGACGAGGCGCGCGTGCGCAAGATCAGCGAAGTCATCGCGCGCCAGGCCGAACACATGACGCACCTGCTGAACGACCTGCTGGACGTGTCGCGCGTCACGCGCGGGCTGGTGGAACTGGAGATGCGGCCGGTCGACTGCCGCGAGATCGTCACCGACGCGGCCGAGCAGGTGATGCCGCTGGTGCGTTCGCGCCACCACCAGCTGATGCTGCATCTCCCGCCCGACCGCGCCATGGTCTCCGGCGACAAGGAGCGGCTGGTGCAGGTGGTCACCAACCTGCTGAACAACGCGGCAAAATATACGCCGGACGGCGGGCGGGTCGAACTGGCGATCGAACTGCAGGACGCCGAGGTGCTGATCAAGGTGACGGACAACGGCATTGGCCTGGACGCGGAGTTGATACCGCGGGTGTTCGACCTGTTCACCCAGGCGGCGCGCAGCTCGGACCGGTCGTCCGGCGGGCTGGGCCTCGGACTGGCGCTGGTCAAGAGCCTGGTGGCGCTGCATGGCGGCGCCGTGACCTGCCGCTCCGATGGACCGGGGCAGGGCAGCCAGTTCTGCATCCGGCTGACGCGCCTGCGGCAAGACCAGCCGGCCACCGGGGCGCACGGCGAGGACGCGGTGCACGCCGCGGTGAAGGGCTTGCGTATCCTCGTGGTCGACGACAATGCCGATGCGGCGGCCATGCTGTCGTTGCTGCTCAAGTCGGCCGGGCATGACGTGCTGGTCGAGCATGCCGGCGCCGGCGCACTGGCGCTGGCGCGTTCGTGGCGCCCGCACGCCTGCCTGCTCGACATCGGCCTGCCGGGGATGAGCGGCCACGAACTGGCGCAGTGCTTGCGCGGCGAGCCGGCGACGGCGGAGGCGACCCTGATCGCCGTGACCGGGTACGGGCAGGAAACCGACCGCAGGGACGCGCGCGCGGCGGGCTTCGACCATCACCTGGTCAAGCCGATCGACACCAAAAAACTGATGCTGCTGCTGGAAGGCCTGGCGGGCAGCTGATCCTGGTCTTGCGACAGTCGCGGACCAACCCTTGGGGACTCGGCGTCCCCGTCGCTCCGCCGGACCTGACCCCGAACTTGGCGCCGGGCGCAACACCTCCCAATTTATTTTTACATCCCCCTCTTTACCGGCCCGCTAAATCGGCCTATAGTCGATTTCATTAATAAATCAGACGGTTTTATTTAAGGAAATCGACGCGATGATTGCCACTTTCGGCGAAGCGCTGGTCGACCTGATCGAACAGCCCGACGGCCGCTTCGCCCCCTGCCTGGGCGGTTCGGTCTGCAATTTCACGGTGGCCCTGGCGCGCCAGGGCGTACCGACCCGCTATCTCAACCCGCTGTCGCGCGATCACTTCGGCGAACGCTTCGACGCCCTGCTGCGCGGCGCCGGCGTGGACCTGCCGGGTCATCCGCGCAGCGCCGGTCCGACCTCGCTGGCCGTGGTCAGCCTCGACGCCTACGGCAGCCCAAGTTACGCCTTCCACCGCGAGGGCGTGGCCGACCGCGACATCGATGCGCGCGCTGCGATCGCCGCTTTCCCGGCGCCGCTCGAACTGCTGCACACCGGTGGCCTGACGCTGGTGCCGGCCGACCTCGATAAAACGCTGGAGATCTGCGCGGCGGCGGCGGCCCGCGGGGCGCTGGTGTCGGTCGA
The DNA here is from genome assembly GCF_030704305.1 of Massilia sp. R2A-15. Taxonomy (NCBI): domain Bacteria; kingdom Pseudomonadati; phylum Pseudomonadota; class Betaproteobacteria; order Burkholderiales; family Oxalobacteraceae; genus Massilia; species Massilia sp. R2A-15. The sequence continues at coordinate 2,198,712 of NZ_CP131935.1, read as the reverse complement.
CGCGAACATGCGGCCGATGCTCGCCAGCGACCTGGGAGCGTACGGCGCCGGCGTGCGGCGCGCGCTGGACCAGGCCCACGTCGCCAAGGTCAGCGACGAGGATCTCGACGCGCTCGGCATCGGCCGCGGCAGCCTGGACGCCATCGTCGGCGCGCTGTTCCCCGGTTCGGCGCTCGAACTGGTGGTCTACACGCAGGGCCCGCGCGGCGCCGCCTTGCTGACGCGCCGCCACCAAGTGGAACTGGCGGCGCCGGCCGGCTTGCGCGTGGTCGATACGGTCGGCGCCGGCGATTGCTTCCATGCCGGCCTGGTCGCCTGCCTGCTGCGCGCCGGCGCGCTGGCCAGCAGGGAGCAGCTGGCGGCGCTCGAACCGGCCCAGTTGCGCGCCGCGCTGCGCCATGCGATCGCCGCGGCGAGCGTGAACATCATGCGCTCCGGCTGCGATCCCGCCACCTGGCAGGAGACGCTCGATGAAGTTTCCCGGCACGCGAGTGCAGGGCAGTGAAGGTGAAGGAGAGGTGACGACAGTATTTTCCGCGGTATCCCTACAATAATGAGGAGACGACATGAAGCGAAGAAAAGTGACGGCGCTTGCGCTGGCGCTGTGCTGCGGCGCGGCCGCCGCCGGCGAAGACTACGGCCACGACCATCCGGGATTTCACGGCTATTTCCGGATCGGCGCGGGGGCGGGCTCGGCGCACGGCCCGATGAGCTGCTACGGCCTGGGCGGCAACACGATGAAATACCGGCTGGGCAACGAGTGCGACTCGTACGCCGAATTCGGCTATACGCATGAGATGCCGAAGACCGAGGACGGCGTCACCTTCGCCGGCACCATCTGGGTCAACGCCTTCGCCCCGAACTCGAGCTTTTCCGGGCCGGGCTCGGAAGTGAAGCTGGCCAAGGCCTACGTCGAGGCGAAGGGACTCGGCTTCCTCAACGGCGGCGTGGCGTGGATGGGCAAGCGCTTCTACATCCGTCCCGACATCCACATGCTCGACCTGCAGTACATCCACCTGAACGGCACCGGCGCCGGCGTCGACCAGGTCAAGCTGGGACCGGGCCACCTCAGCTACGCCGTGTTCAAGGACAACGACCGCAATACCTTCGACCCGGCGACCGGCGCGCGCACCGGCACCGCCGCGGCGATCCGCCAGAATCTGCTGTACCAGGACCTGCCGGTCAACCAGAACGGCACCATCGACGCGGTCGGCACGTGGATCACCGCGCAGGGCGGGGCGGCCACGCACAACGGCTGGCAGCTGCTGGTGATGCACAAGCAGGACAAGCTGTTCGGCGAGGGCAACAACATCTTCGGCGTGCAGTATGGGGTGGGGCCCGGCACCGGCCGCGGCGCACCGCTCACCGGCGAAGACAGCGCCGGCGGCGACACGATGGGCAAGTCCGGCAGCACCTTGCTGGGCTCGGACGCAAAACGCATGCGCGTGTTCGACGCGCTGTGGAGCCAGCTGACGCGCAACTTCGGCGTCCAGGCGGTGGTGCTGGTCCAGCGCGACAAGTCGGACGCGGGCGGCACGACTACCTGGACCACGCTGGGCGTGCGCCCGGTCTACGCTTTTTCGCGCTACTTCAAACTGCAGGCCGAGCTGGGCACCGACAGGGTCACGTCGGCCACCGGCGGCCCGGCCGCGCGCCTGACCAAGCTGACCATCGCGCCGACGCTGTCGCGCGGGCCCGGCGTGTGGGACCGCCCGGAACTGCGCGCTTTCGTTACCTACGGCAGATGGAACAACGCGGCGACCGCGCTGGTGAACGCGGCCAATAATTCCGGCCCGGTCTACAACAACGGCACCAGCGGCACAACGGTTGGTTTCCAGGTCGAAAGCTGGTGGTAAAGCAGGAAAAAGGCATCCCGGTATGCGCCCAGCATAATTGATAAAACCGCTTGATTTATTAAAAAGGCGGGCGTATATTGGATTCAAGGCGCAAGACGACGTCGCACACAAAAATCATTCGGAGACAATTCAATGAACTTCCAGCACAGCCTCGCCGTAGCGCTGCTCGCTGCGTGCGGCATCGCCGCCGCGGCAGACCAGCCAGTCATCGGCATCATCACCAAGACCGAAACCAATCCTTTCTTCGTCAAGATGAAGGAAGGCGCCCAGCAGCGCGCCCAGCTCAAGGGCGCCAAGCTGCTCACCGGCGCCGGCCGGTCCGACGGCGACAACGCCGGCCAGGTCACCGCCATCGAGAACATGATCGGGGCCGGCGCCAAGGCCATCCTGATCACGCCGAACGACTCAAAGGCGATCGTCCCCGCGATCAAGAAAGCGCGCGCCGCCGGCATCCTGGTCATCGCGCTCGACAGCCCGGCCGATCCGCAAAGCGCCACCGACGCCCTGTACGCCACCGACAATTTCAAGGCGGGCCTGCTGATCGGCCAATATGCAAAGGCTGCGCTGGCCGGCAAGCCGGCAAAGATCGCGATGCTCGATTTGATGCCGGGCCACCCGGTCGGCATCGCGCGCCACAACGGCTTCATTGCCGGCATGGGCGCGCCAGGCGTGACGGCCAAAACCACCGAGCTCGCCAGGACCGCCGAGGTGGTCTGTATGGCCGACAGCCACGGCGACCAGGGCAAGGGCCAGACGGCGATGGAAAACTGCCTGCAAAAAAATCCCGGCATCAATCTGGTCTACACGATAAATGAGCCGGCTGCGGCGGGCGCCTACAAGGCACTGAAGGCCGCCGGCAAAGAGAAGGGCGTGACGATCGTCTCGGTCGACGGCGGCTGCACCGGCGTGCGCGACGTGAAGGCCGGCGTGATTGCCGCGACAGCGCAGCAGTACCCGCTGAACATGGCGGTGCAGGCGGTCGACGCCGGCGTCGAGTACGCGAAGACCGGCAAGAAGGCCAGCGGCTATGTCGACACCGGCGTCACGCTGATCACCGACCGCGCGCAGGCCGGCGTCGAGAGCCGCGACACCGCCTACGGCCTGTCCGCCTGCTGGGGCAAATAGCCTCCCTCCGATTTTCCCGATTTGAAGGATTCATGCCATGAACATCCATTTCAACAAGTCGCACTTCTTCCACGGCCTGGACGCGCTCCGGCCGAAAGGCATCACGCTGCCGAAGGCTGCCTTGCCGCCGGTCTCCAAGCTCGGCCCGGTGTTCGCCCTGCTGGCCGCCTGCATCTTCTTCGCGTTCCAGTCCGACCGCTTCTTCACCGGCCAGAATTTCTCGCTGATCCTGCAGCAGGTCATGGTGGTGGGCATCATCGCGATCGGCCAGACCCTGATCATCCTGACCGCCGGCATCGACCTGTCCTGCGGCATGGCGATGGCGCTCGGCTCGGTGGTGATGACCAAGTTCGCGGTCGATCACGGCATCGATCCCTATCTCGCGATCGTCTGCGGCATTGGCGTCTGCACCCTGGTCGGCTACGTCAACGGCGCGCTGGTCACCGCCGTCAAGCTGCCGGCCTTCATCGTCACGCTCGGCACGATGAACATCGCCTTCGCCATCACCCAGATCTACTCGCATGCCCAGACCGTCACCGGCGTGCCGGATGCGATGGCGTTCTTCGGCAATACCTTCCAGCTTGGCCAGGCCACGTTCACCTACGGCACCGTGCTGATGCTGGCGCTGTACGGGCTGACCTGGCTGTTCCTGCGCGACACGGCGCCCGGCCGCCACCTGTACGCGGTGGGCAATAATCCGGAAGCGGCGCGCCTGACCGGCATCGCCACCAACAAGGTGCTGGTCACGGTCTACGTGGTGGCGGGATTCTTCTACGGCATTGCCGCCTTGCTGTCGGTGGCCCGGATGGGCGTGGGCGACCCGCAAGCCGGCCAGACCGACAACCTCGACAGCATCACCGCGGTGGTGCTCGGCGGCACCAGCCTGTTCGGCGGGCGCGGCTCGATCATGGGCACGCTGGTCGGCGTGCTGATCGTCGGCGTATTCCGCAACGGCCTGACCCTGATGGGCGTGTCGTCGGTGTACCAGGTGCTGGTCACCGGCGTGCTGGTCATCCTCGCCGTCGTTACCGATCAACTGACCCACAAGAAAGGCTGACATCATGAGCCATGCTGAAACCATCTTCCAGGCCCGCGGCCTGGTCAAGCGCTACGGCTGCGTCACCGCGCTCGACGGCACCGATTTCGACCTGCGCGCCGGCGAGATCCTGGCCGTCATCGGCGACAACGGCGCCGGCAAGTCCTCGCTGATCAAGGCGCTGTCGGGCGCCGTGGTGCCCGACGAAGGCGAGATGAAACTCGACGGCCAGGAAGTGCACTTCAAGTCGCCGATCGACGCCCGCAAGCACGGCATCGAAACGGTCTACCAGGACCTGGCGGTGGCGCCGGCGATGACGATTGCCGAAAACCTGTTCCTGGGCCGCGAGATCCTCAAGCCCGGCAGGATCGCCAGGTGGCTGCGCATCATCGACAAGAAGCGCATGCTGACGGAGGCGGCCGCCCACATGCGCGACCTGAAGATCGGCATCCGCTCGATGAACCAGGCGGTCGGCACCTTGTCCGGCGGCCAGCGCCAGGGTGTCGCGGTGGCGCGCAGCACTGCGTTCGCGAAGCACGTGGTGATCCTCGACGAGCCGACCGCCGCGCTGGGCGTCAAGGAAGGCAACATGGTGCTCGAACTGATCCGCAACGTGCGCGACCGCGGCCTGCCGGTGATCCTGATCAGCCACAACATGCCGCACGTGTTCGAGATCGCCGACCGCATCCATATCCAGCGGCTGGGCAAGCGCGTGGCGGTGGTCAACCCGCACAAGATCAGCATGTCCGACACGGTGGCGGTGATGACGGGCGCGAAGAACCCGCAGGACTTGCCGCACGAGGCCCATGCGTAGGCAACTTCTGCCAGGTGAACTAGAATGCGTTCTCCAGCCAGCACATCATCGGACCCGCACCAGACCATGCTAGAAGCAGATTTCGAACCACTGACCGACTCGGGCGACGAGGACGACGCCAAGCTGTTGCGCCCGCGCGGCTCGAACCAGGTCGGCATGAGCCAGTTCAACGAACGCGTAGTGTTGCAGGCCGTGCGGCTGCACGGCAGCATGCCCAAGGCCGACCTGGCGCGCCTGACCAACCTGAGCACGCAGACGGTGTCCCTGATCATCAACCGCCTGCTCGAGGAGGGCCTGGTGCTGAAACTCGAACCGGTGCGCGGCAAGGTTGGGCAGCCGTCGGTGCCGATCGTGCTCAATCCGGACGGCGCGTTCTCGGTCGGCATCAAGATCGGCCGCCGCAGCATGGACGTGCTGCTGCTCGATTTTGTCGGCAAGACGCGCGAACGGTTTTCGCTGGCTTACCCGTTTCCCGATCCCGACACGGTGTTCGCCGCAATCGAACAGCAGCTGCGCCGCATCGACGTGCTGCTCGGGCCGGAGCGCCTGACGCGCCTGCGCGGGGTCGGCATCGCGGCGCCGCTGGCGCTGGGCGGCTGGCAGGACTTGCTGGGCGTGGCGCCCGGCCAGGCCAACCCGTGGAACGAGATCGACATCCGCCAGCGCGTGCAGGCGCTGACCGGCCTGCCGGTGGAATTCGCCAAGGACACGGCCGCCGCCTGCGTGGCCGAACTGGTGGCGGGGCGAGGGCGCAGCATCAAGAGCTACCTGTACGTGTTCATCGACACCTTCATCGGCGGCGCGCTGGTGATCGACAGCCACCTGTACGGCGGCACGCACGGCAACGCCGGTGCGATCGGCTCGGTGCCGCTGGGGCTCGCGGGCGGGCGCGCGGCGCCGCCGCAGTTGCTCAGCGACGCGTCGCTGTTCAACCTCGAACAGCTGTTCGGCACCGCCGGCCTGGATCCGGCGGCGGCCTACGACGACCGGGTGCTGCAGGCGCCGTTCTTGACGCACACCCAGGCCTGGCTGGACGACGCCGCGCGTGCGATCGCGCTGGCAATGACCAGCGCCACCTGCTTCCTCGACCTGGAAGGCGTGATCGTGGACGGCTCGTGCGACCGCAGCCTGCTCGGCAGGCTGCTGGCCGAGGTTGAGGGCATGCTGGGCGCCTACAGCTGGGAAGGCATCACCCGGCCGCAGGTGTACGAGGGCACGATCGGATCGGACGCGAGGGCGATCGGCGGCGCCTTCCTGCCGCTGTACGAACACTTTGCGCCGGACCGCGAACTATTCCTGAAGTCCAACTGAAGCATTTTTCGAACGGAGCATCTCATGGCAGCCAAAAAAATCCTGTTTTTGACGGGCGATTTCGCCGAGGACTACGAAACGATGGTGCCGTTCCAGGCACTGCAGATGGTAGGGCACACGGTGCATGCGGTCTGTCCCGGCAAGAAGGCCGGCGACAAGATCAAGACCGCGATTCACGACTTCGAGGGCGACCAGACCTACACCGAAAAGCCGGGGCACCTGTTTGCGCTGAACGCATCGTTCGATGAAGCCGATGCGGGCCAGTACGACGCGCTGATGATCGCCGGCGGCCGCGCGCCCGAATACCTGCGGCTCAATCCGAAGGTGATCGACCTGGTGAAGGCGTTCGCGTCGGCCGGCAAGCCGATCGCCGCGGTGTGCCACGGCGCGCAGCTGTTGGCGGCGGCCGACGTCATCCGCGGCAAGAAGATCTCCGCGTATCCGGCGTGCTCGCCCGAAGTGCGCATGGCGGGCGGCGAGTATGCCGAGATCGAAGTGACGGATGCGGTCACCGACGGCAATTTCGTCACGGCGCCTGCGTGGCCGGCGCATCCAGCGTGGCTGGCGCAGTTCCTCAAGCTGCTGGGTACCACCGTCTCCCTTTAAAAATAGCCGCATCGGGGGTCTGGTCCTGCGGACCTGACCCCATTTTCATGAGGAATCACATGTCCCGACTCCGGATCGGCCTTGCCGCCAACCGCGCCCACCAGGACCGCCCCGACTCCGCGCTGGTCCGGCTGCTGCGCGAAGGCCGCAGCGCCATCGACACGCTGCAGTCGCATTTCACCGTCGTCGGCCGCACCCTCGACGCGATCCACAGCCACGGATTGCTCGCCGACTACCCATCGATCGAGCGCTTCCCATACGGGCGCGAAGGCGGCCTGATGAAACTGGTCTCGCGCGTGGTCGATCCCGATCCGGAGCGCCTCCTGGACGCCGTGATCTACCTGATCGATCCGGTCGATCCATCCTCCAATTTCCCTGAAGCGCTGGCGCTGAAACGCCAGTGCGTCATTCACGGCAAGCCCTTCCTGTCCACGCTGGCCGGCGCGCGAGAGTGGTTCGAGCTCGAAGCCGTGGCAGCCGGCGCGGCGCCCGATCCGTCGCTGGACGCCTGCTTCGACTTGCCGCGCGAGGGCATCGCGCTGATCGCCCACGACGCCATGAAGTCGAAAATGCTGGAACTGGCCGAGCGCCATTTCGCGCTGCTCGACCAGTTCGGCATGCGCTGCGCAACCGGCACCACCGGCGGCCTGCTGAACGAGCTGGCGATGCGGATCAAGGGCGAAGCAGGGCGTAACTGGGTGCGGCCGTTCCGCAGCGGCCCGCTGGGCGGCGATGCGCAGATCGCGGAGCTGATCCTGGAGAGGCAGTGCCGGCGCGTGCTGTTCCTGGAAGACCCGCACGTCGCGCGCCAGCACGAAGCCGACATCCAGCTCCTCGAGCGCGCAGCGCGCACTGTGACCGATTATGCGTCGTGCAGCAGCGACGAAGGCGGCGTCGAGCGCTGGCTAAGTTTGATGGCTCGGCGCAGTGGGCTTCGCAGTTAAGTGCGGCGTGCGTTGCCGGGGTCTGGTCCTGCGGACCTGACCCCATGTTAGAGGTGTTTGGCAAAATCAAAATGGGGTCAGGTCCGCAGGACCAGACCCCGGTGCGGCAATCTCAGCACCCCTGCGCGTTACACAGAGTCAGGATGTTCCCGGTGGTGAACCGCGCCCCGTTGAAGGTCTGGCCGAAGGCGCCCGTGCACGAGGTGCTGTCGTAGCCATGCACGACCGAGTCCACATGGTTGCCGGTGCGGTAGTCGCGGATCCACGGCCCGCCGCTCGAACCGTAGGTCATCGAGCATCCCGTGTTCAGCACCGAGTTGCCGCCGCAGCTGGCGTTCGGGCTGAAGCTCTCCGACGCGCACAGCTGCAAGGTGTTGGCGCCGCCGATATTGCCCGGATAGCCGAGCGCATGCTGGCTGAGCATGCTGCCATAGTTCCACGAGCGGCCGAGCCAGCCGGTGTAATAGCTCACCCCGTGGCCCGCCTTGTCGTCCTGCAGGGCGATCAGGCACACGTCGGAGCCGACGTCGCCGTTATTGATCCAGCTATTGAGCACCCGCGCCTGCGCCCATTGGAAAACGCCATACGGCGCGCTGCCGCTGTTGTAGGCCGGCGCGAACGACCAGCCGCCGATCCAGTTCTTCGTCGAACGGTCCCAGCAGCAGTGGGCCGCCGTGACGATGATGTTTTTCCCGCTGATGACCGATGCGGAGCAGGTGCCGGCATTCGAGAACAGCTTGCCGATCGAGGGTGGGGTGTTGGAATTGCCAGTTTCCTGGTACTGCGTGAAGATGTTCGCGGTGGCGAAGCATAGCCCGGAAACGCCGGTACACAGGAGAGCTACGACTAAACGAAAGGGCGATTGACGACGAAGTGCGTGCGTGACCATTTCAGACCTCCCTGGAATGCGTATTGTTGGTTATTTTTGGTCGTGCTTCTTCCATTCCTCCGGATAAAGCTTGCGTGCCTCGGCCTCCGCTTTCGGATCGGCCGCGCCGCCCTCGGCCGATTCGGACTTGGCGCTTTCCTGCGCCTTGCGTTCGGCCGCCGTCTGCGCCTTTCGGGTGGGCTTGCCGATGGTCTTGTTCCAATCGAGGGGCTGCGCTTTCATCCGTTCCTCGCGGGTCTGGTAGGACGGTTCCTTCAGCGACTTGGCCGAGTCGGTGCCCCGTTTGATGGTGGTGGTGTCCTTATCCTTGTCTTTGTCCTTGTCCTGGCCGGCGGCGAACACAGCGCCGTGCGCCATGGCGACCCCGGAAGCAAAAACGATGGCCTGCATAACGATCTTCGACATAAGAGCTCCTCTATTGAGTAAACAATATTTCGCCGAGATTTCAGCGTAGTGTGTATTGCAGCAATTTCAATGCTTTTCTCGTAATAGCTATCTGTCAACCGAGTGCGGTATCATCCACGGCATTTCAGATCCTGAACCCATATCGTGATTCTTGCCAAAGCCGAACCCGCCACTGATCTTTCCTCGCACGCGCTCAATCTCGTCGATTGCGGCCTCATCATTGTCGACGCCGACCACCGAATCGTTCTGTGGAACAGCTGGATGGTTTCGCGTTCGGCGCGCGCTGCCGCCCGTGTGGCCGGCGAGTCGCTGTTCGACGTGTTCCCGGAACTGCGCGGTTCGCGGGTCGAGTCCGCGCTGAGCGGCAGGCAGGCCACGCGGATTCCGCAGTCGCAGAGCCGGGCGCCATTCCCGCTGCGCGAGGCGGGCAGTTTCGATGGCGCCCGGATCGACCAGGCGGTGACGGTGTCGCCCTTCGACGATGGCAAGGCGCATTTCTGGATGATCGAGATCCGCGACATCAGCGGCACGCTCGACCGCGAGCGCCAGCTGCTCGACCATGCCGAGGCGCTGCGCGCGCGCTCGTACGTCGACGGCCTGACCGGTATCGCGAACCGGCGCTACTTCGACGTCGCGCTCGACCGCGAGCTGCGCCGCGCCCAGCGCCTTGGCGGCGCGCTGTCGCTGCTGATGATGGATATCGATTCGTTCAAGGCCTACAACGACCACTTCGGGCACCAGCAGGGTGACGGCTGCCTGACGGCGGTGGCGCAGGCGCTGGCGGCGATGCTCAAGCGCCCGGCCGACGTCGCCGCGCGCTACGGCGGGGAGGAATTTGCCGCGATCCTGCCCGATACGACGGCGGAGCAGGCGCGGGTTCACGCCGAGTCGATCCGCGCCCATGTGGCTGCGCTGGGCCTTCCGCACTCGCCGGCGGCCGCGCGCGCGCACGTGACGCTCAGTATCGGCGTGGCGAGCTACGACAAGGAGCGCCTGAATACGGCGGCGGGCCTGATCGAAGCGGCCGACAAGGGACTGTATGCGGCCAAGCGCGCCGGCCGCGACCGGGTCGTGGTCGACGGCGACGCCACTTGACCGTCGTACCTGCGGAGGCAGGTACCCATTCCACGCGTGCTTTAACTCTCCGGCACGCTCAGCATGGGTACCTGCCTCCGCAGGTACGACAAGGGAAAACCAACGATACGCCGGCTAGTACTCGCGCCGGTCCGGCTTGATCTCCTGCAGGATCGTGGTCGCGATCTCTTCGATCGACTTGGTGGTCGATGACAGCCAGCGAATGCCTTCGCGCTTCATCATCAGCTCGGCCTCGTTGACCTCGTAGCGGCAATTCTCAATCGACGCGTATTTACTGCCGGCGCGCCGCTCGTGCCGGATTTCCGACAGCCGCTCCGGCGTGATGCTCAATCCGAAAATCTTGTGGCGGAACGGCGGCAGCGACGACGGCAGCTTGCCGCGCTCGAAATCGTCCGGGATCAAGGGGTAGTTGGCCGCCTTGATCCCGTACTGCATCGCCAGGTACAGGCTGGTCGGCGTCTTGCCGGAGCGCGACACGCCCACCAGGATCACGTCGGCCGACGACAGGTTCTTGTGCGACTGGCCGTCGTCGTGCGCCAGCGAGAAGTTGATCGCCTCGATGCGCGCCTTGTACTCCTGGCTGTCGACGATGTTGTGCGAGCGCCCGATGGTGTGGGTCGACATCACGCCCAGTTCCTGCTCGAGCGGCGCCACGAAGGTCTGGATCAGGTCCATGTGCATGCCGTTGGCGGTGCGGATGATGGTCGACAGGTCGGGCTTGACCAGCGTGGAAAACACGATCGGGCGCTGCTGGTCGAGCGCGAACGTCTCGTTGATCTTGCGTACCGCGTCGCGCGCCTTGTCGGCGGTGTCGATGAACGGCATGCGCACCTGGCGAAAACGCATCTCGAACTGGCTCAGCACCGCGTGGCCGAAGGTTTCGGCGGTGATGCCGGTGCCGTCGGAGACGAAAAACACCGTGTTGGGCGACGGCGGCATGGTAGGGCGCGTTTCAGTGGTCATGGATGATTGAGTGTCAATACGGTAATAGAATCAAGATTGTGATCTGTAAATTGCTCGCCGGCCCATGTAGAATGCTCGGCAACGGATTTGATTGTGCTGCACCCGGCCCAAAATAACAAGAAAACCCGGTCAGCCAGCCTCACGCGAAGATTTCTATCATCAGTAAGGGTGTTTTATCATGACCAACGCAGCAATGAAGGATCCCGGCCAGGCGGTGTACGTCGCCTCGTTCGAGAACTTGCGCATGACCGATGTCGAATCGGTCGGCGGCAAGAACGCTTCCCTCGGGGAGATGATTAGCCAGCTCGCCGAAGCCGGCGTGCGCGTGCCGGGCGGCTTTGCCACCACGGCCGACGCATTCCGCGACTTCCTCAACCACGGCATCGACGGCGGCCCGTCGCTCGGTGACCGCATCGCCACCCGCCTCGAAGGCCTGAACATCGACGACGTGCGCTCGCTCGCCGCCGCCGGCGCCGAGATCCGCCAGTGGATCATCGACACCCCGTTCCAGCCGCGCCTGCAGCAAGAAATCGAAGAGTTCTACGATCGCCTGGTGGCCGGTTCGAGCACCGAGATGTCGTTCGCCGTGCGTTCGTCGGCAACCGCCGAAGACCTGCCCGACGCGTCGTTCGCGGGCCAGCAGGAGACTTTCCTGAACGTGGTCGGCATCGACAACGTGCTCGAAGCGATGAAGCACGTGTTCGCGTCGCTCTACAACGACCGCGCGATCTCCTACCGCGTGCACAAGGGCTTCACCCACGCCGAAGTGGCGCTGTCGGCCGGCGTGCAGCGCATGGTGCGTTCCGACCTCGGCGCGGCCGGCGTGATGTTTACCATCGATACCGAGTCGGGCTTCGAAGACGTGGTGTTCGTCACCTCGAGCTACGGCCTGGGCGAGACGGTGGTGCAGGGCGCCGTCAATCCGGACGAGTTCTACGTCCACAAGCCGATGCTCAAGCTGGGCAAGTCGCCGGTCATCCGCCGCAACATCGGCTCGAAGCTGATCAAGATGGAATTCACCAGCGAGGCGAAAGCCGGCCGCTCGGTCAAGACCGTGGACGTGCCGATCGAGCAGCGCAACCGCTATTCGCTGACCGACGCCGAAGTGGTGGAACTGGCCAAGTACGCCGTCATCATCGAAGACCACTACCAGCGTCCGATGGACATCGAGTGGGGCAAGGACGGCCGCGACGGCAAGCTGTACATCCTGCAGGCGCGTCCCGAAACCGTGAAATCGCAGCAGAAGTCGACCGACGCGCAGCAGCGCTTCAAGCTGAAGGGCAGCGGCACCGTGCTGGCCTCGGGCCGCGCGATCGGCCAGAAGATCGGCGCCGGTCCCGTGCGCGTCATCAGCGATCCGTCCGAGATGGAGCGCGTGCAGCCGGGCGACGTGCTGGTGGCCGACATGACCGACCCGAACTGGGAGCCGGTGATGAAGCGCGCATCGGCGATCGTCACCAACCGCGGCGGGCGCACCTGCCATGCGGCGATCATCGCGCGCGAATTGGGCGTGCCGGCGGTCGTCGGCTGCGGCGACGCGACCGAGATGCTCAAGGACGGCACCATCGTCACCGTGTCCTGCGCCGAAGGCGACGAGGGCAAGATCTACGACGGCCTGATCGAAACCGAAGTGTCGGAAGTGGCGCGCGGCGAACTGCCGGAGATTCCGGTCAAGATCACCATGAACATCGGTAATCCGCAGCTGGCGTTCGACTTCCAGTCGATCCCGAACAAGGGTGTCGGCCTGGCCCGCCTCGAGTTCATCATCAACAACAACATCGGCGTGCACCCGAAGGCCATCCTCGAGTATCCGAACATCGATGCGGACCTGAAGAAGGCGGTCGAATCGGTCGCGCGCGGCCATGCGTCGCCGCGCGCATTCTACGTCGACAAGCTGGCCGAAGGCGTCGCCACCATCGGCGCCGCGTTCTGGCCGAAGCCGGTCATCGTGCGCCTGTCCGACTTCAAGTCGAACGAGTACAAGAAGCTGATCGGCGGTTCGCGCTACGAGCCGGACGAAGAGAACCCGATGCTGGGCTTCCGCGGCGCGGCGCGCTACCTGGCGGCCGACTTTGCCGGCGCCTTCGAAATGGAATGCGCGGCGATGAAGCGCGTGCGTGAAGAGATGGGCCTGACCAACGTCGAGTTGATGGTGCCGTTCGTGCGCACGCTGGGCCAGGCGAAGAAGGTGATCGACCTGCTGGCGGCCAATGGCCTCAAGCGCGGCGAGAACGGCCTGCGCATCGTGATGATGTGCGAAGTGCCGTCGAACGCGATCCTGGCCGACGAGTTCCTCGAATACTTCGACGGTTTCTCGATCGGTTCGAACGACCTGACCCAGCTCACCCTGGGCCTGGACCGCGATTCGGGCATCGCGCTGCTGGCAGCCGATTTCGACGAGCGCGATCCGGCGGTCAAGGCGATGCTGTCGCGCGCGATCCAGGCCTGCCGCAAGCAGGGCAAGTACGTCGGCATCTGCGGCCAGGGGCCGTCGGACCATCCGGACTTCGCGGCCTGGCTGATGGCCGAAGGGATCGAGTCGATGTCGCTCAATCCCGACTCGGTGATCGACACCTGGCAGAAGCTGGCGGCCATCGGCAAGTAAGCACGACGGGGTCTGGTCCTGCGGACCTGCCCCCTCTTGCCTGGCTATACAATTCAGTTGTTGACTCTGTGCGCGAACGCGCTAGACTGACAATATTGGAATGTTTAGCAAAATAGCCATCAAAACTCAACGCATCAACACGCAAACCCTCGTAGCCCGATCCGGGCCACGGGGGTTTTGTTTTTTGACTTTGGGGTCAGGTCCGCCGGACCTGACCCCGCCTTTGCACGGGAAGGAAATCAAATGGCGGACTGGATCAACTGGCTGGTAGCAGCCGGCGTGCTGGTGGTGATGGAGCTGTTCACCGGGACGTTCTATTTGCTGATGATTGCCATCGGCATGGCGTTCGGTGCGCTCGCCGCATACACGGGGCAGGCCGCGCCGATGCAGTTCATCGCGGCGGCGGCGGTTGGCGTGCTGGCCACCGGCCTGCTGCACCGCAGCCGCTTCGGCAAGCCATCACGCGGCAATGCGGCGCGCGATCCGAATGTGAACATCGACATCGGCCAGCGCATCGACGTGCCCGAGTGGCACGGCGGGAAGGCGCGCGTGATGTACCGCGGCGCCTTGTGGGACGTGGAGCTGGGGCAGGGCGCGATCGCCGAAGCGGGCGTTTTCAAGATCGTGGAAATCCAGGGCAGCCGGTTGATCGTCACCGGCGCTTGAAAGATTCTTTCAAATAAAGGCAAAAAATGGAATTTAATTTCGGAACCGTCGCGCTGGTCCTGTTCGTCATTGCGCTGGTGTTCGTGTTCAAGACGATCAACGTGGTGCCGCAGCAGCACGCCTGGGTGGTCGAGCGGCTCGGCAAATACCACGCGACGCTGGCGCCTGGCCTGAACATCGTGATTCCGTTCGTCGACCGCGTCGCCTACAAGCACATCCTGAAGGAGATCCCGCTCGACGTGCCGCCGCAGGTCTGCATCACGCGCGACAACACCCAGCTGCAGGTCGACGGCATCCTGTACTTCCAGATCACCGATGCGATGCGCGCCTCGTACGGCTCGTCGAACTACATCGCCGCGATCACCCAGCTGGCGCAGACCACGCTGCGTTCGGTGATCGGCAAGATGGAGCTGGACAAGACCTTCGAGGAGCGCGACCACATCAACACGACCATCGTCAACGCGATCGACGAGTCGGCCGCGAACTGGGGCGTGAAGGTGCTGCGTTACGAGATCAAGGACCTGACGCCGCCGAAGGAGATCCTGCACGCGATGCAGGCGCAGATCACCGCCGAGCGCGAAAAGCGCGCGCTGATCGCCGCGTCGGAGGGCCGCAAGCAGGAGCAGATCAACATCGCCGACGGCGAACGGGCCGCGGCGATTGCGCGTTCGGAGGGCGACAAGCAGGCGCAGATCAACCGGGCGCAAGGCCAGGCGGCGGCGATCGTCGCGCTGGCCGACGCCAGCGCCACCGCGCTGCGCCAGATCGGCGGCGCCATCAACGAGCCGGGCGGGCACGATGCGGTGAACCTGCGCGTCGCGGAAAAGTACGTCGATGCGTTTTCCAATCTCGCCAAGACCAACAACTCCATCATCGTGCCGACCAACCTGGGCGAGATGAGCGGCATGATCGCCAGCGCGATGCAGATCGTGAAAGCGCAGAAGTGACCGTGCGGGTGGTGGTGATCACCGGCGCCTCGGACGGTATCGGCGCCGAGATGGCGCGCCGGATCGCGGCGAAGCAGGGCGGCGGCGTGGCGCTGGTGCTGGCCGCGCGCAGCCGCGAGGCGCTCGAATCGGTGGCCGGCGCCTGCGACGCGCTGGGCGCGCAGACCTTGGTGTGTCCCACCGACGTTGGCGTGCAAGCCCAGTGCGTCGCGCTGATCGATGCGGCGGTGGCGAAGTTCGGACGCATCGATGTGCTGGTCAACAACGCCGGGCGCTCGGCGCAGGCGCTGTTCGAGGATGTGGCGGACCTGGGCTGGTACGAGGAACTCATGCGCATCAACCTGTGGGGCAGCGTGTGGTGCACGCACGCGGCGCTGCCGCACCTGAAGGCGTCGCGCGGCAGCATCGTCGCGGTGTCGTCGCTGGCCGGCCTCGTGGGCGTGCCGGGCCGGACGGCGTATGCGGCGACCAAGTTCGCGATGACGGGATTTTTCGAAGCGTTGCGGATCGAGCTCAATGGCGCCGGCGTCAGCGTGACGACGGCCTACCCCGGCGTGGTGGCGACAAAGATCCGGCATCGCGGCTTCAACGCCGCGGGTCAGCAGGCCGGCAGCAGCGGTCTGAAAGAAGATGGTGCGATGACGGTGGAGGAATGCGCGCGGCTGATCGTCGATGGCATGAATGCGCGCAAGCGCGACGTGGTGATGACGCTGCAGGGCAAGGCTGGACGCTTCCTCAAGCTGGTGGCGCCAGGCCTGGTCGATAAACTAGCACTCGCCGCGGTAAAGGACGACGTGCGGCCGCACTGAATGGCGGCCGCTCGCTCACGCGCCGACGGGAGCCTATACTGAGCGTGAGTGAAGTGGCAGCGATGGCTAACAGCGGACAACGAGGAGCGATCAAGCCGTTCGGCACCGGCCGGGCCGTGCTTTGGCGCGGGGGCATGATCTGGATCGGCACCGCGGGCGAGCCAACGGATTTTCATGCCCACCACGCGATCCAGCTCGCGCTTGCGCTGTCCGGTGGAGAAGTGCGGTTCCGACGCCCCGGAGACGATTGGACGGCATACAAGGCCGCCATCGTCGGCGCGCATCAGCCCCATGCTTTCGAGGCCCGCGATGAACTGGTCGCCCTCATACTGGTCGAGCCAGAGTCGACTGAAGGACAGGCAATTGGGCAGCTCTACAGTGAAGGTATCGCCTCGCTGCCCGCCGATGCATTTGCACCGGAATCGGCAGCGCTTGCGGCCGCATTCAATGACGGCGCCTCCGACGCGGAACTGATCGCCTGCGCGCGCGCGGTGATTTCAGCACTGGGTTCGGTGCATCCATCGCCCGCCAGGCCGCTCGATCGGCGCATCGAGCGCGCGATAGCGATACTGCGCGAGCGCCCCGGCGACGCGATCACCATGGCGGAAATCGCCGAAGCGGTGTTCCTTTCCCCCGAACGTTTTCGCCACCTGTTCCTTCAGGAGACCGGGATCCGGTTCCGCCCCTACGTACTCTGGCTGCGCCTCGAACTCGCCGTCGCCTGCTCCGCGGCCGGGAACAGCCTGACCGACGCTGCCCATGCGGGCGGTTTTGCCGACTCCGCCCATTTCTCACGGACCTTCAAACGCATGTTCGGGATTGCGCCGGTGAGCGTCCGGCGCGAATAGCCGTTTCGTTCAAGCGGCAGCCATGGCGCGCTTTTACACTGGCATCTCACTTAACCCTTCAAGGAGATTGTCATGAACACCGCTTCCCCACACACCTGCAAATGCGTCGCATGCGCCGGCGCCGGCTGCCGCTGCGGTTGCCAAAAGCCCGATCAGCAAAAGGCCTGCGCTTGCGGCCCGCATTGCCGCTGCGGATCGCAGTGCGCTTGCGCCAAGGGCTAATCCGAAAAGGGTCAGGTCCCGATGGACCTGACCCCGGTATTGACACTGGTTTAAGCATTATTAAAGTATCATGCAATACGATCTAGTCATACCAATCCTCTCCGGAGTCAAAAAAATGAAAAGCTGGGTGCGTGCCAACAAGGGTTTCCTGATGTTCCTGGTCCTGTTCGGGATCTTCCGCACCGCAGTCGCCGACTGGAACCCGATTCCCTCCGGCTCGATGCATCCCAACCTGCTCGAAGGCGATGTGGTGTTCGTCAACCGCCTCGCGTTCGACCTGAAGGTGCCGCTGACCGATATCGTGGTGACGAAGCTGGGCGACCCGCAGCGCGGCGACATCGTCACGTTCTCGTCGCCGAAGGACGGCACGCGGCTGATAAAGCGCGTCATCGCGCTGCCGGGCGATGTGGTCGAAATGCGCGACGAGCGCCTGGTCATCAACGGCCAGCCCGCCAACTATTCGCTGGAGAAGCCGGCCACCGAGCGGCTGGCGAACGGCGCCACCATCGATGCGCTGGAGATGACCGAGACGACAGGCGCCGGCCAGCGCCGCATCCAGGTGCTGCCGCAGATCGCCGCGCTGCGCAATTTTGCGCCGGTGACGATTCCGCCGGATCAGTTCCTGATGCTGGGCGATAACCGCGACAACAGCGCCGACTCGCGCGTCATCGGCCTGGTGCCGCGCGGCTTGCTGATTGGCCGCGCGGTGCGCGTGCTGGTGTCGGCCGACATGAACGGCAACTGGATGCCGCGCACCGAGCGCTTCGGGATGTCGCTGGCCCGATGAACCCTGAAGACGAGCCGCCTCAGGTAAGTGCACCGGCGGGGTCTGGTCCTGCGGACCTGACCCCATGTTGAGTTGGTGGCGGAATGAAAAAGGGGTCAGGTCCGCGGGACCAGACCCCGATTCTGCCAGCCGCGCCAATTTTCGCATTCAGACGGCAAATCCCGATTGGCGGTAGAATCCTGCCCCTCGGTTGTTCGCACGTGCGGCGCCATATCTTTGTAAAGGCGCATCACATGCAGCGAATGTTGACCGTAATTCTGGCTTTTATCGGCATGGTGGGCGCGCTCGCGATCGACACCTACCTGCCGTCGATTCCCGCCATCGGCCGCGAATTCAACGTCGGCCCGGTCGCGGTCCAGCAGACCCTAAGTATCTTCCTGTTCTGTTTCGCCTTCATGATGCTGTTCTACGGGACGCTGTCCGATTCCTTCGGGCGCCGCCCGGTGATCATGATCGCGCTGGTCTGCTACACGCTTGCCTCGCTCGGCGCCGCGTTCGCGCCCAGCTTCGGCTGGCTGCTGGTGTGCCGCGCGCTGCAGGGCCTGTCGGCGGGCGCCGGCTCGGTGATCGGCGCGGCCATCGTGCAGGACCGCTTCTCCGGCGCGCAGGCGCAGAAGATGATGGCGCATATCATGATGGTGTTCGGCCTGGCGCCGGCGCTCGCGCCTATCCTGGGCGGCTGGCTGCACGTGCACTTCGGCTGGCGTTCGACCTTCTACTTCCTCACCGGCTTCGGCGCGCTGATGTTCGTGCTGGCCTGGCGCGCGCTGCCCGAGAGCCTGCCGAAGGAGCAGCGCCACGCCTTCCATCCGGTGGCGATCGCCGCAAACTACGTCAAGGTGCTGAGCAACCCGCGCTTCGTGCTGCTGTCGCTGACGGTCGGCCTGGCCTTCGGCGGACTGTCGTTGTACATCGGGTCGGCCGCCAACTTTGTGATGGAGATCCTGCACCTGCCGGAGACGGCGTTCGGCTGGATGTTCATCCCGCTGATCAGCGGCATGGTGATCGGCTCGGCATGGAGCGGCAAGTACGCGGCTAAGATCCCGCCGGTGCGCATGAAGTGGATCGGTTTTACCATCATGCTGGCCGGCGCGGGCATCGGCGTGGTGTACAACCTGCTGTTCGTGGCCGAGGTGCCGTGGGCGGTGCTGCCGCTGATGGTCTTCACCTTCGGCCTCGCGGTGGCGATGCCGGCGATCCAGATGAGCGCGTTCGAGCTGTTTCCCGACAACCGGGGGCTGTCGTCGTCGATGCTGTCGTTTATCCAGATGATCGCGTTCGCGCTGGTGTCGGGACTGGTGGCGCCGCTGTTATTCGGCAGCGCGCTCAAGCTGGCGTGCGGGATGCTGGCGGGGTTGGTGCTGGCGTTCGTGTGCTGGCGGATCAGCGCGTCGAAACGGTTCGCGGCTTAAGCAAACAAGATGGGGACTCGGCGTCCCCGTCGTTCCGCAGGACCAGACCCCGATGCGCATCAGCGGGCGTGGGTTTTCATGGCTGCGGCCACTTCGCGCTTGCCATCGCGTTCCTTTTCGGTGGCACGCTTGTCGTGCTGCTTCTTGCCTTTGGCGAGGCCGATCTCGCATTTCACGCGCCCGCCCTTGTAGTGCAGGTTCAGCGGCACCAGCGTGAAGCCGGCGCGCTCGACCTTGCCGATCAGCTTGTCGACCTCGGCGCGGTGCAGCAGCAGCTTGCGGGTGCGCACGGCGTCCGGATGGGTGAACGAGGACGCGGTCGCCAGCGCGCTGATGTGGGCGCCGAACAGGAACAGCTCGTCGCCGCGCACGACCACGTACGCTTCCTTGATCTGGACCCGCGATTCCCGGATCGCCTTCACTTCCCATCCCTCGAGCACGATTCCCGCCTCGTAGCGGTCTTCGATGAAATAGTCGTGGAAGGCTTTTCTGTTGTCAACAATACTCATGAATTCGTTTGGTCGGTTAAACTACTGATGCAAATACCCCAACATCATAGCAAATGGCAGACTCATGGCAGTAGTGCACAAGACAGTATTTCTCAGTTATAGCGCCGAGCAGATGTTCGACCTGGTCGCCAACGTCGAAGATTATCCGAAATTCCTGCCCTGGTGCGGCGGCGTGAAGGTGCTCGAAAAGAGCGAGAACAAGCTGGTAGCGAGCGTCGGCATCAATTTCCACGGCGTCAAGCAGAGCTTCACCACCTCCAACACCAACACCCGGCCGACCCAGATGACGATGAAGCTGGTCGACGGCCCG
Source organism: Massilia sp. R2A-15 (assembly GCF_030704305.1). Classification (NCBI taxonomy): domain Bacteria; kingdom Pseudomonadati; phylum Pseudomonadota; class Betaproteobacteria; order Burkholderiales; family Oxalobacteraceae; genus Massilia; species Massilia sp. R2A-15. The sequence continues at coordinate 2,178,553 of NZ_CP131935.1, read as the reverse complement.
TTCAAGGTGATGGACGGCGTGTGGAGCTTCAAGGCGCTGCGCGCAGACGCCTGCAAGGTCGAGTTCGACCTGAAATACGAGTTTTCCAGCATCATCCTCGAGCAGCTGATCGGGCCGGTGTTCGGCATGATCGCCAACAGCATGGTCGATTCCTTCTGCAAGCGCGCCGAGACCGTCTATGGCTGACATGCTGCACGTATCGCTCTGTTACGCCACGCCGGAAATGGAACTGCTGCGCGAATTCGACGTCGCGCCCGGCACCACCATCGAAGCGGCGCTTGCCGCCAGCGGCGTATTGGTCGAGCTTGGCATCGACCTGGCGACGACCCCGGTCGGCATCTACGGCAAGAAGAAGCCGCTCGACACGGTGCTGCGCGAGCGCGACCGCATCGAGCTGTACCGGCCGCTGGTGGCCGACCCCAAGGATTCGCGGCGTCGGAGGGCGTCGCACAAGAAAGACGCCGCCGGCTGATCGACGCTTGCAGCCTCTTAGTGCTGATAGATCCCGGCGTTGTTGCCTTGGCCGGCCTGGGTCAGGCTGGCGACAAAATTATTCCCAACCTGATTGATGGAGGCCGTGTTCCACCCCGCCTGCGTGAGGGAGGCCTGGTTGCTGTTGCCGGTCTGCGTAATCAGCGAGAAATTCCCGGTGAGCGTCTGCGACAGCGTCGCCAGGTTGTTGTCACCGGTTTGTACGATCTCGCTGGACTGGGTAAAGACGCCGGACTGGAAGGTCGTCGCGGTATTGCCGGTTCCGGCCTGCTGGATCGTAATGCGGGCGTCCCCCACCAGGCTGCTGGTGACGGTGTTCAACTCGCCAGCCTGGTTGATTTCGACCGAGCCCATCGTCCGATTCTGGTCGAGGGTGACCGCGTTCAGCGAACCGGATTGCGCGACAGACGCGTGGCCGGGCCCCGCATGATTGTATTGCCGCACGCTCATGAAGTTGTCCGAACCGTTCTGGCTTCCCAGGATGCCAATATCGCCCACGCCCGTTTGTTCGAAAGCGGCGAGGTTGTTGACGCCTTCCTGGCGCAACAAGCCATAGGTCGTGAGGACATCGGTCTGAACGACGGCGGCACTATTGTTGTTGCCGATCTGTTTGATTTCCCCATGATTAATTTGAAAGTGCATCCCGTCCTGCACGATGCTGGCGGTGTTTTCGTTGCCAGACTGGTTAATCTCGGCGGTATTGAGCGAGTGGCGGACGTTGCGCTGGAGGATGCCCGGGGTTTGCGCCAGCGGATCGCCCGCATGATTGTTGTTGCCGGCCTGGATGATCGTCGCGCTGGTGGGGAAGGTCGGGTCGATCAGGGTCTGTTCGGCATACGCGGTGTTGCCGGTTCCTGTTTGCGAGGTCGTGGCCGTTGGGCCGGCCGCCGCGACGTTGAAGGCGGTCGCGAGGATCGCGGCGAGTCCTGTTGCCGAGAGTGCAGCTTTCATGGGAGAACTCCTAGAGATGAGCAGGGGCGGGGTAGGGCGATTCAGCGGCCCCGGAAACTGAATGGTGGAAATCGACGGGCGGCGAGGCCTGTCGGCATTTAAGACAAGAAACGCCGTTCGACACGGTGCTGCGCGAGTGCGACGGCATCGTGCTGGATCGGCCGCTGGTGGCCGGCCCCGAGGATTGGCGGCGCCGGCGCGCGTCGCACAAGAAAGACGCCGCCGGCTGACGGCGCCTAGTGCTGGTACACGCCGGCACTGTTGCCCGCGCCGCCTTGCACAATGTTGGCGCTAAAGCCATTCCCGTACTGCCTGATGAAGGCCGTATTCGGGTCGCCCGGACCGACGTAGGTTTGCACCACCGTGCCGAAATTATCGTTGCCGAGCTGCCCGATCGACGCGCCATTGGGGCCATCCTGCAACAGGCTGGCGAAGTTATTCGCTCCGGTTTGGCGGATCTCCGCCATCGCGGCGCCGAAGACCCTGCTGCCGATCTGCTGGATCATGGCGACGTTGCCGGTCCCATCCTGATAAATTGCGTTGCTGTTACCCTCGCCAGTGCGCACAACACTGTCGGCGATGTTCATGCTGCCTAGCTGTTCGATCAGCGCGGCGCTGCCAAGCACGTGCTCGAGCTCGACCGTGGCCGAGTTGCCGGAACCGGTTTGCGTGACCGACGGACCGTTGTGGGTTGCGTCGTCCTGCAAAACCGACAGCTTGTTGTCAGAACCATTCTGGACCGCGCCGAAGCGCGAGTCGGCCACGAACCGCTGTTCGATCCTGGCCAGGTTGTTGGTGCCTTCCTGGTAGATCGTCCCATCGCTCCAGGTCTGGATCGTCTGCATGAGACTGGCCGTGTTGCCGGCGCCGCGCTGCTCGATGATCGCGTTGACCGTAAAGGCGGCGCCGTCCTGCACGATGTTGGCGGTGTTTTGGTCGCCCTGCTGGAAAATCCTGGCGTTGGCCGCCTCGAAGCGCTCACGCTGAAGAATCCCCGGAGTGTGGCTGACCGGATCGCCGGCATGGTTGTTATTGCCGATCTGTATGGTCGTGGCGGCGGTCAGGCTGCCCGGATACCGTGTTCCTTGCTGTTCCGTATAAGCGCCGTTACCGCTGCCTTGCTGGGTGATCGACACTTGCGCAGTGGCGACGTTGCAGGCGAGTAGGGCGGAAAGTGCAATTGCCGTGAGTGTGGTTTTCATCCTATGTCCCCGGTGAGTGTGGGATCGCCGCTTGCCGTTGCCGCATCGGGCATGAGCGCCAGTTCGAGGTGGCGCCAAGGTCTCGCGGCGCCGGCGGGTGCCGCATCAGGCCTGCCCGCCGGCTGACCCCGCTTAATGCTGGTAGATGCCGGCGCTGTTGGCCGCGCCGCTTTGCACGATGTTGGCGCTAAAGCCATTCCCGCATTGCCGGATGAAGGCCGTATTCGGGTCGCCCGGGCCGACGTAGGTTTGCACCACCGTGCCGAAATTATCGTTGCCGAACTGCTTGATCAAGGCATCGTTCGCGCCATCCTGCAACACGCTGGCGAAGTTGTTGTCGCCGATCTGGTGGATCGCCGAGCGGTCGAGAATCGTCGTGTTGCCGAAGGCTAGCCCACCGATCTGGTGGTTCAGCGCAGTGTTGCCGTTGCCATTCTGATGAATCGAGTTCTCGGTGCTGTCGCCATCGCGCACGAAGCTGTCGACGGTATTGTTGTTGCCGACCTGTTCGATCTGGGAACTGCTGCCGAGCAAGCGCGCCACGTCGAGCGTGACGGAATTGCCGTCACCGGTCTGCGTGACCGACGGGTAGTTGAACGTTGACTCCATCTGCCGCACCGACATCTTGTTGTCCGAACCGGTCTGGATGGCACTGAAGCCGGAGTCGCCCACACTCTGTTCCAGCCTGGCCAGATTGTTGCTGCCGTTCTGGTAGATCGACCCATCGCTCCAGGTCTGGACCGTCTGCGTGATACTGGCCGTGTTGCCTGCGCCGCGCTGCTCGATCGTCGCGTTGACCGTAAAGGCGACGCCGTCCTGCACGATGTTGGCGTTGTTCGCGTCACCCTCCTGGTAGATCCTGGCGTTGGCCGCCTCGAAGCGCTGGCGCTGAAAAATCCCCGGGGTGTGGGTGAGCGGATCGCCGGCATGGTTGTTATTGCCGATCTGTATCGTCGTTGCCTTGGGTGTGAGGAATGGCGCTGTCAGTCCATCCTGTTCCGTGTAGGCGCCGTTGCCGCTGCCTTGCTGGGTGATCGTCACTTGCGCGCTGGCGAGGTTGCAGGCCAGTAGCGCGCCAAGTGCAATTGCCGAGAGTGTGGTTTTCATCTGTTGTCTCCTGTTAGTGTTGGATGAGCGTGGCGGTCTTGCCGCTGCCGTACTGCGTGATGCGTGCCGTGCCTTGCTGGCCGAACTGATCGATGCGGGCCGTGTTCAGGTTGCCGATCTGGTCGATTTCGGCGCGGTTGCCGATGCCGTGCTGGCGGATGGCGGCTTCGTTGTCCTGCCCCTCCTGCTGAACGGAGGCACGGTTGTCGCTGCCGAACTGTTCCACCGAAGCGCGGTTCTGCAGCCCGTCCTGGGCGCCGGCCAGGGCGTTGCGGCGGCCGGCCTGCTCGGCGGCGAAGACGTTGCCGGCTCCACGCTGAAGCAGCAGGGCGCCCTGGGTGGGCGCGGCCTTGCCGATTGTCAGTTCGGGCGGCGCGAGGTCGGCAGCGTAGCCGGCGCCGCACGCCAGTACTGCGAGCGCTGCGATCAGCTTTTTCATAGCGCCGCCTTCTGAACCGTGTAGCGCGTGTCGCCCTCGGCGGCGTAACGCTGCAACACCGGGTGCGACCAGCTGGCCGGGTCCTTCAGCGCCCAGTTGCCGTCGCGGATGCCTTGTACGATCAGGTGGGCGACGCCCGATTCGATCGCCTCGTTGACGCACAGCTGGGTGGGCTCGTTGCGCGTCATGCCGCCTTCGAGTTCCAGCAGGTCCTTCACATTGACGAACTTGAAGATGCTCGGATGGATTTCGTAGGAGTAGATGGTCTTGGTGGTCGAGACGCTCTGCAGGATCTGGCCGCCGCGGATGTCGACGCTGCGCAGGTTCACGGTGACCTGGTCAACCCGGTACTGGGTGGTCAGGCCGATGCCGAGGAAGCGGGCGCCGGCGCCGCCCGTGCGCACATTGCTTTCGTAGGCGATGATGCCGCCTTCGATCAGCACCGAGGCGGCGATCAACGGCGGTATCTGCACGGCGGGCGTGCCGGCCGGCTGCGGCATCTCGAGCGCGCGCACGATCTTGCGCTCGGTGAGCAGGTCCTGAAGGTTCTCGCGCTCGACCGGCAGGAACCAGCCCGACTGCTTCAGGGCCTTGACCAGCAGCGACGAGGCGCCCTGCGTGACCGCGGTGGAGAACGAGCTGTCCGGCGCCGGCTTGTACTGGCCGGTCTGGTCGCGGATACCGTACACCGCGACGGTGACCTTGCCGCTCGGCGGCGGCAGGCTCAGCAGGTCGCGTGTGACTCCCGTGGCCGGCGCGGGCGCGGCGTCGCTGCGCGCGTCCGAGGGCGCATGCTGGACCGCGCAGCCGCTGGCCAGCATCAGGACCGTTGCGGCGAGGGCGCGGCGCGGCGTCATTGGCCCACCTCGAACGAGGTCGTCACGCCGGTCGATTTTTCGGTGGTGGTCACGCGCAGCACGCCGCCGCCCAGGTCCGTCACCGTGATGATGAAATTCGCGGTGGTGAAGGTGCCCGGCACCAGCTTGCCGTCCTGGCCCATCAGCTTGGAAGTGGCGGCCGAGGCCAGCTGGCTGAGCACGGTGCGCTCGAGCGTCTGGTTGAACTGCGCCAGCGGCGACTGGTTGAACGGCGACGATCCGCCCAAGGGGTCTTCCTTGTGCTTGTTGGTCGCGGCGGCCGAGGCCAGCAGGCCGGGCCCGTTGGCCGGGTAACCGCCGAAGTTCGGGTTGACCGGGAGGTACACCAATTCGGCGGCGCAGGCGCTGCCGGTGAGCAGGGCGAGGCCGGCGGCAAGGCGCCAGGCGGGACGGGTGGGCATGGTTTGCTCCTTCGCTTGATTGTCAGATTTCGTCGCGCGCCAGGTCGGCGTCGTTGATGAGGCGGCTCTGGCCATCGGCCTCCAGCACCGCCTGCCAGGTGGACTCGGCCGCTTGTTCGGCCCGGCCCTTGAGTGCGGCGCGCGCCGCCGGCAACTGCATCTGGAATACGCGCCGGTGGCCGAACTCGATCCAGACCTGGCTGCCGGAGCGCGCCGACGGGCGCTCATGGATCGCCAGCGTGTAGCGGTCGCTGTCCTGCTTGTCGCGCCAGGCGGCGATGAAGTAGTCGCTGAATTCGCGGCCGGCCACGGTGATGGCCTGGCTCGTCACGATGCCGGTGGCGTCGGATACCGGATCGCCCGGAACCTGGGCCGTGGCCGGCACGATGGCACAAGCGAGCCACAGCGCAGGCACGCTCAGCCATCGCACGGCGGCGGACATGGAGGTCCTCATTTAATGCTGATAGATGCCGGCATGGTTGTCGCTGCCGGACTGGGCGATGCTGGCGGTGAATCCATTGCCCGATTGCGTGATGTACGCCGTATTCAAGGGCGCGAACCCGACGCTGCCGCTCTGCAGGATCGTCGCGGTATTCAGGTTGCCCGTCTGCGTGATGTCGGCCTGGTTGTAGCCGAGGGTCTGGCCCAGCATCGCCACGTTGCCATCGCCCGATTGCGTAATGGCGCCACTGCCTTCCCTCGCGTCGGCCTGGATCAGGGAAGCGAAGTTGCCCACGCCGTTTTGGATGGTGTAGCCGGAAATGAAGCTGCCGCCGGTCTGGCTGGTGTAAGCCGTATTCAAGCTGCCGGTCTGCGCGATGCGAACGGCGGAGTGGCCGGAAGTCGTGTGGACCGCGTCGATGCGGTTATCGTACCCCGTTTGCCAGGTGAGGGTTGATGAATCGTTCAGCGAGTCGTTCGTGACATGGACGACGTTGCGGTCGCCTTCCTGGGAGATCAGGCCGCTGGCGCCGCCGGTGTCGTGGTGCATCAGCTCCGCGAGGTTATCGTTTCCCTTTTGCCCGATCGAGGTTTCCGAATTGAAGTACTGGTCCTCGATCAAGCTGGCGATGTTCCGGTCGCCCTCCTGCTTGATGGCGCCAAGGTATTCGACGTCGCCGCTCGTCTGGGAGATGGCGGCGTGATTCTCGTTGCCGTACTGTTCGATCTTGGCGGAGTGGCCGCTCAGCGAAAAGATGTTCTGCTGCAGGATGCCAGGCAAACGACCGACGGGGTCGCCGGCAACATTGTTGTTGCCCACTTGCGTGATGGTGGCGGTGGTCGCGTCGTTGACGGTATTCTGTTCCGCGTAGGCGCTGTTACCCGTACCGGTTTGCGTGGTCGTGACAGTGGGCCCGGCCCACGCCGTGGCGCCGGCGCAGGTGAGGATCGCCGCAATCGCGGTTGCTGAGAGTCTTTGATGCACGTTGAACTCCTCGATTAAACACAATGGTTAGCCATTTGAAAACGGCAAACGGAATGCATGAATTGAGTCTATCGAGGGGTTCGCTGCTGAGTTTGACGGTTATCAGGCGCCGGAGCGCGCCGGATCAAGCCGGATCAATGCAAATCTTGCGATCCGGACTTGTTTTTTTGAGGAAATGATGAAGGGGACGCCGGATCTAGCGGCAGCCGGCCAGGATCTTGTCGGCCCTGGCGCCTTCGCGGGCGCGTTCCGCGTCGTCCATGAAGCGGCGCTCGCCGTTCTTGTCGAGTGCGGTGATGCGCTCACCGGAATCGACCGAGCGCTTGACCGCCTGGGCGCGGCTGCAATTGTCGGCTTGTTCCGCCTTCAGCCTGGCCTCGTCCGACGCCTTTTTCGCCTGGTCGGCCTGGTCCTTGAGGCGCTTGTTGTAATCGGCGTTGCGGTCGGCCAGGGTCGGGGCCGGCGCCGGTTTGGCCGCGACGGCGTTCGCGGCGGGCGGCTCGGCCGGCGCGTCGGCGGCGGTCAGCTGGCCGTGCGGCGCTTTGAGGATGTTCTTGAGCGGGATCGACGGCGGCGGCGCGCGGTCGGAGTATTCGCGCACGCCTTTTTCGTTAATCCAGACATACTGTGCCTGCGCCAGGGTGGCGAAGGCGAGCAGGGCGCCGGCGGTGAGCATGCGCACAAGGGAGGGATGGTTCATTGCAGATTCCAGTTCAGTTGCCGTACGTCACTACGCCACGATTTGGCGCGGCTGTCAATCGTAATACGCAGGCGGCCAGCGCAGGCAGTCAAACCGCTGAACCCGCCTGCAAAAAATCCGGCGCCTCGGGACGGCGGGCGCGTTCTTCTGTATAATTCGCTTTTGCGCCTATAGGAAAACACTATGCGTCTTCTTCAAAAAGCACTCACGTTCGATGATGTGCTGCTCGTCCCGGCTTACTCGAACGTTCTGCCTGCCGACACCTCCCTCAAGACTCGCCTGACCCGCAATATTTCGCTGAACATCCCGCTGCTGTCGGCCGCGATGGATACCGTCACCGAAGCGCGGCTGGCGATCGCAATGGCGCAAGAGGGCGGCATCGGCATCATCCACAAGAACCTGAGCGCAAAAGACCAGGCCCGCGAAGTCGCACGCGTCAAGCGTTTCGAAGCCGGCGTGCTGCGCGACCCGATCACCATCCCGCCGGACATGAAGATCCGCGACGTGATCAAGCTCACCGAACAATACGGCATCAGCGGCTTCCCGGTGGTCGAGGGCAAGACCGTGGTCGGCATCATCACCAACCGCGACCTGCGTTTCGAAGAAGAGCTCGATGCGGAGGCGCGCGCCAAGATGACGCCGCGCGAAAAGCTGGTCTATGTGAAAGAGGACACCGACCCCGTCGAGGCGAAGCGCCTGATGAACAAGCACCGCCTCGAGCGCGTGCTGGTGGTCAACGACGCGTTCGAGCTGCGCGGCCTGATCACCGTGAAGGACATCCAGAAGTCGCATGAGCACCCGTTCGCTTCCAAAGACGCGCTTGGCAAGCTGATTGTCGGTGCGGCAGTGGGCGTCAGCCAGCGCGACGAAGAGCGCATCGACCTGCTGGTCGCGGCCGGCGTGGATGTGCTGGTGGTTGACACCGCCCACGGCCACTCGCAAGGCATCCTCGACCGCGTGAAATGGATCAAGACCAAGTATCCGCACGTCGATGTCATCGGCGGCAACATCGCCACCGCGGCCGCCGCGCTGGCGCTGGTCGAATACGGCGCCGACGCGGTCAAGGTCGGCATCGGCCCAGGCTCGATCTGCACCACCCGTATCGTTGCCGGCGTGGGCGTGCCGCAGATCACCGCGATTTCGAACGTCTCCGACGCGCTCAAGGGCACCGGCGTGCCGTGCATCGCAGACGGCGGCATCCGCTTCTCGGGCGATATTTCCAAGGCGCTGGCGGCGGGCGCATCGACCGTCATGATGGGCTCGATGTTCGCCGGCACCGAAGAGGCGCCGGGCGAAGTGATCCTGTACCAGGGCCGCAGCTACAAGTCCTACCGCGGCATGGGCAGCCTGGGCGCGATGGCCGACGGCTCGGCCGACCGCTACTTCCAGGACGCGTCGGCCAAGGCCGACAAGTTCGTGCCGGAGGGGATCGAAGGGCGCGTGGCCTACAAGGGCAGCGTGCTGGCGATCATCTATCAGCTGGTCGGCGGCGTGCGCCAGTCGATGGGCTACTGCGGCTGCGCTTCCATCGAAGAGCTGCGCGAGAAGGCCGAATTCGTCGAGATCACCTCGGCCGGCATGAAGGAATCGCACGTGCACGACGTGCAGATCACCAAGGAAGCTCCGAACTACCGTTCCGAGTAAGACCCAGAAACGCGGCGACCCAGTTCGCCGCGTTTGCATTTCCAGCCTCCCATTCGTTACCAAGAGACAGCGCCACACATGCATTCAAAGATCCTCATCCTCGATTTCGGTTCCCAAGTCACCCAGCTGATCGCGCGCCGCGTGCGCGACTCGGGCGTGTTTTCCGAAGTGTTCCCGTACGACGTCAGCGACGAATTCGTGCGCAACTACGGCGCCGCCGGCGTGATCCTGTCGGGCAGCCACAGCTCCACGCTGGAAGGCGAGTCGGCGCGCGCGCCGCAGGCCGTGTTCGAACTGGGCGTGCCGGTGCTGGGCATTTGCTACGGCATGCAGACGATGGCGGCCCAACTTGGCGGCACGGTGGAGAACGGCCTGGTGCGTGAGTTCGGTTACGCCGAGGTGCGCGCGCGCGGCCATACGGCGCTGCTGAACGGCATCAACGACTTCGTCACGGACGAGGGCCACGGCATGCTGAAGGTGTGGATGAGCCACGGCGACAAGGTGGTGGACATGCCGCCAGGCTTCAAGCTGATGGGCAACACGCCGAGCTGCCCGATCGCCGCGATGGCCGACGAGGAGCGCCGCTTCTACGGCGTGCAGTTCCACCCGGAAGTGACGCACACCGTGCAAGGCAAGGCGATGCTGGGCCGCTTCGTGCATGAGATCTGCGGCTGCAAGTCGGACTGGAACATGCCCGATTATATTTCCGAGGCGGTCGAGAAGATCCGCGCGCAGGTCGGCACCGATGAAGTGATCCTTGGTCTGTCGGGCGGCGTCGATTCGAGCGTGGCTGCGGCGCTGATCCACCGCGCCATCGGCGACCAGCTGACCTGCGTCTTCGTCGACCATGGCCTGCTGCGCCTGGACGAAGGCAAGATGGTGATGGACATGTTCGCCAAGAACCTGGGCGTCAAGGTGCTGCGCATCGATGCCGAAGACCAGTTCCTGGGCCACCTGGCCGGTGTGACCGATCCGGAAGCCAAGCGCAAGATCATCGGCCGCGAGTTCGTCGAAGTGTTCCAGGTGGAGGCGGGCAAGCTGTCCAACGCCAAGTGGCTGGCGCAGGGCACCATTTATCCGGACGTGATCGAAAGCGCGGGCAAGGGCAAGAAGGGCCAGACCATCAAGAGCCACCACAATGTGGGCGGCCTGCCTGAGACGCTGAACCTCAAGCTGCTCGAGCCGCTGCGCGAACTGTTCAAGGACGAAGTGCGCAAGCTGGGCGTGGCGCTGGGCCTGCCACACGACATGGTGTACCGCCATCCGTTCCCCGGTCCGGGACTGGGCGTGCGCATCCTGGGCGAAGTGAAGAAGGAGTATGCGGACCTGCTGCGCCGCGCCGATGCAATCTTTATCGAAGAGCTGCGCAATACCGTGTTCGAAGCCACGCCAATCGAAGGCATCGATTCGGGCGAGCTGCCCCGCAACTGGTATGAGGCGACCAGCCAGGCGTTCGCGGTGTTCCTGCCGGTGAAGTCGGTGGGCGTGATGGGCGACGGCCGTACGTACGAGTGGGTGGTGGCGCTGCGCGCGGTGCAGACGCTGGACTTCATGACGGCGCAGTGGGCGCATCTGCCGCACAGCTTGCTGGGCAAGGTGTCGAACCGCATCATCAACGAAGTGCGCGGGATTAATCGCGTGGTGTACGACATCTCGGGGAAACCGCCGGCGACGATTGAGTGGGAATGATGTTCCCACAGGAATCTTATCGTAATTGATGAGTTATAGAGCCCTGTTCTCACAGGGCTTTATATTTTGAATTTTGAGCCCGCATTGGAAATCAGTTATGGAAATTAAAGTCAACTTTCTCGACAAGCTACGTCTGGAAGCGAAGTTCGACGACTTCACGGTCATCGCCGATCAACCTATCCGCTACAAAGGCGATGGTTCGGCGCCCGGTCCGTTCGACTATTTCCTCGCCTCTTCGGCCTTGTGCGCCGCTTACTTCGTCAAGCTGTACTGCAACACCCGCAACATCCCTACCGAACATATCCGGCTGTCGCAGAACAACATCGTCGACCCCGAAAACCGCTACAAGCAGATCTTCAAGATTCAGGTCGAGTTGCCGGCCGATATTTCCGACAAGGACCGCCAGGGCATCCTGCGTTCGATCGAGCGTTGCACCGTCAAAAAAGTGGTGCAGGAAGGTCCCGATTTTGTGATCGAAGAGGTGGCGAACCTAGACGCCGACGCGCAGGCGCTGCTGACTTTGCAGCCTTCTGCCGAGTCGAGTACCTACATCGCTGGCAAGGATCTGCCGCTGGAGCAGACCATCGCCAATATGTCGGGGATGCTGGCGAGCTGGGGCGTCAAAATCGAGATCGCTTCGTGGCGCAATATCGTTCCCAATGTCTGGTCGCTGCACATCCGCGACGCTCACTCGCCGATGTGTTTTACCAATGGCAAGGGTGCGACGAAGGAGAGCGCGCTGGCATCGGCCCTGGGTGAGTATATCGAGCGCCTGAACTGCAACCATTTCTACGCAGGTGCGTTCTGGGGTGAGGACATCGCTGGGGCGGACTTCGTGCATTACCCGAACGAACGCTGGTTCCAGCCTGGCCCCGACGACGCGCTGCCGGCCGGCATTCTCGACGAGTACTGCCTGCAGGTCTACGACCCCGACGGCGAGCTGCGCGGCTCGCACCTGATCGACACCAATTCCGGCAACGCGGAGCGCGGAATCGTTGCGCTGCCGTTCGTGCGGCATTCGGACGGCGAGGTGGTGTATTTCCCGTCCAACCTCATCGAAAACCTCTACGCCAGCAATGGCATGAGCGCCGGAAATACGCTGGCCGAAGCGCAGGTGCAATGCCTGTCCGAAATTTTTGAACGCGCGGTCAAACGCGAAATCCTGGAAGGCGAGATGGCATTGCCGGATGTGCCGCAGGAGGTGCTGGCGAAATACCCTGGCATTATCGCCGGCATCCGGGCATTGGAGGAGCAGGGCTTCCCGGTGCTGGTCAAGGACGCGTCGCTCGGCGGAACCTATCCGGTGATGTGCGTCACCTTGATGAATCCGCGAACCGGCGGTGTCTTCGCCTCGTTCGGCGCGCACCCGAGCTTCGAGGTGGCGCTCGAACGCAGCCTCACGGAATTGCTGCAGGGGCGCAGTTTTGAAGGCCTGAACGATCTGCCTGCCCCCACTTTCGCAAGTGAAGCCGTGACTGAACCATATAACTTTGTCGAGCACTTCATCGATTCGAGCGGTGTGGTGTCGTGGCGCTTTTTCAGCGCGAAAGCGGATGTCGATTTCGTCGAGTGGGACTTTTCTGGCGAGGGCGAGAATTCCAATGCCCAGGAAGCCGCCACCTTGCTCGGCATCCTCGAAGGCATGGGCAAAGAGGTCTACATGGCGACGTATGACGAGCTGGGCGCCGTCGCCTGCCGGATTCTGGTGCCCGGATATTCGGAAATCTACCCGGTAGAAGATTTGGTCTGGGATAACACCAACAAGTCACTGCTGTTCCGTGAAGATATTTTGAATTTGCACCGCCTGGACGACGCCAGCCTGGAGGCGCTGCTGGAGCGTTTGGAGAACAACGAGCTGGACGAGTATTCCGACATCGCCACGCTGATCGGCATCGAGTTCGACGAGAATACCGAATGGGGGCAGCTGACCGTGCTCGAGTTGAGGCTGCTGATCAACCTCGCCTTGCAGCAGTTGGAAGAGGCGCACGAGCTGGTCGGCGCCTTCCTGCAGTACAACGACAATACCGTCGAGCGCAGGTTGTTCTACCAGGCCTTGAACGTGGTGCTGGAAGTGGTGCTCGATGACGACCTGGAACTGGACGATTACGTGCTCAATTTCCGCCGGATGTTTGGCGACCTTCGCATGGACGCGGTGCTGGGCTCGGTGGATGGCAGCGTGCGCTTCTTCGGCTTGACGCCGACGAGCATAAAACTTGAGGGCCTCGACAGGCACCACCGCCTGATCGACAGCTACAAGAAATTGCACAGGGCGCGGGCGAATGTGGCGGCGGCTTCCAGTTAGCACGTAGGGCGTGCGGACAGGCGCGCAGGGTTGACAGCCGTTTCAGAGACAAGCCGCAGCGCCGGGCAAAAATCCCAAGGACTCGGCCGGGACAATGGTTGGCGCTGTCGGCAGCTTGACTGCAAGGTCAACAAATAGTGAAAGCGGCTGGAAGCCCACTGCATCGCAGCTTGTGGAGTTACTGGGGTCACATACGCGCGCACGCACGAAGCGCACGCAATTGAGCGCGTTTGGATCAGCCATGCAGGTTTGGCGATTTTGCGCGTTGCAGGAGGGTAATGCATTTTTCGCAATCTCGACGATGCTTGTGCTGCCATCGGGCGCCCGATTCAATGCGAGGTAATCAATGCGTACGCTTTGATCGGAAACCGGCGAGGCCAACAGCAGCTCTCCTGGCGAGTCTCGGAACACGGCGTTCTGCTTGATCGTGCTCAGCGCGCTGTTGCTGCTGAAGTCGGCAGATGCTGCTGCATTCGCGGCACGGCGCGTCACTTCCTGCAGCGTGTTGTAGATGTACATCATCCGGGCCACTTCGATTACGCCAAAGACAAACACGAAGAAGACCACGAGCAAAAGCGAGAACTCGACGGCAAAAACGCCTGTCTGTGCGGTGCGGCGAGGCGCGCGCAGGCGCGATGGGCGATTAATTTCCCACATAGCTCATCTCGACTTCTGCGGTCACTGGCCACCCGTACCGCCCGGTTTCGACTGCGCCGAAGAATTGATCGAACATGTCCAGGCGTACGCTCACGAAAACTGTGTCGGGCAAGGGCCGGCTCCCGACGCCCGTACAGCGGACTCTGCCACAATAAACTTCCACTGTTGCAGGCGCAGCGCCCATGTGCAACTCCGAGGTGACCGTTTGCGCGATCGTCGAGGCAGTTGCGCCTGCCGCAGTTGCCAGCGTTGCCGATCTCATTTCCTGCGCCGAAATCGTGGACAGGTAACGCGCAGCGTGTTGAGCAGCTTTTTGAGCCGCAGTGTAGTGCCAAAAATACACCGAGAAAAACAGCGGCACCGTGAAAAAGATAAGGAGGATCGGTAGCAGAAATGCGAGTTCTACCGCCGCAACACCTTGCTGGCGCCGGTGACGTGACGCGCGACGTGGGGAAATGATCATGGATAGAGCTCCACTGGCCCGGAAAGGGATTTTTCCGGAATGATGCCGCCGAATTCGGCGTACACGCTGGTCGCGGTTGCAGGAATGGTCATGAAAAATTTACCGACCGCGAGCACATCGGCCGATACCCCATCGCCAGTCGCGATGGGACACGACAACAGGGGCACGTTTAACACTCGACGGTTCTCTTTCGAAATCGCCAGGTGGGTCGCACCCGGGACACCGTAGTTCGAGCCGCTCGTCATCAGGTACGGCGTATTTGTAGCACCAGTGGGATAGCCCGATGCGGTGGGGCTGGCGCCATACAGGCTAGTCCAGTCGCTGACCAGGAAAGTGGCGTCGCCGGCCGGCGGTTCCGTGGCCGCATATTTTGCCGCGCGGGCGTATGACCACAGTGGTCCAAATTTGGCGCCGCCCGGGGGCGCGGGAAGGTCCAGTACGGTTTGTAACCTGGCGCCCGTGGTGCTGGGGTCTGCAACCTGCGCAGTCGGAGCCGGGCTCATCCAGGAAACAGCGGTCGCGGCCTCGTATATCTTGACGTTGAAGTCCGGCGGCGAGCCATTCGCCTTGCAGAGGTTATTTTCGTATTGATCGAAACGCGAATTGAGCTGCCGGTATAGGTCGCTGAGCGGAAACGGCCCCGAAACGCGAATCGAGCCGCCGGTCACTCGCGGCATCCACATCGTCCCGGTGCACACGAAGGGGCCGACCGCCGCCGCGGAAGTATGGGTTGACGCTCCCGTCGCACCCGGCGGAAAGACCGGGTCGACGACGAAATTTGCCGGGGTGGTGGCGTTTGGGTTCAACTGCATCAAGTCGTAATTGACGCCGCGCCGAAAGCCGAATTCAACCAGTTCCACGGTAATCGGGGGGCCCGGATTGGTACGAGCGCCACGGGGGACGGGCGACATTGCGCAGATCGCAAGAGGGGTGACGTTGACAGACCCGCGGCCAGCGACCGCACGATCGCTGATCGCGCTGGTGGCCGTATAGTCTGAAAGAATTTGAATGAAAAAAGTGTCGACCGTTCCAACGGCTGGGTCCAGGGCGGATGTGTCAACTTTCGCATAATACCGGCCGGCCGGCGTCGATTTCGCGGTAGTTGCGTCGATCCAGTCTCCCGTGGGGGAGGGCGACGTGCCAAAGGTGATCGCCGCCTCGTTCCAGATCATGGGGCTGCCGTATTGGTAGGTCAGGCGGCGTGCGGCGGCATCCGCTTTCGTCAAGGCTGCAGTCACTCCCGCCTGGGTACCGTTCAACTCGCGCGCCGCAGCCAATGCCACTGACTTGGCTATGCCGTTGAGCTCGGCTTTGCGGTTGTATATCATCCCCAGGTCGATCGCCAGCGCGCAAAAGCCAAGCAGTACAAACAACAGGGGAATGAACATGAGGGAAAACGCGCCTCGCTGCCGTCTCGCCGGCCGATACCCACGCGATCCCCGTACGGCAGCCGCTGCGCAACGGTGGCGGCCAGAGCAAGTTGCCGCTGCGTCGAGCGTCGTATCCATGCCGTTCCTCCCAGTGTTCGCCGAGGCGCAGTGCGTCGGCCGCGCATTTAAAGCCTTCAGGAAACGATTTTAGCTAGGCAACTCCTTACAAGCTTGACTTGCGCCAACAAACGGCGACCGCGTGCGCTAGGTTAAGATTGTTTGGTAGTAAATTTTTCGTATGTACCTAGTTTTGCATCGACAATCTCCTGACGAGCAGATGCCATATGCCTGTGAGCGGAGTGCTTCTCAACTTTGGGAGTCGTAGGATGATTAGAGCTTGCCTGGCAGTTTTCTTGATCGCAATCGCGACGCCTGGAGGGACTCATGCCGCGGCGTCGCCGGCCGACATGGTCTACCGAAACGGCTATGTCTACACCGTCGATGACAAGGACAGCGTGCAGCAGGCGCTCGCGGTACGCGCCGGCCGCATCGTCTACGTCGGCGACAATGCCGGCGCCAAGCCGCTGATCGGCAAGTCCACCAGGGTCATCGACCTGCACGGCCGCATGCTGATGCCCGGTCTGATCGACGCCCACATGCATCCGCAATCGGGCGGCAGCCGCCTGCTGAACTGCAGCCTGAATTACGAGTCGCTGACCGTGCCGCAGTTTCAGGCGCGCATCCAGGCTTGCCTGGACCAGGATGAAAAGAAGGACCCCGACCGCTGGCTTGTCGTGGTCAACTGGTTCCAGCAGGGGATGCAGCCGGAAGGCGTGGAAACGACTGCCGCCACGCTGGACGCCCTAAAGACTTCCCGCCCGGTGATCGTGCGCTCGTCGTTTGGGCATTCCGCGCAGCTCAATTCGCGGGCGATCGCGCTGGCTGGCATCAAGCGGGACACGCCCGACCCCGCAGGCGGAAAGATCGTCCGCGACTCCAGCGGGCAGGCCACCGGGCTGCTGGAAGATGCCGCGCAGGACATGGCGATGAACCTGCTGCCGCCGCTGACGGTGGCGGAAAACCTCGCCGCCTCCGCCGCTGCGCTGGACGCGATGCGCCGGCAGGGCATCACCAGCTTCCTCGACGCCTGGACCGACCCCGAGACGATGACCGCTTTCGCGACGCTGCACCGCCAGGCCAGGCTGACCGCGCGCGCGCATTTCGCGGTGCTGATCGACCTGGACAAGGGCGCAACGCCGCAAAGCGCCGTCGCCGCCCTGCTGAAAAAGCAAAAACAGTTCGACCAAGGGCCAACGAAGGTGGCGCCATCGATGCAGGTGCGCCATGCCAAGCTCTTCATGGATGGCGTGATCGCCGCGCCTGCCTTTACCGGCGCCATGCTGGAGCCGTACCTGGTCAACAAGGGCACCGACGCCGCGCCCAACTGGCAGCCCGGGCAAAGCAAGGGGCCGGCGAGCTATTTCTCCGCTGCCGCGCTCATGGCCACGCTGGCCGAATTGGCCAGGGCGCATATCGATCCCCACATCCACGCCGACGGCGACCGCGCGGTGCGCGATTCGCTCGACGCGATCGAAGCGCTGCGTGCTTCGCCGTACGGCCACGAATCGCGGCCGTCGATCGCGCATGATGAAATCGTCGCCCCGGCCGACTATCCGCGCTTCGCCCGGCTGAACGTGACCCCGGTGCTTTCCTTCCAGTGGGGCAAGCCGGCGCCGGACACCGTGGGTGCGCTGAAGAACTACCTGGGCCCCGCGCGCTATGCCACCGTCGAGCCGCAGGCGGTGCTGCACGACGCCGGCGCCCGGGTCGCCTACGGCAGCGATTGGCCGGTCGATCCGCTGGACGTCTGGTTCGCGCTCAAGGTCGGGGTCACCCGGACCGCCGCGCCCGATGCGGGCAAGGAGTACGCCGGCCGCCTGACTTCGCAGCATGGCATGCCGCGCGCCGCCGTGCTGCGCGCCATAACGTTGAACGCGGCCTACACGCTGCGCCAGGAAACGACCACCGGTTCCCTGCAGCTCGGCAAACTCGCCGATCTGATCGTGCTGGACCGCAATTTCTTCACGATACCGGACGAGGACATCGCCAACATCAAAGTCTTGCAGACTGTCGTCGGCGGCAAAGTGGTGTTCGAGGCGAAGGACATGCCTTAGGGCGGCATCGCAGCCTGCGATTTTTTGTCCCACACTCAATGCCGTTCCGCACGGCAAGACTCGTCGGCGTCGGCAGGGTGGGAAATCGCCTTATGATAGAGAGGGTGTGCGCATTCATCGTCTTTCTGGCGCACAGTACGGCCCGGTGATGGCGGTTCCAATTTATCTCTGGAATGCTTGGCTTATATGAAGCAGCCCGACCTCATTAACGCGAACCTGGATCCTCCGCTGGTGGATCAGCACTTCCGCGAATTTGCGGATTCGATGCCCCACATCTTGTGGACCGCGGAACCGGACGGCACTGTCGATTATTTGAACAAGGTGTATACGGATTACACCGGGGTGACGCTGGACGTCCCGAGCCAGAGCTGGCTGAACGCGCTGCATCC
Organism: Massilia sp. R2A-15; assembly: GCF_030704305.1. Lineage (NCBI taxonomy): Bacteria > Pseudomonadati > Pseudomonadota > Betaproteobacteria > Burkholderiales > Oxalobacteraceae > Massilia > Massilia sp. R2A-15. The sequence goes on along the minus strand of NZ_CP131935.1, from coordinate 2,160,269 downwards.
CGACGACGTCGAGCGCACCATCGCGTCATGGAGCGAAGCGATTGCCACCGGCAACGTCTATTCGGTCGAGTTCCGCGTCATCGACATCGGCACCAACGAATACCGCTGGCAGGGAGTGACGGCCAAGCCGGTCAGGGACGAGCACGGGAACATCAAGAAATGGTACGGCATCGCAACCGATATTCACGAGCGCAAGATCGCCGATGAAAGGGCCAATCTGCTCGCCGCCCGGCTCGACACCACCATCGAAGGCATGTCCGATGGCTTCCTGATGATGGACCGGACCTGGCACGTCATTTACCTCAACCGGATGGCCGAGAAGCTCATGAAGCGGGAAAGATCCGCGCTGCTGGGCAAGGTGATCTGGGACGAATTCCCTGAGCTGGTCGATTCCGTGATGTACCAGGAATGCCAGCTGGCAGTGACGCAACAGCGCGCGGTCGAATTCGAGACGCTTTCGGAAATCTTCGATAACTGGTTCGAGGTGAGAATCTATCCGTCAGCGGACGTCGTCTCGGTTCACTTCCGGGATATTTCGAGCCGCAAGACGGCGGAAGCCGAAATCCAGCGCCTGGCCTTCTACGACCAGCTGACGGGGCTGCCGAACCGGCAACTGCTGCGGGACCGCTTGCAGCACGCGATGCTCGTCGCCAGGCGCGCCCATTGCATAGGCGCGGTCATTTTCATTGACCTCGACAATTTCAAGGCGCTCAACGACACCCAGGGTCACCATAAAGGCGATCTGCTGCTTCAGGAGCTGGCCCGGCGCCTGGCAACATGTGTTCGGGAAATCGATACGGTTGCGCGGCTGGGCGGCGATGAATTCGTGGTCCTGCTCGAAGACCTGAGCCGCGACGCCGCCGCGGCGGCGACCCAGGCCGAGCTGATCAGCGAAAAGGTGCTGGCGGCCGTGACCGAGCCTTGCGATCTGGGCGACTACCACCACACGGGTACGGCGAGCATTGGCGTCACGCTGCTCGACAGTGAGTGCGGCGGCATCGACGAGCTGCTCAAGCGGGCGGACCTGGCGATGTATCGGGCGAAAGCGGCGGGGCGCAATGCGATCCGTTTTTACGATCCGGAGATGCAAACGACGATTGCCGCCAAAACCTCGCTGGAGATGGCGCTTCGGTACAGTATCAAAAATATGCTCTTCACCTTGCATTACCAGCCGCAGCTGGGAGCGGACCAGCGCGTCATCGGCGCGGAAGCGCTGGTGCGGTGGTCGCATCCGGCGCACCAGCAGGTGCCGCCCTCGGTGTTCATTCCGCTGGCAGAGGAAACCGGCCTGATTCATGCGCTCGGCCAGTGGGTGATGCGCGAAGCGTGCGCGCGCCTCAAAGCGTGGGCGACCGACGCGAAGACGGCGCAACTGAGCCTGGCGGTGAACGTCAGTGCCTATCAGTTCCGCCACCGTGACTTTGTGGCCGGCGTATTGCAGGCGATTCATGACAGCGGCGCCAATCCCGGGCTGCTGAAACTTGAGTTGACCGAAAGCGCCCTGGTCAACGATATGGATGATGCCGTCGGCAAGATAGAGGTGTTGAAGGAGCATGGAATACGCTTTTCGCTCGACGACTTCGGCACCGGCTATTCCTCGCTGTCCTACCTGCGCTTCCTGCCGTTCGAGCAGCTGAAGATCGACCGTTCCTTCATCAACCGTATTCCCAACGATACCAAGGACGCGGCGCTCGTGCATGCGATTATCGCGATGGGCCATAGCCTCGGATTGACGGTGGTTGCCGAGGGCGTGGAAACCGAACAGCAGCGCGCCTTTCTGGCCGCGCTCGGGTGCGACGCGTATCAGGGATTCCTGTTTTCCAGGCCAATCGACATCGGCGCATTCCTGCGCTTTCTGGACTGACGGGCGCACACCGGCCTTTGGACGAATAGCAGGGCCGGTACGCTTCAATGCCGAGAATGCGCCGTCAGGTTAAAATCACAACTTCCGCGGTTCTCCGAGCGGCCGATCGGCGCGCGCATTGACATTTCGTTCGATCTCCCCGATGCTGCCGCGCGAATCGCACCGCCATCCGCCAAAAAAATATCCAGAACCAGGAACACCAGATGTCCACTTCGAATTCCACCACTACGCCTCCGTCGCTGGGCCGGCGCATTTCTCTCGCCTTCGCCAATTTTTTCCGCACACTGTCGGACGCCGACTTTGCCGGCCGCGTCGAGCGGATCGACCAGGTGGCCGTGCAGCCGAAACCGGCCGTGGCGCCGAAGCCCGTCGCGCCGCAAATCAAGGAAGCGTCGCCCGACGCAGCCCTCCAGCTATTGAGCCTGTTCCAGCGCGACGCGCGCCTGATCGATTTCGTTCAGGAGAACCTGTCCGGCTTTTCCGACGCCGAAATCGGCGCGGCCGCGCGCGTGGTGCACGAAGGCTGCCGCAAGGTGCTCGCCGAGCACTTCACCATCGCCAGCGTGCGCAGCGAGGCTGAAGGCAGCCGCATTACCCTCAACGATGGCTTCGATGCCGCCGCCGTCCGCCTGACCGGCAACGTGGTCGGCGCCGCGCCGTTCAACGGCAGCCTCAGTCACCGCGGCTGGCGCGCCACCGAAGTGCGCTTGCCCAAGCTGGTCGCCAGCCACGATGCGACCATCTTGGCGCCGGCGGAGGTGGAGCTGTGAGCGCGCCGCGCTATGCCATCGGCATCGACCTGGGCACCACGCACAGCGCGCTCGCCTTCACCGACCTGGCCGCGAGCGACGGCGAGAAAACGGTCCACGGCGTTCTCGAGATTCCCCAGCTGACCGCGCCGGGCGCCGTCGAAGCCCAGTCGCTGCTGCCGTCGTTCCTGTACCTTCCGCACGCGGCTGAAATGGCGCCGGGCGATCTCAACCTGCCGTGGCTCGGCGGCCAGGATCACGTGGTCGGCCAACTGGCGCGCCAGCTTGGCGCGACCACGCCGATCCGCCTCGTATCCAGCGCCAAGAGCTGGCTGTGCCACCCCGGCGTGGACCGCCGCGCCGCGATCCTGCCCAACGATGCGCCGCCTGAAGTGGCGCGCGTCTCGCCGCTGGAAGCATCGATCCGCTACCTGTCGCACCTGCGCGAAGCGTGGGACAACGCCCATCCCGAGGCGCCCTTCGGCGAGCAGGACGTCACCGTCACCATCCCGGCTTCGTTCGATCCCGCGGCGCGCGAGCTGACCGCGGAGGCGGCGCGGGCAGCGGGCTACGATTCGCTCACCTTGCTGGAAGAGCCGCAATCGGCGCTGTACCACTGGATCCAGGCCAGCCAGGGCCGCTGGCGCAAGCAGGTCAAGCCGGGCGACATCATCCTGGTCGTCGATGTCGGCGGCGGCACCAGCGACTTCTCGCTGATCGCCGTGGTCGAGCGCGACGGCAACCTGGAACTGCACCGCGTCGCGGTGGGCGACCACATCCTGCTGGGCGGCGACAACATGGACCTGACGCTTGCGCACGTCGTCGCGCGCAAGCTGGCGGGAGCCGGCACCCAGCTCGACGCATGGCAAATGCGCGCGCTGACCTATGCCTGCCGCGCCGCCAAGGAAACCCTGCTGTCCGATGCGGGCGCCGCGTCGGTGCCGGTGGTCGTACCCAGCCGCGGCTCGAAGCTGATCGGCGGCTCGATCCGCACCGAGCTCACGCGCGACGAGGTCACCTCCGTGATCCTGGAAGGCTTCTTCCCGCAGGTCGATTCGGGCGCACGTCCGGCGGTGCGCACCCGCGCCGGCCTGACCCAACTGGGCCTGCCGTTCGCCCAGGATGCCGGCATCACCCGCCACCTGGCCGGTTTCCTCGGCAGGCAGGTCGCGGCGATCAGCGAGCTCGAAGGCTTCGAAGGCGCCGTCGATCCGGCGGCGACCTTCCTGCATCCGACCGCGGTGCTGTTCAACGGCGGCATCTTCAAATCGTCGCTGCTGGTCGAGCGCACGCTGGCCACGCTGAACGCCTGGCTGGCGGCCGACAACGCCGCGCCTGCGCGCGTGCTCGAAGGCGCCGACTTCGACCTCGCCGTCGCGCGCGGCGCCGCCTATTACGGCTACGTAAAGCGCGGCGAAGGCGTGCGCATTCGCGGCGGCACGGCGCGCTCCTATTACGTTGCGGTGGAGTCGTCGATGCCGGCCATCCCTGGCATGGAGCCCCCGATCACCGCGCTGTGCGTCGCGCCGTTCGGCATGGAGGAGGGCGCCGACGCGGTGCCTATGGAGCAGGAGTTCGGCCTGGTGGTGGGCGAGCCGGTGCACTTCCGCTTCTTCGGTTCGTCCGTGCGGCGCCAGGACCAGATGGGCACCCACCTGGACTTCTGGGGCCCGGACGAACTTCAGGAGCTCGATGAGATCGAGGCGACGCTGCCGGCCGAAGGCAGGCAGGCCGGCGAAATCGTCCAGGTGAAATTGCAGGCCAGGGTCACTGAAGCGGGCACCCTGGAGCTGTCGGCAGTTCCGCGCAGCGGCGGCGAACGCTGGAACGTCGAATTCGACGTGCGTGGCACCAGCCAGGCCTGATGACGCGCAAGCGCCACGTCGTCGGCATCGACCTCGGCACCACCAACACCGTGGTGGCCTTCGCCGCGTCCGGCGGCGACAGCATCGGCCTGTTCGACATCGATCAGCTGGTCGCGCCGGGCGAAGTCAAGGCCGGCGCCTTGCTGCCGTCGCTGCGCTACCATCCGGCCGACGGCGAACTGGCGCCAGGCGCCCTACAGCTGCCATGGGCAGCGACCGAGGGGCAGGTGATCGGAACCCTGGCGCGCAAACTGGGCGCGCAGGTTCCCGGCCGCCTCGTCTCCAGCGCAAAGAGCTGGCTGTCCCATTCCGCCGTCGATCGCCTGGCGCCCATCCTGCCATGGGGCGCTCCGGCCGACGTGCCCAAGTTGTCGCCGGTCGATGCCAGCGCGAGCTACCTGGCCCACGTACGCGCCGCGTGGAACTGGCGTTTTCCGCAGGCGCCGCTGGAGCAGCAGGAGGTGGTGCTGACGGTTCCCGCTTCGTTCGACGAGGGCGCGCGGGCCCTGACCCTGCGGGCGGCGCAGCAAGCCGGCTTGCCCGCGGTGCGCCTGCTGGAGGAGCCGCAGGCCGTCTTCTACGACTGGCTGTTCCGCCATCGCGCAAACCTCGGCGCCGCCCTAGCCAACACGCGCCTGGTGCTGGTGTGCGATGTCGGGGGAGGCACGACCGACTTCAGCCTGATCAAGGTGGACATCCGGGATGGCGAGCCCCAGCTCACGCGCATCGGCGTCGGCAAGCACCTGATGCTCGGCGGGGACAATATGGACCTGGTGCTCGCGCACATGGTCGAAGCGCGCATGAACGCGGAGGAAGGCGGACAGGCGCGCCTGTCGGCGGCCCGCCTGTCGCAGCTTTTAGAGCGTTGCCGCGCCGCGAAGGAGGAGCTGCTCGCTGCCGGAGCGCCGGCCCAGGTCCAGGTGACCCTGCTCGGCGCCGGCGCGAAACTGATTGGCGGCGCGCGCTCGGCCACCTTGACGCGCGATGAAGTCGCGCGCGCCATCGTCGACGGATTCTTCCCGAAGGTCGGCCCGGCGGAGCAGGCAACGCAGCGCCGCGCCGGCATTGTCGAATTCGGCCTGCCGTATGCCAGCGATGCGGCGATCACGCGCCACGTCGCCAGTTTCCTGGCGCAGCACGCCGCTGCCGCGCGCGAGGCCCTGGGCCTGCCGCCGGGCGGCGCGCTCCCGGTTCCGGATACGCTGTTGCTCAACGGCGGCGTGTTCCGCGCCGCGGCCCTCGCCAGCCGGCTCGAAGACACGCTGGCGGAGTGGCGCGGCGCGCCGCTGCACCTGCTGCACAACGACAACCCGGACGTCGCCGTCGCCCGCGGCGCGGTCGCGTATGCGCTCGCGCGCGAGGGCCTGGCGCCAAAAATCGGCGGCGGGTCGCCGCGCAGCTATTTCCTGGTCCTTGAAAACGATACGAAGGCCATTTGCATTCTTCCGCGCGGTAGCGAGGAAGGGCGCGAGATCGTGCTGCAGGATCGGATATTTGCGCTGCGCCTTGGCCAGCCGGTGCGCTTTCACCTGGTGTCTTCGATCGCCGATTCGGGACCCGTGGTGGGGCAGGTGATCGATCTGAGCGACGGCGATTTCGTGCCCTTGCCGCCGATCGCAACCGTGCTGCGCGGCGGCAGCAGGCAGCAGATCCCGGTGCGGCTGGCGACATCGATTACCGAAGTCGGCACGCTCGAGATGCACTGCGTTTCAACCGACGACCAGAGCCAGCGCTGGCTGCTGGAGTTCCAGCTGCGCGGCGATGGCGCGGAGGAGGGGAGCCTGGAAGCCAACTATCCCTTGCCGCCGAATCTGGGCGAGGCCATCGGGAAGATCGAACGGGTGTTCGGGAGCCGCGGCCAGCAGGTTCCGCCGAAGGAGGTGCGCCAGTTGAGGCGCGATCTGGAAAAGCTGCTGGGAGGCCGCGAGCAGTGGCATACGCCGCTGCTGCGCAAGCTGTTCGACGCCTTGCTGCAGCGCGCGCGAGGGCGGCGCCGCTCGGCCGAACACGAAGCGGTGTGGCTGAACCTGGCCGGATTTTGCCTGCGCCCCGGCTTCGGCTATGCGCTCGATCCCTGGCGCATCGAGCAGTTGTGGGCGCTGTTCGAAGCGGGCGTGCAGCATCACTCGAACGCGCAGGCCGGCGCCGAATGGTGGACGCTCTGGCGGCGCGTTTCGGGTGGGCTGGACAAGGACGCGCAACTGCGCCTGCTCGACGACTTCGCGTTCAACGTGCAGGCCGACAAGGCGGAACGGGGCAAGCGCCCGGTCACGCTGGTGCGCGGCAGCCGCGACGAGATGATGCGGCTGGCGGCGTCGCTCGAGCGCATTCCCGCCGCTTACAAGGTCGAAGTCGGCGCCTGGCTGCTCGACATCCTGAAACAGGGCCCCGACGCGCAGGCCCTCGCCGCGCTTGGGCGCGTCGGCGCGCGCCAGCCATTTCACGGCAGCGCGCACGAGGTGGTGCCGCCGGACGTCGTCGCCGATTGGCTCGAAGCGATCCTGGCATTCGACTGGAAACGGGTCGACGCCGCCGCCTTCGCCGCGGCGCACCTCGCGCGCATGACCGGCGACCGCTCGCGCGACGTGCCGGAACCATTGCGGCAACGGATCATCGAACGCCTGGAGGCGAGCGGCGCCGCGCCGGCGTGGATCGCAATGGTGCGCGAGGCGGGCAGCCTGGATGAAGCGGTGGAGCAGCGAATGCTGGGCGACTCGCTGCCGCCCGGGTTGACGCTGATCGACGGACCGCGCGGGTGATCCGCGCGGCGGCACTGGCCGACCTCGATCGGCTGGCGATACTTGAGGAGTCAAGCTTTGTCTGCGATGGCGTGAACCGCCGCAGCATGCGCCAATTCCTGCGCAGCGATGCGGCAGTGGTCCTGCTCGACGAATGCGATGGCCGGCTGCGCGGCCACGTCATAGTGCGCTTTAACGCGCGCCACCGCATCGCGCGCATCTACTCCATCGCGGTGGCGCCCGAATTCAAGGGGCAGGGCGCCGGCCTGGCGCTCGTCAGGGCCGCGGAGGCGGTGGCAAGAGAGCGCGGGCGCCTGCTGGTCCGGCTCGAAATCAGTGTCGACAACGCGGCCTCGCAAGCGCTGTTCAAACGCGCCGGATACGCCGTCTTCGGCGAATACGAGGAGTACTATGAGGACGGCGGCGCCGCGCTGCGCCTTGAAAAGCGCCTCGGCGACACTCTCACATCATCGGACCATGCAAAAACTCATTTCTGAAATCACCCGGCTGTACCTGATGGACGGCCAGCGATACCGCGCCCAGGACGACGCGGCGCCCGCGTCCTTGTCGACCTCCGCGTTCGAACAGCACCTGCTCGGCGTACGCACCATCGCTGTCGAACTGGTGACGGAGCAGGGGCTCACGCGCGCCCTTGTGATGGATTTCGATTCCGGCGATGCCGGCAAGGGCGAGCAGCACTGGCGTGACCTGTGCGTGGTCGCCAACGCGCTGCAGGAGCAGTTGAACCTGCCGGCGCCGGCGGTCAGCATTTCGGGCCGCACCGGTTTTGCGCTCTGGCTCTCGCTGGCCGAGCCGGTGCCGGCGGCCGACGCGCGCGAGTTTATCTACCTGGTGCGCAAGGCGTACCTGCCCGAGGCGGCCCAGCTGCCCGACGATTTGCCGCGTCGCTGGGCCGAGCCGCCGCCGGCGCGCCAGGCCAGCGGCAAGTGGGCGGCGTTCATCCATCCGAGCATGGGTGGCTCGTTCGCCGAGGAGCCCGGGCTGGACATGGCGCCCCCGGTAGGTGCGCAAGTCGGATTCCTCGAAGGCCTCCAAAGCATCACGCCGGCGCAGTTCGCGCAGGCGCTGGCCGCGCTGCGGGGTGACGGATCGCCCGTGGCGACGCCCCATACCCATGTTGCTTCAAGCCTGCTGCTACAGGATGCGACTCTTGAAGATATCGTCAAATTCCTGCATTCGAAAAATATCGAGCCGACCTTCCGGCACATCAAGGGCTAGGGCGCCTTTGACCCCGGCCCGGCGACACGAGTTCCTGGATTGTGGTTCGTCCCCAACGGTTGAAAAAATTCTGTTAATGGATGAGGTTTCGCTCCAAAGCGGGCGCACAATCGTTCGAAAAGCAGACTTCAGATGCCAGGAGAACCACATGTTCCAGATCTCTGTCGTAAATTTCACCCACACCATTGCGGACCTTGAACTGCATCGCGTGGTGCGCGCCATCAACCGCCAGATCGCCGAGGATTTTGCGCCCTATTGGGGATTTGGCGGAAGCCTGCGGGTCGAGGGGCCCGCCGGCGGAAACATCGACGTCGCCGCACTGCAAGAGATGCGCGGCGACGCCATCCTGTACATCGTCGATTCCGCCAGGTCCGACGACGCTCTCGGCTACCACGCCCGCAGCCTGCGCGGCATACCCTACGGCTTCGTCTACCTGGACCTGTGCGCGGAGCTGGGCGACCAGTGGTCCACCACGCTGTCGCACGAGGCGCTGGAACTATTCGCCGACCCCTATTGCAACTTGCTGGTGAAGGGGCCGCACCCGGGCGGCGCCGGCGTTCCTGAGGTGTATCACTATTTCGAGGTATGTGACGCGGTGCAGTCGCAGGTCTATGAAATCGACAGCGTCACGGTATCGAACTTCGTGCTGCCCAATTATTTTTCGACGGATGAATCGGCGAGCGCGCGACGCGATTTCAGCGGCACTGCACTGCGTTCTTTCAACGTCAATCCGGGCGGCTACGTGGGCTTTTTCGATCCGAACAAAGCCGGCGGCGGCGGCCCGGACACGTTTTTTCCAGATGACCGCTCACGGGAACGCTATTCGATCAAGACCGGCGCAGGAGGGATGCCTGGCGCACAGGCGCGCGGGCGGGTGGCGCGGCGGATCACTCCCGACATGGGCTCTGCCATGCCGGGGAGCAGTATCGCTGCCATACGTCCGGGAGATGGACGCGCCACCGGCTAGACGCGCAAACCATCCAGTCCGCGCCGCGGCTTCCTTGTGGGCGTGCGGGCGCGTTTGATACACTGCGTCCTTTAATCGTATCAAGGAAACGCAATGGATCAGGCGCTCTCCCTGCGGGCATGGGCGCTCAAGGCGCTGCTGGAACCGGATCCGGCCGCCAAAGTGGCTGCGGTTGCCGACATGGCCGCGGCCAGCCGCGCGCAACGGTGCGCGACGGACGCCGGCGCAGCGCTTGCGATGACCGGCGAGATTCCGGGACGTCCGCCTCGTCCGGAGCTGGTGCCTCCACGCCTGGTTGGCAGGCGCTCGATGGTGACGGTGGAAGGGCGCGCGATGCTGGTGCACGCCCTGGCCCATATCGAATTCAACGCCGTCAACCTGGCGCTCGACGCGCTGGCGCGCTTCGCCGGCATGCCCGACGCCTACTACTTCGACTGGCTGCGCGTGGCCAGCGAAGAAGCGACGCACTTCTCGATGCTGGCCGCGCACCTACATACGCTCGGCTACGGATACGGCGACTTCCCGGCGCACGACAGCCTGTGGGAGATGGTCGCGAAAACCACCGATGATGTGACGGCGCGCATGGCGCTGGTGCCGCGCACGCTCGAAGCGCGCGGGCTGGACGCGATTCCGCCGCTGCGCGCGAAGCTGGCGCAGGCGGGCGACATGGAAGCGGCGCGCATCCTCGACATCATCCTGCGCGACGAGGTCGGCCACGTCGAAATCGGCAATCGCTGGTATGGCTTCCTGTGCCGCCAGCGCGGGCTGGAACCGCGCGCGACTTATGCGGAGCTGGCGGTGAAATACGCGGCGCCGACCCTGCGCGGCCCGTTCAACCTGGACGCGCGGCGCCGCGCCGGCTTCACGGAAGAAGAACTGCGCGCGCTGCCGGGGTCTGGTCCCGCGGACCTGACGCCATCTTGATATTAATGCAACCGAATGTTGCAACCGCACATTAATTTTTGTAGGCATCGCGAGACAATCCGACGATACTATGCGCGCCGCCGCGACCATCGTAGTCGGGGCGCTGATACTTAACCGCTAATCAATACAACGGAACAACAAATGGACATGCAACTCCAACCCTACACCCAGACGCGCTCATTCATGACGATCTGGATGATCGAACTGTGGGAACGCTTCGGCTACTACGGCATGCAGGCGCTGATCGTGTACTACATGGTGCAGCGTATGGGCTTCGAAGACAGCCGCGCCAACCTGGTGTGGAGCGCCGCCGCGGCCCTGATCTACGTGGCGCCCGCGGTCGGTGGCTGGATCGGCGACAAGGTGCTCGGCACCAAGCGCTGCATGTTCATCGGCGCGACGATCCTGTCGGTCGGCTACGCCCTGATGGCGGTGCCGGCCCAGGACACCCGCTTCCTGTTCGCGGCGCTCGGCGTCATCGTCGTCGGCAATGGCCTGTTCAAGCCCAACACCGCCAACCTGGTGCGCAAGATTTATGAAGGCGACGATTCGAAAATCGACAGCGCCTTCACGATGTACTACATGGCCGTCAACGTCGGCTCCACCGTGTCGATGCTGGCCACGCCGTGGATCAAGGACTACGTCAACGCCACCTATGGCAACGAACTTGGCTGGCATACCGCCTTCGCGTTCTGCAGCGTCGGCCTGGTGGTCGGCATCCTGAGCGGGCTGATGATGCGCGCCACCATCGGCCACATCGGCTCGCCGCCGGACACCCGACCGCTCAACGTCGGCAAGCTGCTGATGGTGCTGGCCGGCGGCGCCGTCGCCGTCGTCGCCTCGGTCGTCATCCTCGAGTACCAGAGCATCGCGCGCGCCTTCGTGTACATCGCCGGCTTCGTCGTGCTGGGTATTTTCGTGCACCTGATCCGCAAGAGCGAAGTGAGCGAGCGCGCCGGCCTGATCGCAGCCCTGGTGCTCACCCTGCAGACCGTGTTCTTCTTCATCTTCTACCAGCAGATGTCGACCTCGCTGTCGCTGTTCGCCCTGCGTAACGTGGACCTCGAATTCAACGTGCTCGGCTCCCACCTGTGGACCTGGTCGCCAGCGCAGTTCCAGGCGCTCAACGCAATCTGGATCATGGTGCTGAGCCCTGTGCTGGCCTTGATCTATTCGCGCGCCGGCCAGAGCGGCAAGGACTTGTCGATCGCCGGCAAGTTCGCGCTTGGTTTCGCGGTGGTCGCGCTGGGCTTCTTCACCTACGGCGTGGCCGGCCAGTTTGCCGTCAATGGCCTGACCTCGTCGTGGATCATGATCGCCGGCTACGGCCTGTATTCGCTGGGCGAGCTGCTGGTGTCGGGCCTGGGCCTGGCGATGATGGCGCGCTACGTGCCGGCCCGCATGGGCGGCTTCATGATGGGCGCCTACTTCGTCGCATCGGGCATCTCGCAGTACCTCGGCGGCGTGGTCGCCAATTACGCCAGCGTGCCGAAGGACGTGACCGATCCGCTGCTCACGCTGCCGATCTACACCAGCCTGTTCAACAAGCTGGGCTTCGCCGCGATCGCCTGCACGCTGATCGCACTGGCCGCGCTGCCGCTGATGCGCCGCCTGACCGCGACCCACCATTCGCACAGCTGATCGATGTCGCCGGTATTGACGACGCCGCGCATGCGGCTCGAACCGATCGGCGACGCGCATTTCGACGGCCTGTTCGCACTCAACAGCGACCCGGCCGTCATGCGCTATATCACCGGCAAGCCGGACACGCGCGAGGACACGCAGGCCGTGATCGACCGCGTCAAGGCGGCCTGGGAGCGCTTCGGCTATTCCTGGTGGGCCTTCATCGAAGTGTCCACCGGTGAACTTATCGGGGCCGGCTGCGTGCAGCATCTGGGCCGCGATCCGGCCAATCCGCTGGAACTGGGCTGGCGCCTGCGCGCCGACAAGTGGGGCCAGGGGTACGCCTCGGAGGCCGCGCGCCGCATGGCCGCCTTCGCGTTCGAGACCACCGACGCCGATCTGGTGACGGCGGTCTGCAATCCCGACAACCGCAAGTCGGCGCTGGTAATGGAGCGGCTCGGCATGCGCTTCCGCGGCGAGGAAACGTGGTACGACATGACCACGCTGGCCTACGAAATCACCCGCGCCGAATGGCTGGCCCGCCAGGGCGATCGCTGATCGCTATCACCCCCTTCAATTAATACAATACTTGCTGTCCGGATTTCCGCTCCCACGTTCCACGGACGAGGGAGCGGCGATCTGAGCACGCCCGCCGTAAGCGGTTTATGATAGAGGATTCGTTACTGCCGCGCCCTTAAACCATGCACCTCGCATGACACCACAGGAGCTAGTGATGACCCGCAAGACCCCTATCGAGCGCTATCGCAACATCGGCATCAGCGCGCACATCGACGCCGGCAAGACCACCACGACCGAGCGCATCCTGTTCTACACCGGCGTCAATCACAAGATCGGCGAGGTGCACAACGGCGCGGCGACGATGGACTGGATGGAGCAGGAGCAGGAGCGCGGCATCACCATCACGTCGGCGGCGACCACCGCGTTCTGGCGCGGCATGGCCGGCAATTTTCCCGAGCACCGCATCAACATCATCGACACGCCCGGCCACGTGGACTTCACCATCGAAGTGGAGCGCTCGATGCGCGTGCTCGACGGCGCCGTCATGGTGTACGACGCGGTCGGCGGCGTGCAGCCGCAATCGGAGACGGTGTGGCGCCAGGCGAACAAGTACGCGGTGCCGCGCATCGCCTTCATCAACAAGATGGACCGCGTGGGCGCCGACTTTTTCCGCGTCCGCGAGCAGATCGCCAGCCGGCTGAAAGGCGTGGCGGTGCCGATCCAGATCCCGCTCGGCACCGAAGACGATTTCCACGGCGTGGTCGACCTGGTCAAGATGCGCGCGATCCGCTGGGATGACGAAACCCAGGGCGTGAAATTCGCCTACGAGGACATTCCGACCGAGCTGCAGGCCAGCGCGCAGCACTGGCACGACAAGATGGTCGAGGCGGCGGCGGACGCGAGTGTCGAGCTGACCGAGAAATACCTGAACGGCGAGACCTTGACTGAAGACGAGATCAAGCAGGGCCTGCGCGCACGCACGATCCGCAACGAGATCGTGCCCATGCTGGCCGGCAGCGCCTTCAAGAACCGCGGCGTACAGGCGATGCTCGACGCGGTGGTGGACTACCTGCCGTCGCCGCTCGACATCCCGGCCATCGCAGGCCACGACGAGCAGGATCACGCGATCGAGCGCCATCCTTCCGACGACGAACCATTCGCCGCGCTGGCCTTCAAGATCATGACCGATCCCTTCGTCGGCCAGCTGACCTTCTTCCGGGTGTACTCGGGCGTCGTCAATTCGGGCGACACCGTGTACAACCCGACCAAGGGCCAGCGCGAGCGGCTGGGGCGCATCCTGCAGATGCACGCCAACGAGCGCAAGGAGATCAAGGAAGTGTACTGCGGCGATATCGCGGCGGCGGTCGGCCTGAAAGGCGTCACGACTGGCGACACGCTCAGCTCACCCGAGCACGTGATCGTGCTGGAGAAAATGGTATTCCCGGAGCCGGTGATCTCCCAGGCGGTCGAGCCGAAAACCAAGGCCGACCAGGAAAAGATGGGCATCGCGCTGCAGCGGCTGGCGCAGGAGGATCCGTCGTTCCGCGTGCACACCGACGAGGAGTCGGGCCAGACCATCATGTCGGGCATGGGCGAGCTGCACCTCGAGATCCTGGTGGACCGCATGCGGCGCGAGTTCGGCGTCGAGGCGTCGGTCGGCAAGCCGCAGGTGGCGTACCGCGAGACCATCCACAAGCCGGCGGTCGACGTCGAGGGCAAGTTCATCAAGCAGTCGGGCGGGCGAGGCCAGTACGGCCATGTGGTGCTCACGCTGGAGCCGAAGGCGCCTGGCACGGGGTACGAGTTCGTCGACGCCATCAAGGGCGGGGTGGTGCCGCGCGAGTTCATCCCGGCGGTGGACAAGGGCGTGCAGGAGAGCCTGCGCGCCGGCGTGCTGGCCGGTTACCCGGTGGTCGACGTGAAGGCCACGCTCACGTTCGGCTCGTACCACGACGTCGATTCGAACGAGAACGCGTTCAAGATGGCCGGCTCGATCGCCTTCAAGGACGCCATGCGGCGCGGCGACCCGGTGCTGCTGGAGCCGATGATGCAGGTCGAAGTCGAGTCGCCGGAGGACTTCATGGGCAACGTGATGGGCGACCTGACGGCGCGCCGCGGCATGGTGCAGGGGATGGACGAGATTCCTGGCGGCGGCGGAAAGCTGATCAGCGCGCTGGTGCCGCTGGCCGAGATGTTCGGCTATTCGACGACCCTGCGTTCGCTGACGCAGGGCAGGGCGACCTACACGATGGAGTTCAAGCACTACGCCGCGGTGCCCAAGCACATCCTTGACCAGGTGGCCGGCGCCGCCAAGGCCGCGCGCCATTGAGGCGCTGGGTCAGGTCCGGCGGACCTGAGCCAGCCCTTGGGCCGCGCCGCCTGCGAAATCAGGCGGCCTTGCCGAATCCTTCCCCAATACGGTACTTGCGGCGACGGTCACCCATCAATGCGCGCAACTCGGCGATCGCCAGTCCCGTGACCTCGTGCGCGCGGATCAGCAGCGACGCGCCGATCGGCAGGCGCTGGTGGCGGATCTTGCTGATCAGCGGGGGCGAAATGCCCAGCTGCCGGCACAGCGCCGCATCATTCTTCACCTTCAAACGCGCCGACAGCTGATCGACAAAGTGATTCGGGTCGTACTGCAGCGGTGCCGCTGCAACTGCATCCAGGCTCTTCATCGTCATCTCCGTTAAAGATTCCACGGTAAATCGTGGTGTTTCCGATAGCAACCAAAAAATATGCGAAAAGAATAAAGAAATCGTTTCGTTGCAAAAACAACACGGCGATCCGCATGTTTGTGTTGCTACGGCTCTGTTTGCCATCAATCCCGCCGCCCTGGCGGCCACTACACTATTTCGGGCGGGCTGCAACGCCAATCATGCGTCGCCGGAAATTTAGCCGTGGAAAGATATTATCATATTGACAGCAAATTAGTTAACAACGCGGTTCCTATCCGCAACAAGGAGAGTTGCCATGGACATTTCACCTTCGAAAAACGACATTCCCTGGAACGGGGTGGAGCGCCGGCGCAATGGCACCTCGCCCGAGCGCGTGGCGATCATGTGCGGCGTCATCCGCCTGCCGCCTGGCCGGTCCCCGGTGCTGCGCCCCATGTCGGATTTTCGATCAGAACCGGCCCCGCAGCCGCACCCGCCGGCCGCCTGAATACGGCATAACGCCAAACGTCCTCCGCTTGCCCCGCAGCAACGCTATACTGTCGCTTTTTCCGCCGAACAGGAGCCGTCGTGAAGGGCGTTGTCTTTACAGAATTTATGGAAATGGTCGAAGCCCGCATGGGCCTCGACATGCTCGACCACATCATCACCGAAGCCGCGCTGCCCAACGACGGGGCTTACACCTCGGTTGGAACGTATGACCACGCGGAACTGGTGCGCCTTGTCACGGCCTTGTCGAATGCGACCGGCCTGAACACGTCGCAACTGGTGTTCATGTTCGGTGAACAGCTGTTCCAGCGCTTTTCCGTCTCCTATCCGGTCTTGTTCGGCCAAGGGTCCAACGCATTCGAATTCCTGTCGGGCGTGGACGGCGTGATCCACGTCGAAGTGCGCAAGCTGTATCCGGACGCCGAACTGCCGAAGCTCGAGTGCGAGCGCCTCTCCGCCAACGAACTGGTGGTGCGCTACAGCTCCCCGCGCGGCTTTGCCGACCTGGCCGAGGGGCTGATCGCCGGCTGCGTCAAGCATTTCGGCGAACCGATCGCCGTCACCCGTATCGACCTCGGAAAGGTCGACGCCAGTCATCGCGCGGATTTTCACCTGGTCCGCGGATAATCGATGCAAGCAGAAGTGCCAAGCACGGTCGCCTCGCGCAGCCTGATTCGCGAGCGCGCCGCGCGCAAGGAAGCCGAGTCGCTGCTCGAACAAAAGAGCCGCGAGCTGTACGACATCAACCTGAACCTGCGCTCGCTCAACGCCAACCTCGAGGAAAGCGAGGGGCGCTACCGCACGCTGGTCGAACTGATGCCCGACGCGATCTGGATCCACAGCGGCGGCAGGGTGGTGTTCGCCAACCCGGCGGCCTGCGCGCTGTTTGGCGCGGCGGAGGCGGCGCAGCTGCTCGGCGTCGAAGCGCTGTCGCTGGTGCCGGCCAAATTCCGCGACCGCATGCGCGAAGGCACCTACGACGACATCGCCGCCGCGCAGCGCCAGCCGCGTTGCGCGCTGGAGGTCGAGCGCCTCGATGGCGCGCGGGTCGAAGTCGAATTTTTCGGCTGCGCGATCCGCTTCCACGACGCCGATTCGATCATGAACGTCGCCCACGACATCACCGAGCGGCGCGAGCACGAGCGCGCGATCGAACACCAGGCCACGCACGACCTGCTGACCGGCCTGCCTAACCGCGCGCTGTTCCTCGACCGCCTCACGCTCGCGATCCGGCGCGCCGAAAGGCACGGCACACGGCTGGCGGTGATGTTCGTCGATCTCGACAAGTTCAAGGGCGTCAACGACACGCTGGGCCACAGCGCCGGCGACGAACTGCTGCGCATCGTCGCGGCGCAGCTGACGCTGTGCGTGCGCGACTCCGACACCGTCGCGCGCCTCGGCGGCGACGAGTTCGTGCTGCTGCTCGACTATCCGCTCGGGCCGCAGATGCCGGCGGCGATCGCCGAGCGCATCGGCCGCCGCCTCGGCGTGCCGGTCCCGCTGGCGGGGCAGGAGCACGTGGTTACGGGCAGCATCGGCATCAGCACCTATCCGGACGACGGCGGCGACGCCGAAACCCTGCTGCGCCAGGCCGACATTGCGATGTACCGCGCCAAGGAAAGCGGCCGCAATGGCTTCCAGTTCTTCACCGAGGAGATGCAGCAGCGCCTCGACGCGCGCGTCGCGCTCGAGCAGGGCCTGCACCGCGCGCTGCAGCGCAACGAGTTCGTGCTGCACTTCCAGCCGCAGGTCGATTTGCGCAGCGGCCATGTGACCGGGATGGAGGCGCTGCTGCGCTGGCAGTCGCCGGAACTTGGCCTGGTGCCGCCGATGCAGTTCGTCCCGGTCGCCGAAGAGAGCAACCTGATCGTGGCCATCGGGCAGTGGGTGCTCGACCAGGCCTGCGCCACGCTGCGCCGCTGGCAGGACGGCGGCGTGCCGCTGGTGCCGCTGGCGATCAACGTGGCCGCGTCGCAGTTCGCCAACCAGGACCTGGACCAGCTGGTGCGCGCAACACTGGAGCGCTACGGCATCGAGCCGCGCTGGCTCAGCCTCGAGCTGACCGAAGGCTTGTCGATGGAAGACCCGGAAGCGTCGATCGCGCTGATGAACCGCCTCAAAGCGATCGGCATCACTTTGTCGATCGACGATTTCGGCACCGGCTACTCGAACCTGAGCTACCTGAAGCGCTTCCCGGTCGACAAGCTGAAAATCGACCAGGCGTTCACGCGCGGCCTGACCGTGGTGCCGGAAGACGGCGCCATCGTCACCGCGGTGATCCGGCTGGCGCACAGCCTGGGCCTGCGCGCCGTTGCCGAGGGCGTCGAAACCGAAGCCCAGCTGCGCCTGCTGGCGTCCGAAGGCTGCGACGAAATGCAGGGCTACTACTTCAGCCGGCCGGTGCCGGAACCGGAAATGGTCACGATGCTTGTCGCGGGCAAGGGCCTCGACATGGCGCGTATCGTCGGGGATTGAGGCAAAGCTGGGGCGGGTTCGCAGGATCGGATACCGACCTGCGCCGGTCGCTAGCCTGGGGTCTGGTCCTGCGGACCTGACCCCATTTTTTTCGCCTTCAATGTGGGACAGCGCACTTACCGCGCTGTTTTGCACGACTACGCTGTGATTTCGAATTTATCACCACGGAGGATGCCATGCCCACCGGAGCCAGCCCGAAACGCGAGCGCGAATACAAGGAAATCAAGGCAAAAATGAAGGAAGAAGGGCGCTACAAGGGCCGCGAGGAAGAAGTCGCGGCGCGGATCGTCAACAAGCAGCGCGCCGAACACGGCGAAACCAAGACCGCCAGCCACCGTACGGACAGCCAGCAATCGGGTTCGAAAGGCAGCGGTTCGCATTCGGGCGGCCAGGGCGGCACCCATGCGCAGCACGTCGCGGCAGGCCGTCAAAGCCACAAGAACAAGTAGTACCGAATACCCGGGGTCTGGTCCCGCGGACCTGACCCCATCTGGTGTTACGCAGCCGCCTCTTCGATCACGCCATCGGTCACAAAACGGTCGATCTCCGCGTCGCTGTACCCATACTCGCGCAGCAGTTCGCGGGTATGCTCGCCCAGCATCGGCGCGGGACGGTCGATGCGGGTGGGTGTCTTCGAAAAGTGGATGGGGCAGCCCAGTGATTTGACCGGCCCGGCCTGCGGGTGCATCTGTTCGACCACCATTCCACGCGCCAGCGTTTGCGGGTGCGACAGCGCCTCGCCGATCGTGTGCACCGGCCCGACCGGCACGCCCGCCGCATCGAACACTGCGATCCAATCGGCCTTGGTGCGGGTCACAACGACCTCGTTCATCGCCGCCACCAGCGCGCTCATGTTTTCCATGCGCGCCGAATTAGTGGCGTAGCGCGGGTCGTCGAGCCACTTCGGATGACCCAGAGCGTGTGCGATCCGCTCCCAGTTGCCCTGGTTGGCGCCGCCGATATTGACCCAGCCGTCGCTGGCCTGGAACGCCTGGTAGGGCGCGGTGAGCAGATGCGCCGAGCCGGTCGGCCCCGGCGACTCGCCGGTGGCGAAATAAATCGCCGCCTGCCAGTAGGTCTGTTGGATCGCCGCCTCGATCAGCGATGTGTCGACCACCTGGCCTTCGCCGGTCTTCAGCTTGTGCACGTACGCCGCCGTGATGCCCGCCACCGCCAGGATGCCGGCGTTGATGTCGGCGATCGAGTTGCCGGTCTTGGCCGGCGGCCGACCCGGTTCGCCGGTGACCGACATCAATCCCGAAAAGCCCTGTGCGATCAGGTCGAAACCCGGCTTGTCGCCCATCGGCCCGTCGCGGCCATAGCCGGATACCGCGCAGTAGATGAGCCCCGGATTGACCGCGGATAGCACGTCGTAGCCGAGTCCCAGCTTTTCGAGCGTGCCGCGCCGGTAGTTTTCGGTGAGGACATCGGCATCCTTCACCATGCGCAGCAGGATCTGCCGCCCTTGTTCGGTCTTCAGGTTCAGCGCGATGCCGCGCTTGTTGCGGTTCAGGATCAGGAACGGCGCCGAGACGCCGTTGACGCGCGGTTCGCGGTAGGCGCGCGCATCGTCGCCGCCGGGGAGTTTCTCGACCTTGACGACGTCGGCGCCCATATCGGCCAGCATCATCCCGCAGGTGGGGCCGGCCATGATCTGCGCCAGTTCGAGTACGCGCATGCCGGCGAGCGGACCGGGGTGCTGTTTCATGTTCCACTCCATTCGGGACGCGTCTTGGCGAGAAAGGCTTCCACGCCGGTGCGGAAGTCGCGGCTGCCGTAGGCGGTTCGGATCAGGTCCTCGCCGTGCGGCAGGCCTTCGCTGGACAGCCGGCAGATCGCTTCCTTCGAGACCCGCATCGTCAGCGGGGCGTGACCGGCCAGGCGCTTGCACATGCGCGCGGCGGCGGCGTCGAGCTCGGAAGGCTCGGCGATCTCGGTGACGAACGAGCAGGCCTTCGCTTCTTCGGCGCCGATGGTCTCGGCCAGCATCAGCATGCGCTTGGCGCGAGGAACGCCGAATGCGGCGACCACCCGCGCGGTATTCGACATCGACAGGCAGTTGCCGAGCGTGCGCGCGATCGGCACGCCGAACGACGCGGACGGCGTGGCGATGCGGAAGTCGCAGGCCGCGCTGATGGCCAGGCCGCCGCCGATCACCCAACCTTCGACGATGGCGATGGTCGGCATGGGCAGGCGCTCGATCTGGCCGATGCGCCGATCGATCTCTTTTTCATAGGCGACGCCGTCGTCCGCGGTGCGGAAGTCGCGGAACTGTTCGATATCGGTGCCTGCGACAAACGCCTCCCCGCCGGCGCCGCGGATCGTCGCTACCTTGACAGCGGGATCGGCCGCGAGCTGGTCGCAGATAGCGCCTAGCTGTTCGTACATCGCCCAGGTCATCGCGTTGCGAGCCGCGGGGCGGTCGATCAGGATCGCGGCGATCCCGTCAATGATGGTGAGATGGACCTTGCCATTGTTGTCGCTCATTTCGTCGCTCCGTTCAAAGGCGGGGTCAGGTCCGGGGGACCTGACCCCATTTGTCACACCAACGCTTGCTGCAAGACGCGCGCCACGTGAATGGCTTCTCGCTGGGCGCCATCGGCGATCTGGTGCCGGCAGCTGGTGCCGTCGGCCACCAGCAGCGTGTCGGCCGACGCCGCGCGGATCGCCGGCAGCAGCGCCGCTTCGGCCATTTGCATCGATATGTCGTAATGCGGTGCGTCGTAGCCGAAACTGCCGGCCATGCCGCAGCAGCTCGATTCGATCAGGTCCACTTTCAGGCCGGGAATCAGCCCCAGCACGGCCTGCACCGGCCGAACCGCGTCGAACGCTTTCTGGTGGCAGTGCCCATGCAGCAGCGCCTGCGTGGCCGGCAGCGCCTTGAGCGCAAGCTTCAGGCGCCCGGCGCCATGCTCGCGCGCGAGAAATTCCTCGAACAGGAAGGCCTGCGCGCCCAGTGCATCGGCATCCGGGCCCAGGCCCATGACGAGGAATTCGTCGCGCAGGGTCAGCAGGCAGGAAGGCTCAAGCCCGATAATCGGCACGCCGCGCGCGACGAACGGGCGCATCGCTTCGATCACGCGGCGCGCTTCGGCCTTCGCTTCGTCGACCATGCCGCTGGCGAGGTAGGTGCGGCCGCAGCACAGCGGTCTCGTGTCGTCGCCAACCGGGCGTGCGACGTGGACCTTGTAACCAGCCGCCTCCAATACTTGAACGGCCGCGTGCGCATTCTCCGATTCGAAGTAGCGGTTGAAGGTGTCGGCAAACAGCACCACGTCGGCTTGCTCCGGCGCGACGCCGACGGTATCGAAGATATCGGCGCGCCAGGCCGGCAGGGTGCGGCGCGCGGAAAGTCCCAGCAGCTTTTCGGACAGGCGCGCGGCGCCGGGCAGGGTGTCGCGCAGGTTGGCCAGCCACGGCATGCGCGCCGCCAGCGGCGCCCAGCGCGGCAGGCTGGCGATCAGCCGCTCCTTCAAACTCAGGCCGTGCTTCTTCTGCCAGTGGTACAGGAATTCGGTCTTCATGCGCGCCATGTCCACACCGGTCGGGCAATCGCGCTTGCAGCCCTTGCAGCCGACGCACAGGTCGAGCGTGTCACGCAGCGCTTCCGATGTGATTCCGTCCGGCCCGAGCTGGCCCGACAAGGCGAGGCGCAGGGTGTTGGCGCGGCCGCGCGTGAGGTGCCGCTCGTCCCTGGTTACGCGGTAGCTGGGACACATTGTGCCGGCGTCGAACTTGCGGCAGTGGCCGTTGTTGTTGCACATGTCGACCGCCTTGGCGAAGCCGCCGGCGGGGTCGCCGCCGCTGCCGGGCGCCGACACCTGTTCCGACACCGGGTCGGCCTGCACATTCCAGGCCGACCAGTCCAGCGCCGGCTCGATGGCCATCGGCGCGTAGCCGGGCTTGTAGCGGAACAGGGAGCTGTCGTCCATGCGCGTGGTCCGCACGATCTTCCCCGGATTCATCAGGCCGGCCGGGTCGAACAGGTCCTTGATCTCTTCGAAGGCGCGCACCAGGCGCGGGCCGAACTGCCACGCCACCCATTCGCTGCGCACCAGTCCGTCCCCATGCTCGCCGGAGAACGCGCCCTTGTACTGGCGCACCAGTGCGCCGGCTTCTTCCGCGATGGCGCGCATCTTGTGGGCGCCGCCGCGGCGCATGTCGAGAATCGGCCGCACGTGCAGCGTGCCGACCGAGGCGTGGGCATACCATGTGCCGCGTGTGCCGTGGCGTTCGAACACTTCGGTCAGGCGGCTGGTGTATTCAGCCAGGTGCTCCAGCGGCACCGCGCAGTCTTCGATGAAGGACACCGGCTTGCCGTCGCCGCGCATGCTCATCATGATGTTCAGGCCGGCCTTGCGTACTTCCCACAGCGCCTTCTGCGCGCCGGCGTCGGTCATCTCGACCACGCTGCCGGGCAGGCCGAGGTGGGCCATCAGCTCCACCAGCCGGCGCAGACTGGCCAGCTGCGTGTCGCGCGATTCGCCGGCAAATTCCACCAGCAGGATCGCCTCGGGCTCGCCGGTCAGCGCCTTGTCGATCACCGGGCGGAACGCCGGATTGCCGCGCGCGAGGTCGATCATCGTGCGGTCGACCAGCTCCACCGCGCACGGCCCGAGCGTAACGATGTGGCGCGTCATGTCCATCGCCTGGTGGAAGGTCGGGAAGTTGACGACGCCGAGGGTCTTGTGCTTCGGCAGCGGCTGCAGCTTCAGCGTGATGCGGCGCGTGGTGGCCAGCGTGCCTTCGCTCCCCACGAGCAGGTGCGCCAGGTTGACGCTGCCGTCAGCGGTGTACGGCCGCTCGCTTTGCGGATGCCAGATGTCGATGTTGTAGCCGCCGACGCGGCGCATCACTTTCGGCACCATGCGCGCGATTTCGTCATGCTCGCGCGCGGCGATGGCGCGCAGGCCGGCCATCAATGTGCGCACGCGCTCCGGCGCATCGGCCATTGCGCGCTCGTCGGCGAAGCGGGCCTCGGTGCCGTCGGACAGGATGGCGTCGATGGCGGCGACGTTATGCACCATGTTCCCGTAGGCGATCGAGCGCGAGCCGCAGGAGTTGTTGCCGGCCATGCCGCCGATGGTGCACTGGGCGGCGGTGCTGACGTCTACCGGGAACCACAGGCCGTGCGGCTTGAGCCAGGCGTTCAGGTGGTCGAGGACCATCCCGGGCTGCACCGTCACCGTCATCGCCTGCGGGTCGAAAGCGGTAACCTGGTTCAGGTATTTGCTGTTATCGATGACCAGCGCCGCGCCGACGGTCTGGCCGCACTGGCTGGTGCCGGCGCCGCGCGGCAGGATCGGCACGCGCAGCTCGCGCGCAATGGCGATCGCGCGCGCCACGTCTTCCTCGGTGCGCGGCACGAATACGCCGACCGGATCGACCTGGTAGATCGAGGCGTCGGTCGAATAGCGTCCGCGCGAGGCCGCGTCGAACAGCACCTCGCCGCCGGTCTCGGCGCGCAGCCGCCGCGCCAGGTCTTGCGCATTCATGCGGGAGGCGAGTGCATCGCTCAACTGGACCTGGGCGGGGGCGGGTGCGTTCATGGGCTAGGGCAGTGCCTTGGCTGGGCGCAGGTCGGCGAGGACCGTGTCGCGCTTGGTTTGGAGGTGGTGTTCCAGGATCGCGCGCAAGGCGGCGCCGTCGCGCCGGTCCAGCGCATCGAGCATGGCGCCGTGCTCCTTCATTGCGGCATCCCACTTGTCCTGGTTGAAGTTCGAGCGGAAGCGCAGGTTCTGGATACGCGCGTTCATCTGCTGGTAGGTGTTGGTCAGCACCGCGTTGCCGGCGGCGGCGTTGATGCGGTCGTGGATGACGTGATTGATCTTGTAGTACGCAGCCAGGTCGCGCCGCGCATGCGCCGCCAGCATCTCGTAATGCAGCGCGCGGATCTCGGTGACTTCCGCTTCGGTGATGCGTTCGCACGCCAGTTGACCCGAGAGGCCCTCGAGCGCGCCCATCACTTCGAACGTCTGCGCGATATCGTCGACCGACAGTTCGGCCACGGCGGCGCCGCGGTTGGGCAAGAGTTCGACCAGGCCTTCGCCGGCCAGCACCTTGAACGCTTCGCGCAGCGGGGTGCGCGAGACCATCAGCTGCTCGCACAGCACGCGTTCGTTCAAACGCGTGCCGGGCGCCAGCGTGCCTTCGGTGATCATGTCGCGCAGGCGCGCCGTCACCGCGGACGCCAGGCCCTGGCGGTCGATGGGGACCGGCGGTAGGTTCTGCTCTGCGCTGTTCACGTCCATTTGCATATGATGTGATTCTTATTATATTTTAGGCTATTAATAAGGAATATCAAGAAAATCAATGACTTAGTTTTTCTTATGCATTGCGGCGTCTGCAAAAATTGCTTGACTTGAATGTATTTAAGTATATTGTATGCAAAAAAGTCGTTGTTGGTTGAATTATTTCGAAGCTGTTCGCCCTCTCTGGAGTCGCCATGCTGAAGTTGAATTCCCATCCGTCCGGCCGCCATTTCCTGCAGATTCCGGGTCCGACCAATGTCCCCGACCGTATCCTGCGCGCGATGGACTATCCGACCATCGACCATCGCGGCCCGGAGTTTCAGCAGCTGGGCCGCAAGATCCTCGGCCAGATCGGCCAGATCTTCCAGACCGTCCAACCCGTCGTCATTTATCCCGCATCGGGCACTGGCGCCTGGGAGGCCGCGCTGGTGAACACGCTGTCGCCCGGCGACACGGTGCTGATGTATGAGACCGGCCACTTCGCTTCGTTGTGGAATAAGATGGCCGAGAAGCTCGGCCTCAAGCCCGAATTCATCGGCGACGACTGGCGCAGCGGCGTCGATGCCGACAGGGTACATGCGCGCCTGCTCGACGATGCCGGCCACCAGATAAAGGCGGTGTGCGTGGTACACAACGAGACTTCCACCGGCGTCACTTCCGACATCGCGGCCGTGCGACGCGCGATCGACCGCGCCGGCCATCCCGCGCTGCTGCTGGTCGATACGATTTCCTCGCTGGGGTCGATCGATTACCGGCACGACGAGTGGGGTGTCGACGTCACTGTCTCGGGCTCGCAGAAAGGGCTGATGCTGCCGCCCGGCCTGTCGTTCAACGCCGTCTCGCAAAAGGCGATTGCCGCCTCGCGCACTGCCAGGCTGCCGCGCGCGTTCTGGGGCTGGGAAGAGATCATCGAAGCGAACAAGAACGGCTTCTGGCCTTACACCCCGGCCACCAACCTGCTGTATGGATTGTCGGAAGCGTGCGACATGCTGCTCGAAGAAGGCTTGCAGAACGTGTTCGCGCGCCACAAGCGCCATGCCGAGGCGACCCGCGAGTGCGTGCGTGCCTGGGGCCTGGAGATCCTGTGCCAGAACCCGGACGAATACAGCGACGCGCTGACCGCGGTGGTCATGCCCCGCGGCGCCGACGGTGAACGCTGCAACGCCGACGCGCTGCGCAAGGTCATCCTCGCCAATTTCAACATGTCGCTCGGCCAGGGCCTGAGCAAGCTCAGTGGCTGGGTATTTCGCATTGGCCACCTGGGCGACTTCAACGACCTGACCCTGATGGGCACCCTGGCCGGCGTCGAGATGGGCATGGTGCTGGCGGGCGTGCCGCACCTGGCCGGCGGGGTGGCGGCGGCGATGCGCTCGCTGCAGGAGTCGGCTTTAGCTAATAAATTGGATTGAAGTTTTAGATCGTCGTACCTGCGGAGGCAGGTACCCATGCTGAGCAAATTCAGTGTAGGTACCTGCCTTCGCAGGTACGACAAGCGGGTTGCACCACCTAATAAAACGGCACAAGCCGAACAGGAGACAGACCATGTACAGCCTCACCTTCAAGCATTCGCTCGCGATCGCAGGTTTAGCCATCGGCATGTGTCACGCCGCCGTGGCCTTCGCGTGGGAGCCGACCAAGCCGGTCGAATTCATCGTGCCGTTCAGCGCGGGCGGCGCCACCGACCAGATGGCGCGCTCGATCCAGGGCATCATCGCCAAGCACAACCTGATGAAGCAGCCGATCGTGGTGCAGAACAAGGCCGGCGCCAGCGGCGCGGAAGGACTGCTCGACATTCAGAACACGCCGGGCGACGCGCACCGGATGGTGGTCTCTTCGTCCGGCCTGTACACGGTGCCGCTGGCGACCGGCCTGCCGTTCAACTGGCGCGACCTGACGCCGGTGGCGATGGTGGCGCAGGACGAGTTCATCCTCTGGGTGAACAGCGACACGCCGTTCAAGACGCCGGCGGACTACCTCGCCGCGGTGAAGAAGGAGCCGGCCAAGTACAAGATGGGCGGCACCAGCTCGAAACGCGAGGACCACATCATCACCGCGATGGTCGAGAAGAAGGCGGGCGTGAAGTTCATCTACATTCCGTACAAGGGCGGCGGCGAGGCGGCCACCCAGCTGTCGGGCAAGCATATCGATTCGAACACCAACAACCCGTCCGAGTCGATCGCGCAGTGGCGCGCCGGCCAGCACCGCGCGCTGTGCCTGTTCGCCGACCAGCGCAGTTCGTTCAAGGAGAAAGTCACCGAGACCCAGAGCTGGGCCGACGTCCCGACCTGCAAGGAGAAGGGCCTGGACGTGCAGTACCAGATGCTGCGCGTGTTCATGTTGCCGGGAAAGGTGCCGGCCGAGGTGACGAAGTACTACACGGAGCTTCTGCAGAAAGTGGTGGCGACGCCGGAGTGGAAGGCCTACGTCGAGAAGAATGCGCTCAAGTCCACCGTCATGGTGGGCGACGAACTGCGCGCCTACATGGGCAAGGACGAGCAGGCGCACCGCGAAATCATGAAGGCCGCGGGCTTCCTGGCGCAATAACATGAGCGCGGAAAACCTGGAAGGCGCGGACATCGCCGTCACCAAGCGCACCGCCGAACTGACGGTGGGGGCGGTGGTGGCGGCGTTCGGGCTGCTGGCGATCGTCAGCAACTACAAGCTGGGCGCCGGCTGGGCCGAAGACGGTCCGCAAGCCGGCTATTTCCCGATGCGGATGGGGATTGCGATCTTTGCCGCCAGCCTGGTGGTGATCTGGCAGGCCTTGCGCAAGAACGACCGCTCGGCCTTCGTCGAGCGCGGCCAGCTGAAACTGGTGGCCACCGTGCTGCTGCCGCTGGTGGTGTATATCGCGGCGATCAAGTTCACCGGCATCTACGTCGCCTCGGCGCTGTTCATCGGGATTTTCATGGCGCTGGTGGGCAAATTCAGCTGGTGGAAATCGGCGGGAATCGGCCTGGCCATCAACGTCGTGATGTTCTGGGTGTTCGAAATCGCGTTCAAGGTGCCGCTGCCGAAAGGGCCGCTGGAACATTTGCTGGGTTTTTGACGGGGTAGGCGCATGGATGACTTCAACGCATTGATGCACGGTTTTTCGATCGTGCTGTCGTGGCAGAACACCGGGCTGATGATCGTCGGTATCCTGCTTGGCATCGTGGTGGGCGTGCTGCCCGGCCTGGGCGGCCCGAACGGCGTGGCGATCCTGCTGCCGCTGACGTTCACGATGAATCCGACTTCGGCGATCATCCTGCTCTCGTGTATCTACTGGGGCGCGCTGTTCGGCGGGGCGATCACCTCGATCCTGTTCAACATACCGGGCGAAGCCTGGTCGGTCGCCACCACCTTCGACGGCTACCCGATGGCGCAGAACGGGCGCGCAGGGGAGGCCCTGACCAGCGCCTTCACCGGCTCGTTCATCGGCGCCCTGGTCGGCGTGCTGATGATTACCTTCCTCGCGCCGCTGGTGGCCAAGTTCGCGCTGCGATTCGGGCCGCCCGAATTCTTCGCCGTGTACTTCCTGACCTTCTGCAGCTTTATCGGCATGGGCAAGGAGCCGAAGGCGAAGATCGTCGTGGCGATGTGCGTGGGTTTCGTGCTGGCGGCGGTGGGCCTGGACACCATCTCCGGTTCGCTGCGCATGACCTTCGGCATGCCGGTGCTGCTGCGCGGCTTCGACTTCCTGGTCGCCGTGATCGGCCTGTTCGGGATCAGCGAAATCCTGATGACGATCGAAGAGGGCCTGGCCTTCCGCGGCAAGAACGGCGCGATCGACCTGAAGGTGGTGCTCAAGACGTGGAAGGCGATGCCGCGCCACTTCGCCACCTTGCTGCGTTCGTCGGCGATCGGCTGCTGGCTCGGCATCACGCCGGGCGGCGCGACGGCGGCGTCGTTCATGGGCTACGGCGTGGCCAAGAACCTGTCGAAGGACCCGAGCAGCTTCGGCAAGGGCAATGTGGAAGGCGTGCTGGCGCCCGAAACGGCGGCGCACGCGGCCGGCACCAGCGCCTTGCTGCCGATGCTGGCGCTGGGCATTCCCGGGTCGGCCACCGCGGCCGTGCTGCTGGGCGGCCTGATGATCTGGGGCCTGCAACCAGGGCCGCTGCTGTTCGTCGAGCAGAAGGACTTCGTCTGGGGACTGATCGCCAGCATGTACCTCGGGAATATCTCGGGCCTGATCATCGTGCTGGCCTCGGTGCCGCTGTTCGCCGCGATCCTGCGCATCCCGTTCTCGATCATCGCGCCGGTGATCCTGGTGGTGTGCGCGATCGGCGCCTTCACCGTGCACAACGCCGAATTCGACATCTGGCTGATGCTGGCCTTCGGCATTGTCGGCTACGTGTTCAAGAAGCTCGACTATCCGCTGGCGCCGCTGGTGCTGGCGCTGGTGCTGGGCGACCGCGCCGAGGACGCGTTCCGCCAGAGTATGCTGGCCTCGCGCGGCGGGCTCGATATCTTCTGGAGCAATGGCCTGGTGGGCACCATCATGACGCTGGCGGTGCTCGGGCTGGTGTGGTCGATGCTGGCGCCGGCGCGCACGCGCCTGTCCGAGCGCCTGGCCTCGCGCGCGGCCGCGAAATCAGCCTGAAGCGGGCGGCTGCCCGAGCAGCAGCCGCTCGAACTCCTGGGCCGGCATCGGCTGGGCGAACAGGAAGCCCTGCGCATAGTCGCACTTCTTGCGCCTTAGCCAGTCGCGCTGGGCGTCGGTCTCGACCCCTTCCGCAATCACCTTCAGGCCCAGCTTGTGGGCCATCACGATGATGGTCTCGGTGATGGTGCGGCTGGTGGGCTCGCGCAGCATGCCGGCGATGAAGGAGCGGTCGATCTTCAGGTAGTCGATCTCCAGGCGCTTGAGGTAGGACATCGACGAATAACCGGTGCCGAAGTCGTCGATCGACACTTCGATGCCGCCCGAGTGCAGTTCGTGCAGCTTGTCGAGCACATCGCCGGACAGGTTCAGCAGCACGCCTTCGGTGATCTCCACCGAGATGCTGTTCGCCGGCATGTCCAGGCTGCGCAAGTGGTCGATCCAGTTCATCGTGTGAACGCTGCCCTGGAACTGGATCGGCGACTTGTTGATGCTGATCTGGAACGGCCGGCCCAGCATCCCGCTCCAGCGCTTGGCCCAGTTCACCGCTTCAGTGAAGACCCAGTTGCCGATAGCGTGAATCAGGCCGGTTTCCTCGGCGATGTCGATGAACTCGCCGGGCATGGCGAGCGGGAAGCCGGGACGGCGCCAGCGCAGCAGCGCCTCGGCTTTCGCAATGCGGCCGCCGGCCAGGTCCATCACCGGCTGGAAGTGCAGTTCCAGCTCGTGGCGCGGCACCGCCTGGCGCAGCGCGACCCCGAGCACCATGCGCCGCATCGCCGCTTCCTGCATGGCCGGCTCGAAGAAGCTGAGCTGGTTGCGGCCCGACGCCTTGGCGCGGTACATCGCCTGGTCGGCGCTGCGCATCAGCGCCTCCGGCTGCGTCGCGTCGTCCGGATACAGCGCGATGCCGACGCTGGCCGACACGAAGGCCGATTCCTCGTCGAGCTTGAAGGGCCGCGCCAGCTTGTCGATGATGCGCTGGGCGGTGCGCTCGATGTGCGCCAGTTCGGCCGATTCGGTGAGGATCACGATGAACTCGTCGCCGCCCAGGCGCGCCACCGTGTCGCCCGGCGCCACGCATTGCTCGATGCGGCGCGCCGCCTGCACCAGCAGCGCGTCGCCCACAGCGTGGCCGAGCAGGTCGTTGACCTGCTTGAAGCGGTCCAGGTCGATGAACAGCACCGCCATGGCGCTGGCGCCGCCGCGGGCATGCTCGATGGCCTGCTCCAGCCGGTCGCGAAACAGCATCCGGTTCGGCAGGCCGGTCAGGGAGTCGTAGTTGGCGCGGCGCTCGAGCGCTTCGTTGAATTCGCGGATGGTGCGCTCGTTCTGCTTGCGCTCGCTGATGTCGTGGATGAAGCCGTGCCAGACCGTCGAACCGTCGGCGTCGCGGGTGGGCTTCGCGTTGAACTCGCGCCAGCGGACGCCTTGGCCGGGCAGCTCGATCGGAAACTCGATGCGCCAGGGCGTCAGGGTGTCGGCCGAATGGCGCAGTGCGCGGCGCACCCGGGCGCGGTCGCGCGGGGTGGCGTGCGCGAGCATCTGCGTGCAGTCGGCGCGGATCTGGTCGGGCGACAAGGCAAACAGCTCCTGCGCCATCGCGCTGATGTACCTGCAATGCAATTGGCCATTGGGCTGCATCACCAGTTCGAACAGGGCGCCCGGCACCTGCTGGGCCAGCTTGGTGAGCAATTCGTGGCTGCGCTGCAATTCGGCGTTGGCGTCGGACAGTTGCTGCTCGCGCCGCTTCAGCTCGGTGATGTCGTGCACTGTGCCGATCAGGTCGGTGCAGCGCCCGAAGCCGTCGAACACCGGCGTCACCGACACCGCGCCGACCTTGCGCCCGGCCGGGTAGTCGGTCACTTCCTCCCAGCGACGGGTGGCGTGGCTGCGGATCGCGTCGCGGTATTGCGCCAGCACTTTCGAGCGCGAAGGCTCGGGAATCACTTCGTCGACCAGCTTGCCGACGACCTGGTCGGGCGGCAGTCCGGTGGCCTTCTGGAACGCGGGATTGACCAGCAGGAAGCGGTAGCGCCCGTCGCCCTCGACCACCAGGTGGAACACGACGTCTTCCATGTTCGAATAGATGATCGAACTGGCCGGGTCGATGTGGGCGGCGAAC
This sequence comes from Massilia sp. R2A-15, assembly GCF_030704305.1. Lineage (NCBI taxonomy): Bacteria > Pseudomonadati > Pseudomonadota > Betaproteobacteria > Burkholderiales > Oxalobacteraceae > Massilia > Massilia sp. R2A-15. The sequence continues at coordinate 2,129,181 of NZ_CP131935.1, read as the reverse complement.
ACGGGCGCGTCGGGCATGCTGGCAGAGGGTTTGTCCATTCGGTCACTCGTCGCGGGTTCTGGCATTGCCGAGCCTGGTTGCTTGCGGGCCTCGCCGGCGGGGCATCCGGCTACTATAAACGCTAAGCGCGGCGGCGTCATCCATCGCTCGCCGATGCAACCTCTCGCCGCCGGCGCTGTCAATCACTGGTGGGCTGAACTCTTCGGGAGGCGCATGGGACTTACCAATGGTTATGGCCTGGTGATCGGTCCGAAATCGAATTATTTCCGCGACCCGCCGGACAATTTTGGCCGCTACTACCACGGCAACGTCATCATCCACACGCCGGCGGGCGAGTATCACTGCGCGATCGATGTGGACCCCAAATTCATGCCCGACGGCGTGCAGTGGCGGATCGTCCATATCCGTGCGCAGGACTTCGCCGCATTCAAGGCGCTGGCCGACGGCTGGCATGCGCTTCCGTCCACCGCAACTTCGGGCGCCATGGACTACATCAGGTCGAGCGTGCTGCACCCGCCGATCCTGTTCTGGAATGTGCGCTACAACAGCTGCATTGCATGGCTGCTTCGCTTCCTGCGATGGAACCCGCCCTGGAACAGCGGCACCGGCATCCAGGCCCTGACCGACCTCGAAGGCATCATCGCCCAGAGCGCGCGCTTTTACGTATTCGGGGAACCATTCTCGACGGGGATGGGCGTTCACAACATCCATCAGAACCAGGGCGATCCGCCGGGCGGCGGCCACGACGCCGAAAACGCCATCTGGCAAGATGGCGCGACCATCGTCGAGACGACGCAGGGCAAATTCGTCGGCTTCCTGAACAAGTTCAAGACCCAGTCGTTCAAGACCGACAACCTGGGTCACCCGATATGATGTGTTAACGAAGCAGCAGCGGATTGTGCGTGTGCGGCCTGGTCCCGTAGAACGAGAAGTATTCGACGATGCGTTCACCGAGCTGATCGTAGAGATCGAACTCCAGATAGGGCTGTTGCTCCTGGCGCAGCCGGGCCAGCGTTTCCTTGCTCGTCGCGATCGTCGCGGCCGGGTACACCGCGGGGTCGGTCAGATGCCTTTCGAGGTAGTCGATCAGCATCTCGAAGCCTTCGTCCCAGTTGCCATTCCCGTTCCGCATCGCTTCCTGGCGGAGCCTGCCGACTGCTCGTATCAGCTCCCCTTGCACCGTGTCCGCTTGTCCCGAGTCGGGGACGTAGTTGTCCCAGATCGCCTTCGCTTCGGTGTAGCGGTACTCGTCGGGTTCCGGATCCTTTTCTTCCTCCCGGCGAGTGGCCGGCTTTTTTATGACGTAGAAGGCGATTGCGCCCACCGCTGCAAGCAGCAGGGATAACATCAACATCGTTGTGATTCGTCCTAAAATCAAATATGCAAGGCGTGGCCCAGCGCGCGCAGCGCCGCTTCCTGGACAGCTTCGCCCAGGGTAGGGTGCGCATGGATCGTGCCGGCCACGTCTTCGAGTACGGCGCCCAGTTCGATCGACTGCGAGAACGCCGTGCTCAGTTCCGACACCCCGCGCCCGACCGCCTGCCAGCCGACGATCAGGTGATTGTCCTTGCGCGCGACCACGCGCACGAAGCCGTCGGTGCTCTCGATGGTCATCGCGCGGCCGTTGGCGGCGAACGGGAAGTTCGCGACCAGGCAGCTCAGGCCCGCCTGCTCGGCTTCCTGCGGCGTCATCCCGACCACCACGATCTCGGGATCGGTGAAGCACACTGCGGGAATCGCCGCCGGCTTGAAGTGGCGCTTGCGGCCGGAGATGATGTCGGCCACCATCTCGCCCTGCGCCATCGCGCGGTGCGCCAGCATCGGCTCGCCGGCCAGGTCGCCGATCGCCCATACATTGCGCATCGAGGTGCGGCACTGGTCGTCGATCTTTACCGCGCGGCCGTTCATGTCCAGCAGAAGCTTCTCGAGGCCCCAGCCTTCGGTTCGCGGACGCCGTCCCACCGCCACCAGCACGCGGTCGGCCGCCAGCTCCGACTCGGCGCCGCCGGCATCCTTGACCCGGACCGCGGTCCCGGCGTCGTTCATCCCCAGCACGCTGGTGCCGAGGCGGATGTCCATGCCGAGGTGCTTGAGCGCAGCGCCGACAGGGCGCGACAGCTCGGCATCGTAGGCCGGCAGGATGCGGTCCATCGATTCGACCACGGTCACTTCGGCGCCCAGCTTGCGGTAGGCGATGCCCAGTTCGAGGCCGATGTAGCCGGCGCCGACCACCACCATCCGGTCCGGCAGCGTGGCCGGGGACAGCGCTTCGGTGGCGGAGATGACCGGGCCGCCGAAGGGCATGAAGGGCAGCTCGACCGCCTGCGATCCGGCAGCCAGCAGCAGGTGTTCGCAGCCGATGCGCAGCGGCTCGGCGTCCCCGGCCTGCTGCACGTCGACGGTCTTGCCGTCGATGATGCGGGCCCACCCGTTCACCACCTGCACGCCGTTCTTCTTCAGCAGCGCGCCGACGCCGCCGGTCAGTCGCTTGACGATGCCGTCCTTCCATTGCACCGTGCGCGCCAGGTCGATGCGCGGCGCGTTGGCGATGATCCCGAGCGGCGAGCCGTCGGCGTAGTGGCGTACCTTCTCGAATTCTTCGGCGGCGTGGATCAGCGCCTTCGATGGAATGCAGCCGATGTTCAGGCAGGTGCCGCCTAGGCGCTCGCCTTCGACCAGGATGGTCGGGATGCCCAGCTGGCCGGCGCGGATCGCCGCGACGTAGCCGCCGGGACCGCCGCCGATAACCAGCAGCGTAGTGTGTGTCGATTGCATCGCTTACTCCACGAACAGGGTGGCGGGGCATTCCAGGTAGCCCCGGATGGCTTGCACGAACTGCGCCGCCACCATGCCGTCGACGACGCGGTGGTCGAACGACGACGACAGGTTCATCATCTTGCGCGCGACGACCAGGCCGTCCCGGATCATCGGCCGTTCGACCATGCGGTTGACGCCGACGATGGCCACTTCCGGCGAATTGATGACCGGCGTGGTGACGATGCCGCCCAGCGCGCCCAGGCTGGTGATGGTGATGGTGGAGCCGGACAGCTCCTCGCGCAGCGCCTTGCCGGCGCGCGCCGCTTCGGCCAGGCGCAGCACTTCGGCGGCGCTGGACCACGGGTCGCGTGCTTCGGCATTGCGCACCACCGGCACCATCAGGCCAGGCTCGGTTTGCGTGGCGATGCCGATGTGGACCGCGTCGTAGCGGGTGACCACGCCGGCCTCGTCGTCGAAGCGGGCATTGACCTGCGGGTACTGGCGCGCGGCCAGCACCACGGCGCGCATCAGCAGCGGCAGCAGCGTGAGCTTGCCGCGCTCCTTGCCCCAGCGCGCATTGAGCTGGTTGCGCAGCGCTTCGACTTCGGTGACGTCGATTTCCTCGACGTAGCTGAAGTGCGGAATGCGGCGCTTGGCGTCCTGCATTTTCTCGGCGATCTTGCGACGCAGGCCGATGACCGGCACGGCGTGCTCGCCGTCGCGCTGCGCATAACGATCGTCATTGCCGCCGCCGGCAGGGCGCGCGGGGCCGCGCGCCACGAAAGCGTCGAGGTCGGCGTGGGTGATGCGTCCGGCGGGACCGCTGCCATGCACGAACTGAAGTTCAACGCCGAGGTCCCAGGCGCGCTGGCGCACCGCGGGGGCGGCCAAGGGCTTTTCGCCTTCCGCCCGCAGCGACACGACCTTTGCCGCAACTGGCGCGGGTGCGGGCGCGGCCTTCGCCACTGGTTCAGGCGCGGGCGCCGGTTTTGGCGCCGGAGCGGCAGCCGCAGCGGACGCCGCAGCGGGCGCCGCCGCGGGCGCCTGCTGGCGCGAGGCCGGCGGCGCCTTCATGGTGGCCGCATTGCCTTCGCCTTCTACTTCGAGCGTGATCAGCGCGGCGCCCACCGACAGCGCCTGGCCGATTTCGCAGCCCAGCGTGGTCACGGTACCGTGCACCGGCGAAGGAATCTCAACGGTCGCCTTGTCGGTCATGACGTCGGCCAGCACCTGGTCCTCGACCACCTTATCGCCTGGCTTGACGCGCCATTCGACCACTTCGACTTCCGCAATGCCTTCGCCCAGATCGGGCATCTTGATGACATGAACACCCATCGTTACGCTCCCATCGCACGTTTGAAGGCCGCCCCGACGCGATCCGGGCCGGGGAAGTACGCCCATTCCTGCGCGTGCGGATACGGCGTGTCCCAGCCGGTCACGCGCTCGATCGGCGCTTCCAGTTCGTAGAAGCAGTGCTCCTGCACCAGCGCGCACAGTTCGGCGCCGAAGCCGCTGGTGCGGGTAGCTTCATGCACGACGACGCAACGCCCGGTCTTCTTGACCGAGTTGACGATGGTGTCGAGGTCGAGCGGCCAGATGCTGCGCAGGTCGATGATCTCGGCGTCGATGCCGGTCTCGCGCGCAGCCGCTTCGGCCACGAACACCATGGTGCCGTAGGTGATGACGGTCAGCGCGGAACCCTCGCGGAACACCGATGCCTTATCGAGCGGCACGGTGTAGTAGCCCTCCGGGACTTCGCCCATCGGATGCTTCGACCATGGCACCACCGGCTGGTCGTGATGACCGTCGAAGGGGCCGTTGTAGAGGCGCTTCGGCTCGAGGAAGATGACCGGGTCGTCGTTCTCGATGCAGGAGATCAGCAGGCCCTTGGCGTCGTACGGGTTCGACGGCATCACCGTGCGCAATCCGCACACGTGTGTGAACATCGCCTCCGGGCTCTGGCTGTGAGTCTGGCCGCCGTAGATGCCGCCGCCGCAAGGCATGCGGATCGTCATGGCCGCGGTGAACTCGCCGGCCGAGCGGTAGCGCAGGCGCGCCGCTTCCGACACGATCTGGTCGGACGCAGGATAGAAATAGTCGGCGAACTGGATCTCGACGACCGGGCGAAGGCCGTAGGCCGCCATGCCGACCGCGGTGCCGACGATGCCGCCTTCCGAAATCGGCGCGTCGAACACGCGCGATTTGCCGTATTTGGCCTGCAGGCCGTCGGTGCAGCGGAACACGCCGCCGAAGTAGCCCACGTCCTGGCCGTAGATGACGACATTGTTGTCGCGTTCGAGCATGATGTCCATCGCCGAGCGCAGCGCCTGGATCATGGTCATCGGTACTGTCTTCGTGTCTGAATCTCGCTTCACGCTCACACTCCCAATTGTTGACGTTGGCGGCGCAGGTGCTCGGGCATCTCTTTATAGACGTCCTCGAACATCGATGCGGCGCTCGGCACGCGGCCGTCGGCCAGGGTGCCGTACTGCTCGGCCTCTTTCTGCGCCGCGATCACTTCCGCTTCCAGCGCCTGCTGGGTCGCTTCGTTCTCGGCGTCCGACCACAGGCCGCGCGCCTGCAGGTGGCGGCGCAGGCGGACAATCGGATCGCCCAGCGGGAAGTGCGACCAGTCGTCGGCGGGCCGGTACTTGGACGGATCGTCGGAGGTCGAGTGCGGGCCGGCGCGGTAGGTAACCCATTCGATCAGGGTCGGTCCCAGGTTGCTGCGCGCGCGTTCGGCAGCCCATTTCGAGGCCGCGTACACCGCCAGGAAGTCGTTGCCGTCCACGCGCAGCGAAGCGATGCCGCTGCCGACGCCGCGCGCGGCGAAGGTGACGCTCTCGCCGCCGGCCAGCGCCTGGAAGGTCGAGATGGCCCACTGGTTGTTGACCACGTTGAGGATCACCGGCGCCTGGTACACGTGGGCGAAGGTGAGGGCGGTGTTGAAGTCCGATTCGGCGGTGGCGCCGTCGCCGATCCAGGCCGACGCGATCTTGGTGTCGCCCTTGATGGCCGACGCCATCGCCCAGCCGACCGCCTGGACGAACTGGGTCGCGAGGTTGCCGGAGATGGTGAAGAAGCCCTTGTGGCGCACCGAGTACATCACCGGCAGCTGGCGGCCCTTGAGTGGGTCGCGCTCGTTCGAGAGGAGCTGGCAGATCATCTCGACCAGCGAGAACTCCTTGGCCATCAGCAGGCTTTGCTGGCGGTAGGTGGGGAAGTTCATGTCGCCTTCCTGCAGCGCCAGTGCGTGCGCCGTGCCGATGGCTTCCTCGCCGAGCGAGGTCATATAGAACGACATCTTCTTCTGGCGCTGGGCGATGACCATGCGCGCGTCGAAAATGCGGGTCTTCATCATCGTGCGCAGGCCGAAGCGCAGCGTTTCGCTGTCGATCTCCGGGGCCCAGGGGCCGACCGCGTTGCCGTCGTCGTCGAGGACGCGGATCAGGGTCGAGGCCAGATCGCTGGTTTCGGACGGCGCCACGTCGATGGGCGGGCGCCGCACCGCGCCGGCGGCGGTGACGTGAAGATACGAAAAATCGGTCTTGCATCCGGGACGGCCTGTGGGCTCCGGAACGTGCAGTGTCAGAGGCTTACTCTGGCTCATGTTACTTCCCCTTGGTAAGGTGATGTGCGCCAGAAGGATAACAAATAGTTCAGCAGCCCGGCGTGATGTTCGCGCAAATATTTATCGTGCAGTGCAGCAGGGAAGGGGGCTGACCCGCGGGGGCAGACCCAGGTGTGTGGCGTGCGTATTTCAGCGATTGACATACAATCGGGAAATGAAGCCAATCGTCCACAGTCTGCTCGAAACCGACCTCTACAAGTTCACGATGTGGCAGGCGCTGCTGCATCGGCATCCCGCCACGCAGTCAGAATACGTCTTTGCTTGCCGCAACAAGCCGGCGTATCCGCTGGCAGAACTGAAGCAGGACGTGGAGCGCGAACTCGATCACCTCTGCTCCCTTTCGTTCCAGCCAGACGAGGTCGCTTATTTGCGCCGCCTTCGATTCATCAAGGGTGACTTTGCGGATTTCCTGACCGTGTTCCGCTTCCAGCGCCACTTCGTCACCGTCGATACGGAAGGCGACACCCTGACGATCCGCGCCGCCGGCCCGCAGGTGCACGTGATGGGCTTCGAGATTTACGTGCTGTATATCGTCAACGAGCTGTACTTCCGGCGCTTCGACCAAGCCGCCGCATTGGCCGAGGGCCGCAAGCGCCTGGCAGCGAAGATCGATCTGATCAACACGCTGGGCGCACAGGACCGGCGCCGCCATCCGTTCGAATTCTTCGACTTCGGCGTGCGCCGCCGCTTCTCCGGCGCCTGGCACGAGGAGGTCGTCGCAACCCTGGCGCGCGAGGCGCCGCAATACTTCAAGGGCACCTCGAACGTCTGGTTCGCGATGAAATACCAGCTTGTGCCGATCGGGACGATGGCGCACGAATACCTGCAAAGCTTCCAGTCGTTCGGCGTGCGCCTGCGCGACTTCCAGAAGGCCGCGCTGGAAGATTGGGTGCAGGAGTACCGGGGCGACCTGGGCACGGCGCTCACCGACGTGGTCGGCATGGACGCCTTCCTGGCCGATTTCGACCTGTATTTCGCCAAGCTCTTCGACGGCCTGCGCCACGACTCGGGCGATCCGGTCGAATGGGGCGAGAAGGCGCTGGCCCATTACGCGAAGCTGCGCCTGGACGCGCACACGCGGCGCCTGGTGTTTTCCGACGGGCTCGACGTGCCGAAGGCGTTCGCGCTGTACCGTCACTTTGCCGACCGCACACAGACCGGCTTCGGCATCGGCACCAACCTGTCCAACGACATGGGCATCGAGCCGCTCAACATCGTGATGAAGCTGGTGTCCTGCAACGGCCAGCCGGTCGCCAAGCTGTCCGATTCGCCGGGCAAGACGATGTGCACCGACGAGACTTTCCTGGCTTACCTGAGACAGGTGTTCAATCAACGTTGAATGCGCCGCCGTTGTTCCTATAATGAGTCGTATGACTCCCATCTGGCCCGAATTGCAGTACAACGACTGGAAAGACACCTGTGCGACACTGCACCGGTGGTGCCAGATCGTCGGGAAGATACGACTGCGCCAGTCGCCCTGGCTGAATCACTCCTGGCACGCGACCTTTTATGTGACGGCGCGCGGCATCACCACTTCGGCCATACCTTACAACGACCGCAGCTTCGACATCGAATTCGACTTCATCGATCACCGCGTGCACATCCGGGTCAGCGATGGCATGACGAGGACGCTGGAGCTTCGGCCGCGGTCGGTCGCCGATTTCTACCGTGAGTTGTTCGCGCACATGAACGATCTCGGTCTGACTGTCCAGATACATGGCGCGCCAAACGAAGTGCCGGGCCCGATCCCGTTCACCCAGGACGAAACGCACGCAGCCTATGATCCCGAATACTCGGGGCGCTACTGGCGCCTGCTGGTGCAGGCCGATCGCGTGATGAAGCAATTCCGCGCGCGCTTTATCGGCAAGTGCAGCCCGGTGCATTTGTTCTGGGGCAGTTTCGACCTGGCCGTCACGCGGTTCTCCGGTGCGAGCGCGCCCGAACATCCGGGCGGCGTGCCGAATTGCCCGGACTGGGTGACGCGTGAGGCATATTCGCAGGAGGTGTCCAGCAGCGGCTTCTGGCCCGGCAGCGACGCGCTGCCAATGTCGCTGTTTTACGCCTACGCTTATCCCGCGCCGCCCGGCTTCAAGAATGTGAAGGTGCGGCCGGACAAAGCGTACTACGAGGAGACGTTCGGCGAATTCGTACTGCCGTATGACGAAGTGCGGCTGGCCGCATCGCCCGACGCCATGCTGCTCGAGTTCTTGCAGAGCACCTACGAGGCTGCCGCCGACCTGGGCCGCTGGAATCGACCGGCGCTCGAGCAGCACCGCTGAGCGCAGCGCACAGCGCATGCTGCACACCAGCTTCGATGGCGGCGCGAACCTATTCGCCATCGGGCTGTCCAAGGAGAGTCAACAGTTTGACTCGAAGGGATCAATAACATGAACAAGCTAACCCCACTTCGCACATTGTCCGTGCTGGCCGGCGCAATCGCTGCAGTGTTTTCACTGGCCGTCTCGGCCCACGACGACCGGCACGACGACCGTTGGGACGGCAATGGCCACGAAAGCCAGATCCGGCGCGGATTTGAGATCGTCCCGCCCGGCGTCAAGCTGAACCTGATGGGCAAGAACCGCGCGCTGGTCGGCCTTGGCAGCTACATCGTCAATACCAGCGGCTGCATCGATTGCCACAGCCATCCCACCTATGCGCCAGGCGGCGATCCCTTCCTCGGTCAGCCCGAGGTGATCAACGCCAACCAGTACCTGTCGGGCGGGCGCCAGTTCGGTCCGACCATCACGTCGGCCAACATCACCCCCGACTACGCCGGAAAGCCCGCGGGATTGACGCGCGCCGAGTTTATTCAGATGCTGCGTACCGGACATAATCCAAAAGATCCGCCGGGACAAATCGTGCAAGTAATGCCCTGGCCAGTGTTCGGCAAAAAAACCGACCGCGACCTCAACGCCATCTACGAGTACCTGCGGGCGATTCCGTCGTTGCCGGACAATCCGAATCCCGGCCCGTGAGGGGCGCGCCTGGCATCAGCCTCCGCGCGGTCCCTGGCCCATGCCGCCCGGCCCGCGCCGCATGCCCGTCACGCCGCCGAACCGGTACGACAGCCCGAGATACATGAGCCGCCCATCGTAGTGCCGCACATTGGTCTCCTTCAGGATGTCGTTGTCGGTGACGGTCTCGATGCGGTTGGTGTTGAACAGGTCGTTCACGTTGAAGACCACGTCGAGCATCGGCGAAATCGCGTGCCGGTAGTTGACCGAGGTGTTGGAATACGGCTGGCGATAGCCTTGTCCCAGCAGCGCCCGGCCGACCGCGGTGACGGCCACCTGCAGCTTGTCCTGCTCCGTGACGGTCCAGTTCACGCGCGCCCGCGCCGTGAGCGATTCGGCGCTGCGCATCGTGTACACGCCGGGCGTGATGGTGGCGATGCGCTGCTCGGTGTAGGCCAGGTTGCCGCTGGTGTTGATGGTCAGCGTGGGCAGCAGCTTGCCGCTGAGGGTGAATTCCAGTCCGCCGGCATGGTTGCTGCCGGCATTGTCGCGCGTGGTCAGCAGCACGGTATCGCTGATGAATACCTTGCGCTCGGAGATCAGGTCGCTGTTGCGGCGGAAGTAGCCGCGCAGGTTGGCGTCGAGCTGGCCGAAGCGGGTCTCGTAACCCAGTTCGAACGAATCGGTCTGACTCGGCTTCAGGGCCGGATTGCCCGACGAGACATTGAACTCGTCGCGGTACACCACGAAGGGATTGAGGTCGCCGGCGCCCGGACGGCGAATCCGGTGTGCGTAGCTGAAGCGGATGTTGGTGTCCTCCGAGGCCTTGTAGCTGACGAAGGCGCTCGGAATCGCGTTCAGGTAATGGTTGCTGGCGTCAAACCCGCTGGTGCGCTGCGCGATGTCCATGCTGGTGTACTCGGCGCGCAGGCCGCCCAGCACGCCCCAGCGCTCGTTCAGCCGCATCTGGTACGACCCGTACAGCGCCAGCGTCGTCTCATTGAGTTCGTACTCGTTGGTGCGCACCAGGTTGAGACTCTCGGCCTGGGTCAGCGGGTCGATGTTCGTGTAGCGGGTGTCGAAGCTGCTCTTGTTGGTGGCGATCTTGTAGCCCGCCTTGAGCATGCCTTGCTCGCCCGGCTGCTCCAGGTCGGTGGTGAAATCGGCGATGCGGTTGCCGGTGCGGTTGTTCTGGCGGCCCTGACTGTCGCGTGCGCCAGCGGGCCGCAGCACGTACGTGTTCGCGTACGAATTCTCGCTGGCGTTGATGGCCGACGACACGCGCAGGTCGAACTTGATTACCTCTCCCGGCTGGTATCCCTTGTGGTCGACCCGCGCGCCCCAGGTGTACTTGTCCGAGGCGCCGCCGCGGCGCGTGGTGCGCTGGTAGTCGCTGTCGGCGATGTCGTCGGTGCCGAAGCTGGTGTAGCGGTCGAGGGCGTGCAGGCCGTTCGAGTTGCGCGCATACCCGGCGCTGGCGGACAGCGTGTCCTTGTCGCCCAGGTTGTAATGGACGGTGCTGTTGACGCCGGCGGCGTCGGTCAGGCCGCTCGACTCCGACAACTGGCGGCTGCGGTTGAACACGCCCGTCGACGGCACGATGCGCAGGCGCTCGGCGTCGCCCCAGCTGTTGCGGCCGTCGTGGCGGAAGTAGGCGCTGCCCTGGACGCCGAAGCGGCCGGAGTTGTAGGTGCCGCCGCTCGAGGCGTTGTAGCGGCCGGCCTGGCCGGCGTTCGCGTTGAACGAGCCCAGGCCGCCCGGCTTGCGGGTGCGCTTCATGATGATGTTCAGGATCGGCCCGCCGCCCGCTTCGTTGCCGAACTGCGCGCCGGGATTGTTGATCACCTCGATCGACTCGATGTCCTCGGCCGGCATCGAGGCCAGCGTCGGGCCGCGGTTATCGCCCTGCAGCATGGCCGACGGCTTGCCGTCGATCAGGATCTGGACATGGGCGCTGCCGCGCAGCAGCACCGTGCCGTCCGGGTCCACGGTGACCGAGGGGATGTTGTTGAGCGCGTCCGCAGCCGAGTTGTTGGACGAACCGAGGTCGGACTTGGTGTCGTACACCTGGCGGTCGATCTGGTTCGACGGCCGGCTGGCGGCGACGGTGACGGTGGCCACCGGGCCCTCGGCGGGCGGCGCTTCCTTGCTCACCGGCTTTGGCGGCGGGGGCGTGGTCTGGGCCAATGCCGGGACGGCGGCAAGCAGGGCAGCGGACAGCAGGGTGAGAGGGAAGGGCAGGAACGCGTTGTTTCGGCGAATCATCTGGTATGCGATTGGTAGCTGGAGCGAAAATGCGAGGATAGCGAGTTGTTGCCTGTAAGTAAAGCGCGATGTGAGGATGTCAAGACGCCGCGCCCGGGGCTTTGCGCACGAACGCTTCGAACTCGTCGACCGGGACGGGGCGGCTGAACAGGTAGCCCTGGAAGGCGTCGCAGCCTTGCTCCATCAGGAAGCGGTGCTGCGCCTCGGACTCGACGCCTTCGGCGATGACGTCCAGGTCGAGGCAGCGGCCCAGCGCGAAAATGGTGCGGGTGATCGCCGCGTCGCTGGTGTCGCTCATCACGTCGCTGATGAAGGAACGGTCGATCTTGAGCTGGTCGAGCGGCAGGCGCTTGAGGTAGCTGAGCGAGGAATAGCCGGTGCCGAAATCGTCGAGCGAGAAGCACACGCCGCGCGCCTTCAGGCGGTGCATGGTCTCGATCGTCGTTTCGGTATCGTCGACCAGCAGGCTTTCGGTGATCTCGATCTTCAGCCCTTTCGGCGCGGCGCCGGCGCGTTCGAGCACATCGAACACTTCTTCGACGAAGCGCGGCTGGCGCAGCTGGCGCGCGCTGACGTTGACCGAAATCGTCAGGCGCCGCAGCTGCGGATCGGCGGCCCAGCGCGCCAGCTGCGCGCAGGCCTGTTCGAGCACCCAGCGTCCCAGCGGCAAAATCAGGCCGGTTTCCTCGGCGATCGGGATGAAGGCCACCGGCGAGACCATGCCGCGCCTGGCGTTGTTCCAGCGGATCAGCGCTTCGGCGCCGGTGACCGCGCCGGCGCGGTCGAGCTGCGGCTGGTAGTGCAGCAGGAATTCGCCGTTGTGCAGGCCTTCGCGCAGGTCGGCCTCGAGCGCGGCGCGCGCGCTGACCACCGTCTGCATCGCCGGATCGAAGAAGCGCACGCCGTTGCGGCCGGCCGCCTTCACCTCGTACATCGCCAGGTCGGCCTGCTTGAGCAGCTCGCTGGGGGCGGAGGCGCGGTTGTCGAACAGGGTGACGCCGATGCTGGCGGTGGTGTGGCGCGCAAAGCCGTCGAAGGTGACCGGCTCGGCGCAGGCGCGGGCGATGCGCTCGCACACCTGGCGCGCGATGGTCGCCGCCTCGGCCGGCTGCTTGCTGAGGTTTTCGAGCAGGATTACGAATTCGTCGCCGCCGAAGCGCGCCACCGTGTCGATCTCGAACACGCACTCGCGCAGGCGCTGGCCGACCTGCTGCAGCAGTTGGTCGCCTTTCTCGTGGCCCAGCGTGTCGTTGATGGTCTTGAAGTGGTCGAGGTCGATGAACAGCAGGGCGCCCATCGCGCCGGTGCGCGCGGCCACGGTGAGCGCGTGCTGCAGGCGGTCGAGCAGCAGCAGCCGGTTGGGCAGGCTGGTGACCGGATCGTAGAAGGCGAGCCGCTCGATCTCGCGTTCGGCCGCCTTGCGCGCGGTGATGTCGGTATTGATCGCCAGGATGCCTTCCGGCTTGCCGTCGTCGCCGGCGATCAGGCTCAGGGCCACCTGCACCGTCAGCGCGCTGCCGTCCTTGCACATGCGCGTGGTCTCGCCGTTCCAGTGGCCGGTCTGCAGCAGGATGTCTTTCACTGCGCGGAATTTTTCCGGTTCGTCGAGCAGCATCATGTCCACTTTGCGGCCCATCACTTCCTCGCTGGTCCAGCCATACATCCGCTCGGCGCTCTTGTTCCAGTACTGGATGTGGTCGTCGAGGTCGCGCACGATGATGGCGTCCTGCGCCTTGTCGAGCAGCGAGGCCTGGGTGCGCAGGCTGGCGTCGGCGTCCTGGCGCTCCAGTTCGGCCGCGGCGCGCGCGGCGAAGATGCGCAGCGTGGAGGTGACGAATTCCGAGCGGTTGATCGGCCGGCGGAACAGCACGAAGGCGATGCCCAGCAGCCTGCCGCTGGAGTCGCGCAGGCGCCAGCCGCCGTACGCGCGCGCGCCCACCGCGTCCGGCGGCGAGCCGGGGAACAGCTCGTTGGCCGCATCGGGAATGAAGATGTGCTCGCGCTCGAGCGCCATCTGGCACGGCGCGTCGGCCACCACGTACTTGAAGTCGGGCACCCGCACGCCGTCGATCACGGCGATCACCGAGCGCGCCATCAGCGGTTCGCCCGGCAGCAGGCGCGCGATCACGCCGCCGTCGGCGCCGACCGCTTCGGCCATGGTGCCGGCCAGCTGCTCGAAGAAATGCTCGCCGCCGGTGGTCGAGACGCTGGCGGCCATCTTGGTGAAGGCCGCCTGGAGCTTCTGCTGCTCCTGGCGCATGCGCACCGCCGTGATGCCGAACGCCAGGTTGTCGGCCAGTTCCTGCAGCAGGCGCGCCTCGTCGGTGTCGCTTTCGGCCACGTCCCCGGTGTACAGCACCAGCAGGCCGAAGGGCCGGCCGCCGTTCTTCAGCGGCAGGTAGACGGCGCCGCCGTGCCCGCACACCGCCTCGGCCGCGAGCGATGGCGCAAAGCGGAAATCCTGCGCCATGTCCTCGACGATCACCGGATCGCCGCTGCGAATCGCCACGCCGGCCGGCCCGCGTCCGCTCTCGTCCTGTCCGGACCAGCCGAGCGGCAGGCGGCGCAGGCAGGCCACGTCGTCCGGATGGCCGGCGTGCGCGGCGATCGAAATCGACTTGGCCGCATCGTGCTCCGCGTAGCCGACCCATGCCATGCGGTAGCCGCCCACATCGACGGCGATGCGGCAGACTTCGGCGATCAGGTCGGGCTCGCGCGCGGCGTGCGCTACCACGTGATTGCATCTGCTGAGCATTTGCAGCGCACGGTGCGCCTGCTTCAGCGCCAGCCGCGCCTCCTTGCGCTCGTTGATGTCGTGGAAGTACACGGCCAGGCCGTCTTCGATCGGGTAGCAGCGCACTTCGAACCAGGTGCGCAGCGGCGCGTAGTATTCCTCGAACGTGGTGACCCGCCGTTCGCGCAGCGCGCGGCTGTACTCGCGGTACGACGGGCCGCCGATCGCGCCGGGGAAGGCTTCCCACGCCAGCTTGCCAAGCAGCTCGCCGCGGCTGCGGCGCAGCAGGGCCTCGGCTTCCGGATTGAGGTAGGTGAAGCGCAGCGCGGTGTCCATCGTCAGGAAGGCTTCGCTCATGGTGTCGAGCGCCTTGGCCAGGCGCGCCACCAGCCTGGCGGGATCGTCTTCGCCGTGCGCGTGGGGCGCCGCCTCGCGCCATGCGACCTGGATGCGAACGATCTGGCCGTCAGGCAGGCGCAAGGCGCGGCCGCTCGACTCCACGCGGATGCGGCGACCGCCCGCAGTGGTCATCTCGACAGTGGTGTCCCACGGGTCGCCGTCGCGCGCGCAGCGCTCGAACAGATCGCGCATGGCGGCGCGCGATTCCGCGACGGTCATGGCGATGGCTGCGTCCACGCCAGGCGCGGCGCCGGCTGGAAGTTCGAGCAGGGCGAGCGCCTGCGGCGACCACCAGGTCGTACGCGCGGGCAGGTCCACTTCCCAGCCGGCGAAGTACGGCGCGGCGCGCTCGCTGTGAAGCGTGCGCGCATCCTCTGGTGACGGCGGGGTCATCGGACGCGCGCCTGCGGATGGTTCACTGCGGTGGGGTGCCCCATTTCGATCCTGTCCTGTACGAACACACATGTATGAGTAATACGATACAAGCTTTTTGTATAAGAGTACGCACCGGTCGCGGCGAAATTAACAGGTATTTCATGCATCGCTATAAGGCCCAGAGCGGTCGCGCCGCCGCGCGCATGGCGTCGCTCGTTCGGCGACACAATTGTCGCTAAATCTGCGACACAATTGATTGCCGGAAATATTGGCCGGCGCCTTCAGTGCGGGCGGGGCGGCCCGGCGGCGTGGTCAAGGGCGCCGCCGCGGGCGCGATTTTGCCATCGCCGCGCGGCTTGCACGGACGCCGCGCGGCTGGCTAGAATCCGGCTCGAACCCGCGGTGGCGTTGTTCGCATGTCACTGCCGCGCCACCAAATTTGCCACTGGGTTAACATTTGCACACCCTTTTTGAGCGAGCTTGCATGGATGATCAAGGATCCCGATCGGCTGCCACCTACTTTCCGGGGGAAGGGGAGATGGTGCGCGCGGTCCATGCGAAGGACTGGAGCGCCACGCCGATCGGGCCGGTGGCGCACTGGCCGGCCTGCATCCGCTCGGCCGTCGGGATCTGCCTCAATTCCGATTTCCAGATCAGCGTGCTGGTCGGACGCGAACTGGTGTACGTGTACAACGACGCCACCGCGCCGATCTTCGGCGACAAGCATCCGGAGGCGCTGGGCCGGCGCGTGGCCGACGTCTGGTCCGAGGCCTGGGCTTCGCTCGGGCCGGTGCTGATGTCGGTGCTGGACACCAGCCGCGCGGTGCGGATGGACGACTGGCAGCTGATCCTGCAGCGCCGCGGCTTTTCGGAGGAATGCTATTTTTCGGTCTCGTACAGTCCGATCCTTGATGACGACGGCCGCGCCGCCGGCGTATTCGTCGCAACGATGGAGACCAGCCGGCGCTTCATCAGCGAGCGGCGCCTGCGCACCCTGAACCACCTGGCCACCCAGGTCGCGCTGCGCCGCGGCGACGAACAGACGCTCGAGCTGGTGCGGGCGGCGCTGGCCGACAATCCCTTCGACGTGCCGCTGTGCGCGCTCTACCTGGCCGTGCCGGGCGCCGACTGCGCCGAGCAGGTGTTTTGCGCCGGCCTGCACGAAGGCTGCGCCGGCATCGACAAGCGCATCCCGTGGTCCGGCGACGGCGCGGGCGCGCATCCACTGTCACCGCTGGCGCGCTCGTTCGAACCGCAGACCTACGACGCAGCCGCGCTGCTCGCGCCGGCCGACACATGCGGAGCCTGGCCGGAGCCGCCGCGCGAGATCATCGCCCTGCCGTTCACGGTGCCGGGCTACGCGACCCCGCACGGCTTCCTGCTGTTCGCCGCCAACCCGCGCGCGCCGCTCGACCAGGAGTACCGCCACTTCATCGACACCATCGCCGGTCTGGTCGGCACCGCCGTCGCCGGCATCGAGGCGATCGCTGCCGAACGGCGCCGCAGCGAAGCGACGGCGGAGCTCGACCGCTCGAAATCGACCTTCTTCGCCAACGCCAGCCACGAACTGCGCACGCCGGTCACCCTGATCCTGGGCCCGCTCTCCGAGCTGCTCGAAAACACCGACGCCGCGCTGGCGCCAGGCGTGCGCGAATTCATCGAGCTGGCGCACCGCAACGCCCAGCGCCTGCACAAGCTGGTCAACACCATTATGGACTTTGCCAGCATCGAGGCGGGCCGGCTGCCGATGCGCCCCGAACCGGTCGACGTCGGCGCCCTGACCGCGGAGGTGGCCAGCCTGTTCCGCTCGGCGATCGAAGGCGCCGGGCTGCGCCTGGACATCCGCAACCGCCTGCCGGCCGGCGAGGCGCTGGTCGACCGCGACATGTGGGAGACGGTGGTCTCGAACCTGCTGTCGAACGCGTACAAATTCACGCCGTCCGGCGAGATCGCGGTCGAACTGGAGGCCGCCGCCGGCATGCTGCGGCTGACCGTGCGCGACACCGGCGTCGGCATCGCACACGACGAGCTGGAGCGCGTGTTCGAGCGCTTCTACCGCGGCGGCAGCAGCGCCGGGCGCAAGCACGTCGAAGGCAGCGGCATCGGCCTGGCGCTGGTGCGCGAACTGGTGCGCCTGTCGGGCGGCGGGATCGATGTCGCGAGCGTGCCGGGGCGGGGCAGCGCTTTTACCGTCACGCTGCCCTGGCGCGTGGCCGATGCGGCGGCGCCGCGCGCCACGCCACCCGCGCGCGCGCTGCGCCTGCCCGAACCGGTGGACGCGCGTCCGGCGCAGCCAGACGCCTTCGGCCCGCCGGCGGGAGACAAGCCGGTACGCGTGGTGGTGGTGGACGACAATGCCGACATCGTCCATTACATCGAGCGCCTGCTCAAGGACACCTGCAGCGTCGAATCGGCGCGCGACGCCGCAAGCGGCCTGGCCGCGGTGCGCGCCACCAATCCGGAACTGGTGCTGGTGGACGTGATGATGCCGGGCGTCGATGGCCTGGACCTGGTGCGCGCGATCCGCGCCGACCCGGCGATCCGCACGGTGTCGGTGATCGTGCTGTCGGCGCGCGCCGGCGCCGACGCGCGGCTCGACGCGCTGGCCGCCGGCGCCGACGAATACATGGCCAAGCCGTTCAGCGGGCGCGAACTGGTGGCGCGGGTCGCATCGCACGTGCGCATGGCGCGCATCCGGCGCGCGGCGTTCGAGCAGGAAGCGGCCCTCAAGCGCGAGATCGCCGAAGTGCGCCACGACCTGGCCAGCGTGCTCGAAGCGACCAGCGATACCTTCATCGGCATCGACGCCGACCTGCGCGTGCTGGCCCTGAACGAAGCGGCGGCTACCGACCTGGGCGCGCCCAAGCAGGAACTGATGGGACGCACGCTGCTCGAGATCGCGCCTTTCCTGGCCGGCAGCGCGCTGGAACAGGCGATGCGCGCGGCGCTGGCCGGCAAGCATCCGGCGCCAGTCGAATATTTCCTG
The DNA here is from genome assembly GCF_030704305.1 of Massilia sp. R2A-15. Taxonomy (NCBI): domain Bacteria; kingdom Pseudomonadati; phylum Pseudomonadota; class Betaproteobacteria; order Burkholderiales; family Oxalobacteraceae; genus Massilia; species Massilia sp. R2A-15. The sequence continues at coordinate 2,111,080 of NZ_CP131935.1, read as the reverse complement.
CGTCCGTCGAACCGCTGGATCAACGTGCGCTGCTACCCGGCGCCGCACGGCGCGCTGGTGCTGGCCAACGACATCACCGAAGTCAAGTCTGCCGAGCAGATGCTGATCGGCGCGAAGATGGACCTGGAGCGGCGCGTCGAACTGCGCACCGAGCAGCTGCGCCAGGCCAACCGCCTGCTGGCGGCGGTGTTCGACCGCGCCCCGGGCGGCATTGCGATCACCGATACCAACGGCGTGTACGTGCGCGCCAATCCGGCCTACCAGTCGCTGGTCGGCTACAGCGAGCCGGAACTGGCCGGGCGCAGCCTGGCCGACGTCACCGTGGACGAGGATTTCCCGCCGACCGCAGCGCGCCTGCGCGCCTTGCTCGACGGCGTGGTCGCCTCGACCCAGATCGAGTCGCGCACGCGGCGCGCCGACGGCGCCGTGATCTGGGTGCACAACTTCATGTCGATGATCGAGGACGAGGACCGGCGGCCGCGCTACTTCGTCGTCATCGCCAAGGACATCACCGAGCGCAAACGCGTGGAGGCCGAGCGCCGCGCCGCGCAGGAAGAGCTCAACGTGCTGTACGAACGATTGCAGACCGTGCGCGAAGCCGAGCGCACCGCGCTGGCGCGCGAGGTGCACGACCAGCTGGGCCAGACGCTGTCGGCGGCGAAGATCGACCTGAAACTGCTGGAGCGCGACATCGGCGCGAACGGCGCGGCGCTGGCGCCGGATCAGGTGATTCCGGAGCTGCATTCGGCCTGCGCCACGCTGGACCGGGCGATGCAGCTGGTGCGCGACATCGCCACCGAGCTGCGCGCGCCGGAGCTCGACGGGCAGGGCCTGTACGCGGCAATCGGCTGGCACGCGCGCGACTTCGAGCGGCGCACCCGCCTGCCCACCCACGTCGAGCTGCCCGCCGGCCTGGCCCAGCCATCGCGCCCGGCCGCCGAGGCGCTGCTGCGGATCTTCCAGGAAGCGACGACCAATGTGCTGCGCCACGCCCACGCGAGCCAGGTGTGGGTCAGCGTCGAACGGCGCGGCGGCGCGCTGCTGCTGCGGGTGCGCGACGACGGGGCCGGCATCGCGCGCCAGCACGCGCGCGCGGTGCGGTCGCTGGGCATTACCGGCATGCAGGAACGGGCCGCGCTGGTGCGTGGCCGGCTGCGCGTGGGACCGCTGCAGCCGCGCGGCACGCTGGTGTCGGCGCTGATACCGATGGATGCGCAGCACAAAGAAAAAGGAGGACGACCATGATCCGCATCGTCATCGCCGACGACCACGAGCTGATTCGCGAAGGCGTCAAGAAAATCATCCGCTCCAGCGCCGACCTGCGCATCGTCGGCGAAGCGGCCGACCTTGCCAGGACGCTGGCGCTGGTGGCGCAGCACCAGCCCGACGTGGTGGTGCTCGACATCAGCCTGCCCGAACACGACGGCCTGGAAGGACTGGCCGAACTGCGCCGCCAGTTCCCGGAGCAGAAGGTGGTCATGCTCAGCATGTACGCGGAGGAGCGCTATGCGGTGAGCGCGCTGCGCGCAGGCGCCGCCGGCTACATCACCAAGGCGATGGCCGCCGAGGAACTGGTCAAGGCGATCCGCCAGGTCGTCGCAGGCAGCACCTATATCGGGCCGCGCCTGGCCGAGCTGCTGGCGCGTCAGGCGCTCGATCCCGAGCCGCGGCCGTCGCACCACAACCTGACCGCGCGCGAGGCCGAAATCGTCGCCCTGATCGGCGCCGGCAAGCAGGTCAAGCAGGTCGCCGCCGAACTGGGCATCAGCGTCAGTTCCGTCAACACCTACCGCAACCGCATCTTCCGCAAGATGGGCCTGTCGTCGAACGCGGCCGTGATCCGCTATGCCCTGAAGAGCGGCCTGGTTAGTTAATTGCCTACAAGCATGTGAATTTGACGCAACGTTATAGCTCCATTCCTTGTCGTTCATTTCGCGACAGCGCTATGCAGAATGCGTGACAGTTTCTTTCCAAGAACTATTTCCTGATATTTAAGTTACGCGAAAAATCAAGGACTTGGCGCGGTCCTGGACGCCTCCGGCGGCGTTTCGCAGCCGCGCACGGGTCGCTCCGTTAGCGAACTGAAGCAGGGATTTTCGTTACCATGGAGTTTGATTTCTCATTGCCGTAGCGCAATGAAGATTGCCGTCCGTGTTTACGAATAAGGTTATGTCAAGATGTCCAGGTGTATGTCGTTGCATTGCTGTTACTTCTTTTTGGGCTGCTGCGCATGATGGCGGACGCGGGGCATTTTCCTGAGCCGTCGCTGCTGGCGATCTTCGCCGCCGAGGCTCACGCCCACCTGCGGCAGGTCGAGGCGGACCTCGCCGCGCTCGGCCACGGGAGGGACGGCGCGGCGCTCGGCGCGGTGCTCGATACCCTGCACACCTTGGCCGGCGCCGCGCGCTCGGTCGACCTGGCCGAACTCGAATGGCTGTGTCGCGCGCTCGAGCGGGTGTTCGCCGCCGCGCGCGACACCGGCGCGGCCCCCGGGCAGCAGGGCGCCGTCGCCGCCGCGCTGGCGCTGGCGCCGCAGCTGACCGGCCAGCCGGCCGGCCGTATCCGCAACCAGGCGCTGGCCCTGTGCGGCCAGCTCGACGCGCTGGCCGCGCAGCTGGCGCAACCATTGTCGACGCCATGAGCACGATACGCACCGCTGCGGAGCAACCGGTCGACATCCTGGTGATCGAGGACAGCCCCACCCAGGCGCAATTCCTGGCGCAGATGCTGCGGCAGGCCGGCGGCTACGCCGTGCGCATCGCGGTGGACGGCCGCGACGGCCTGCGCCAGGCGCGCGAGGCGGCGCCCACGCTGATCGTCAGCGACATCGCCATGCCGGTGATGGACGGCTTTGCGATGTGCCGCGAGATCAAGAAGGACCCCGCCTTGCGCGACGTCCCGGTGATCCTGCTGACATCGCTCACCAGCCTGCACGACGTGATCCGGGGCCTCGACTGCGGTGCCGACAATTTCATCCGCAAGCCCTTCGACGGCAACTACCTGCTGGGCCGGATCCGCGTGATCCTGGCCAACCGCGGCACGCGCGCCGACCGGGTCCAGCTGGGCATGCAGGTCAATCTTGGCGGCCAGACCCACTTCATCACGGCCGAGCGCCAGCAGATCTTCGACCTGCTGATCTCGACCTACGAAGAAGCGATCCAGATGGCCGAGCAGCTCAAGGCGCAGCAGGAACGCATCGCCCATAACTACCAGTCGCTCGAGGGCCTGTACCGCATCGCCGAGGCGCTCAATCCCGCGCTCACCGAGCAGGCGGTGGGCGAACTGGCGCTCGAACGCCTGCTCGACTTCCCCGGCGTGCTGGGCGCCTGCATCAAGCTGTTCGGCGCGGACGGCAAGCTGCGCCTGGTCGCGGCGCGCGACTTCGCGATCGACAGCTACGCCAGCGACGCGTGCGCGACCTGCCAGTGCGAGCGGCAGCTGCGGTCCGGCGCGCTAACCGCGCCGCAGCTTGTGCTCACGTGCGAGCAGCTCGACCGGCCGCATGCCTGCATTCCGCTGGCCACCGGAGCCGGCACGCGCGGCGTGCTGTGCCTGATGACGAGCGAGAGCAAGCTGGCCGGCGACCAGTGGCAGGTGCTGGAGACGGTCGGCAACCAGATCGCCGTGGCCGTCGAGCGCGCGCGCCTGTACGGCAGCATGGAAGCGCAGGTCAAGGAGCGCACCGACGCCTGGCAGTCCGAGCGCAAGCTGCTGTCGGCGGTGGTCAACACCAGCGGCGCGCTGGTGTGCATGGTCGACACCGCGGGCGTGATCCGGCTGTTCAACCCGGCCTGCGAGCAGGCCATGGGCTGGCCGGCGCAAGAGGCGATCGGCCGTCCTTGCTGGGAAGTGTTCGAGAAGGCCAGCGGCGGATCGGGGCTGCGCCGGTTCTTCGAGCACCCGCCCGAAAGCACCGGGCCGTCGCAAGTGAGCGGCGTGTGGCGCGCGCGCGACGGCGGCTTGCGCGAGATCGTCTGGTCCACCACCTGGCTACGCAAGGCCGACGGCCAGGTCGAATATTTTCTCGGCACCGGTGTCGACGTGACCGAACTGCGCGGCGCCGAGGAGCAGGTGCGCTACCTGAGCAGCTTCGATACCCTGACCGGCCTGCCGAACCGCATCCTGATGCGCGACCGCGTGCATCAGATGAAGGAGCAGGCGGCCGGCAGCCGCGAGCTGGTCGGCTACCTGATGCTCAAGCCGGAACGCCTGCGCCTGATCGGCGAGAGCCTTGGCCTGGAGGCGGAGGAGGCGATGCTGCGCCAGATGGCCCGGCGCCTGGCGCGCTGGGAGCACGGCTCGGCCAGCGTGGCGCGCGTGGGCGAGCGCACCTTCGCCATCGCGGCGCTGCGCAAATCGCCCGAAGAATTGTCGGTGCTGGCGCGCGAGCTGCTGGCCGAATTGAGCCTGCCGTTCCTGCACGACGGCCAGGAGCTGCACCTCGAACCGGCCATCGGCATCGCCGTGTATCCGACCGACGGCGCGGACTACGACAGCCTGCTGCAGGGCAGCGAAGCGGCGGTGCGGCGCGCGCTGGCCGGCGCCGAGGAGCGCTACGAGTTCTACCGGCCGGAACTGAACCAGGGCGCGCACGAGCGCTTCCGACTGGAGAGCGCGCTGCGGCGGGCGATCGAGCGCGGCGAGTTCGTGCTGCACTACCAGCCGCAGGCCAGCCTGGCGAGCGGGAAGATCATCGGCATCGAGGCGCTGGTGCGCTGGCAGCACCCGGAACTGGGGCTGATCGCGCCGGGGCGCTTCATTGGCCTTGCCGAGGAGACCGGCCTGATCCTGCCGATCGGCGAATGGGTGCTGCGCCGCGCGTGCCAGCAAAGCTGCGCGTGGCAGCGCGAGGGGCTGCCAGCCGTGCCGGTGTCGGTGAACCTGTCGGCGCGCCAGTTCTCCGAGCATATCGTCATCACGGTCGAGCGCATTCTCGCCGAAACCAGGTTGGCACCGCATCTGCTGGAACTCGAGCTGACCGAGAGCGCGTCGATGGAAGACCCGAAGCGGACCTTCGAGATCCTGCGCCAGCTCAAGGACATGGGCGTCCAGCTGGCGATCGACGACTTCGGCACCGGCTACTCGAACCTGAGCTACCTGAAGCGCTTCTCGGTCGACAAGCTCAAGCTGGACCAGTCGTTCGTGCGCGAGATCGCAACAGATCCGCATGACCTGTCGATCGCGAAAGCGGTGATCGCGATGGGCCACGGCCTGGGACTGACGGTGATCGCCGAGGGCGTGGAGACGGCCGGCCAACTGGCGCTGCTGGCTGAAAACGGCTGCGATGAAATGCAGGGTTATCTGTTTAGCCGTCCGCTCGCCGCGGATGCCTGCGCGCGCCTGCTGGGAGAAGGCAGGGCGCTGGCGCTGGACAGCCTGCGCCTGGGCGCGCTGCCATGAGCCGCCTGCGCCGCCTGGTGCGCAACATGCGCGCCCTGCAGATCATCATGGAGCAGCCTGGCTCGCTCACGCTGCTGGCCGGCCTGCTGTTTACTATCGGCCTGTCGGGCGCGATCCGCGCCGGCGAACAGCAGCGCATGCGCGAGGACTTTGAACGGCGCGCCAATACCCGCATCGCCGCCATCCGCGAAGGCCTGGAGGGCGCGGTCGATGTGCTGGCCACGGTGAACCGGGTGTTTTCCGCGATGCAGCCGGTCGGCCCGCGCCAGTTCGTCGATTTCGCCCAGCCAATGTTGAAGGACAGTCCGCAGATCCAGTTCATCGGCTACCAGCGCGTGGTGAGCGATGCACAGCGTCCTGCCTACGAGGCGGCGCACCGCGCCAGCCTGCCCGGCTTCGAGATCCGCGCGATCATCGGAGGCAAGGCGGTGACGGCGCCGCACAGCCCCAGCTACCGCGTGGTCGATTACCTGGTGCCGATGGCCGGCAACGAAACTGCATTCGGACTCAATGCCGACTCGCGCACGGAATCGTTGGAAGCGCGCAACCGCGCCTGCGCGACCGGCCTGCCGTCGATGACGCCGCAGTACCGGGTGTTGCTGGGCAACCTGATGCAGCCGGGCTTCACGATCATGATGCCGGTCTACCGGCCAGGCGGCAGCGGCTGCTCGCAAGTCGACGGCTACGCAGTGGTCGGCGTTCTCAGCGGCGCGCTCTTCTCGCAAACGCTGGCCAGCGCCCGCCTGCTGGCCGAACCGGGCTTCGACGTGCGGGTCTACGAAGACCGCGTCGCCGCGCCGGGCAAGCTGGTTTTCCACCAGGGCGCGTCTGGCGCGCGTCCGGCCCTGCCGGTGCGCTTCGGCGGTGAGCCGCGCAACGCCAGCGCCACGTTCGATGTGGCGGGGCGGCCATGGCACATCGCGATCGCGGCGGCGCCCGCGCCGCTGCTGCCCGGCGGGCTCGGTTCGCTGCTGATGCTGGTCTGCGGCTGCTTCGGCAGCGTGCTGGCGGCGGCCTACGTCGGCGCGCTGGCGGCGCGCACGCGCGGGGTGCACCGGCTGGTGAAGGAGCGCACCGCGGCGCTGACCCTGGCGAACCGCTCGCAGCAACTGATGCGCCAGGCGGTCGACGCCTGCTTCAACGGCATCGTCATCATCGGCGCGCGGACGCCGTCCTATCCGATCGAATACGTCAATCCGGCGTTCGAGAAGATGACGGGCTATTCGCGCGCCGAAGTGAGCGGTCATGACGGCAGCAGGCTGGTTGCGGCCGATGCGGGGCAGGCCGGCGTGCTCGAATTGACCGCAATGATGGACGAACAGCGCGAGGGCAGCGCGGTGCTGCGCATGTGGCGCAAGGACGGCAGCGAGCTATGGACCCGTGCCTCCATCTCGCCGGTGCGCGACGCCGCCGGCGGCGTCAATCACTTCGTGGCGGTGCTGGCCGATGTCACCGAGAAGCGCCGGCACCAGGCCGAACTGGAATACCAGGCGGCGCACGACGCGCTAACCGGGCTGGCCAACCGCAAGCTGCTGCGCGAGCGGCTGGGCCAGGAGATCGCCGCCTGCGCGCGCAAGGGCCAGTCGGTGTGGGTATTGTTCGTCGACCTCGACCGCTTCAAGTTCGTCAACGACAGCGTCGGCCACCGCGCCGGCGACGACTGCCTGCGCGAGGTGGCGCAGCGGCTGGTGGCCGCAGTGCGTCCCGAGGACACGGTCGGGCGCCTGGGCGGCGACGAATTCATGCTGGTGCTGGCCGAGCGCGGGCAGGGCCAACTGAGCACGTCGGTGCTGGACCGGATCATGGAGTCGCTGGCGCGGCCGGTGACCATCGGCAGCCAGGATTTTTTCCTCAGCTGCAGCGTCGGGGTGGCCAGCTACCCGCGCGACGGCGACGATCCCGAGGCGCTGATCGAATATGCCGACCTGGCGATGTACTGCGCCAAGCAGCAGGGGCGCGACAACTACCAGTTCTACCTGCCGCAGATGAACCAGCAGGCGCAGGAGCGGCTGCGCCTCGAAGTGGCGCTGCGCGGTGCGCTCGAGCGCGACGAATTCGAACTGCACTACCAGCCGCAGCTCGACCTGCGCAGCGGCCGCATCGTCGGCGTCGAAGCCTTGCTGCGCTGGCGCCATCCGGAGCTGGGCATGCTGATGCCGTCGTGCTTCCTGGCGCTGGCCGAGGACACCGGCCTGATCGTCCCGATCGGCATGTGGGCCATGCGCCGCGCGTGCGCCCAGGTCTGCGCCTGGCAGTACGACGGCAGCCCGGGACTGCGGCTGGCGCTGAACCTGGCGACGCGCGAATTCAATCAGCCGGACCTGCCGTCGCTGGTGGCGCAGGTGCTGGACGAAACCGGCCTGGCGCCGAACTGCCTGGAGCTGGAGCTGACCGAGCGGATGGTGATGAGCGACGTCGAGCGAGCCCAAACCACCCTGGCAGGCCTGCGCACGCTGGGCGTGAGCGTGGCGGTGGACGACTTCGGCACCGGCCTGTCGAGCCTCGCGCAGCTGAAGAATTATCCGCTGGACGCGCTCAAGATCGACCCGTCGTTCGTGCGCGAAATTTCGGGCCAGCGTAACGACGACGCGATTCCCGACGCGATCATCTCGCTGGCCCACAACCTGGGAATGCGGGTCGTCGCCGAGGGCGTGGAAAGCGAAGCCCAGTGCGAATTCCTGGCCCGGAACATGTGCGACGAAATCCAGGGACGCCTGTTCGCGCCGGCGCTCGAAGCATCCGCGCTGAAGGCGATGCTGGCCGAAGACAAGCGGCTGCCGCCGCACCTGCTGCGCCTGCACAAGCGCGAACGCACGCTGCTGCTGGTCGACGACGAGCCGAACATCCTGTCCGCGCTGAAGCGCCAGTTGCGCGGCACCGGCCTGCGCATCCTGACCGCGGCCAGCGGTGCGGAAGGGTTGGCGCTGCTCGAGCGCGAGGCGATCGACGTGATCGTGTCGGACCAGCGCATGCCGGGCATGACCGGGGTCGACTTCCTGCGCGCGGTGAAGACCTCCCATCCGGACACGGTGCGCATCGTGCTGTCCGGCTTCACCGAGCTGCAGTCGGTCACCGACGCTGTCAATGAAGGCGCCATCTACAAGTTCCTCACCAAGCCGTGGGACGACACCCAGCTGCGCGGCCACATCCAGGAAGCGATGCTGCACAAGGAGATGGCCGACGAAAATCGCCGGCTCGACCTGGAGGTACGCACCGCCAACGCCGGCCTGGCCCAGGCCAACCGCCAGCTGGAAGAAGTTCTGCGCCAGCAGCAGGAACAGATCGCGCGCACCGGCATCTCGCTCGATATCGTGCGCGAGGCGTTGCAGCACGTGCCGCTGCCGGTGCTCGGGCTGGACGAAGAGCAGGTGGTCGCCTTTGCCAATTCGGCCGCCCAGGAGCTGTTCCGCCAGCACGGGATGCTGCTCGGCAGCCCGGCGGCGCTGTTCATGCCGGCGCTGCTGGAGTCGATCGCGCGCGCCGAAGACGGCGGCGCGTGCCTCGAACGGCTGCACGGCGCCGACTACGAAGTGGTCGCGCACAGCATGGGCAAAGGCACGCGCGCGCGCGGCCGCCTCGTCATCTTCAAGGCCGCGCTGGCGGCCGACATCAACAAGGAAGCAGCATGATCAGCAGGTACAAACAGTTGGACCTCGACGATGCCGAAGCCGGCATGGTCCTGGCCGCCGCCGTCCTCGACCACCAGGGCAGCGTGCTGCTGCCGGCCGGCGCGCCGCTCACCGAGGCCCTCCTGACCTCGATGCGGCGCCGCGCGATCGACAGCGTGAGCGTGGTCGACGACGCCATTTCAAGCGAGGACCTGGCGCGCGAGCGCGAACTGGTCGCGGCGCGCCTGGCGAAATTGTTCCGGTTGCCGGCGGCGAACGAGGCCAATGCGCTGCTCCAGGCCCAGCTGACCGCCTATCGCATGGAAAGCCTGCAATGACCCGGATCACGCTTGAACAAGTGGTGGCCAATGTGCGCGACTTGCCGACCCTGCCGCTGATCGTCACCGAACTGATCGCCACCTTCGACCAGGCCGACGTCAGCACCAGCGAGCTGGCGGCCAAGGTGTCGAAGGACCAGGCGCTGACCGCCAAGACGCTGCGGCTGGCCAATTCCTCGTTCTACGGCCTGCAGTGCAAGGTGCGCACCATCGAGCAGGCGATCGCGGTGCTCGGTTTCGACAGCGTGCGCGCGCTCGTCACGTCGGCCGGCATCATCGGCGCCTTTGGGGGCGCCGGCGCGGCCGGCTTCGACTTTGCCAAATTCTGGCGCCACGCGGTCGGCACGGCGCTGTGCGCCAAGAGCCTGGCCAGGCTCACCGGCCGCAACCAGGAGTTCGCCTTCGTTTCCGGACTGCTGCACGACATCGGCCGGCTGGTGCTGGTGACCATCTGCCCGAAGGAGTACGACGAGGCGATTGCGTACCGCGCGGCCCACGACTGCGAGATGATGGCGGCCGAACGGGAGGTGCTGTCGATCGACCACGCGGTGGTCGGGCGCGCGCTGGCCGAGCACTGGAAGTTCCCCGAACTGATCCGCCGCGCGATCGCCAACCACCACGCGCCGGCCGGGCAGGACCTTGGCGACATCGCCAGCGTGGTGCACGTGGCCGACGCGATCGTCCACGCGCTCGACCTGGCCGGCCAAGACGACGAGCGGGTGCCGGCCGTCGTGCAGGGCGCATGGGACAGCCTGCGCATCGACGCCGCCGGCCTGCGCCGCGTGTTTGCCGACACCGAATCCGAATTTGACAACGCGTGCCAGATCCTGATCGCATCGCACTGAGAAAAGCCATGACCACGACCGATATCCCAATGAACTCGCAGCCCGCGCAAACCATGCAGCGCCTGGAGGAAGACATCCGCAAGTGCGAGGCGGCCGAGGCCGAGCTGACGCGCCGCAATCTGGAGCTGACCGAACTGAACGCGCGCCTGTCGATGGCGCAGCAGCAGCTGATGCAGCAGGAGAAGCTGGCGTCGATCGGCCAGCTGGCGGCCGGCGTCGCGCACGAGATCAACAACCCGATCGGCTACGTGTTCTCGAATTTCGAAACACTCGGCACCTACATCGGGCGCATGCTGGCCATGTTCAAGCTGTACCAGGACGCCGAGGACAGCATCGCCGACCCAGCCGTGCGCGCCGCGCTGCGCGTCGAGCGCGAAACGGCCGACCTGGAATTCCTGATCGAGGACATCCCGGTGCTGATGTCGGAGTCGCGCGAGGGCATCACCCGCGTGCGCAAGATCGTCCAGGACCTGAAAGACTTCTCGCGCGTGGACGCCAACCAGGAATGGCAGTGGGCCAATCTGCACGCCGGGATCGACTCGACCCTGAACATCGTCAGCAACGAAGTCAAATACAAGGCCGACGTCGTCAAGGAGTACGGCCAGATTCCGGATATCGAGTGCCAGCCGTCGCACATCAACCAGGTGATCATGAATATCGTGATCAATGGCGCCCACGCGATCAGCGGCGAACGCGGAAAGATCACCATCCGTACCGGCTGCGACCCGACCCACGTCTGGATCGAGATCGCCGATACCGGGAGCGGCATTCCGCTCGAGATCCAGTCGCGCATTTTCGATCCCTTCTTCACCACCAAGCCGATTGGCAGCGGCACCGGGCTGGGGCTGTCGCTGTCGTACGGGATCATCCAGAAGCACGGCGGCCAGATCGAGGTGCGCAGCGCGCCCGGCTGCGGCACCACTTTCCGCATCACCTTGCCGATTCGCCGCGCGGCGGAGCAGGAGGCGTGATGCAAGCGAATGTTACTGGCGTGGTCCTGTGCGTGGACGATGAACCGCACATCCTGTCGGCACTGCGGCGGCTGTTCCGCACCCAGGGTTACGAGGTGGTGAGCGCCGACAGCGGACGCGCCGGCCTGGAAGTGCTGGCGTCGCGCCAGGTCGACCTGATCATCTCGGACATGCGCATGCCTGAAATGGACGGCGTCGCGTTCCTCGAACAGGCGCGCCAGCATACTCCCGACACCATGCGCGTTTTGTTGACCGGCCACGCCGACGTGAGCCAGATCCTCGACGCGGTCAACCGCGGCGAAATCTACCGCTACATCACCAAGCCGTGGGACGACCACGAGATGACGCTGGTGGTGCGCCACGCGCTCGAGCGCCAGAACCTGGAGCGCGACCGGCGCCGGCTCGAAGCGTTGAGCGTTCAGCAGAACGAACAGCTGCGCGAGTTGAACCAGAGCCTGGAGGCCAAGGTGGCCAGCCGCACCGCGGAGCTGGTCGGCTCGAACGATAAGCTCAAGCGCAATTTCCTGACCTCGATCCAGGTGTTTTCCAGCCTGATCGAACTGCGCGGCGAAAACCTGGCAGGCCACTCGCGCCGCGTCGCCGACCTGGCGCGCCGGATCGCGCTGCGGATGGGGCTCGACGCGCGCGAGACCCAGCAGATCTTCATCGCCGGCCTGCTGCACAACATCGGCAAGATCGGCTTCTCCGACAGCATGCTGGACCTGCCGGTGCCGCGCATGAACGGCGAGCTGCTGGGGCTTTACCGCAGCTATCCCGCGCGCGGCGAGCAGCTCCTGATGCCGCTCGAGGACCTGCGCGACGCGGCCACGCTGGTGCGCGCGCACCAGGAGCGCTTCGACGGCGAAGGCTTCCCGGACCGGCTGGCGGGTCTCGACATCCCGATCGGGGCGCGCATCCTGGCGCTGGCCAGCGATTACGACAACCTGCAGATCGGCACCCTGAGCGAGCGCCAGTTGCGGCCCGACCAGGCGGCGAAGATCGTGATCGAGAGCAGCGGCAAGCGTTACGATCCGGCGGTGGTGGCCGCGTTCGGCGAGGTCACCACCGGCAAGAACCCGGTCGAGGCCCTGCGCGACACCGGGCTGCCGGTGGCCAAGTTGAAGCCCGGGATGCGCACCACGCGCGACCTGGTGACGAAGGAAGGCTCGCTGCTGCTGTCGGCCGACCACGTGCTGACGGAGCGGATGATCCGCCAGATCGGCGATTTCGAACGCACGTCCGGCTCGACGTTCCTGGTGTATGTGAAATTGAAAGCGGAGGCGGCATGAGGCGCGTACTGTTGGTCGACGACGAGGCGCGCGTGCTGAGCGCACTGCAGCGCACATTGCGCCCGTTCCTGCAGGAGCAGGATGCGGAGATCGAGGCGTTCACCGACCCGGAGCAAGCGCTGCTGCGCTGCGCCGAAGTCACGTTCGACATCGTGATGTCGGACTACCGGATGCCGGGCCTGACCGGCGCCGACTTCCTGCAGCTGGTGAAGGGCGTGCAGCCCCAGGCGGTGCGGCTGATGCTGAGCGCATCGACCGAGTTCGCCGAAGTATCGCACGCGATCAACCGCGCCGAGGTGTTCCGCTACGTCGCAAAGCCGTGGGAAGGCGAGGAACTGAAGAAGATCTTCCTGCAGGCGTTCGGCCGCCACGACGAGGCGGTGCGGCTGCGCCAGCCGCCCGCGCTGTCCGCGCAGGAGCTCGAGGCGCGCAAGCTGGAGCGGGAGGAGCCCGGCATCACGCAGGTGCGGCGCGCGCCAGACGGCTCGATCTACCTCGATTAGCCCATCCGTGCGGCGCATCGACCGGTTCTGCGTTCACAATAGGGAGTTGCCCGACCAATTGCGGAGAGACCATGCGCATCGCCACCTTCAACATCAATGGAATGAACGCCCGGCTGCCGGCCCTGCTGGACTGGCTGGCCGAGACCCGGCCGGACGTCGCCTGCCTGCAGGAGCTCAAGACGCCGCACGAGAAATTCCCGGAGGCGGCGATCCGCGAGGCCGGCTACTTCCCCATCTGGCACGGCCAGAAAAGCTGGAACGGCGTGGCGATCCTGGCGCGCGGCGGCGAGCCGCTGGAAGTGGGGCGCGGCCTGCCGGGTGATCCCGAGGACGAGCAAAGCCGCTATATCGAAGCGATCGTGGACGGCATCCTGATCGCCTGCCTGTACCTGCCCAACGGGAATCCCGCGCCCGGTCCGAAGTTCGACTACAAGCTTAAGTGGATGGAAAGGCTGATCGTCCACGCGAAGCAGTTGCTCGACAGCGGTGCGCCGGTGGTGCTGTGCGGCGACTTCAATGTGATTCCGACCGAAGCGGATGTCTACAAGCCGGAGCGCTGGGTCGATGACGCGCTGTTCCGCACCGAGACGCGCGCCGCATTCGACCGGCTGATGGAGCAGGGCTGGACCGATGCGCTGCGCACCATGCATCCGGGCGAGACGATCTTCACCTTCTGGGACTACTTCCGCAATGCGTATGGCCGCGACGCTGGCCTGCGCATCGACCACCTGCTGCTCAGTCCCGCGCTGGCGCCGGCGCTGAAAGCGTCCAACGTGGACCGCGACGTGCGCGGGCGCGAGAAACCGAGCGACCACGCGCCGACATGGATCGAACTGGACCTGGGCCTGCAGGGCAAGTGAAACGGGGTCAACCCTTTATCGCGGGTCAGGCGCGCGATTCGGGCAGCAGGGAAAAAACGTGCGCCGCGATCGGTGCGTCATTGAGGCGCAGGCGGTTCCTCGCCAGGCATTCGTGCGTGGCGCCAGCCTTGCGCGCCACCGCGATGCTGGCAGCGTTACCGTCGGCGATGACAAGCTCCACCCGCGTCAGCGCCAATTCCTCGAACGCATACCGGCAAAGCGCGGCGACGGAAGCCAGGGCGGCGCCTTGCCGTTGCGCGGACTCGCGGACCCAGTATCCAAGATTGCAGAAGCGGTAGTTGGGATTGAATTGATTGAGCCCGGCGCCCCCGACCAGCGCGCCTCCGTCTCGCCGGAAAATCCCGAATTCGTGGGCGCTGCCGTTTGCGCGGGCGCTCTCGCAGGAGTCGAACCAGGTCAGCGCGTCCGCCTCGCCGAAGCCGGCGCCAGCCCAGGGCATCCATTTGCCCACGGTCGCCATCGATTCGCTCACCGCGGCGGCAAAGGCCGGCGCATCCGAGGGCGTGAAGGGGCGCAGCACGAAGGCGCCCGCGCACAGCGAGGTCATGGCCGCAGCGACTTCGTCATGAATACGCTGTGGCGGTCTTCCTTGTAGTCGCCGAACGGCGCGCAGGGGGTGAAGCCGGCGCTTTCGTACAACTGCTGCGCCGGCCGGAACGATTCCATCGACCCGGTTTCCAGATACAGCCGCTGGTAGCCGCGCTCCCGGGCCTCATTAATAATATGCGCCAGCAGCGCCCGTCCGGCGCCGCGCCGGCGCAGTGCGTTCGGCGTGCGCATCGACTTGATCTCGCCGTGCGCCGGATCGAGCTCGCGCAGCGCGCCGCATCCGAGCAGCTGGTCGCCGTCCCACGCCGACCAGAACGTGATCGAGGGATCGCGCAGCCGTTCCAGGTCGAGCGCATGCACGCTTTCGCGCGGGGACTGTTCGTACATGCTCTGCAAGTGCTCCGCAAGCAGGGCGTGGATCGCGGGATGGGTCAGGTCGTCGGTGACTATTTTCATAGGCACCGATTCTAAGAGATTGTTTGGCGTCTTGGCAATAAAAGCATATTGCTTGAGCGATATCAATCCTCTTTCAATTACCAGCTTGTTAAAACGCAAGCATCATGCGAACTTGCATGATCCTTCCCCTTACCGGAGATCCGCATGCGCATCAGCCCCGTCAAACTGGCGTTCGCCGCCCTGGCCTTCTGCGCCTGCGCCGCGCAAGCCGACGAAACCTGCAATTCGCCTTACATGTCGAACCTGATCAAGGGCCAGGAAGACTTCCTGTACGTGTGGACGCTCGGCGTGCCGGGCATGGGCGACGGCTCCGACAAGCTGGTCACGCTGGACGTGAACCCGGCTTCGAAACGCTACGGCCAGGTAGTGGCGCAGGTGTCGGTGGGCGGGCGCGGCGAGGCGCACCACGTCGGCTTCACCGACGACCGGCGCTTCCTGTGGGCCGGAGGCCTGGACGACAGCAAGATCTACGTGTTCGACGTGCATGCCGATCCCGGCAAGCCGAAACTGGTCAAGACCATCAGCGACTTCAGCGCGCGCACCGGCCTGGTCGGCCCGCACACGTATTACGCGATGCCGGGCCGCATGCTGATCGGGGCTCTGTCGAACGCGAAGGATCACGGCGGCGCCACCGGCATGGCGATGTACAGCAACAAGGGTGACTTCATCAGCAAGTACGACATGCCGACCACCAAGGGCGGCGACGGCTACGGCTACGACATCGCCATCAATCCCGCGAAGAACGCCATGCTGACGTCGAGCTTCACGGGCTGGAACAATTACATGAAGGACCTGGGCGCGCTGATGAAGGACGCGCCGGCGATGAAGCAGTTCGGCACGACCATGGTGATGTGGAACCTGAAGGCGATGCAGCCGGAGAAGGTGTTCAACGTGCCGGGGGCGCCGCTGGAGATCCGCTGGTCGCTGAAGGAGGGCGACGACTGGGCCATCACGGCCACCGCGCTGACCTCGGCCCTGTGGCTGGTGAAGAAGGACGCGAAGGGCGAGTGGCAGGCGAAGCAGGTGGCCACCATTGGCGATCCGGCCAAGATCCCGCTGCCGGTCGATATCTCGATCAGCGCCGACGGCAAGGCGCTGTGGATCAATACCTTCATGGACGGCATGACGCGCCGCTTCGACCTGTCCAATCCGGAGGCGCCGAAGGAGACCTATGCGAAGCACACCGGCTCGCAGGTGAACATGGTCTCGCAAAGCTGGGACGGCAAGCGCGTCTACGTCAGCAGTTCGCTGCTGGCCAACTGGGACAAGAAGGGCGCCGACGACGAGCAGTTCGTCAAACTGTTCGGATGGGACGGCAAGGAGCTGAAGGAAACCTGGAAGGTGGACTTCTACAAGCTCAAGCTCGGCCGCGCCCACCACATGAAGCTGGGCGCCAGGGCGGCCCAAGGCTACGCTAGCGCCGCCCAAGGCTCGCCAACGCTGGCGGCGAAGTAGGACCGTGGCGCTGCGCTTCATCGGCCGCGCCGCGGCGTCGCTGCTGGCGTTGGCCATGCCCGCGGAGGGCGCCGCCCAGATCGCGACACTGGGCTTCGTGCCGCCCGCCGCCGGCAGCTACCGGCTCGAGCACATCATGCCCGCGCCCGACGGCCCTGTGCTCGACAGCGACGGCAGCGCGCACCGCCTGCGTGATTTCACCACCGGGAAGATCACGCTGTTCTCATTCATCTACACCTACTGCACCGATGCGCGCGGCTGCCCGCTGGCCTACGCCACCTTGCACGCGCTGAAGGAGACGCTGGCCGCCCATCCGGCCCTGCGCGACCGGGTGCGCCTGGTGAGCATGAGCTTCGATCCGGCTTTCGATACCCCCGAAGCGATGCGCAGCTACGGCGGGGCGGACGCGCGCGACACCCGCGGGCCGCGCTGGCATTTCCTCACCACGCGCTCGGGCAAGCAGCTCGCGCCCTTGCTCGACGGCTTTGGCCAGGATGTCGACGTGGTCTCCCAGCCGGCCAACCAGCGCGCGCCGGTGCTGAGCCACATGCTCAAGGTCTACCTGATCGACGCGCAGGGCAGCGTGCGCGAAATCTACACCACTTCCTTCCTGCACCCGGCGGTGCTGCTCAACGATATCAAGACGCTGGTGCTGGAACGGCCCGTCCGCTGACACTCCGAAAACGCACCAAATTGGTGCAATTTCGTTCAACGTGCGGTTATGGTCCCACAACGGCGCTTTATCGGTGGCGTTCATCCGCAACACATTCCGCGCTTTTATTTCTCAATCGCAAGAATAATTGCACAATTGCAGTATCATTTCGTCCTGGACGAAATTCCCCCTTCCCGAACCTCCCCGACGACGAACGATGAACAAACTAAAAGTAGGAACGCGCCTGATGCTCGGGTTCGGTTGCGTGTGCGTATTGCTAATAATTTCCATTGCCCTTGGCCTCAGCAAGATTTCCGCGCTCAACGACGGTACCAAATTCATCGTCGACAACAAGTTTCCGAAGATCGAGCAGTCGCACGTCCTGCTCGAACAAGTGGACGCTTCCGTAATCGCCGCCAACAACATGATGCTCAACGACGACGAGGCCGACCGCCAGCGCCAGATCCAGGCCATCATGGAATCGCGCAAGGTCGGCGCCGACATGCTCGAACGGCTGACCGGGGCAATGGTCACGCCGGACGGGCAGGCGATGATGGGCGCCATCCATGCGGACCGCGAGAGGTACCAGGCCGCCCAGGACAGGCAGATCGCCCTGATCCAGGCCGGCAAGCTGGAAGAGGTCAAGGCATATTCGATCAGGGAGGTACGTCCGCTGCTGGCCGCATACAAGGCTGCGCTTGGCAAGATGATCGAGCGCCAGACGGGCCAGATCCAAGCAACCGCGCTGGCCGCCAGGCAGGCCTACATCGATGCGCGCAACCAGCTGATCGGCATGGGCGTTCTGGCCCTCGCCGTCGCCGCCACGATCGCCGTGCTGATCTCGCGGGGCCTGCTCCGGCAATTGGGCGGCGAACCGGATTACGCGGCCGAGATCGCCGGCGCCATCGCCGCGGGCAAGCTCGGCGTGCACGTTGCGCTGGCGAAGAACGACAGCGGTAGCCTGATGTTCGCGATCGAAGCGATGCGCGCCCAGCTGGCGGGCGTGGTGCGCGACGTGCGCGCCGGGACCGACCTGATCGCCACCGCGTCGGGCGAAATCGCCGCCGGCAACCAGGAGCTGTCGGCGCGTACCGAGCAGCAGGCCGGCGCACTGGAGGAGACCGCCTCGTCGCTCGAAGAGCTGACGTCCACCGTGCGCCAGAACGCCGACAACGCGCGCCAGGCCAATGTGCTGGCGGAGTCCGCGTCGAACGTGGCGGCGCAGGGCGGCGCCGTGGTGGCGCAGGTGGTGACCACGATGGAATCGATCGCGGCGTCGGGCAAGAACATCGTCGATATCATCGGCGTCATCAACGGCATCGCGTTCCAGACCAACATCCTCGCCCTGAACGCGGCGGTGGAAGCGGCGCGCGCCGGGGAGCAGGGCCGCGGCTTCGCGGTGGTGGCGTCGGAAGTGCGCACGCTGGCGCAGCGCTCGGCCGAAGCGGCCAAGGAAGTGAAGAACCTGATCGACCGCTCGGTGCAGGAGACCGACGCAGGCAGCCGGCTGGTCAACGAGGCCGGCCAGACGATGTCGGCGATCATCGACAGCGTGCAGCGCGTGACCGACATCATGGGTGAGATCAGCGCGGCCAGCGCCGAGCAAAGCGCCGGCATCGAGCAGATCAACATGGCGGTGCTGCAGATGGACCAGGTGACGCAGCAGAATGCGGCGCTGGTAGAGGAAGCGGCCGCGGCCTCGGCTTCGATGCAGGACCAGGCGGCGAGCCTGTCCCGCACGGTCGGCGTGTTCGCGCTGGCCGGCCGTCCAGCGCCTGCGTTGCGCCGGGGATCGGTTGCGCAGAAACTGATCCCCGCACTTGTGGATTAAGGGCAACAGACATTGCGCAAAGGTAATATGACGCGTGATTTTCTGTTAGAATTTTTCAATACCTTTATTTATCACCGTCCTCCCTTCGCAAGCTTCGCCTTGCCCTGCAATTCTCCGTGCCGGACCGAATCCCCGTCCCGCGCAATGGCCGGTCCAATTTTCGTCAACGTTAGAGAACAATGAACAATTTAAAAGTTGGAACCCGGCTGAGCCTGGGATTTGGATGCGTGTG
Organism: Massilia sp. R2A-15; assembly: GCF_030704305.1. NCBI lineage: Bacteria > Pseudomonadati > Pseudomonadota > Betaproteobacteria > Burkholderiales > Oxalobacteraceae > Massilia > Massilia sp. R2A-15. Next base: position 2,092,070 of record NZ_CP131935.1, on the reverse strand, counting down.
CCTGTTGCTGCTCATTACGATCGGCCTGGGCATCAGCAAGGTCGCGGCGCTCAACGAAGGCACCAACTACATCGTCGACAACAAGATGCCGAAGATGGAAATGGCGCACACGCTGCTGGAGAACGTCGACGCGATCGCCATCGCTTTGCGCAACATGATGCTCAACCCGAACGAAGACGACCGCAAGGGCCAGCTCGAGACCATCATGGCGGCCCGCAGGAAGGTCGACGACATCATGGCCCGGATGGACAAGGTCCACGTCACCGTCGAAGGCCGGGCGTTGCTCGCCCGCGTCCAGGACGCGCGCGCCAGGTATATGAAAGGCCAGAACGAGTTGATCGCACTGATCCAGGCCGGCCGGGAAGACGAATCGAAGCAATACCTGGTCAAGGAACTGCGTCCGGTCCTGCTCGCGTACAAGGAAGTGCTGGCCATCCTGATCAAGCACGAGGCCGATGGTATTGCTATCACCGCGAAAGCGGCGCAACAGACTTACACCGATTCGCGCAACCAGCTGATCGGCCTTGGCGTGCTGGCGCTGGCGCTGGCCGGCGTGACCGGCACGCTGATCACGCGCCGCCTGCTTAAACAGCTCGGCGGAGAACCGGATTACGCGGCCGAGATCGCGGGCGCGATCGCCGCGGGCAACCTCGGCGTGCACGTCGCGCTGGCGAAGAACGACAGCGGCAGCCTGATGTTCGCGATGGAAGCGATGCGCGCCCAGCTGGCCGGCGTGGTGCGCGACGTGCGCGCCGGGACCGACCTGATCGCGACCGCGTCGGGCGAAATCGCCGCCGGCAACCAGGAGCTGTCGGCCCGCACCGAGCAGCAGGCCGGCGCGCTTGAGGAAACCGCGTCGTCGCTCGAAGAGCTGACATCGACCGTGCGCCAGAACGCCGACAACGCGCGCCAGGCCAATGTGCTGGCGGAGTCCGCGTCGAACGTGGCCGCGCAGGGCGGCGCCGTGGTGGCGCAGGTGGTGACGACGATGGAATCGATCGCGGCGTCGGGCAAGAACATCGTCGATATCATCGGCGTCATCAACGGCATCGCGTTCCAGACCAATATCCTCGCCCTGAACGCGGCGGTGGAAGCGGCGCGCGCCGGGGAGCAAGGGCGCGGTTTCGCGGTGGTGGCGTCGGAAGTGCGCACGCTGGCGCAGCGCTCGGCCGAAGCGGCCAAGGAAGTGAAGAACCTGATCGACCGCTCGGTGCAGGAGACCGACGCCGGCAGCCGGCTGGTCAACGAGGCCGGCCAGACGATGTCGGCGATCATCGACAGCGTGCAGCGCGTGACCGACATCATGGGCGAGATCAGCGCCGCCAGCGCCGAGCAAAGCGCCGGCATCGAGCAGATCAACATGGCGGTGGTGCAGATGGACCAGGTGACGCAGCAGAATGCGGCGCTGGTCGAGGAAGCGGCCGCGGCCTCGGCCTCGATGCAGGACCAGGCGGCGAGCCTGTCGCAGGCGGTCGGCGTGTTCACGCTCGACGCGGCGATGGCGCCGACCGATTCGCGCATCCGCCATACCGGTGCGCGCGCGCCGGCGCAACGCCTTCTTGCTGCGTAAGCATCGCCGGGGTCTGGTCCCGCGGACCTGACCCCATTTTGCGTCGTAGTGAAGATGGGGTCAGGTCCGCAGGACCAGACCCCGATGTAGAATAGGTTCCCTTCTCAAGGAGCCTGCAATGACGATCGCCGCCACACCCGCGCCCCCATACTACGCCGTGATCTTCACCTCGATCCGCACCGACGGCGACGAGGGCTACGGCGCCATGGCCGATGCGATGATGGAGAGCGCGGCGCGCCAGCCCGGCTTTCTCGGCGTCGAATCGGCGCGCGAGGAGGTCGGCATCACGGTGTCCTACTGGGCCAGCCTGGATGCCATCTCCTCCTGGAAGCAGGACGCCGCCCATCTCGTCGCGCAAAAGCTCGGCCGCGACAACTGGTACGCCGCCTACAAGACCCGCATCTGCCGGGTCGAGCGCGACTACGATTTCAACGCCGTTTAATTCGCCAGGTTCTTCGCCACGATCGCGTCCGTCGCGGCGCGCGCCTGCTCGAGCGGCTGGCTCAGCGCGGTCGTCGCGTAACGCTGCGTTGCCGGCGCCTGCACCGCGCCCAGCGCGCCGCCTTTCTGCGTGATGTCCACCGACGCCGTGGCCGACAGGCCCACGCGCAGCGGATGCTCGGCCAGCTCCTTCGGATCGAGCGCGATCCGCACCGGCACGCGCTGCACCACCTTGATCCAGTTGCCGCTGGCGTTTTGCGCCGGCAGCAGGGAAAACGCGCTGCCGGTGCCGGCGGACAGTCCCAGCACCTTGCCGTGGAAGGTCACCTTGCCGCCGTACATATCCGCCTCCACGGTCGCCGGCTGGCCGACCCGGATGTCGCGCAATTCGGATTCCTTGAAGTTCGCCTCCACCCACAACTGGTCGAGCGGAACGATCGTCAGCAGCGGAGCGCCCGGCGTGATGCGGCTGCCAACCTGCACGCTGCGCTTGGCGACATAGCCGGACACCGGCGCGACGATCGCGTTGCGGCGCGCTGCCAGCCAGGCGGCGGTGTAATCGGCGCGCGCGGCAAGCACATACGGATGCTGGGCCAGCGCCACGCCGGAGACGCCGGCGCGCGCGGCGCCCGACTGCTTGCGCGCCACCTCGAGCGCGGCGCGGGCGTTGTCCACGGCCCGGCGCGCATGGGCGATGTCCTCGCCCGAGACCGTGTGGTCGGCGGCCAGCGGCAGGCGCCGCGCCAGGTCGTCCTGCGCCGCCTTCAGCTCGATCTCGCGCTGCGCCACCTGGGCGTCGAACTGGTCGACGTTCGAATAACGCTCGCGCTGCTGGCGCACCACCGAGGCGAGCTTCGCTTCGGCCTGGTTCAGCGCAACCTGGGCGTCCGACGGATCGAGCTTGATGATCTCGGCTCCGGCCTGCACCATCTGGGTTTCGTCGGCGGCGATCTCGATCACGCTGCCGGCCACCTGCGACGAGACGGTCACCAGGTTGCCGCCCACGTAGGCGTTGTCGGTGTCGGCGCGGCCGGACAGCACCAGCTTGTAGTAGGCGAAGTAGGCCAGGCCGGCCAGGATGAAGAGCGCCGTGATCGCAATCAGGACGGTGCGGCGTTTGTTCGGGTTCGTGGTTTCAGTTGTCATGGTGTCGCTTATTGGGTGTGTTCAATCCGGTAACCGCCGCCGAGCGCCTTGATCAGCGCGACTTCGGTCTGTAATGCGGCGTCCTGCAGCTGCAGGCGCAGGTCTTCCTGGCGCAGCACGCCTTGCTGCGCTAGCAGCAGCGCGGCGCGGTCGGCCAAGCCCTGGTTCATGCGTTTGGTTGCGCTGGCGGCCAGCGCGGCGGCCGAGGCGTGGGTGGCCGCATGCGCCGCGGCCTGTTTCTCCAGGCCCTGCAGCGTGGCGCCTTCCTCGGCCACTTCGGCTACGGCGCGCTGCACCGATTGATTGTAGTCGGCGATGGCGGCGTTGCGGTCGGCGCGTGCGACGCCCAGGTCGGCGTCCAGGCGCTTGCTGTCGAACAGCGGCAGCTGGATCACCGAGCCGATCATCATGGTGCGGCTGTCAGGGCGCAGCAGCCTGCCGATCGAGACCGCATCGAGGCCGAACGCCCCGGCCAGGTTGATGTCCGGGTAGAAGGCGGCCTGGCGCGCGGCCACGCGGCCAAGAGTCGCCTCGACGCGCCATCGCGCCGCCTGCAGGTCGGGCCGGCGCGCCAGCAGTTCGATACCAAGCCGCGAAGGCAGGCTGGCCACGCCCGGGGCGACCGGGCGGCGTTCCAGCGTGGCCAGGTCCTCGGGGCCGGCGTCGATCAGCGCGCGCAGCGCTTCCTTCTCGCGTCCGGCCTGCGCCGCCAGCGCCGCTACCTGTTCATTCAGGGCGCCCAAGTCGCGCTCGGCGGTGTTCTGTTCGTCGATGTTGGCCAGGCCGCGCGCGATGCGCGCCTTGCGATCCGCGACGACGGCGCGCTGCAGCGCCGCGAGCGCCTGCGTGTTGTCGATGCGCGCCCACAGCACCTGCAGCCGGAAGTAGGTCTGCGCGACCGCCGCGGCCAGGGTCTGCTCCGCCTGGCGCGCTTCGGCCCGGCGCGCATTGACGTCGCCCAGCGCGGCGGAAACCATCGCGCGGTGCTTGCCCCACCAGTCGAAGTCGTAGCCCGCCTTCACCTGCACGGAGGCGTCGTTGAAGAAATTGCCGCCGATCGGCTCGGGGAACAGGCCGTTGCCGGAGTAGCGCTGGCGGTTGGCGCCCACTTCGAGGCCGACGGAGGCGCCGCCCTCGGTGCCGGCCACGCCCAGCGCGGCGCGCGCCTGCGCGACACGGCTCGCGGCCACCGCCAGCGTCGGGCTGTCATGCAGCGCCTGGTCGATCAGCACGTCGAGCTGGGCATCGTGGTAGCGGGTCCACCAGCGCGCTTCGGGCCAGCCGTCGCGCGCCAGCCGGATCGACGCGGCGTGCTGGGCGCGCGTGAAATCGGGCTCGGCCGGGCGCGCGCTGTCGTAGGGGACGTGGGCGCAGCCGGCCAGCGCGGCCAGCAGCGGTAACAGTGTGAATACTCGCACGTTGAATTGCTTTTTCATGGTTAATCGAGGGCGGCATGGTCGACCGGCGCCGGCGCGGCCGCTTTCGGCTTGCGCACCAGCAGCAGCAGCGGGATCACCGCGAGGGTCAGGATCATCATCAGCCAGTAGTCGTCCACGTAGGCGATCATCGAGGCCTGACGCGTGATCTCGCCGTTCAGCGCCGTCATGCCAGCGCCGCTGGACAGGTTGTAGATGGTCGAGACGCCGGCGTCCTGCAGCGCCGGGTTGGCGTAGTTGACGTGGGCGCCCAGCGAGGCGTGGACGGTCTGGGTGTTACGCACCAATAGCGTCTGCACCAGGGCGATGCCGATCGACGAGCCGATGTTGCGCACCAGGCTGTAGACCGCCGTGCCTTCGGCGCGCATCGCCGGCGTCAGGGTGGCGAAGGTGGCGGCCGACAGCGGCACGAACACCAGCCCGAGGCCGATGCCCTGGATGATGCCTGGCCAGACGATGTCGCTGCGCGAGAGCACCAGCGTGTAGTGCGTCATCTGCCACAGCGAGAACGCGGTGATGCCGAAGCCCAGCGCGAGCAGGACGCGGAAATCGACCTTGCCGGTCAGGCGTCCGACCACCAGCATCGCCAGCATGGTGCCTAGCCCGCTCGGCGCGGTCACCAGGCCGGCCAGCGCGGCCGGGTAGTTCATCAGCGACTGCAGCATCGACGGCATCAGCGCGCGCGTGGCGAACAGCACCATGCCGACGATGAAGATGAACAGCAGGCCGGTGACGTAGTTCGGGTTCTTCAGCAGCCGGTAGTCGAGGAAGGACTGGCCGGCGGGGCGCGTCGCGGTGTGGGCGACGAAGTAGGCCGCGCTCATCGCCAGCAGGATCGCTTCGACCCAGGTTTCGGTCGAGCCGAACCAGTCGTTCTGCTCGCCGCGGTCGAGCAGCATCTGCAGCGCGCCGATGGCCAGGCTGAGGGTGACGAAGCCGAAGGTGTCGAAGCGCATGCGGCGCGGCGCGGCGGTGGGCTTGATGTACTTCCAGATGCCGTAGAAGGCGAGGGCGCCGACCGGCACGTTGATGAAGAACACCCAGCGCCAGTCGTAGCTGTCGGTGAGCCAGCCGCCCAGGGTGGGGCCGAGGATCGGTCCGATCATCACGCCCATGCCCCACACGGCCATCGCCGAGCCGTGCTTCTCGCGCGGATTGATGTCGAGCAGGACCGCTTGCGACAGCGGCACCAGCGCGGCGCCGAACAGGCCTTGCAGCACGCGCGCCAGGACGATCTGCGTCAGCGAGCCGGACAGACCGCACAGTACGGAAGCGACCGTGAACCCGGCCACCGAGACGAGGAAGATTTTCTTCAGGCCGAAGCGGTCGCACAGCCAGCCGTTGAGCGGGGTGGCGATCGCCGCGGCGACGATGAACGAGGTCAGGACCCAGGTGATCTGGTCCTGCGACGCCGACAGGCTGCCCTGCATGTGCGGCAGCGCGACGTTGGCGATGGTTCCGTCGAGCGCCTGGATGATCGTGGCGAGCATGATCGAGACGGTGATCATGCGCCGGTTGATGCCGGTCTCGGTCACAGCGGCCCTTCGATGCGCGCCTGCAGCGTCTCGAGCAGCGCGGTGGCGGCGGCCAGCGCGGCCGGATCGACGCCGGCCATCAGGCTGGCGCGAAATTCGTCGGCGCGCTGCTTGACCTTGGCGTACATGCCGCGGCCGGCGTCGGTCAGGCGAATCAGCTTGACGCGCCGGTCCAGCTCCGACGGCGCGCGCAGCACCAGGCCCGCGGTGACGAGCCGGTCCACCATCGCCACGATGGTCGGGCCTTCCACCCCCAGCAGGTCGGCCAGCTGCTTTTGCGACAGGTCGGCGTCGGACTTGGCGATCATGGCGATGGTCATCCAGCCGGCCTGCGACAGGCCCAGGTCCTTCAGACGCGCATCGATCGCCTGACGCCAGCTGCGTGCGGTGCTGTGCAACGCGGAAGAGAAGCGGGCGGACAGCTCGGTATCAGGTAGAGGGGTCATCATTTGCCATGAAATGAGTAGAGATCTATCTATTTTAGCGGTTTCAGTGCGCTCGTGCAACACAATAGCCTCGGGTGCGCGGGTAAATACCCTATAATTCGCCCATTCCACGTGGAAACTCCCGTGCCCTTTCCCCAACCACGAACAACAGAATTCCGCCAATGCGTCCACATAACAAGAGCGTCCTGATCGCCGCCGCCTGCGCCGCGCTGGCCGCTTCCTCCGCGCTGGCCGCACCCGCCGCCAGCGAACTGACCGACCTGTCGCTCGAACAACTGAGCAACGTCGTCGTCACCTCGGTGTCGCGCCAGGAAGAGAAGCTGGCGCATGCCGCCGCCTCGATCTACATCATCAGCGCCAGCGACATTCGCCGCAGCGGCGCGCAGTCGATTCCCGAGGCCTTGCGCCTGGCGCCGAACCTGCAGGTGGCGCGGGTGGACGCGCGCAACTACGCGATCACCGCGCGCGGCTTCAACAGCCCCTTCGAGAACAAGCTGCTGGTCCTGATCGACGGCCGCAGCGTCTACAGCCCGCTGTTCTCCGGCGTGTTCTGGGACGCGCAGGACCTGGTGCTCGACGACATCGAGCGCATCGAAGTGATCAGCGGCCCCGGCTCGACGATCTGGGGCGCCAACGCGGTCAATGGCGTGATCAACGTGATCACCAAGTCGGCCAAGGATGTGCCGGGCGGACGCGCCGCGCTGATCGCCGGCGCCGACGAGCGCGCCGGCACCATGCGCTACGGCGCCGCGCTGGGCGCACACGCGAACTATCGGCTGTACGCGAAGTACCGCCAGAACGACGACACCGAGAACGCCGCCGGCGCCAGCACGCACACCGGCTACCAACGCCGCCAGGCGGGCTTTCGTGCCGACTGGGACCTCGAGGGCGGCGGCGCCACCTTGTCCGGCGACGCCTACCAGGGATCGCTGCACCAGGCGGGCACGCGCGACATCGGCATCGCCGGCGCCAACCTGAACGCCAGCCTGACCGGCCATGGCGGCGAGGCCAGCGACTATCGCCTGCAGGTGCTGTTCGACCACACCGAGCGCAACCAGCCGACCGCCTTCGTCGAATACCTCGACACCATCGACGTCCAGGCGCAGTACAACTTGCAGGCCGGGCGCCACCGCATGTCGGCCGGCGCCGGCTACCGCGGGGCGCAGGACCGGATCGAGAACGGCGCCGGGTTCGCCTTCCTGCCGGATCACTTGCAGCTGCATACCGGGAACCTGTTCGCGCAGGACGAGATTGCGCTGACCGATGCGCTGCGTTTCACGGCCGGCCTGAAGGTCGAACACAATAACTACACAGGCGCCGAGCTGCTGCCCAACCTGCGCCTCGGATGGTCGCCGGCCGAGGCGGCGCTGCTGTGGACCAGCCTGTCGCGCACGGTGCGCGCGCCGTCGCGCATCGACCACGATTTCTATTCGCCGGCGGTGGCGCCCATTGTCAACGGCGTGCCGCGCTACACCATCGCCGGCGGCCCGGACTTCATCTCCGAGACCGCCAACGTGCTCGAACTGGGTTACCGCGCGCAGCCGTCGGCGCAGTTCTCGTATTCGGCCACCGCCTTCTACGCCGATTACGATCGGCTGCGCACGCTCGAGCCGCTGGCCGGCGGCGGCGTCGCGTTCCGCAATTTCGGCGAAGGCCGGGTGCGCGGCATTGAACTGTGGGGGCGCTGGCATCCGTCGGCTACGCTGCACCTGTCGGCCGGCCTGGTGCAGCAATCGATCCGCACCGGGCTGTCGGAAGGCAGCCGGGATTCGTCCGGCACCACCGGCCTGACCACCAACGATCCGGGCCGCCACTGGCTGCTGCGCGCGTCGAAGGACCTGAGCGACACCAGCCAGCTCGACGTCAGCTTGCGTTACGCGGGCAGCTTGCCCAAGCCGGCGGTGCCCGCCTATTATGAAATGGACGCGCGCTGGTCGTGGGCGCTGCGCCCCGACACCGAACTGTCGCTGATCGGCCAGAACCTGCTGCACCGTTCGCACGTGGAATTCGGCGCCGCCCCGGCGCGCAGCGTGTTCGAGCGCAGCGTGCTGCTGAAACTCACCCAGCGGTTCTGATCATGGCCATTTCGTTTTCCCGCCCACAGCCGTTCGCGCCCCGCTGGCCGCATCCACGTCACTGGCTGCCGGCCTTCGTAGCCGGCGCCGTGCTGCTGGCCCTGTTCTGCTTCAACGCCGTGGGCGCCCAGTCCGGCGCCGACGTCGCCAACCTCGAACGCAACGTCAAGGCCGCGTTTCTGGTCAAGTTTCTCGGCTACGTCGATTTTCCCGAGAATGCCGCGCCGACGGCCGGCGAGCCGCTGGTGATCGGCGTGCTGGGCGACGACGCGGTCGCCGAGGAACTGTCCAGGATCACCGCGGGGCGCGGCATGAACGGGCGCCAGGTCGCGGTGCGCAAGCTGCGCCAGGGCGAGGCGCCGGGCAAGCTGCACCTGCTGTTCATCGGCGACGACGACGCGGCCGGCATTGAACGGGCGCTGGCGTCGGTGCGCCAGCAGCCGGTCCTGACGGTCACCGAGACCGGGCGCAACCTGCGCCTGGACAGCGTGATCAACTTCCGCGTGATCGACGAGCGGGTGCGCTTCGAGGTGTCGCTGGAGGCGGCCGAGAAAAGCAACCTGAAGCTCAGTTCGCGCCTGCTCGCGGTTGCCTACAAGGTGCAGCGCGCGGGCCACTGAAGCGGTCAGGAAATCGTCGCCCCGCGTGACGAAAAATTGACAGCTGGTAGGTTTGGGAGCACCATCGAAGTGGATATGCAGCTTGCATAAACTTGCGCACCATGGCGGATGCTCTTCCGTCCGCGCGTGCAGATCGGGCTCCCACATGACATACGATTGCAGACTCAGTCTCATGGAAGCGCCGGGGCCAGCGGCGGAGCGCCGCCAGGCGTCCAACCACATCCTGTCGGTGTTGATCGACGTCGGTCTGACCTACCAGAAAACCCACGGCGACGCGGTGGCGCGGGAATTTTACGCCAGCCGCGGCATCCCCGACGAGCTGGCCGCGCGCGTGCTGTCGCGCCAGCAGGCGCGGCGCGCGGCCAAGTCCGGCGCGGCGCCACACGGATGACGCGCGGCGTCAATTTGCGGTAGGCTGGCGGTTTTGCCAACAGCGGGGATATCCATGCCTACACCCTACGAGACCAAGCAGCCGGAACGGGCCGACATCGATGCGATGGCCGGCGTTATCGCGCTCGAATTCGGCACCGACTGGTGCGGCTTTTGCAAAGGCGCCGCGGGCGCCATCACGCAGGCGATCGGCGCGCGGCCGGGCGTCACCCACATCAAGGTCGAGGACGGGCCGGGGCGAGCGCTGGGCCGCTCTTTCCGGGTCAAGCTGTGGCCGACCGTGGTGGTGCTCAAGGACGGCAAGGAGGTCGGGCGCGTAGTGCGTCCGGCCGACAGCGCCGAGGTGGAGCAGGCGCTGGCAGCCGCCGGCTGACCGGAGCCGGGGTCTGTTCCCGCGGACCTGACCCCATCTCGATCCACAGGAACGCGTGTGCACGCTTCGTTATCTTAATTGCATGACCGTCCAACATCCCGTATCCTTGAGTTGACACTCAACCACGGGAGAACATGATGGACAGCTTCATGAACGTGATCGCGCGCATCCTGATGTCGCAAATCTTCATCATCTCGGGGATCGGCAAGATCACCGGTTACGCCGGCACCCAGGCCTACATGGCCAAGATGGGCGTGCCGGGCGCCTTGCTGCCGCTGGTGATCCTGACCGAACTGGGCGGCGGCCTGGCCTTGCTGTTCGGCTTCCAGACCCGCTGGGTCGCGCTCGCGCTGGCCGGCTTTACGGTGCTTTCCGCGCTGATCTTCCACATGAACTTCAGCGACCAGATGCAGATGATTAACTTCATGAAGAACATCGCGATGGCGGGCGGCCTGCTGATGTTCGTGCGCTACGGCGCCGAGCCGCCGGCGATCGACCGCAAGCGGGTCTGAGTGGCGCGCTGCGGGCGTAGGCGCGATCCTACGCGGACTCATCAATACATCCTACTGTTGTTGCGGAAGGGCAGCGGTACAATCGAAGGCTGAACATTCCGCATACAACTGGCGGCAAGCGATTGTCGCCTGGCCGCCGGCCGCTGCGCCGGCGGGCCCGATCGAACGTCAGGATTCTTGTGTGAACCAGCAGTGCATCAACGTACTATTCCTATCCTCGGGTAATTCCACCCGCAGCATCATGGCCGAAGCGATTCTCAGGCGACTGGGCGGTGAGCGCTTCCGCGCCTTCAGTGCAGGCAGCCATCCGACCGGGCGGGTCAATCCGCTGGCGCTCGAACAGCTGCGCCTGCGCGGCTATCCGACCGACGGCCTGGCCAGCAAATCCTGGAGCCGCTTCAGCAAGGAAGACGCGCCGCCGCTGAGCCTCTTGATCGGCGTGTGCGGCAAGGTGGTCGACGAGCGCCATCCCGCATGGCCGGGCAGCCCGCCGCAGCTGTACTGGAATTTGCCGTCGCCGGGTACGGTGCAGGGCAGCGACGCCGAAGTGCGCGCGGTGTTTTCCAGCGTGTGTGCGCGGCTTGAGCAGGCGATGCGCGAACTGATCGAGCTGCCGCTGGAACAGCTGGAGCCCGAGGAAGCCCTGGCGCGCCTGCACGATATCGGCCCACGCTGATTGCGCTACAATCTCCCGGTGGGAGAGCATCATGTACCGCAATATACTGCTGTGCTACGACGGTAGCGAAGAGGGTATCAACGCCCTGAAGGAAGGCGCCGACGTGGCGCTGGCGATGAACGCCCACACCCATCTCCTGGCGATCCTGCGCAGCAGCGGCGCCGACCTGTCGGCCGAACCGCTCGGCGCGACCCACCTTCCCGACGAACACCAGCAGGCCGCGATGCGGATCCTGCGCGAAGGCGTCGAATGGCTAAAGGCGCGCAACCTCGACGCCCAGGGCCAGCTGGTATTCGGCGACCCGGTCGGCCACATCGCCACCTGCGCGCGCTCGCTCGGCTGCGACCTTGTCGTGGTCGGCCATCGCCACCGTTCGCGCCTGGCGCGCTGGTGGAGCGAAGCCGAGGAAGAGACGCTGCTCGAGCGCGCGCCCTGCAGCATCCTGGTCGCGCTGGGCAAGGCTTAGTGCAGCCAGGCGAAGCGGAACACGAAGACCGCGGCGATCACCCAGACAATCGGCTTGACCTTGCGCGCTTGCCCCGTGGTCAGCTTCAGGATCGCGTAGGTGATGAAGCCGAACGCGATGCCTTCGGCGATCGAGTAGGTGAACGGGATCACCAGCGCGCAGATCGCCGCCGGCACGCTTTCGGTGGTGTCGGCCCATTCGATCTCGCCCAGTTCCTTGAGCATCAGGCAGGCCACGAACAGCAGCGCCGGGGCGGTGGCATAGCCTGGCACCACGCCGGCCAGCGGCGCGATCAGGAGGCAAGCGAGGAACAGCACGGCGATGGTCAGCGCGGTCAGGCCGGTGCGCCCGCCCGCCTGCACGCCGGCCGCGCTTTCGATGTAGGCGGTGGTGCTCGACGTGCCCAGCGCGGAGCCGGCGACGATCGCCACGCTGTCGGCCAGCAGCGCCTTGTTCAGGCGGGCCATCTTGCCTTCGACCAGAAGGCCGGCGCGGTTGGCCACGCCCATCAGGGTGCCGGTGGCGTCGAACAGTTCGACCAGGAAGAACACCAGCACCACGTTCAGGAAGCCCATCGACAGGCCGCCCTGGACATTCAGTTGCAGGAAAGTGGGCGCGAGCGAAGGCGGCGCCGAGACGATGCCCTTGAAGGTGTTCCCGCCGAAGAAAAAGCTCAGGACCGTGACGACGATGATGCCGATCAGGATGGCGCCCTTCACGCGCAGGCGGTCGAGCGTGACGATCAGCAGGAAGCCGAACACCGCCATCAACACGGTCGGCTGGTGCAGGTCGCCGGCGGTGACCATGGTGGCCGGGCTGGCCACCACCAGGCCCGCGCTTTTCAATGCGATCAGCGCGAGGAACAGGCCGATGCCGACCGTGATCGCGGTGCGCAGCGAGCGCGGGATGCCGTTGACGATCATCTCGCGCAGGCCCAGCACGCTGACCAGCACGAACAGGCAGCCCGAGATGAACACCGCGCCCAGCGCCGACTGCCAGGGCACGTGCATGCCCAGCACCACGGCGTAGGCGAAGTAGGCGTTCAGGCCCATGCCCGGCGCCATGCCGATCGGGTAGTTCGCGTACAGCGCCATGATCGCCGTGCCCAGCGCGGCGGCCAGGCAGGTGGCGACGAACACGGCTTCCTTCGGCATGCCGGCGTCGCCCAGGATGGTCGGGTTGACGAAGACGATGTAGGCCATCGTCAGGAAGGTGGTCAGGCCGGCCACCAGTTCGGTGCGCACGTCGGTGCCGCTCTCCCTGAGTTTAAAAAAGGTTTCAAGCGACACTGTGTTCTCCCTGAACGGCTGCGAATCCCGACAGTATATATGGGCGACGATGCAGACGGTGCGCGCAAATCGCCGGCAGTAGCGCAGGTGGGGTCTGGTCCCGCGGACCTGACCCCGTTTTTGAAGCTCACGCGGCGACGATGAAGATGGAGTCAGGTCCGCAGGACCAGAGCCCCGGGTTCAGCGGAAGCGGCGACGCGCCAGATCCACCAGATTAACAATGCCTGCAGCGGCAGCCTCAGGACCAGCAGCCCAATCTGCCAGGCCGGACGTCCGGCCTCCAGACCATCGAGCAGCATTTGCACATTGGCCGGCAGGACCGCAATCGACAGGAGGATCAGGCCCCATCCGGCCGCGCGCCGCAGCCGCGGCACGACCACTCCGATGCCGCCGGCGATTTCGCAGGCGCCGCTGATCGCCACCAATTGCGCGTGCCAACCCAGCCAAGGCGGCATCACCTTCGCGTAGGTGTCCGGCAGCACGAAATGCAACACGCCGGCGACAACGAAGAATACGGCGAGCAGCAAACGTCCGGCCATCATGCGGTAATGATCTTCAGGTTCAGCAGGCGCTCGGCCAGCCACACGGTGGCGATTGCGAAGATGAGCGCCGATCCGCCCACCAGCACCACATTGCGGTAAAACGCCGTTCGGCGCGCAGCAAACGCCAGCGGCAGGAAGATCGCAACGATGGTCAGCTGCCCCAATTCGACGCCCGCATTGAAACCGACCAGCGAGAGCAGCAGCGAAGTCGCCGGCAGGCCCAGGTCGAGCAGCACGCTGGCGAAGCCGAAACCGTGGATCAGGCCGAAGCAGAACGCGGCCAGCGCGCGGCGCCCGTGAAACAGCGGCCAGATGTTGTTCAGCGCCGCCAGCGCCACCGACAGCGCAATCGCCGATTCGACCACCCGCGACGCGATCGACAGCACCCCGAGCGCCGCCAGGCTGAGCGTGATCGAGTGCGCCAGCGTGAACGCCGTGACGATCTTCAGCACGTCGATGAAGGACGCATGGAAGCTGGCGCCGCCGTCCCATTTGCCGTCGCGCCGGACCAGCACCGCCGGCAGCAGCAGCGAGAGCAGGAACAGGATGTGGTCGTAGCCGATCCAGATATGCCAGACGCCGTGCTTCACGTAGTCGGCGAACTGGCGCCAGCGCGATGCGCCGTCGACTTGCAGCGACTGGTGCGCGCTGTCGGGCGTGAAGATGGCGGTCGATGTCAGCGCGCCGTGTTCGAGCCGCAGCAGCCCCTTGTGCTGCGGGTCGATGTCGAACAGCAGCTTGTACTCGACGTCGAGCGTGGCCGCCTCCGCGGGGCAGGCCGCCTGCAGGTGCAGCACGGCGTAGGCGCCGTCACTGTGGTCGTCGATCAGGTGTCCGGTCACGGCAAGCGGGCAGGCGCCTGCTTTCGGCACGGCGAGGGACAGGCGCGACAGGGCGTAGGCGGCGATGGCTGCGTGCTTCGCGCGCACCTCGTCCCAGGTCAGCTCGCCGTTGCCGTCGGCGTCCAGGCCGATCGCCATGTCGAGGTCGCGCAGGGCTATGTCCCATTGGCCGGTGACTTGCCTGCCTTCGACCTTGAGGGTGAGGTAACTGTCGCTCGGCTTGTGGGCCAGCGCCGGCGCAGCGAGCAGCAACGCCAGCAGGGCAACCATCAGACGGCGGATCATGGCGCCACCTTCAGCTTTGCGGCCCGCGCGGTGATGGCGCGGTCCTCGATCTTCGTTTTCGCGATCCAGTCCAGCGCTGTCTTCGTCGCGGTGGCGTCGCCGCTGGCGGCCGCCGTCTCCACCAGGATGCGCAGGTCGGCCGGCTCCTTCTGCACCGCCCAGTTCTGCAGCGCCAGTTTGACGGCGGCCTTTGGGTCGCCGCGCAGCGCCAGTTCGAAGCGCGCCTGTTCGCGCTGGTGCACGGTGTCGCCGCGTAGCATGGCGGCGTCGAAACGCGCGCGCAGCGCGTCGGCCTGCGCGCGGGCGTCCGGCGCGCCAAGCGTCTTCAACGCGATCGCGTAGCGCAGCAGCAGCGCGTCCACGCGGCCCTTGTCCTTGAGCAGCCTGACCACTTCCGGCGCGCGGCCATGATCGAGCAGGTAATCGGACCAGGCGCCGAGCAGGTAGCTGTCCGGCTCGCCGGCGGCCAGCGCCTTGCGGTACAGCGCCTCGGCGTCGGCGTCCTCGCCGAGCCGCGCGGCCATTTCCGCCATCAGCGTCTCAACCCAGCTGCGCAGGTTGGGATCGATGTCCGGCTGGCGTTCGAGCGTGGCCTTCAGGCGCGCATAGCTGGCGCGCCCGTCGCCGTTGACGCTGGCGACGTTGGCCAGGCAGGTCTGCGTGACCAGCGACGGCGCGCGCATGGCCAGGCGCATGCAGCTGGCCTTGGCGGCGGCGTAGTCTCCGATCACCAGCTGCACCGTGGCGCGGGTCAGCCAGGCCTGAGCGTTGCCGCTGTCGTGCTTCAGGACGGCGTCCAGATCGGCCAGCGCGGCCTGGAACTGGTGGGTGCTCTGGCGGAGCGTCGCGCGCAGCACCAGCACCTGGTCGGGCGGCGCCGGCAGCTTCCACCACGGCGCCAGCGCCGCTTGCGCGTAGCCCAGGTAGCGCGGGTCGCCTTCGGTGCGCGCCTGTTCGATGTAGCGTTGCGCCAGCGCGGCGGCCCGGGCGAGATCGTTCGGATTGGCCGACAAGGCGGCGCGCATTTGCATCAGTTCGCGCTGCACCGGGTCGGCGCGGCTGGGCAGGTGTTCGAGCACCTGCTTGCCGTCTTTCGGAATGTAGGGAGTGGCGAACACGGCGCCGCACAGCATCGGCAGCAGCGCAGGGAGCAGTCGTCGAAAGAGTAATGCTGCGTTCATGGAGCCCTTGCAAAAAAACTGGAACCGGCCTTTTGTGAGCCCGGTTCCAGCCGTGGTGATGCGAGCGGTGCGCGGATTAGCCGACCGGCTCCGGCTGAGTGTCTTCCGGCGCGGTCGCGACGATGGTGTCGATCGGGTCCTTCGGCAAACCGTCTTCCGACGTTGTCGAAACAATACCAGAAACGACGGAGAAGAAGGCATCGGCCGCCGGCGTGGTCTGGGTTGGATCCGGGACCGGGAAGATCGTCGTCTCGGTCCCGCCGCAGGCCGCCAGGCCCGCAGCCGCGAGGACCGCCACGGCGATCGCGCTGAGTTTAGATTTATCCATGGTGTCTCCTTGGCTTATTGATTGCCTGGCAGCGGCGTGTTCAGGTAAGGGAAGGCTGGCTTGAAGTCGGTCGCCGCCTTGCGCACGCCGTCGGTCAGCGCGGCGCCGCCGGCCGGTGCGTCCGCTGGCTTGCAGCCCACTTTCAGGGTGTCGGTCGCGCCGGTCAGTACGCACAGGGCGCCCATCGCCACGCGCAGCGACACGTCGACCACGTCGTCGGCCGGACGGCGTCCGTTCGGGAACCCGGCATTGTCCCCAGCGGCTACGCCCAGCACGTTCTGGTTGGCGATCGGGGTCGGCGGGATCGAGGTGTTCAGGCGCAGCGCTTCATACGTGACGACCGTCGATTGTGACTTCGACTGGTTTACACCGGCGATACCGGTCAGGAACGCGGCCACCAGGTCGGTACGCGGGAAGTTGGTCGGCGCCTTCGCGGTCGGGAACAGCGTCTCGACCAGTGCCGGCAGGGTCGGATTGGTGACGTAGGTGGCGAACTGCGCGTCGCCAGTCGGCCTTGAGGTGTTGAAGCGGTCTTTGTCGTCCATGCCGATCACGACCTCGTTCACCAGCGGCATGCCGACGCGCGATACCTGGCTCCAGGCACCGCCTTCCTTGGTGGCGTTGTTGATGCCCGACGCCGGCGATGGATTGAGCAGGCGGCCCTGGCGCATGCTCGCCGTGGTCCACGCCGCGATCACCGGCTCGCTGCCGCTGGTCAGGCAGGCGATCGGCACTTCCATCGCGATGGAGCTGACGTTCTTCTTCTCCAGGTCGTTGGCGTTGCCGCCGTTTTCAGGCCCCAGCGGATTCAGGTTGAACAGGTCGAAGATCTTACCGACGGCGATGTAGAACGGCTCCTTGCGCTGGCCCACGAAAACGCGGCCGGTGCCGCAGGCGCCCATCGAGACGTTGTAGATATGCTGGTTGGCGTAGGTCTCGTAGCCGCTCGCGCCGCCGAAGGTCTTGTCGCCGATGTTATCGACCGGCTTGTCGAACGAGGAGCCGCCGCCGGTGGCGGTCAGGTGGGTGCGGCCGGCGGCGCCTGCGCGGCGGTCGCCCTTGACCATGTCGATGCTGAAGGTCTCGCGCACATTCAGCGTGGCCGGATTGACGCCGGAAATGGTGCCCGAGTTAATCAGCGGGATCATGACCTGCTTGCCGCCGACAGTCAGCGGCGTATGTTTCGAGGTGTTCGTGAAACGGAACTGGAACGTGATGTCTTCCTTGGCGTCGCCGTTGTTGTCGACATGGATTTCATACAGCGCATTCTGGTCGAACTGGTAGAAGTTCGGGCCGCCCTGCGGATCCTGGAACGGGATGTAGTTGGCGATCATGGTGACGTAACCGTCGCGGCCTGGTTCATAGCTGCGGAACATGTAGAAGTCGGTTCCGTCGACTTTCGGCGCGTTCGTCAGGAACGGCGCTTCGCGGTGGCTCGATGCGTGCGCGGGGCCGAACGCGCCCGCAAGCATGAGGCTCGAAATCAGCGCGGCCAGCGCCCGATGTTGGCTCTTCATTTTCTTCATGATGCGGGTCCCGTTCGTGGTTTAGAAAACTGGTTGTTCAGGACAAACACGGTATCAGGCTGATCATTGGCGCAATGTTAAGTAACGAACACATGATGTCAATTTGTGAAAGTTGTAATCAAATATGAACGCCGTTTGCTACCATAGCGTTTTACAAACCGCCCGTCCGTTTCCCATGCCAAAGAATAAGCGCCCAGTCCCTCGAAAATCCGCCTCCGCGCCCGAGGACAATACCGAGCAGATGGCGCAGGCGCTGGCCGACCTGGCGCTCGACATCGCCGAACGCGAAGAGGACGATCCCGCCGCCTTGCGCGAAAAGGAAGCGGAACTGGCGCGCCTGGTGCGCAATGCGCTGCGCAAGAAGAACGACGAGGTGCTGTACGGCGCGATCGAGCAGGCCCGCTTCACCGACGCCGGCGCGTTTGGCTACCTGCGCGGCAAGGTCGAGGAGGCCGCCGCGACCACCACGCTGCGGCGCGAGGGCCGGCCGGCCGAGGAGATCGACGCCTTCCTGGTGCCGGTGTTCGTCAGCACGACGGGCGGCTTGAAACAGGAGCAGACGTTCCAGGACGTCGCCGCTTTCGAACTGCTGCGCGCCAGCTTTCAGCAGGCCGGGCTGGAGAGCGCGGACGCCACCGTTGTCCTGATCAGCCACGCCTACGACCTCGACGAAATCGACCGCATCAGCTACAGCCAGCTGAACGACATGCTGCGCGAAGTGGCCGCGACGATGAGCGAGAAGAAGATGGTCGATACGCCGGTGCTGTCGGCCAGCATCGCCGGCTGGTCCGGAGGCGGTTTCGCGCCGGAAGACGAAGCGATGGAGCTGCGCTTCCTGCTGGGCTTCGTGCGCCGGCGCGCCGACGATCCGTTCTACGCCGAGCCGGCCGGCGAGGCTGCGGCCGAGGCATGGTACGACGCGCGCATGGAGCGCTACCGCCAGTGGACGCTGGACGCGGCGCCGCTGCTGCAGGCCTGCCTGGCGGCCGATCCTTCATCGGTGTCGCTGAACTTCCTGTACCAGGACCTGTTCTACGGCGCCAAGGAGCAGGGCATGGCCGAACTGGCGATGCTGGGCGTGATGTCGGAGATCGGCCAGGCGCTTGAAGCTCACGCGGTCGATCCGGCCGAACTGAGTGCGATCGTCGCGCCGGCCGCTTCCGGGGACGAGCTGACGTTGCGGATCAACCTGTACCGCGGCGGCGAGGACGGGCCGATGGTGTCGGCCGAAAAGGGCTTCGACCTGGCCGGCGACGTGGAGGCGGAGCTCGACGAGTTGTGCGAAGCGCTGCGCGCGATGGGGATTCAGGCGGTGTCGGTGGCGGACAAGTTCGACGCCGATGGACAGGCCGTTGGCGTAAGAACCGCCTGACTGTCGTTCCTGCGTAGGCAGGAAACTATACTGAGCGGTCGTTTCGGTGAACTCAGATTCAGCATGGGTTCCTGCCTTCGCAGGAAGTCGTTCCCGCCGGTGGCGGGAACGACAACCGGAATCACGACATCTTCGCGTTCGACAGCACGATCCACGCGACCGAAATGACGACCATCCCGGTGAGGCTCACGCACGACCAGGTGAAGAACCACGCCGACAGCAGGCTGGCCTGCAGCGCGCGCTCGAACAGCATGCCGAGCCCGAAGTCGAAGAACGTCAGCACCGACCAGCGGCGCAGATACACCGGCAGGTAGCGGCACATGCGGCGATTGTGCTGCCACGCCGCGTGCCGCTCGAACAGGTCGCGCGCCGCGCTCATGTCGGCGAACATCCATTCGAAGAACATGAAGCGGTACAGCAGGGTGCGAAACGGAATTTCGGGTTCGGAGTGATGGCTGTCTGACATGTTCGCACCTTGTTGTGGCAGGAGGGCGATTCCGGCGGCATGCAATGCGCGGGAATGTCTTCCCAATATACCTCAAGCGCCCGATTCGCCCTTACTGCGGCGCACGGTTGAATCAACCCGCAGCCACACCGCGGCGATGCGGTCGGCGCGGCGGTACCCGGCTTCGTCGAGCTCCTCGCCGAACACGTCGGGATCGATCTCTTCGTAGCGCCAGTCCACCCCGGCGCGGTCGAGCACCGGCGCGATGCGCGCCAGGAACGGGTCGGCCCCGTCGACGATGGCCACGCCGGTGTACAGCAGCAGCCGTCCGCCCGGCGCCAGCCGCCCCAGCGCGGCGTCCACGATCGCCAGCGACAGCCCGGCGCCCAGTTCGCCGCCGCCGTGCCGGTAGGCGCGCTCGCTGGGATCGAGCAGGTAGGGCGGATTGGCGACGATCAGGTCGAAGCTGCCGTCGACGCCGGACAGCAGGTCGCTGTGCAGCGTGCGCACATTGGCGGCGCCGGCCAGTTCGGCGTTGACCGCGGCCAGCCGCAGCGCTTCGTCGTTGATGTCTACCGCCAGCACCTCGGCGTTCGGCCAGCGCAGCGCAATGGCGATGGCGGCGGCGCCGCTGCCGCAGCCGATGTCGATCGCGCGGGCGACCGGGCGGTCCGGCTCCTGCCCGAGCGCGCGCAGAAAGCGGTAGGTGTCCGGGCCGAAGAACACGGCATTGGCGGCGCTGGTGGGAAACGCCGAGTGGAGATACAGCTGGCCATCGAGGCTCGTCACGCGCACGGCACTGCGCCAGCCGTCGCCGTCGGCGCACGCCACGCCGGCGGCCTGCATCAGTTCCATCATCGGCTGCGGCAGTTCGCACGCGCGGAAGCGTCGGCTCCAGCCGAAGATATCGGCGAGGCTTGCTGCGCCAACGGGGTCGCGCCGCAGCACCCGCTGGTGCGTCGCCGGCGTGACGGTGACGTGGCGATATCCGGTCCGCGCGAGCGCCCGCCCGAGTTCGAGTAGGGCGCCGTGGCGGTCCATCAGGCGAACAGCTTCGAGAAGATCCGCGTGGCCATCAGGCCGGCGGACGTGTGGTGGCTGGCCGGCGACATCAGCGCGGTCAGCATAGCGATCGCTTCTTCCTTGCTATCGGATGCCGCAAGCTTCGCTTCCAGCAGCCGCAGTTCGCAGGCGATCGCTTCCCAAGCATGCTCGTCGTCCGGGAAGCGGTGGCGGATCAGGCCGCGCTCGGCGCTTTCGCGGATGCGGCGCGGCGGGCCTTCCAGCGCCGAGGCGGCGCGCTGCAAGGCGCGGTGGGTGGCCAGCCGCGGCACCCGCGCGGCATCGGCCGGATGCGGCGGCGTGGCGATCCAGTCGTGCAGCACCTGCTGCTCGTAGGCGCTGAACACGCCGAACATCTGCGCGCGGTCGCCCTGGATCAGGCCCCAGAAACGGCTGTCCTCGGGCGGCTCGCCGCGCGTGAACCAGCCTTGCTGCTCCAGCGCCGCAAGCAGCTGCGGCACATTGTCGGGATCGGACAGCCAGTCGTTGAGCGTGCGCCCGCCGACCTTGCAATAGTCCGAGTGCATGTTCTTGCCGACCGCGCTTTTCGCGCGCAGGATGCCGACCAGCTCCGCGTGCAGGTCGAACGAAGCGATCACCGCCTCGGTGCCCACGCCCAGGTCGTTGAGGCGGTAGCCAGCCTCCACCCGGCGCAGGAATTCGTCGGCGTCGCCCACTTGCGGCGTGAGCTTCTGCAGCGCTTCCCACGCCTTGCGCGCGTGGCCGGTGTCGGCATTGTCCACGGTGACGTGCAGCGTGAAGTAATATGGGTCGATGCCCAGTTCGTTCAGTTCGTAGGCGGTGACCAAGAGGTGCAGCGGCAGCTGTTCGTAGCCGAGGTTGTAGCCGATCAGCTCGGGCAGGAACTGGTCGGCATTGTGGGCCAGCGCCAGTTGCACCAGGCCCTGCTCGAAATGGTCCTCGGGCAGCGTCTGCCACTGATTGCTGCCGTGCGCATCGATCAGCTGCTGGAAGATGACGACGTGGTTTTTCTCGGGCACGCCGTTGCCAAGCTCCTCCAGGTAGGTGGTGATCAGTGGCGCCATCGCGCCATTTTCCCAGTGCTTCAGCAGGCCGAACAACCAGGCGCCGTCAACCAGCTTGGTCGGCGCCACGCCCTTGAGGAAGTACAGCGCGTGGGCCTTGCTGCCAAAGTAGCGGCGCGGCGCGCCGGCCTTGCGCTCGGCCAGGTACTGTTTGTACTGATCGCCGACGGCGGCGGTGTTTGCGGCGCTCCAGGCGGCGAACTGCTCGGCGCCGCGCGGCAGCGGCGATGGCGCCGGGCCCGCTGCGTCGAGCCGGGCCTGCAGCCACTGCGCCGCTTGATCGCGCGCCGCCGGCTGGATGTCGCGCTCGCTCAGGTCCAGGTAAAGCTGGCGCATGGCGCCGCTGCGGGCGGGCGCGTGGTGTTGGTCGCGGGGCAGGGAGGCTGCTTGCTCGGGCATGTTGGGTCTCGTCGTTATTGTCGGGAAGGCTAAATCTTGACTAGTGTGCAAAAAAAGATGCACGCGTGAAAGAGGCGGCCGCGCCGCGCTTCTGTAAGAGTGGGATTACATGGCCCAGGTTCCTTGCCGCCGTTGACTTCCAATTGTGCGCAGCCTACATTTGCAAACTCACACTGTCAGACAGGATTTGAACGTGCCGCCAGCAAATGAATAAGAAGAAAGTCAAGATTCTCCTGGTGGACGACCAACCGGCCAACTTGACGGCGCTCGAATCGGTGCTGGCCGAGCTTGACGAAGAACTGGTCAGCGTGGGCTCGGGCGAACAGGCGCTGCGCGCGGTGCTCGATCACTCGTTCGCACTGGTGCTGCTCGACGTGCAGATGCCTACCATGAGCGGTTTCGACACCGCGGCGCTGATGCGGCGCCACCCGCGCTCGCAGGAACTGCCGATCATCTTCCTGACCGCCGCCAGCCAGGACGCGTTCCCGGTCGAACAAGCCTACGCGCTGGGCGCGGTGGACTACATCACCAAGCCGTTCAACCCTGTGGTGCTGCGCGCGCGGGTATCGGTATTCATCGACCTGTACCGCAAGACCGCCGCCATCGCGCTGCTGCACCATCAGCGCCACCAGGCCGCGCTGCGCGCGCGCGACGAGCGCATCCGCCTGATCCTCGACAGCACGCGCGACTATGCCTTCATCGGCACCGATGCTGAGGGCGTCGTCACCGAATGGGAAGGCGGCGCCTTCGATATCCTCGGCTGGGATGCCGGCAGCGCGCGCGGGCGCAGCGCCGACATGATCTTCACGCACGAGGACCGCGCCGCCGGCGTGCCGCGGGCCCAGCGGGCGCTGGCGCTGGAAACGGGCCGCGCGACGGACAAGCGCTGGCATGTGCGCCGCGACGGATCGCGCTTCTTTGCCGAGGGTGTGATGGTTCCGCTGCGCGACGATGCGGGCAAGCTGCGCGGCTATGCCCATATCTTCCGCGACGCGACCGCCGAAAAGCTCGCGTCCGAGCAGCTGGCGGAGATCGAGGCCGAACGCGAACGCCTGTTTCGCCAGGTCGAAGCGGCGGGCGACCGCCTGGCCGACATCTTCCAGCGCGCGCCCGCCTTCATGTGCGTAATGCGCGGCCCGGAGCACAAGTTCGAGTTCGCCAACCAGCGCTTCATGCAACTGGTCGGCGATCGGCCGCTGCTCGGACTCACGGTGCGCGAGGCCCTGCCCGAACTCGAAGACCAGGGCCTGCTGGAACAGTACGGCGCGGTCTATCGGGACGGCGAGCCGGTCGAAGACCGCAACCAGCGCATGCTGCTGCGCCGCGAAGGCGGCGCGCTGGAGCAGCGCTTCGTCGATGCGGTCTGCATCGCCCTGCGCGAGGCCGACGGCGCGATCTCGGGCGTGCTGGTGCACGGCATCGACGTCACCGAGCGTACCCTGGCCGGCCTGCTGGCGGAAGGCCAGCGTAGCGCGCTCGAACTGGCCGTCAGCGATGCGCCGCTGGGCGATGTGCTCGATGTCCTGGCCAGTACCGCGGAAGACTTCTCGGGCGGTGCCGGCATGGCAGCGATCCGCCTGGCGGACGGCGAACGCGGGAGCCTGCGCCAGGCCGCCGGGCCGACCCTGCCGCAAGAGTTCCTCGACGGCCTGGACGCCTTGCCGCCGGGAGTCCAGGCGGGGCCGGAGGCGCTGGCCGCGGCCAGCGGAGAGGTGGTGGCGGTGGCCGACATCGGCCTCGAGCAGCGCTGGCCGGCCTACCGCGCGCTGGCGCAGGCGCACGGCCTGCGCTCGTGCCGCTCGCTGCCGATCCTGGCGCCGTCGGGCGCCGTGCTGGGCGTGTTCTGCTGGTACTGCCGTGACCTGCGCGAGCATGGCGAGGAACAGCAGGAGGCGCTGGCGCTGCTGGCCAACACCGCCTCGCTGGTGATCGGCCAGCGCCACGAGGCGCAGGAACGGCTGGCGGCCGAGGCGCGCTCGCTCAACATCCTGGAGAGCATCAGCGAGGGCTTCCTGGCCATCGGCGGCGACTGGCGCATCAGCTACGCCAACCACGCGGCCGAGCAGATTACCGGCGCCGGGCGACAGGCGCTGGTGGGCGCCGTGCTGTGGGACGCGATTCCCGAGCTGCGCGGCGGCGCCATCGAGCAAGGGCTGCGGCGCAGCGTGGAGCAACGCACCCACGTCAAGTTCGAGGCTTATTACGATCCTTTCGGGCGCTGGTTCGAGATCAACAGCTGCCCGACGCCCGACGGCGGCATCGCGCTGTACTTTCGCGACGAGACCGACCGGCGCCTGGCCGAGGAGGGCATCCGCCGGCTGGCCGCGGTGGCCGAACAGTCGCCCGACTTCATCGGCATCGCCACGCCGGACTCGATGGGCATGTTCCTCAACCCGGCCGGGCGGCGCCTGTCGGGCATCGCCGCCGACGCGCCGATATCGAACTACTCGCTGGCCGACTTCTTCGCGCCCGAAAGCCGCCAGTTCGTGCTCGACGAAGTGCTGCCTGCGCTGACGGGTGCGCCGGCGCGCTGGGAGGGCGAGCTGCGCTTCGCCCACCTGGCCACTGGCGAGGTGGCGCCGGTGTATTTCAAGGGCTTTGCGGTGCGCGACGACCGCGGCGAGATCATCGGCCTGGCCACCGTCACGCGCGACATCACCGAGCAAAAGCGCGCGGAGGACGAGTTGCGCCGCGTCGCCGCCGACCTGTCGGAAGCCGATCACCGCAAGTCGGAGTTCCTGGCCACGCTGGCGCATGAATTGCGCAATCCACTGGCGCCGATCCGCACCGGCCTCGACCTGCTGCGCATGGCGCCGCCCGAACCGGCAGCGCTGACGCGCATCCTGGGCATGATGGACCGCCAGCTGGGCCACCTGATCCACCTCGTCAACGACCTGCTCGACGTGGCCCGCATCACGCGCGGCAAGATCGAACTGAAGAAGGAGCCGGCGGAGCTGAAGTCGCTGGTGGCGATGGCGCTGGAAACCGGCGCCGCGTTGGTCGAGGCCAGCGGCCATGCGCTCACGGTTGAGCTTCCGGCCGATCCGATCATGCTTGAGGTCGACAGCACGCGCATCGTCCAGGTGCTCAGCAACCTGCTGAACAACGCCGCCAAGTACACGCCGCCCGGCGGGCGCATCGCCGTGCGCGCGTGGACCGAGGAGGGCCAGGCGGTGGTGGCGGTCAGCGACAGCGGCATCGGCATCCCGGCCGAAGCGCTGGGCACCGTGTTCGACATGTTCACCCAAGTGCGCGGCAATATCGACCGCGCCCAGGGCGGCCTCGGCATCGGCCTGTCGCTGGTGCGGCGACTGGCCGAACTGCACGGCGGCAGCGTGGCGGCGGCCAGCGCAGGGCGCGGCGAGGGCAGCACCTTCACGCTGCGCTTGCCGCTCGGCGACAGCGGCCGCGCCGCGGCCGGCGCCGTCGCCGACGCGGACAGCCCGGCAAGCGGCCTGCGCGTGCTGGTGGTGGACGACAATGCCGACGCGGCCGAGAGCCTGTCGGCGCTGCTGTCGATGCTGGGCCACCAGGCCGAAGTGGCGCTCGATGGTCGCAGCGGCTTCGAGGCGGCGCGGCGGGCCGTGCCCGACCTGGTGTTCCTCGATATCGGCATGCCGGGCATGAACGGGCATGAAGTGGCGCGCGCGATCCGCGCCAGCGCTGGCATGGAACAGGTCGAACTGGTGGCGCTGACCGGCTGGGGCGCCGGCGACGACGTCAAGCGCTCGCGCGAGGCGGGCTTCGACCAGCACCTGACCAAGCCGGTCAGCATCGATGCGCTCGAACGCGCGCTGCGCGCGGCTGCGGGGAGGAAGAAATGAAGGGACACCTGCCCGTTTCGTGCGGCACGCTGGTGGTCAATCCCGCCGGCCAGCTGCTGCTGTGCCATGTGACCCATACGCCCAAGTGGGATATCCCGAAAGGCATGCAGGACGAAGGCGAGACCACGCTGGAAGCGGCGATGCGGGAGCTGCGCGAGGAGGCCGGGATCGCATTCGACGCCGATCGTTTCACCGATCTCGGGTTGTTCGACTACCGGCCGGACAAGCGCCTGCACCTGTACCTGGTGCGCAGCGGCGACGAGCTGGCATCGCTGGATCACCTGGTGTGCACCAGCTTTTTCCCGCATCACCAGACCGGCGACGAGACGCCAGAAGTGGATGCCTATCGTTGGGTCGAGCGTTCGCAGCTGGCCAAGCTGTGCTGGCCGAGGATGGCGCAGCGGCTAACGGCGCTGGAGTGGTAGGGTCTGACCCCTTCTTTGGGTCTGACCCTGGTTTTCAGCATCCATTCCAGGGTCGGACCCTAATGCTGTTAAGTTAAGGTGAAAGTTGGCGCGAATCGTAGAACCGGGGGTCTGGTCCTGCGGACCTGACCCCATTTTGATTTGGCCGCAAACTATCGAAACAGTATCTTTCGGTACCAAAAACATCTAAGCGCTCTCGATGTCGTCGAAATTCTCAACATGGGGTCAGGTCCGCAGGACCAGACCCCGACGATGCGCACGCTGCCGATGCTTAACTTAACGGCATTAGGGTCTGACCCAAGGAACGGGTCAGACCCCCGCGAGCATCTTCTCGATTTCGCCCAAGTCCACCGGCTTGGTCAGGTGCAGGTCGAAGCCGGCCGCGCTGGTGCGCTGGCGGTCGTCCTCGCCGCCCCAGCCGGTCAGGGCGACCAACAAGGGCTGGTCGAAGCGCCGGTCGTTGCGGATCGCCTCGGCCACTTCGTAACCGTTCATGCCAGGCATCCCGATGTCGAGGAATACCACCTGCGGCCTGAAGTCCTGCATCGCGTCGAGCGCGGCGCGGCCGTCGTTGGCAACCTGGGCATTGTGGCCAAGCAGGTCGAGCAGCGCCGACAAGGTGTCGGCCGCATCGCGGTTGTCGTCCACCACCAGCACGCGCACCTTGTGCACCGCCGCCGGCGGCGCCGGCGCCGGCTCCTCGGAAGGCGCGGCGGCGACGGCCAGCGGCAGGCGCACGGTAAAGGTGCTGCCCCGGCCCGGCCCGGGGCTGGCGGCCGACACGCTGCCGCCGTGCAGTTCAACCATGCTGCGCACCAGCGACAGCCCGATCCCGAGCCCGCCATGCGTGCGGTCGCGGCTGCGCCCCACCTGGTTGAACATGCCGAATACTTCGTCGAGCGCCTCCGGCGCGATCCCCACGCCGTTGTCGGTCACGGTCAATACCGCTTCGGCCCCATCGCGGCGAGTCGCCAGCGTCAGCGTGCCACCGTGCGGCGTGTACTTGGCGGCGTTATTGAGCAGATTGTTGACGACCTGGATCAGGCGCGTCGCATCGGCAAACAGAGGCAGGGACTCGCCGGCTGGCCGGATGTCGAGCCGGTGGTGGCGGTCGTCGATGGCCGGCATCGCCGTTTCCACCGCCAGGTCGAGCACGTCCTTCAGGTCGATGTGGGCGTGCTTGAGCTCCACCTGGCCGCGCGTAATGCGGGCGACATCGAGCAGGTCGTCGACCAGTTCTACCATGTGCGCGAGTTGGCGCTCCATCACTTCCGTCACGCGCGCGGTGGCCGCCCGGTCGCCGGCCGACAGGCGCATCACCTGCAGCCCGCTGCGCAGCGGCGCCAGCGGGTTGCGCAGTTCGTGGGCGAGCGTGGCGAGGAATTCGGTCTTGCGGCGGTCGGCTTCCTTCAGGTCGTCGGCCAGGCGCTGCAGTTCGAATTCGGCGAGCTTGCGTTCGCTGATATCGGTAAACAGCACCGCGACCTTGTTGCTGCCCTCGGCGCCGACCCGGGTAGCGTAGACGTCGAACCAGCGGTTCATTACGCCGACCTCGTTTTCATGCCGGACCGGCACGCCGGTGCGGGCGACGTCGCCGTACAGTTTCATCCAGTGCGTGTCGTGGCCCGGAACCAGTTCGAGCACGGTCTTGCCGGCCGCGCCGACCAGCCCGGTGTGCTGTTCGAACGCCTTGTTCGTCTCGAGGAACAGGTAGTCGACCGGCGCCCCGGCGTCGTCGTAGATCATCTCGATGATGCAGACTGCTTCGTCGATTGCTTCGAACAAGGCGCGATAGCGTTCCTCGCTCTCGCGCAGGTCTGCCTGGGCCTGTGTTTCCCGTGTGATGTCGCGCACCATGCCACGCATGGTCTGGGGCTTGCCGTCGGCGTCGTACAGCACCTGGCCGCGCGACAGCACGAGGTGATACTCGCCGTCGATGGCCCTGACGCGCATGCGCGACTCGTACGTCATCCCGGTTTCGATCGCGCGCTGGATGTTGAGTTCATTCTGCGGGGCATCGGCGGGATGGATGGCCGCGTAGTAGGCGCTGACCGGGCCGCCGGCGGCCTGCGCGGGCGTGACGCTGAACAGGAATTGCATCGCGACGTCGGCGGTGACGCGGTCGGCTTTGATGTCCCAGCTCCACAGCGCCAGTTCGCCGTAGGTCGCCGTGTTGTCGAGCCGCACGTGGCTGTCCAGCAGCGCGTCGTGCACCAGGCGCCGCTCGCGCGCCGCGTGCGCGGCATGGGAAAGGAACCGTGCCCTGGCGCGCAGAATCAGCGGCGACACGGCGCCGGCGAGCACATCGGCTGCGCCGGCTTCGTAGCAGCGCTCGAGCGGGAACGCAGGGCCGGCCTGCGGCGCCAGCATGATGACCGGCGCGCCGAACGCGGCCAGTTCGCCCACCAGTTCAGGTGCGCCGGCGCCATCGCCCGGCACCGTGGCCAGTACCAGCAGGAACGGCGTTTTGTGCGCCAGCTCGGCCGCGTCGGCGGCGGTGGCCGCGCGCACCAGGACCACGTCCAGTTCGGCGCAGATGTTGTCGATGCCCGCAACCGGCGCGGCAGGGTGTTCGACCAGCAGGACGAAGTTGGAGGGCCGGAGGTGCGACATCGGATCAGTTGCTTTCATTGCGCGGTTTGGCGCGGGGCCAGTTCTTTTCCAGGATCGCCCACAAGATCAAGCCATACGACAGCAGGCGGATCAGATAGTGTAGCGGCGAATCCTCCTGGCTGCTCAACACGACCATCGATACCAGCCGGTGCGCGCCTTCGATGGCGAACGACAGCGCGAAATACAGGAAGAAGCGGTCGCCGGCATCGCGCCAGAAGCGCAGGAAAAACAGCGCGATGACAAACGACGCCATGCCGATCGCCCCAGTAAGGATCGCGTTCATCATGGGCTCACTCCTTTTCGTAGATCAGGCCGTACAGTAGCAGCAGCAAGGCCACCAGCGCCGTGCCCATGCGCACCGTGCTCAGGTCGGTGTCGGGCAGCACCAGCTTGTCGAGCAGCAGCAAAATGTTGTTCAGAGTCATCACGACAAAGCACAGGCCGCTCCAGAACAGCAGCCGATGGCCGGTGCGGCGGTAGCTCGACAGCAGCAGCCAGCCGCAGGCGAGCGAGGTGAGCGTGCATAGGGTATAGATGGTCTCTGCCATGTCAGGAGTCCTTGCGCAAAGTAAATGCGTTGGCAAACTGCTGCGCCTTGCGGTCGAGCGTCGAATGGATCAGCGTGGTGACCTGCACCAGCTGGCGCGCGTACAGCTCGGCCAGGCGGTCGATCAGATCGGCCAGGGCCGGCGTCGCGGGATCGTAACAGATGGCCTTGCCGTCGTCGCCGCAGCGACGCGCCATGCCCGCATGGCACAGGCGTTCCAGCAGCGCCTGGGCGTCGCGTTCGCGCACGTACAGCCTGCGGGCAACGTCGGCGGCCAGCCAGGTTCCATCCGGATCGCCGCGCAGCAACAGCAGCGCTTCGAGGAAGGGCACGGACGGGATTCCGGTCAGCACAAAGCGGCGCAGGTCTTCCGGGATGGGGGGCTGCTCGCGTGCAGGCACGGGGTTTCCAGGCAGAATTGAATCAAGCGCGCATTTTATGCGATTCCGACAATTCCTGCGGTGCGCAATCGTGCGCCAGTGCAATCACCGGGGCCAGTGCGGGACGCCTGGCGTCCTGCGCGGACAGCGTGAACCAGTCTACCGCGGCGGCGAGTTCGGTCGCCTGGGCGCGCATCGACGCGGCCGCCGCTGCCGCTTCCTCGACCAGCGCGGCATTTTGCTGGGTCGCCTGGTCGATCTGGGCCAGCGCGGCGTTGACGTGGACGATGCCTGCCAGCTGTTCGCTGCTGGCGTCGGCGATTTCGCTGACAAGCGCGCTGACGCGGCCGATGCCGCCGACGATGTCGGTCATGCTGCGGCCGGCGTCCGAGGCCAGGCGCGCGCCGGCCGCCATTTCATCGCCGGAAGCGTCGATCAACAGCTTGACGTCGCGCGCCGCCGCCGCCGAGCGCTGCGCCAAGTTGCGCACTTCGCCCGCCACGACCGCAAAGCCGCGACCCTGCTCTCCGGCGCGCGCCGCTTCGACCGCCGCGTTCAGCGCCAGGATATTGGTCTGGAACGCAATTGAGTCGATCACGCCGACAATTTCGGCGATCCGGCGCGATCCGGCGTGAATCGACTGCATCGTCGTGGCCATCTGGCCGACCACGTCGCCGCCGTGGACCGCCAGGTCCCACGCCGCCAGCGCCAGCGCCTTGGCCTGCGCGGCGTTGTCGGCGTTGTGGCCGACGGTGCCGGTCAGCTGCGCCATCGACGACGCGGTTTCTTCCAGCGTGGAAGCTTGCTGCTCGGTGCGCGCCGACAGGTCCTGGTTGCCTGCCGCGATTTCCTGCGACGCCCGGGCGATCGTGTCGGTGCCGCTGCGCACCTGGCCGACGATGCGCGCCAGGCTGTCGTTCATCTCCTTGAGCGCGGCCGAAAGCTGGCCCACTTCGTCGCGCGAGCGCACCTCGATGTGGCTCGACAGGTCGCCCGAGGCGACAGTGCGTGCCACTTTCACCGAATGGCGGATCGGCGCCACGATGCCCAGGCCCAGGTACCAGGCCGTAAACGTGCTGAGGCCGGCGCCAATTGCGCCGATGACGATCAACTCCCGGCTGGCAAACACGGCGCCGTCGGTGGCGTTGCCGGCGCGCTCACGCAACTGGCTTGCCTGGGCGCCGGCGAGCTGGTCGAGGGCATCGAAATAGGCTTGTTCGGCGGCCGCCAGCGTGGGCAGGGCCGCCATCGCCGCGTCCTTCTGGCCGGAGCGCGCCAGCCGCGCCAGGCGCTCGCGCTGGGTGCCGAAGGCGGCAAGGCCGGGCAGCGGCAGTCGTTCGCCAAGCCGGGACAGCATCGCGTCGGCCTGCGCGCCGAGGCGGTCGGCGGCGTCGAGCTCGGCCGCCATGCGCGCCCCGTCGGCTGCCAGCAAGGCGTCGCGCAGGTGGCGCGACTGCTGTTCGAGCGCGCCTTTCGCGTGGCCGATGTCGTCCACCGCCGAAAAGTTGTCCTTGATTGCCGCGTCCACGCCGGTACTCACGCCAATGAGACGCGTCGCGCCCAGGATCACGACCACGGCGAGCATGGCGGTGGCCAGCGCAAAGCTGACGTTCAGGCGATTCCCGATTCGTACATCTGCTATTTTCATACCCGTTCCATTTATTATCGAAGCGCCAACCGAAAGGTGCAAAGATTGTAGCGGTAATAATAACTAACGGGAAAAAATATTTATCGAATGGAACTAACCGCTTGCGCCGCCGTCAGGGCCGCCACGCCGAGCAGCAACGCGCCGGTGACGCGCGCCACGGTGACGCTGGCGCCGGGGTTGCGCGCGAACCAGCCGGCGGCGCCGCTCGAGGCCAGCGCCAGGGCGCCGTACACCGCGGCCTGCGTCAGCGCGGTGATCGTGCCGAGCGCGCCCGCCTGCAGCCATACCGGCCCCGTTGCCGGCTGCAGAAATTGCGGGAAGATCGCGAACATGAAGATGTACGCTTTGGGATTGACCAGGTTGGTGACGATGGCGCGGCGAAATGCCTGGGCCGGGTCGGCGATCGGGCTGCCGTTGCCGGGCAGGGCGATGCCGCTGCTGCGCAGGAAGCCCACGCCCATCCACGCGATATAGGCGGCGCCGCCGGCCAGCATGATCTGGAACAGCGCGGGGGACCAGCGCAGGATCGCCGCCACGCCCAGTCCGGCCATGACCAGGTGGCACAAGCCGCCGGCGACGATGCCTGCCACGGCCGCGATGCCCGCGCGCCTGCCACCCAGCAGTGCGGTGGCCATCACGAAGGCCATGTCCATGCCGGGCAAGGCGACGATGCCGAAGACGACGATAAAGTAGAGCCAGAGGCTGGTGGTGCTGATCATTGTGTTTTCCTGGTTGGTCGATCGCAAAACACAGTGTCCACCCAATACAGGACAGATTTGGCCCTAATAATCTGTTATTGTCCTGCCATGTACCATCCGACCACCCGGGTGCTTGCAGTGCTCGAACTGCTGCAGACCCATGCCCAGCTGAGCGGCGCCGAAATTGCGGCGCGGCTGGCCATCGACGCGCGCACCGTACGCCGCTATATCGCCACGCTCGACGGCATCGGCATCCCGATCACCACGCGGCGCGGGCGCGACGGCGGCTACGCGCTGATGGCCGGCTTCAAGCTGCCGCCGATGATGTTTACCGACGACGAGGCGCTGGCCCTGTCGGTCGGCCTGATCGCCGCGCGCGGCGTGGCGCTGGCCGAGGCGGCGCCCGCAGTGGCAAGCGCGCAGGCCAAGCTCGAGCGCATCATGCCGGACCGCCTGAAGCGCCGCGTACGCGCGATCGGCGAGACGGTGCAGCTGGATCTGGCCGGCGGCTCGCCGCCCGAGGCCAACGATGCGCTGGTCGCTCTGTCGGCCGCGGCGCTGGCGCAGCAGCGCGTGCTGCTCGATTACCGGGGCGCCGGCGGCGAACGCAGCGAGCGCGAGATCGACCCGTATGGACTGGCGCTGCGCAACGGCTGCTGGTACGTGGTGGGCATGTGCCGCCTGCGCGCGGCGATGCGCTCGTTTCGCGTGGACCGCATCGCCGGCGTCGTTGCGAGGCCGGCGTCCTTCCTGCGTCCGCAAGGATTCGATGCGCTGGGCTACCTGCGCGATTCGATGGCCGCCCTGCCGCGCCTTCACGCCGTCGAGGTGTTGCTGCGCACCGACCTGGCCAGCGCCGCGCGCCATTTCAGCGACGAAATCGGCTTTTTCGCGCCGTGCGAAGGCGGCGTGCTGCTGCGCAGCCAGGCCGACGACCTGGACTGGTTCGCGCGCCAGCTGTGCGCCGCGCCGTTCGAGGCCGAGGTGGTCAACCCGCCGGCGCTGCGCGCGCACGTCGCCGCGCTGGCCGCGCGCCTGCTTCGCATGGCCGGCCCGGCCTGATATGCTGCTCCCCATTTAAAAATTGAAAGCGAAACGGATGGACCAGAAACGACTCGACCTGCGCGCGCGCGACCTGCGGCGGATTCTTGCGGGCGCCTCCCAGGCCGACGCCGACGGCGCAATCGGCCCGGTGCAGCAGGCCCTGTTGCACCGGCGCGGCTGGCTGCGCATGCTGGCGCCGCGTTCGGCGGGCGGATTCGAGCTGGCCTTGCCGGAAGTGGTGCGGCTGGAAGAGCGGCTCGCGGCATGCGACGGCAGCATCGGCTGGACTGTGACCTTGTGCGCCGGCGCCGGCTGGTTCGCCGGATTCCTGCCGCCGGCGCTGGCGCGCGAAATCGTCGGCACGCGCCGCGTGTGCGTCGCCGGCAGCGGCGCCCCGACCGGCCACGCCGACATCGACGGCGACGGCTTCCGCCTGACGGGCCGCTGGGACTACGCCAGCGGCGCGCCGTTCGCCACCCATTTCACGCTCAACGCGATCCTGCGCGAGCATGGACAGGTCCTGCTCGACGCCGCCGGCTCACCGCGCATCCGCGCCTTCATCGTGCCCGCTGGCGACGTCGAGTTGGTGCCGTCCTGGCGCAGTATCGGCCTGCGCGCCACGGCCTCGCACAGCTACCGCATCGACCACCGCTGGGTGGGCGCCGCGCACGGCTTCCAGATCGACGCCGCCCACGCGACCGCGGACGGACCGCTGTACCGCTTTCCCTTCATGTCGCTGGCGTATGTCACGCTGGCAGTCAACGCGGCCGGCATGGCAGGACATTTCCTGGAGCTGGCGGCGCCATGCATCGCGCGCCGCAAGCAGCCGGTCAGCGGCATCCCCTTGCTCGAGGCGCCTGGCGTTGCGGGGCGGGTGCGCGAGGCGCAGGCGAATTTCAATGCCGCCCGCGCCACGTTCTATCGGCTGCTCGACCAGGCGTGGGGAGAGGTGCTGGCGAGCCGCGCGCCGCAAACGCAGGCGCTGCATGCGGCGTCGCTGGACCTGGTCGGCGTGGCGCGCAAGGCGGTCGACGAACTGTATCCTTTCTGCGGCCTGTACGCGGCCAGCGGCGACACGGAAATCAACCGCGTCTGGCGCGATTTCCACACCGCGACCCAGCACACGCTTCTCTTGCCGTAAGCCGGGCAATGGTGCGCGGCCCGCAGGCCGATTGCGGTACTCTGGGTGAAATGGGCCGCTCTTGCCGGAAGCCCGGATCTGGTGGCCCGAAACCTCTCGGAGGAACCATCATGAAACGCACACTTATTGCCGTATTCGACAATCGCGGGGACGCCCAGTCCGCCGTCGAGGAGCTGGTGTTGTCCGGTTTTCCGCGCCCGGACATCCGCCTCAGCGAAGGCGACCCCACCGGGCGCGACAGCGCGATCACGGGCGCCGCCACGGCCGAACCCGCCCCCAGCGGCGGCTCCATCACCGACAGCATCCGCACCTTCCTGTCCAATATATTTGGCACCGACAACAGCGTGTACGTGCAGAAATACTCCGATGCCGTCACGCGCGGCCATCACGTGCTGACCATGACCACTGCCGACGAGCCGGAAGTCGAGCGCGCGGCCGCCATCGTCGAGCGCTACGGCCCGGTCGATATCGACGAGAAGGTCGCCGAGTGGAGCGGCGGTCCGATGGCCGGCGAAGCGATCCGCATGGGCATGGGCGCGCAGCAGCAGTCGGCGGCGATGTCGCAGCAGAGCGCGCAGGGCAGCATGCAGGGCGGCAGCAGCGCGGGTTCGGAGCAGCGCGCCATCATCCCGGAAGGGCCGGGTGCGGTGCCGCCGGCGGCGCGCAGTCCCGTGAAGGTGTTTTCGCACGTTGCCGAGCCGTCGTTGTCGGACCTGTCGGAAGAGGACGAGCGCTACTATCGCAGCCACTACAACGCCAATTACGCCGGCAGCGGCGCGGGCAACCAGTATGACGACTACGCGCCGGCCTACCGCTACGGGTCGAAGATGGCGACCGGGGAGACCTATCGCGGCCAGTTATGGAAGGATGTCGAGCCGGCGCTGCGCAGCGAGTGGGAAACCAACAACCCTGGCACGGCGTGGGGCAAGTTCAAGGCGGCGGTGCGCCACGGGTGGGACCGGATCACGCACCTGCATTGACTTGGGCTGACCTCGCGGGCCGGCCCCTGATGCTAAGTTAAGTCTGCAGCGCGCACCGTCGGGGTCTGGTCCTGCGGACCTGACCCCATTTTGATGTCGCCCTCGGCGCCGTCGAAATTCTGAACATGGGGTCAGGTCCGCAGGACCAGACCCCGATTCTGCGGGCAGGGCAAATGTTCACTCAGCCCATCGGCTCGACCACCGGGAGGCTGATCCGGTTGCGCCCCATGTGCTTGGCGCGGTACAGCGCCGCGTCGGCGATGGCCACCAGCTGGCTCGCGCTGGCTTCGGGCGACGCCAGTGCCGTCGCGGCGCCGATGCTGACCGTCACGTGACCGGGCGCGGCGCCCACGTTCGGCACCATCAGCCGTTCGACGCGGCAGCGGATCCGCTCGGCCACGATGGCCGCGCCCTTGAGCGACTGGTTCGGCAGGATCACCGCGAATTCCTCGCCGCCGTAGCGGGCTACCAAGTCGTTGGCGCGCATCTCGCTCGCGACCGCACTGGCGATGCGCTTGAGGCATTCGTCGCCGCCCAGGTGGCCGTTGGCGTCGTTGTAGGCCTTGAAGTTGTCGACATCGACCATCAGCAGCGATAGCGGCTGCTTCTGGCGCTGCGCGCGCGCCCATTCGGCGTGCAGGGTTTCGTCGAAACAGCGGCGGTTCGCCAGCCCGGTCAGCCCGTCGCGGGTGGCCAGCTGCTCGAGCGAGATCTGCGCCATCTTCTCGTCGGTCATGTCGCGCACGGTCTGCACCACCGCCACCAGCGCGCCGTCGTCGTCCAGGATGGGGCTGGCGTCGGACGCCAGGTAGCGGCGCGCGCCCACGCGCGGCATCTCGCACCAGCTTTCCGCACACAGGTTGCCGACCGGGCCGGCCTGCTTGACCTGGCGCGGATAGATCTGGTGAATCTCGTCCGTGCGGTTCTGGATCACCAGGTCGGCCAGGCTGGGCCGCGGCGCTTCATGAAAGCTGCGCCAATGGTCGGAGGTTCCGATCACCTCATAGCCGGGCACCCCGGTCAGGCGCTCGCAGGCGCGGTTCCAGATCATCACCTTACAGCCGGTATCGAGCACAAAAGCGGGTATGGCCAGCATTTCCATCAGGCGGGCGGCGAACGCATCCTGGTGAAGAGGCGGCGCCATCGGGGCGCTGCGTTGTAGCGTGGTGGTGTGCATGTGCGGTCCTGTGAAAATTGTCCGGTGGGCAAATGATTGACTGCCGACAAGTTCTAATTTTGCTACGATGACTTCACGCAATTATTGATCTTCAACAAGGTTTCGGTGCTTGCAACAGGGGCTGCGGACGGCGCCAGCGGGACTGACAGCGACAGGGTCGTTCCCTTGCCCGGCGCGCTGTCGATGACGAACGTGCCGTTCGCGGCCGCGATGCGGTCGGCGATGCCGGGCAGGCCGCAGCCCCGGTGGTCGTCGCCGGCGGGCATGCCCACGCCGTTATCCTGGATCTTCAGGTTCAGGCGCCCGCCATGGTGCTCGAGCGCCACCTTCACTTCGCTTGCCTGCGCATGGCGCACGACGTTGGCCAGCGCCTCTTGCATGATGCGGAAGAGCATCGCTTCGAGCGCCGGATCGGCGGCCGCGCCGAACGCATCGCCGCTGGCGTCGAAGTGATGGCGGATGCCGCTCACGCGCGAAAATTCGGCCATGTGCGCCTGGATCGCGGACTGCAGGCCCTGGGCCAGCGCGGGCGGGCGCAGGTCGTTGATGATTGTGCGCAGCGAGGCGATCGACAGGTCCAGGTTGGCCAGCAGGCTGCCGACCTTTTGCTGGATGCGCGGATCGGTCAGGCCGGCGCGCGCCTGGATCACCGACAACTCGATCTTCAGCGCAAGAAGGTGCTGGCCGAGGTCGTCGTGGATGTCGCGCGCGATGCGCTTGCGTTCGCATTCGCGCACCTGTTCCTGCTGGCCGATCAGGCGGCACAGGGAGGCGTGAGCGTCGGCCAGCGAACGCTCGGCCTGCGTGCGCGCGTGGCGCTCCGTGGCCAGCTGGGTCTCGCAATACGCCAGGCGGTCCCTGAAGCGCAGGTGGTGTGCGAGCGCCCCGCGAAAACCCCAGCCGACCAGCGTCAGCCAGAGGCCTGCGACCAGCACCGCCGGCTGCATGGCCGGCCAGGCGCCGGACGCCGCCGCGGCGGACGCGGCCAGCGCGGCAAGCGCGAGGGCGGTGGCGGCAAGTCGGCGCGGTACGGGATTCATGGCATCCTTTGCGACATGGATCAAGGCGTGAGGCTGAGATTACCGCGCAGCGGGCAGGGCGTCTTGTCTCAAGTCAACTCTTACGCTAGAGCATCTACTGCCTGGGGTCTGGTCATGCGGACCTGCCCCCGGCGGTGGAGCCGCCGGCGCGGTATAATGACCGGTTGACGATTGAGGTTTACAGTGACTTACAGCATCAAAGAAATTTTCTACACCTTGCAGGGCGAAGGCGCGCACGCCGGCCGTCCGGCGGTGTTCTGCCGCTTTTCCGGCTGCAATCTCTGGACCGGCCGCGAGAGCGACCGCGCCACCGCCACCTGCACCTTTTGCGACACCGACTTCGTCGGCACCGATGGCGAACGGGGCGGCAAGTTTCCCCAGGCCGAGGCGCTGGCCGCGGAAATCGACTCCCTGTGGCCGGCCAGTTATCCGGCCAGCAAGTACGTCGTCTTCACCGGCGGCGAACCGCTGCTGCAGCTCGACGCGCCGCTGATCGACGCGATGCACCGCGCAGGCTTCGAGATCGCGATCGAAACCAACGGCACCTTGCCGGTGCCGGCCGGGGTGGACTGGATCTGCGTCAGCCCCAAGATGGGTTCGACGCTGGTGGTAGAAAAAGGCAATGAAATCAAGGTCGTGATCCCGCAGACGGGCCAGGACCTGGGCGCCTACGAACAGCTCGATTTCGACAATTTTTTCGTGCAGCCGATGGACGGCCCGCTGGCCGAACACAACACGCGCCTGGCGATCGAGACCTGCAAGCGCCACCCGAAGTGGAAGCTGAGCTTGCAAACCCATAAACTTTTACAGATACCTTAAGCAATGCTCACCATCACCCGCAAGCTCGAGTTCGATGCCGGACACCGGATTCCCGACCACAAGAGCCAGTGCCGCAACCTGCACGGCCACCGCTACACGCTGGAAATCACGCTGACCGGCGCCGTCATCGACGTCGAAGGCAGTTCCGACAACGGCATGATCATGGACTTTTCCGACATCAAGACCATCGCCAAGGAGCACCTGGTCGATGTCTGGGACCACGCTTTCCTGGTCTACGAAAAGGACGACGCCGTGCGCGAATTCCTCGCCAGCCTGCCGGGCCACAAGACGGTCGTGATCGACCGCATTCCGACCGTCGAGAACCTCGCGCGCGTCGCTTTCGATATCCTGAAGGCCGCCTTCAAGGACCGCTACGGCACCGGCCTGCACCTGCACAAGCTGATGCTGCACGAAACCCCGAACTGCTGGGCCGAGATCACCGATGCCTGACAGCGAATTCATGCAGCTCGCGCTGGCGCAGGCGCAGCATGCCTGGAGCCTGGGCGAAGTGCCGGTCGGCGCCGTCGTCGTCAAGGATGGCGAAGTGGTGGCGGTCGGCTACAACCAGCCGATCGGGCGCCACGACCCCACCGCGCACGCCGAAATCGTCGCGCTGCGCGCCGCCGCCGAGAAGCTGGGCAACTACCGGCTGCCCGGATGCGAATTGTTCGTCACGCTCGAGCCCTGCGTCATGTGCTCGGGCGCCATGATGCACGCACGCCTGGCGCGGGTGGTGTACGGCGCCAGCGATCCCAAAACCGGCGCCTGCGGCTCGGTACTCAACCTGTTCGACCAGGAAAAGCTGAACCACCATACCGAACTGGTGGGCGGCGTGTTGGCGGATGAAGCCGGCGCCATGCTGCGCGGCTTTTTCGCCGAACGGCGCGCCGCGGCGAGGGCCGGCGCCGCGGGCTGACCTTCGCGCGAGCGCGCGCAAGGCACGCTCTAATGATGGTATGCTGGTTCCAGGAGAGCCACCATGCCGAACCTGACCGCCAACGGGATCACCATCGCCTGCGAAACCGCCGGCGATCCTCGTGGCATGCCGATACTCCTCATCTCCGGACTGAGCCTGCAGCTGACCGCGTGGCCGCAGGACTTCATCGACGGTCTGATCGACCTGGGCTACTACGTCATCCGCTTCGACAACCGCGACTGCGGCCTGTCCACCAAAATCGCGCAGGGCGGCACGCCCAACCTCACCGTCGCCTGGCTGCGCGCGCTGTTCCGGCTGCCGGCGCGAACCCCCTACACGCTGGACGACATGGCGCTCGACGCGCTCGGCGTGCTCGATGCGCTGGGCGTGGAACAGGCGCACGTGGTGGGCTGGTCGATGGGCGGGATGATCGCCCAACTGCTGGCGGCGCGCCATCCCGAGCGCGTGCTGACGCTCACTTCCATCATGTCGAGCAGCGGCCGGCGCGGCCTGCCGGGCAGCACGCGGGCGGTGCGCAAGGCCATGCTGCGGCGCGTGCGCGACCTGTCCGACCATCGCGAGCTGGTGGAGTACGTGCTCAATATCTGGCGCCTGATTGGCAGCCCGGCCTATCCCACCTCCGACAAGCAGCTGCGCGAACAGGTCGAGGCGGCGATCGCGCGCAACGTGTGCCGCCCCGGCCAGGCGCGCCAGATGGCGGCGATCCTGGCGGCACCCGCGCGCACAGCGCTGCTGCGGCGGATCGAACGTCCGACGCTGGTGATCCACGGCGCCGCCGACCCGATGGTGCCGCTGGCGTGCGGCATCGACACCGCGCGGGAGGTGGCCGGCGCGCGCCTCGAGGTCATCGAAGGCATGGGCCACGACCTGCCGGCGCAGCTGATCGAAAGGGTGCTCGCCTTGATCGACACCCATGCGCGCGGTAAGATGGCTGCAGACCCCCAACCACGCCTCTTCGAAAAACAATAATGACCAAAAAACTCGGTATCGCCATCATCGCTCCGGGCGGCAACGCCCCCGACGACTCCGCCATCCCGCGCGGGATAGAGCGCCTCGAACAGCACGGCTGCATCGTCCACAACTACTACGAACCCTCATTGATCCACCAGCGCTTCGGCGGCACCGACGCCGGCCGGCTCGGGCAGATCGCGGCGGCAGTGGCCGACCTCGACGTTCAGGTGGTGATGGCACTGCGCGGCCAATACGGCATCACGCGCATTCTGCCGAAAATCGATTTCGACGCGATCGCAAAGAGCGGCAAGATCTTCGTCGGCTTTTCCGACATGACTGCGCTGCACATGGGGCTGATGGCCAAGACCGGCGCCAAGAGCTACGCCGGGCCGATGTTCGCCGGTGACTTCTGCATCGAGAAGACGGTCGATTTTACGCTGAAGAATTTCTGGCAGTGCCTGGCCGGGCCGACGCACACCATCACCGAGCTGGCCACCGGCAATCCGTCGCTCAACCTGACCGGTACGATCTGGGGCGGCAACCTGGCGATGATGGTGTCGCTGCTCGGCACCGAGTACTTCCCGGTGGTTGAAGACGGCATCCTGTACATCGAGGACATCAACGAGCATCCGTACCGCATCGAGCGCATGCTGCTGCAGCTGATGCAGGCCGGCGTGCTGGCGAAGCAGAAGGCGCTGATCCTCGGCGACGTGTCGGGGTACCGCCTCGCCGCCGCCGACAACGGCTATGACTTCGACGCCATGCTGGCCTACCTGCGCGAAACGCTGCCGCTGCCGGTGCTCACCGGCCTGCAGTTTGGCCATATCCCGAAACGCGTGACCATCCCGTTCGGCGCCACCGCCAGCCTGGTGTCCGACCATTCGCGCTTCCAGCTGACGATGAGCGACTACCCCACCATAGGGTATGCCTGACGCGTCGCCCGGTCAGCACTACTACTGGGCGACATCGGCTGCGGCCGGCCACCCAGCCATCGAGGGCCGCGCCGATTATGCGATCTGCATCATCGGCGGCGGCTTCGCCGGCCTGGCGACAGCGATGTCGCTGATGGAGCGCGGCGAGAACGACGTGGCGCTGCTGGAGGCCGACCGGATCGGCTTCGGCGCGTCCGGGCGCAATGGCGGCTTCGTGTTTGGCGGCTTTTCGCTGGGCGAGCGCGCGCTGGTCGCCGCCGTCGGTCCGCACGAAGCCCGCAAACTCTATCAGCTCACGCTCGACGCGGTGGCCACAATACGACGCCGCATTCACCAGTACCGGATCGACTGCGAGCCCGCCGAAGATGGCGTCTATCTCGCCAACTGGTTCTCCGACCAGCGCATCCTCGATCGGCAGCAGCGATTCATGGCCGATCATTTCGGCGTCGAGTGGCAGCGCATCGCCCGCGCCGACCTGGCGGACCGCTTGCTGACCGACCGCTATTCCGGCGCGCTGTTCGAAGCGGGCGCCTTCCATTTCCATCCGCTGAAGTATGCGCAAGGCCTGGCGCGCACGCTGGACGCCGGCGGCGTGCGCGTGCACGAACGCAGCCGCGCGTTGCGCATCGCGCGCGACGGCGCCGGCTGGCGCATCACCACGGCGCATGGCGAGGTGAGGGCGCGCGAGGTCGTCATGTGCTGCGGCGGCTACCTTGAGCGACTGCAGCCGAAACTGGCCGGCGCCATGCTCCCGATTGCGACCTACGTGATGGCGACTGAGCCGCTTGGTGCGCGCCTGCACGGGGCGCTGCGCACCGGCGCCGCGGTCTATGACACCCGATTCGCGTTCGACTACTACCGCCCGCTGGCGGATACGCGTCTGCTGTGGGGCGGCCGCATTTCGGTGCGCGACCGCGCCGCCAATGAGGTCGCGCGGCTGCTGTACCGCGACATGCTGCGCGTGTATCCGCAGCTGGAAGGGGTGAAGGTCGATCACGCGTGGAGCGGGATGATGAGCTATGGCCGCCACAAGATGCCGCAACTGGGGCGCCTGCCGGATGGCCTGTGGTACGGGATGGGTTTCGGCGGCCACGGCGTAGGTCCGACCACGCTGGGCGGCGAGGTGCTGGCCGCCGCCTTGTGCGGCGAGGGCGCGGAGCTGGCCCGATTCGCGCCGTGGCAGTTGCCGGCGACCGGCGGCCCTGCGGGCCTGTTTGCCGCACAGCTGAGCTACTGGTATTACACCTTGCGCGACCGCCTGCGCGAATAGCGTGATTTTGAAATGTACTTGTGACGGCAGCAATATTTCTCGTACACTGAGGAAAATTCAAGGAGAGCGTATGTTTAGTCACATCATGGTTGGTTCGAACGACATCGAAAAGTCGAAACGGTTTTACGACGCTGTACTGGGAGTCCTCGGAGCAGGCGAACCGTTCCGTGGTCAGGCTCCGACCGGCCAGGCGCGGCTTTTCTACCGGCACGGCGGCGGCAGTTTCGGGGTCAGCGAGCCGATTAACGGAGAAGAGGCGAGCTTCGCCAACGGCGGCACCATCGGCTTCAAATGCGACTCGCCGGAACAGGTGCAGAAATTTCACGACACTGCGGTCGCGTTCGGCGGCCGATCCATTGAAGATCCGCCAGGGCTGCGCGAAGGGGCGATGGGCGCGATGCACCTGGCTTACGTTCGCGATCCGGACGGCAACAAGCTCTGCGCCGTCTATCGCGCGAAATAAGGCGGCGCTTCCACAGTTCGTTTGACGTCAAACGCAGTCGCCTGTATGGGCTGGTATTCGGCACGCTGGGCGCGCGAGCAGTTCAGGGTCGCGCGTCCATTCAGGCTGTACTAGTCCGACAGCGGTCAACAAGCATGCAGCGCTTCAGCCGCAGCTTTCAACCGTTGGCCTGGCATAAACTGATCGGAGACCATCAAAATTGAAAACAGATTTCTTTTGAGATCGTCTTTTGAAAGCTCACCGCTGCTTAACGCGGTTTGCAACAAATGGAGCGCCATATCGGCGAGGAGCACTCTCTGTTTTTCGCTCCATCCTGACTCGCCTCGCGTGGACGAATCCTGTTGATAGGCCGATTCGGTCAGGCGATGGGCTTCGCGACTCATAGAAAGTATTTCTGCTCTAACCAATTCATCCATCTGTTTTCGTCCTTGAGAAAAGGGTGGCTTCGCCGCCGGTCGTGTGCGATTTGCACACCATGCTGAGTGAACCTCAACTGTACCCGAGCGCGGTGTCCATGCCTATTCGTCGAAGATCAGTTGTTTTAATACGCCCCCGACGATAGATAAGCGGCATTGTAGACAGCGATGTCTAGATAAGCTATTGTTAATCCCTGCGTCGCTCATTCGGATGGGGCCAGCGGCCGCGCACGCGCCGTGGCTGTCCGATGATCTTCGTCGTGCCCGGTCACAGCCGATCGCTGCCACGACGACAAGAGATCTGAACAGTCGCTAACGC
This sequence comes from Massilia sp. R2A-15, assembly GCF_030704305.1. Classification (NCBI taxonomy): domain Bacteria; kingdom Pseudomonadati; phylum Pseudomonadota; class Betaproteobacteria; order Burkholderiales; family Oxalobacteraceae; genus Massilia; species Massilia sp. R2A-15. Next base: position 2,048,443 of record NZ_CP131935.1, on the reverse strand, counting down.
TGCATCGCGGGCGATCACGGGCCCGGCTCGACGAAGTGCACCGGTTCGCGGGCGCCAAGCGAAAAGAATCGCCAGCCGTCTTGCTCGCGCATGCGTCCCAGCTTCGCGCAGTGATCCATCGCGCGCGCAAACGCCGCCCACGCATCCATGCCATAACAGCCGATACCGTGTTCGCCCAGGCCGGCCGAGGCGACGCAGCACCAGGCGCCGCCCGCTTCGCGCTGGGGCGGCGACACTCCCATGCGCAGCAGGTGCTCCGAGCCGTCGGGAGCGACCGCGAGGCAGCGCCGCTCCGCGAGGATGGCCGCGCCGGTCTCTGGCTGCTCGGGGCGGACGGCGGCCACCGTCCGGTACCCGCGCTTGCGGATCGTCTCGATGTAGCAGGGCGTGGCCGCGGAGTCGCCCAGCGCCCGCCGCAATTGGGCGATCGCCTTGTGCACCGGGTTGTCGCCCACATCGGCGCCGGGCCAGCACTCGGTGAGCAGCTGGCCAATGCTCATCACCGTTTGCGGGCGGCCGCACAGCGCCACCAGCACGTCCATCGCGCGCGGTTCGACCGGATAGCGCTGGCCATCGCGCAGCACGGCGTTGGCGGCCGGGTCGATGCGGCAGGCGCCAAAGGTGAAACTGGGCTCGTTCATGGGGGGCTGGAGATGATTTATTGGCAAGCTTCCATCATTCTAAGACTGCCGCGCTCGCCTGAGCTTTTGATGGGCGCTTGTTTGATTTGGATCAAGCTTTCGAGGATCGGAAGCTTATCGGAAGACAAGCTGCGCGCTGGCTCGATAAGGTAGTCTTCCTGCCGGAAATATCCGGCATCAACATTTGCTCGCCGGCGCCGACGCAGTGCCCGGCGGCACTAGGGAGACAGCATGGCAATGACGATTCCGTATGACCCATCCCTCATCTTGGGCAATCTGGTCAACGATGCGGTCCTGAAAAACGTGATGGACATGGCGACGATCCAGGCGCCGGTCGACGCCGCCGAAGACAACCTGAACTCGCTCATCGCGCTCAAGCGCAGCATCGACATGACGATTCAGGAACTGCTCGACATGCACATCGACACCACCGACCTGCTGAAGCAGTCCAATGACGTCAACAAGCAGGTGCAGAAAGCGGCGATTGACTATGCCCAGAAAAAAATCGCCGGGCTGACCGCGCTGATGCCGCTCAAGTCCCAGGTCCACACCAGCAACGACTCCTACGAGAGCCCGATCGACTACAACAAGTCGCAGCTGAAGAAGATGCCGCTGTCGTCCGATTCGCTGAAGATGAACGTCCAGTACTTCTCGTTCGAGGACAACGACCAGCAGTCGAACACCGCGGCCCTGACCATCAAGAGCTTCGTCAGCGACGAACTCGACATCTTCGGCGATTCGTTCAAGGACCAGGCCAGCAGCGCCGCGCAGTCGCAGATGAACAGCCAGTATTCGCGCCACGACATCGCCGGCACGCTCGTCATCAGCGTCACCTGCACCCACAAGGACGCGGTGATGCTGGCGCCGTTCGTGCTCGATGTGGACAAGGGCATCCGGGTCTGGAACAAGATCTACCCCGACGACATGATCAAGACCGACAGCCTGGCCAACGTCATGGACATCGCCGCCAAGGCCAACACCAAGGACGAGAAGGCGCTGCAGCTGCTGTCGGGCGCCACTTACGGCTCCTGCTTCATAGGCATGGTGCACGTGCTCGACACCACCAACACCACCGCCAGCGAGACCATGTACTCGGTGGCGGCGAGCATGCAGGGCCAGTTCGAGATCGGCGGCTGGTTCGCCGACGAATCGGGCGGCTTCGGCGTGGACAGCTCGTTCTCGGACGACGCCAAGAACCTGCTCTCCGCCCAGAACGTCACGTCGCACTGCACCCTGGTCACCATGGGATCGATCCCGTCGATCAAGTCGAACGAGGTGAAATCGGCGGTGCAGCAGTTCGCCAAGTTCGACGGCGAGGAGTCGATGAACAAGCTGGCGATGCTGCAGAACGCCACGGCCAGCGACAAGAAGACGGTGGACTCGTCCGCCGACGCCGCGCGCACCGGCCAGCAGATGATCGCGATGGAGACCTCCAAGGTGCAGGGCCTGCTCGCCGGCCTGGCCACGGTGGACACCAAGGCCAACAAGATGCTCGACATCAACTCGATGATGGACGCGCTGGACGACTACATCCAGAAGGCGCTGGCCGGCAACCTGGGCGTGCCGATCAATTACTACCTGAAACCGGTGACCAAGTCGGAACTGGCCGAAATGTGGATGTCGAAATACTATCCTAGCAAGTACCTGTCGATTGCCGGCGATGACACGCCGGTGGTCAATCCGGCCACGCCGACGCCTCAGCCGCAGCCAGTGAACAACTGACGCAGGAGAGGAGGGGGCTGGTCCTGCGGACTGGCCCCATCTTGGCGCAAGCCTTCGATCTGCCGCGCGGTCGTTCACGTCGCGGCGTCAAAACCGGGGTCAGGTCCGCCGGACCTGATCCCGCGCCCGCAAAAACAGCCCCGGCGCCATTTCGCCCTGCACAATGGTAAAATACGCGGTTAAATCAATCGCTAGTAAAGGCTTTACCAAGTGCTCTCCACTGCCAATATCACCATGCAATTCGGCGCAAAGCCGCTGTTCGAGAATATTTCAGTCAAGTTCGGCGACGGCAACCGCTACGGCCTGATCGGCGCCAACGGCTGCGGCAAATCGACCTTCATGAAAATCCTCGGCGGCGACCTCGAACCGTCGGCCGGCACCGTCATGCTCGACCCGAACGAGCGCCTGGGCAAACTGCGCCAGGACCAGTTCGCGTTCGAAGACATGCGCGTGCTCGACGTGGTGATGATGGGCCACACCGAACTGTGGAACGCGATCTCCGAGCGCGACGCGATCTACGCGAACCCGGACGCGACCGACGACGACTACATGCACGCCGCTGAACTGGAGAGCAAGGTCGCCGAATACGACGGTTACTCGGCCGAAGCGCGCGCGGGCGAACTGCTGCTTGGCGCCGGCGTGTCGATCGACCAGCACCAGGGTCCCATGAGCGCGGTGGCGCCGGGCTGGAAGCTGCGCGTACTGCTGGCGCAGGCGCTGTTCTCGAACCCGGACATCCTGCTGCTCGACGAGCCGACCAACAACCTCGACATCAACACCATCCGCTGGCTCGAAGATGTGCTCAACGACCGCGATTCGACGATGATCATCATCTCGCACGATCGCCACTTCCTCAACCAGGTCTGCACCCACGTGGCCGACATGGATTACGGCACCCTGAAGATCTACCCGGGCAACTACGACGAGTATATGTTCGCCTCGACCCAGGCGCGCAACCAGCAGCTGGCCAACAACGCCAAGGCCAAGGAAAAGGTCGCCGAGCTGCAGGACTTCGTGCGCCGCTTTGCCGCCAACAAGTCCAAGGCACGCCAGGCCACCTCGCGCGCCAAGCAGATCGAGAAGATCAAGGTCGACGACATCAAGCCGTCCTCGCGCGCCTACCCGTTCGTGCGCTTCGAAGGCGAGAAGAAGCTGCATCGCCTGGCGGTGGAAGTCGAGGGCATCTCGAAGAAGTACGACCGCCAGCTGTTCAAGAATTTCAGCATCATGGTCGAAGCGGGCGAGCGCATCGCCATCATCGGCGCCAACGGCGCCGGCAAGACCACGCTGCTGCGCTCGATCTGCGGCGAGATGTGCGGCATGCAGACCGACACCGGCCGCGTCAAGTGGGCCGAGAACGCGAACGTCGGCTACATGCCGCAGGACCCGACCGAGGAATTCGCCGGCGGCGAGGTGCTGACCGACTGGATGGGCCAGTGGACCAAGGAAGGCGACGACGACCAGGCCGTGCGCTCGATCCTGGGCCGCCTGCTGTTCGGCGGCGACGAGGTCAAGAAGTCGGTCAAGGTGCTGTCGGGCGGCGAGAAGGGCCGCATGATGTACGGTAAGCTGATGCTGGGCCGTCACAACGTCATGCTGCTCGACGAGCCGACCAATCACATGGACATGGAATCGATCGAGTCGCTCAACATCGCGCTTGAAAAATACGCCGGCACCCTGATTTTCGTGTCGCACGACCGTGAATTCGTCTCGTCGCTGGCCACGCGCATCCTGGAGATCAAGGAAGACGGCATCGTCGACTTCCAGGGCAATTACGAAGACTACCTGAAGAGCCAGGGTATCGATTAATCAGGAGCTGCCATGACTGTCATGCCAATCAAGAGCGTTGAGTACGATCACCCGCAGGCGGGCCTGTCCTGCACCGCGCAGGCTTGGGCGCGCACGCCGGAAACGCCGTCGGCCGACGAGCGCACCGCGCTCAAGGACAAGATCCGCCGCCTCCTGAAAGAGCGCGAAGCGGTGCTGGTCGCGCACTACTACGTGGACGCCGACCTGCAGGACCTTGCTGAAGAAACCGGTGGCTGCGTCTCCGATTCGCTGGAGATGGCGCGCTTCGGCCGCGACCATCCGGCCAAGACGCTGGTGGTTGCCGGCGTGCGCTTCATGGGCGAGACGGCCAAGATCCTCAGCCCGGAAAAGCGCATCCTGATGCCGGACCTGGACGCGACCTGTTCGCTCGACCTGGGCTGCCCGGCCGACGAATTCGCCGCCTTCTGCGACGCCCATCCGGACCGCACGGTGGTGGTGTACGCGAACACCAGCGCGGCCGTGAAGGCGCGCGCCGACTGGATGGTGACGTCCTCGATTGGCCTTGACATCGTGGCGCACCTGCACGCGCAGGGCAAGAAGATCCTGTGGGCGCCGGACCGCCACCTGGGCTCCTACATCCAGAAGAAGACCGGCGCCGACATGCTGCTGTGGCAGGGCTCCTGCCTGGTGCATGACGAATTCAAGGGCATCGAGCTCGATTTGCTCAAGGCAGAATATCCTGACGCGAAAGTGCTGGTGCATCCTGAGTCGCCGGCCAACGTGGTGGCGCTGGCCGACGTGGTCGGCTCGACCACGCAGCTGATCAACGCAGCCGTCGAGATGGACGCCACCACTTTCATCGTCGCCACCGACAACGGCATCCTGCACAAGATGCGCATGGCCGCGCCGGGCAAGCACTTCATCGAAGCGCCGACCGCCGGCAACAGCGCCACCTGCAAGAGCTGCGCGCATTGCCCGTGGATGGCGATGAACGGCCTGCGCAACCTGGCCGATGTGCTGGAAAACATGAACAACGAAGTGTTCGTCGATCCCGAGATCGGCAAGCAGGCGGTGCGCGCGATCGACCGCATGCTCGATTTCGCCGCTGCGAAAAAGGCCAAGGCACTGCCGACCGGCGAGCTGGCAAAAGAAGGCGCACTGTTTTCGGGAGTTGGTCCTGCATGAGTAATCTGAAGAATCCGTTCAATGAATTCGACGCGGCGCTGCAGTCGGCGTTCGAAGCAAACATCCTGGCCGCGCTGCTGGAAGACGTCGGCAGCGGCGACCTCACTGGTCTGCTGGTGCCGAACGACACACGCGTGCGTGCGCGCGTTATCGTGCGCGAGGATGCAGTGCTGTGCGGAGCGCCATGGTTCGAAGGCGTGATGCTGGCGCTCGACCAGGACACCGAGATCACCTGGAACTATGCCGAAGGCGAGATGATGAAAGCCGGCAGCGTGGTGTGCACGATCGAAGCGGCGCCGCGCGCGCTGCTGACGGCCGAGCGCGCCGCGCTCAATTTCCTGCAGCTGATGTCGGGCGTGGCCAGCGCCACGCGCCGCTATGTCGATGTCGTCGCCGGCACCAAGGCCGCGGTGCTCGACACGCGCAAGACCGTTCCCGGCCTGCGCCAGGCGCAGAAGTACGCGGTGCGCGTAGGCGGCGGCAAGAACCAGCGCATGGCGCTGTTCGACGGCATCCTGATCAAGGAAAACCACATTGCGGCGGCGGGCGGCGTGGGCAAGGCGCTGGCTGCGGCAGCAGCGCTCAACTCGGGCAAGCCGGTGCAGATCGAAGTCGAAACGCTGGCGCAGCTGACGGAAGCGCTGGACGCGGGGGCCGTGTCGGTCCTGCTGGATAACTTCGAACTGGGCACGATGCGCGAAGCGGTGAAGATCAACGCCGGCCGTGCGCTGCTGGAAGCATCCGGCGGCGTAAGCCTGGACAGCGTGCGCGCGATCGCCGAGACGGGCGTCGACCGCATCTCGGTCGGCAGCCTGACCAAAGATGTTAAAGCCACCGACTACTCTCTGCGAATAGTTGACTAGTCAAGTATCCCGGGGTCTGGTCCTGCGGACCTGACCCCATTTTCAAAGCAGCGGCAGCACTTCCTCGGCACTGGCATCGATCTTCAGCGTCAGCAAATCATCCGCACGCGTTATGCCAAGATTGATCGCCGCGATCGGCTTGCCGGCCGCCGCAGCCATCCGCGCAAACCGGAACCCCGAAAACACCATCAGCGACGAGCCGACCACCAGCAAGGCGTCGGCCGCTTCGACGCGGGACATCGCTTCTCGCGTCACGGTGCTGTCAACGCCATCGCCAAAGAACACGACATCGGGCTTGAGCATCCCGCCGCAGTGCACGCAAACGGGCACCTGAAAGTCCGCCAGCGCCTCTGGTTCGAGATGGGCGTCGCCGTCGGGCGCGGCGGCGGCCACCGCGCCGGTCACGCCGGGATTGAGCGCCGCCAGCACGTCCTGCACGTGCGCGCGCGAGAAGCCGGCCTGGCAATCGAGGCAAACCACGTGGTGAATGTTCCCGTGCAGTTCGAGCACGCCCCTGCTGCCGGCGCGCTGGTGCAGGCCGTCGACGTTTTGCGTCATCACCGACGCGATCCGGCCCGCAGCCTGGAGATCGGCCAGCGCGATATGCGCCGCGTTCGGCATCGCGCGCGCGAGCGTAGGGTAGCCGACCATGCTGCGCGCCCAGTAGCGCTTGCGCACCGCTTCGAGTTTGCGAAACTCCGGGCCCTGCACTGGCGGATTGCCGCGCCGGACTCCGTCGCGACCGCGGTAGTCGGGAATGCCCGATGCCGTGCTGACGCCGGCGCCTGAGATCACCAGGATGCTTTGGTGCTGAGCGAGGAAGGCGTCCAGTTGGTCGATGGGATTCATGAGCCGCTAGCGAGACGAATAAGCGATGCCGCCGACAATCAGGGTGAATGCCGCAAGGTGGTACAGGTGCGGCAGCTCGCCGAGGAAGGCCGACGACATCACGGCGGCGAACAGCGGCGTCAGGTTTGTGAAGAATGCGCCTACCGTCGGGCCGGCGCGTTGCACGCCTGCCCCCCAGCAGCGGAACGCGATCACCGCAGGGCCGGCTGCCACGTACAGCAGCACCGCCACAACGGTCCAGCTCCATGCGATGTGGCGCGGCGCCACCGACCATTCTACGCTGGCGAGCACGCCCGACCACAGCGCGCCGTAGATCACTTGCGCCAGCAGGAAGGCGGCCCAGTCGGCGCGGATCGCCGGCCGGTCCTTCGGCTGCATCAGCATCCAGCTGTAGAACGACCACGCGATGGTCGCGAGGATCATGTACAGGTCGCCCGGCACCAGCCGCAGCGCGACAAGCTGGCGCCACTCGCCGCGCGACAGCACCAGCACTACGCCGCCAATCGACAGCAGCGCGCCGACGATCTGGCGGCGCCGCACCGGCATCTTGAAGAACAGCGCGCCGACCAGCAGCATCCAGACCGGCATGCCGGCGGCGACCAGGGTGACGTTGATCGGCGTCGAGCTTTGCAACGCGAGGTATTGCAGCGAGTTGTAGAGGCCCACGCCGAACAGGCCAAGCAGGCTGTAACGGCGCCAGTCCTGCCACAGCCCGCTGCTGGAACGCAGCAGCGCGCGGCCGATCGGCAGCAGGATCAGCAGCGCCAGGCTCCAGCGCAGAAGATTGAGCGTCATCGGCGGCACGGCGTCGCGCACCAGGCGGCCGACGATGGCGTTGCCGGCCCAGAGCAGGGGCGGCACCGTCAGGAGCAGGGCAGTGGATGCGGTGAGGGGACGTTTCATCGAGACCGGGGTCTGGTCCTGCGGACCTGACCCCATCTTCTATCGGCGCGGCGGCGTCAGCACACTAGGCAACGCCTTCGGCAACGTGTTCGGATAATCGCGGCTGAAATGCAGCCCGCGGCTCTCATGCCGCGACAACGCGCTGTTGACGATCAGCGCCGCCACGTCGACCAGGTTGCGCAGCTCGAGCAGATCGTGAGTGATGCGGAAGTTGCGGTAGTACTCGTCGATTTCTTCCTTGAGCAGCGCGATGCGGTGCTGCGCGCGCTCGAGCCGCTTGGTGGTGCGCACGATGCCGACGTAATTCCACATGAAGCGGCGCAGCTCGTCCCAATTGTGCGAGATGACGACTTCCTCGTCGGCGTCGGTGACGCGGCTCTCGTCCCACTGCGGCAGCGCAGGCTGTTCCAGCTTCGGCTGCGCCGCGACAAACTGCGCGCAGGCGCGGCCGATCACGAGGCATTCGAGCAGCGAGTTGCTGGCCAGGCGGTTGGCGCCGTGCAGGCCGGTGCAGGCGGTTTCGCCGACCGCGTACAGGCCTTCGAGGTCGGTGCGCCCGGCCAGGTCGGTAACCACCCCGCCGCAGGTGAAGTGCACCGCCGGCACGACGGGAATCGGCTGCTTCGTGATGTCGATGCCGAGCTCCAGGCAGCGCGCGTAAATGGTCGGGAAGTGCTCCTTGAGGAACTCGGGCGGCTGGTGGCTGATGTCGAGGTTGACGTAGTCGATGCCGCGCTTTTTCATTTCGAAGTCGATCGCGCGCGCCACCACGTCGCGCGGGGCCAGCTCGCCCCGTTCGTCGTGCATCGGCATGAAGCGCGTGCCGGCCGCGGCGCCAGCCTCCGGCGGCAGCAGCAGGCGGCCGCCTTCGCCGCGGATCGCTTCCGTGATTAGGAAGGACTTGGCGTACGGGTGGTACAGGCAGGTCGGGTGAAACTGGATGAACTCCATGTTCGACACGCGGCAACCCGCGCGCCACGCCATGGCGATACCGTCGCCGGTGGCGGTGTCCGGATTGGTGGTGTACAGGTAGGTCTTGCCGGCGCCGCCGGTGCACAGCACGGTGTGCTCGGCTTCGAAAGTCAGCACGGCGCCCGATTTTTCGTCCTGTACGTACAGGCCGAGGCAGCGCGGCGTGGAGCCCGGCGCCTTGGCGCCCAGCTTGTCTGAGCTGATCACGTCGATCGCGCAGTGGTGCTCGAACAGCGAGATGTTCGGATGCGCGCGCACTTTCTGTTCGAGCGTGAGCTGCACCGCGTGGCCCGTCGCGTCGGCGGCGTGAATGATGCGCCGCTGGCTATGGCCGCCCTCGCGGGTCAGGTGAAATCCCAGTTCGGCGGTCGGGTCGCGGGTGAAGGGCACGCCTTGCTCGATCAGCCATTCGATCGCTTCGCGCCCGTGCTCGACGATGTAGCGCGTGGCGCCTTCGTCGCACATGCCGGCGCCGGCGACCAGCGTGTCGTTGATGTGTTCTTCGTAGCTGTCGCCCGAATCGAGCACCGCGGCGATGCCGCCCTGGGCCCAGTTGCTGGCGCCGTCGAGCAGTTCGCGCTTGGATACGATGGCGACCTTGCGCGTCTGCGCCAGGTGGAGGGCGACGGACAGGCCGGCCAGGCCGCTGCCGACGATTGCGACGTCAAATTTCATGGAGTGAGCGATGATGAATGCAGATGCATCACTATAGACGATTTGGCTTCGCCGCGCCCGCGGCTGGTGTTTCTGGTTCCCTTACCAGGACATGATCCAGTTGGCGCTGGCCTCGGCGACCTGGCTGCGCCATTTGGCCGACGCGAACGTGTGATTGGCGCCGCGGATGTCGATGCGCTTTGCGCGCACGTTGTGGCGCGCCATCAGGCGAGAAAATTCGCGCGCGGTGAGGTCGTCTTCGCTGAGCACCACCAGCACCTGGCCATCGAACGCGGCCAGGCTCGCCACCACGCGCTGCGGCAGCGCCTGGCCGCGGTCGCGCGCCGCCATCTTCATGTTCCGGCCCAACGTGGTGGCGCTGGCGGCAAAATCGAGCCTGCCGCTGGCGACTTTTTTCCAGAACGCGCCTTCGCCCAGCCGCGCCAGGTAATAGTGGCGCAGCATCGCGCGCGCGGCGCCTTGCGGCGTGCGCACCCAGGGGTTGAGCAGCACCAGGCCGCGCACCCTGGCGTCGGTGCCGACGTAGAAGGCGGCGGCGGTGGCGGCGTCGCACAGGCCCCAGATCACCACTTCCTTCATGTCCGGCACCTGCAGGAAGAATTCGCGCATGGCGGCGCCGATGTCGTCGTCGATCCGGTCGAAGCTGCGCGGCTCGCCCTCGCTGTCGCCCATGCCGCGCCGGTCGAAACGCATCACCGGGATGCCGCGCTCGGCCAGCTGGCGCGACAGCATGGTGAACTGGCGATGGCCGCCGATCCGGTATTGCGGGCCGCCCGTCACCACCAGCACGCCGCGCGGCAGGGGACGTTCGGGAACGTCGATGATCCCGACCAGGCTATTGCCGTTGCAGCTGAAGCGCAGTGCGCGCTGTGAGAAGTTCATGGCGCGCCCCGTGCAAAAACACTGGCCGTCGCGGCCAGCAGCGCCGGGCACTCGGCAATGTCGCTGGTGGCCCAGAACGGCACGCCGTCGACCGGATGGAAATGCAGCTCGACGCCGAGCGGCGCCCAGCGTTCGGCCAGGCGCGCCGCGCCAGCGGCCAGCCTGCGCGCGCCGGGCGTGCCGCTGGCGAACCAGTGCACGGTGCAGGGCAGCGGCTTCAGGTTGATGGCCTCGCAGGCGTCGATGGCGCCCACCATCGCGCACTCCAGGTCATAGCCCGCTACTTCGAGTCGGCCGTGCACGGCCAGCGCGGCACGCAACGCGGCGGTGCTGCGCGGGGCGCCCGGGCCGTCGCCGTCCAGACCCGCCGCGAGGCGCAGCCGGAGGAACTGGTTGATGCAGGTCCGGCCATTGAGAAATGGCTGCCACAGGACGATCGCTTCCACCTTGCGGGTGGTGGCGAAATCGAGCGCCAGCAATCCGCCCAGGCGCACGCCCCACAGGTGCAGCGGGCCGCTGTCGCGCGCATCGAGCCAGTCGGCGGCTGCGGCGAGGTCGCGCTTCCACTGGTCCCAGCGGCCCGAATGAAAGTCGCCGCAGCTGTCGCCGCAGCCGAACAGGTCGACCTGCAGCACCGCGTAGCCCATCGCCGCGAACGCGCGTGATTGCAGCGACGCCATGCGGCGGGTCTTGTTCAGTTCCTCGGCGAACGGATGCACGTAGAGGATCGTGCCGCGCGGCTCCAGCTGGGGATTGGGCGCGTGGTACAGGCAGAAACGCGTTCCGGGGGCGACGTCGAAGAAAAACGGTTCGACATGGGGGGCGGTGATGAGCGGCGCATTCATGGTTCAGGCATCTCCTGCACGATTTCGGGCACGCTGCCGACAGTGCAAGCGCATTCGATGTGATTGGAAGGAAACGTTCATGGTGTTTTTGTCCAGTGGACAAGTCCATTAGACACCCCCGAATTTGCAGGATGTTGATAGCGCACAAGCTGCGGACTCAGCCGTTAGCTGAGGGGCGTCAATGAGGTGCTGGCTGTTTTTCTGAATCATTGATTCTTTGACGCAATGCATCGGAGGAAATCATGGCCGCACAGCGACAGCGGGCGCGGGACGACGGCGCCGCCTTACCGGCGGATGCGCCATGAGCGGCCTGTGCGGATGGTTTTCGTCCGAACCGGGCGCGCTGCCGATCGGCGAGATGGCCGCGCCGCTGTGCCGCAATGGTGCGCACGAAGTGGTGACGGCCGAACACCGCGCCGGCGCGCTGGCCGTGGCCACCGCCGCCAACAGCGCGACGCTGCTGCGCGAAGACGGCTTGATCGTGGCGATGTGGGGCGATCGCGCCGATACGCTCGCGCGCCTGTGGCGCAGCCACGGCGCTAAGGCGTGCGCGGCGCTGTCGGGCAGCTTCGCCTTCGCCATCATCGACGAACGGCGCGGCGAAGCGCTGCTGGCGGTGGACCGTACCGGAGCGCGGCCCTTGTACTATCAGCAGCTCGGACGCACGCTGGCGTTCGCCAGTTCGGCCGATGCGCTGGCGCGCCATCCAGGCGCAGGCCACGAGATCGATCCGCAGGCACTGTACAGCTACCTGTATTTTCACGGCGTGCCGGCGCCGGCCTCCATCTACAAAGGGCAGCGCCGCCTGATGCCGGGCGAATCGCTGCATATGTGCGGCGCGCGGATGGTGCGCACGCGCTACTGGAAGCCGCAGTTCGACGAGTCGGCCGGCGCCGGCGGGCCGGCCTTGCAGCAGGAATTGGTCGATACGGTGCGCGGCGCCAGCGCCGACGCGCAGGGCGCGGGCGCCGCCGGGGTCCTGCTGTCCGGAGGGCGCGCCAGCGCGGCGATCGCGACGCTGTTGGGGAGCGCCAATCCCGTGCGCACTTATGCGATCGGGTACGGCGACGAAGCGGCGCTCGCCCCGGCGCGCCGCCTTGCGCAGCAGCTGGGCGCGCGCCATCGCGAGCTGGTGGCCAGCGCCGGCCAGGTGGCCGATGCGGCGGTGCGCCTCGCGGCGGGCTGCGACCAGCCGCATGGCGATCCGGCGCTGCTGTCCACCTATTTCGGCGCGGGACTGGCACGCGCGGACGGCGTGCAGCGCCTGCTGGCCGGGCATGGCGGGGCAAGCCTGTTCGGCATGCGCGCGCATTACGCGCGGCAGGCGCGCCTGAGCCAGTACGAAAGGATTCCGTCGGCGCTGCGCCAGACCCTGGTCGAGCCCTTCCTGTTCCGGCTTGCCGGCCGCGTGCGCGCGGCGCCATTGCGGCATGCGCGCAGCTACATCGAGGACGCGCTGGCAAGCCTGCCGCAGCGGCTGGAGGCATCGAACCTGCTGCATGGCTACGGAAGCGCCGAAGTCCTCGAGCCGGGCTTCATGGACGCAATCGATCCGACCGCGCCGGCGGCGATGCTCGGCGAGAGTTGGTGGCAGTCCGACGGCTGCAGCCAGGTCAATCAGCTGATCGCCCTCGACCTGCAGTTCGCGCTGGCCGGCTGCCAGCTCCCGGCCGCCATCGGCGCCTGCCGGCTGGCCGGCATCGAAGCGGCGTTTCCGTTCCTGGGCGACGCCGTGATCGCGTTCGCGGCGCGCCTGGCGCCGCAACACAAGCTCGATGGAGCCCGGCTGGCGCCGTTGTGGCGCAAGGCCCTGAACGACCTGCTGCCGCCGCGGCAGGGACCGCGCGCGCGGCCGGCCGCGCCGCCGCTGGCCCAGTGGCTGCACGCGGAACCGCGCATCCGTCAGCTGGTGTCGGACAGCCTGTCGGACCTGAAGCGGCGCCATATCGTGCGCGCCGGTTTCATCGACACGCTGCTGGCGGCAGGCGCCGGCGTCCAGCCGCAGCCCCACGCCCGCATGGCCTGGCTCCTGATGATGCTCGAACAATGGCTGGCGCAGCGCCCCGGCGCGGCAGTGCGCATGCCCGCCGCAAGAGGACTGCTGCGCGAGCCGGAGTCCTGCCGCCCGTAAGAAGCACCAGCCGGCGCCGAACCACCGCGCGCGGCGCAGGCTGGCCGCGGCCCTGTCGCACTGAACCCGGAGAATCCCATGCGAGTTGGCATATTGTCGTACCCGATGCTGTTCCAGCGCGACGGCAGGCTGCAGGCGCAGGTGCGCGCAACCATCCAGGCGCTGAACCGGATCGCGCTGATGCCCGGGCGCGGACCCGTAGAGGCCGAACTGGTCGATCCGCTGCGATCGCGGCTGGACGACTACGACCTGGTGCACGTGTTCGCGGCAATCAACGGCAACCACCGCATCGTCGAGGCGGCCGTCGAACTGGACGTGCCGGTGGTGCTGTCGGCCCTGATCGCGCCCGGCTGGAACCGCGCCGACGGCCGCCGCGCGCGCATCGCCGACCGGCTGCTCGGCAACCTGATTGGATGGGGTGTGCAAAGCAGCTATGCGCAGACGCGCGACGCGCTGCAGCTGGCCAGCCTGGTGCTGGCACAGGGGCCGGCCGAAAAGCAGGCGATGCGCAACGCCTTCCTGGTTGATCCGGACAAGGTGCGGGTGATGCCGAACGGGATCGGCCCGCACTTCTTCGCCGCCGATGCGCAGCTGTTCCGCGCGCGCACCGGGCTGCAGGGCGAATTTGCGCTGATGGCCGGCCCGGTCTCACCTTACCGCAACCAGATCGAGATGGCGCAGGCGCTGCACGAAATCGCGCTGCCGCTGGTGGTGATGGGCGAAGCGCGCGAGCGCGACGCCGGCTACCTGCGCCAGCTGCGCGCCGCCCCCGGCGTAATCTGCATGGGCACGCCGCGCCACGCGGAGCGCATGATGGCCAGCGCCTGCGCGGCGGCCAGCGTGTTCGTGCTGCCTGGCCGCGGCGACGATCTTGCGCCGGCGGCGCTCGAAGCGCTGGCGGCCGGCACGCCGGTGCTGGCCGGCGCCGAGTGCGCGCTGGAGCTGCCCAACAGCGAGTTCGCGCTGAAGAAGGCGCGCTGGGACGACGTGCGCGCGCAAAAGCGGGCGCTGCTCGCCATCCTGGAAGCGGCGCCCGCGCCCGAGCGGGTGCGTGCGCTGGTGCGCCAGTTCAGCTGGGACAGCGTGGCGCTGCAGCTGAACGACTGCTACCTCGACGTGGCCGAAAGCTTCAGGCGCCGCCTGCCTCAGGCGCCGTGGCTGGGGCAGGGGCCCTGTCCCAGCAGCGAGTCGTACACGGCCAGGTAGCCGCGCGCCATCGCCGGCAGGCTGTGGCGCGCGATCACCTGGCTGCGCGCGCGCATGCCGTGGCGCGCGCACATTTCCGGAATCCGGCAGTAGTCGGCGATCGCCGCAGCCAACAGGTCGGGCGAGCGGGGCGGCACCAGGATGCCGGTAAAGCCGGGATGCACCAGTTCGGCGTTGCCGCCGACCGCCGTGGCCACCACAGGTAGGCCGCTGGCCATCGCTTCGAGGATGGTGTGCGAGCTGCCTTCGGCCAGCGACGGCAGGACGAAGACGTCCATGGCGCGCAGCAGCTGCGGAACGTCGTTGCGTTCGCCCGGAAGCCAGGCGCGGTGCGAGGCGCCGGCGCGCGTGAGCATGTCGAGGCACTCGGCGCGCGCCGGCCCGTCGCCCACGATCATCAGGCGCAGACGCTGGTGCGCGGGGTGCGGCGACGCGATCAGGCGCAGGAAGGCGTCCACCAGGGTCGGATAGTTCTTGACCTCGGCCATGCGCCCGACGCTGCCGATGACGAACACGTTGTCCTGCATGAAGCCGGCGGGCCCCACCGCGGCGGGAGGCCCGAGGCGCGGGTGAAACTGCACGCTGTCGACGCCGTTCGAGATCTGCGAAACCCGCTCCGGCTCGGCGCCGACGCTGTCGATCAGCCAGTGCTGGAGGTCGGCGCTGACGGCGATGAAGTGGCCGATCAGGGGCCGCAGCATGCGCCGCAGCAGCTGGTA
Organism: Massilia sp. R2A-15; assembly: GCF_030704305.1. Classification (NCBI taxonomy): domain Bacteria; kingdom Pseudomonadati; phylum Pseudomonadota; class Betaproteobacteria; order Burkholderiales; family Oxalobacteraceae; genus Massilia; species Massilia sp. R2A-15. The sequence continues at coordinate 2,033,080 of NZ_CP131935.1, read as the reverse complement.
CTTCAGGCGCGTGCCATACAGGTCGGCAATGTCGCGTCCGTGCTCGCCGTGCACGCGCTGCTTGATGCCGGCCAGCGCCGCTACCAGCTGGCCTTCGAAGCCGGACAGGTTGCGGGTGTGGATCAGATCCGGCTGCAGCGCGCGCAGCGTCTTATACATGCGCATGTAGTGGGCCAGGTCGCGGCCATTGCGCTTGTTCAGGCTGATGATTTCGACGCCGCGCTCCCTGATGTGGGCGTGGTAATCGCTGTAGTCCTTCAGGCAGACGATGGTGTGGCGGTAGCGCTCGGGCGGCATGTGGCGGATCAGGTTGATCAGGCCCGTTTCCAGGCCGCCGACATCGAGCTGGTGCACCAGGTGCACGACCAGCCGTGGTTGTTCTATTGTCGCTGCCATCACACGCTCCGCAATGTCGATGCGGAATGGGACTGCTGACTCCGCCACAAATAAAGTATATGGCCGATCAAAATGGGGGCAGCGGCTAACTCCGGCGCTGCTGATTCGCGTCAACAGCTTCCTGACAAGCGGGCTGTGCAAATTCCACCGGCAGCCCCGTGCATTTGTGGAAAGGCAAACGCTACGGCCGAGGCCGGAACTCCGCCACGCATGACCCTGTCTGAATCAGACAACAAGGATTTTCCGCGCACGACGCGGCGAACCGGCCAACAGGAGGCACCATGATGATTCAGGACGATGTGGCGATCGCGAGTTTCGCCGCTCCCCCCGCCGCGTGCGCGATTTGCGGAAGCGACAGTGGCATCGAGGCGCGGCGCGACCATCCGCACGATGCGCAGACCTTTCATATCCGGATGGCCGATTCGGTCAACCGGCGCGCGGAGGCCAGTCTCCTGATCCGCAAGATGTACGACTGGCGCGGTTATGCGTTCGACGCGGCGCGCTTCCACGACCCCAACAAGATCACGCTGTACGCCGAGACCGGCGGGGTGGTGGTGGGCACCATGAGCCTGTGCCTGGACAGCGCCATCCTGCTGCCGGCCGACGAAAATTTCCGCGACCTGCTCGACCTGCTGCGTGCGCAGGGCCGGCGCCTGTGCGAGCCGTCGCGCCTCGCCATCGACAAGGGCGTGACCAAGCGCGTTTTCGCCTCGCTGATCCACATCTCCTATCTTTACGCGCGCGCCATCCACGGCTTCACCGACTATGTCATCGAGGTCAATCCGCGCCACGTGATGTTCTACCAGCGCATGCTGGGCTTTCGCGACGTCGGCGCGGTGCGCGACTGCACCCGGGTTGGCGCGCCGGCCGTGCTGCTGCGCCTTCCGCTCGAGGAGATGGGCGCCCAGATCCGGCGCTGGGGCGGTCGCGTGGAACAGCATGGCGACGAGCGTTCCTTCTATCCGTATTTTTTCCCGCCGTGCGACGAACCGGGCATCACCGCCCGCCTGCTCGCCGGCCTCAATTAAGGAGATGGCATGGCTGAACAGGACGCAAGGGGCGGGAGCGCGACGGCGCAACTGCTGCGGGCGATGCGCGCGGTGGTCGGCGCCGCCAACGTCGCCGACGATGGCGCCACGCTGGCACGCTATGCGCGCAGCACCGCGGCGAGGGGCACGATGCCGCTGGCGGTGGTGCGGCCCGGCTCGCGCGCCGAGGTGGTGGCGCTGGTGGACCTGGCGCGTCGTTATCGCGCCCCGCTGTACCCGGTCAGCACCGGGAAGAACTGGGGCTACGGCGACGCCTGCGCGGTGACCGACGGCCAGGTAGTGCTGGAACTGGCGCGCATGAACCGCATCGTGCAGGTCGACCCGCAGCTGGCGTACGCGGTGATCGAGCCGGGCGTGACGCAACAGCAGCTGGCCGACTACCTGCGCGAGCGCGGCATCGGCCTGCAGATCGACTGCACCGGCGCCGGCCCCGACACCAGCTTCCTCGGCAATATCCTCGAGCGCGGTTTCGGCCATTCGCCCTACGGCAACCGGCTCGCTCACATCGCGGGCATGCAGGTGGTGCTGGCCAGCGGCGAGGTGCTCGACACCGGATTCGGGCACTATCCGAATGCGCGAACCGCGCACCTGTTCCCGTATGGCGTGGGGCCGTTCCTCGACGGCCTGTTCACCCAGTCCAATTTCGGCGTCGTCACCCAGGTGGGGATCTGGCTGATGCCCAAGGCCGAATGCATCAACCACTTCCTGTGCACGGTGCCGGCGCACGAAGACATCGCCGAAGTGATCGACGCGCTGCGGCCGCTGCGGCTGGACGGCACGCTGCGCAGCATTGTCCATATCGGGAACGACCTGCGCGTGCTGTCGGGCGGCTGCACCTTCCCGCGCGAGCAGGCGGGCGACCAGTCGATGCTGCCGGCCGATATGCGCAGCGCGATGCGGGCGCGCGCCGGGGCCGGGGCGTGGACGGTGTCGGGCGCCTTGTACGGCAGCGCGCTGCAGGTGGCGGCGGCGCGCGCGGCGCTGAAAAAGGCGCTGCGCGGCACGCAGGCGACGACGATCTTCCTCACCGAGCGCACGCTCAAACAAGGCGCGTTCCTTGCGAACCTGCTCGGAAAATTCGGCGGCGGCCAGCGCCTGCGCGCCCGGGTAGCGCTGGGGAACGCGCTGTTCGCGATGAACCGCGGAGTGCCCAACGGGCGCTTCCTGGCCGGTGCGTACTGGCGCCGGCGCGGCGGGCTGCCGTCGGGATTTCCGATGCGCGCCGATCCGGGCGCCGACAACTGCGGCATGTTGTGGGTGTCGCCCGTGCTGCCGATGCGCGGCGTCGACGTGTTGGCGCTGCACGCGCTGGCCGCGCCGATTTTCGCGCACTATCGCTTCGACCTGTTCGCCACGTTCAGCATGATCAACGAGCGCGCGCTGGGCGGGGTGCTGACGGTAGCGTACGACAAGGATGATCCGGCCGAAGTGGACCGGGCGCAGATGTGCCATGCCGCGCTGTTCGACGCGGCGATGAAGGCGGGGTACATCCCGTACCGGGTCGGCATCGGGTCGATGGCCGCGCTCGATCCGCATGGCGACGTGTACTGGAAAACGGTCAGCCGGATCAAGCGCGCGCTGGACCCGGACGGCATCATCGCGCCGGGGCGGTACGAGCCGGGGCTGCAGCGGCGGATTGCGAAGCATGACCGTTTTGGTGCGATCCGATAGTCGCGGGCGGGGTCTGGTCCGGCGGACCTGACCCCATCTTATGTTTTGACTCGCACTATGCCAAGAATGGGGTCAGGTCCGCAGGACCAGACCCCGGATCAGCCAACTCCGGTCTTCCTCGCCGGGAGAACTCGCACCGCGCCGCGAAAATCGACCGTGTGCAGCGTTACCGGCCGGCGCCACACGCGCTGCACGTATTCCACGACGCGCTCCGCCTGCGGCAAATCGAGCCCGCGTCCGTCTCTCAGGAAGTCGTGCTGCAGTTCCAGCGACCCGTCCGCGCCCACCTGGTGGACCGCCACAGCCGGCGAGCCAAAGTGGAATTTTGGCGCCAGTATCGCCTCGCGCACGGCATGAATGTCGCGGTTCGCGATTGTCGTTGCGCCGTCCTTGCGCGTCTCGTACACGAACAGGTCGAGCCGCTCGGCCAGCTCGCGGCCCAGGTAGTTGCGGATGAAGCCGAAGTCGTCTTCCTCGCGCATTACCTGGCGCGCCTTGTCGATGCCGTGCCGGTTGATGATGTGCTCCCACATCGCGAAGCCCAAGTGGTAGGGATTGACCGACAGCGCGAGCTGCTGCGCGCCGGCGTACGGGCGCACCACGTCCGAGTGGACCTTGATGGCGGACAGGTACAGTTCGGGCGGCAGGAAGTTCGCCTCGCGCAGCAAGCGCGCATGCCAGTACGAGGCCCAGCCTTCGTTCATGATCTGGCAGGCGAAGACCGGATGGAAGTAGTAGGCTTCCTCGCGCACGGCCCGCAGGATGTCGCGTTCCCAGTCTTCCAGGTCCGGCGCATACTCTGCGAGGAACCACAGCAGGTCGGCCTCCGGCCGCGGCGGCAGCGGCGCGCGCTGTGGCGGGGCGGCGGCGGGGGCGGCGCGGCTTTCGCCAGGCAGGCGATCGAAGCGCTCGCGAAATGCGTCAGCCACTGGCGCCGCCGGCGCCGCGGCGAACTCGGGGAAGGGCGGCCGCCGCAAGGGCTGGTCCGCGTCGATGTGGGTTTCGAGCGCGAGCGCCGCGTCCAGCACGGCGTCGACGCGCTGCTGGCCGTGCGTCGCCAACGCGCGCTCCAGCCGATGGGCACGCGCCGCGCTCTGTTCGAGAATGCGGCTGCCGGCCATCGCCATGAAGCGCGCGAACAGCTGGTTGTTCTTGGCGAAGTCGGCATGGCCGATCACATGCGCGGTGACCAGGGTATTCTCGGCCAGCGAATTCTGTTCGAGCATGTAGGCCTGGCAGGGATCGCCGGGGAACATGACTTCGAAAATCTTCGAGTGGCCCATGTTCTGGCGCACCAGGTGGTGAATGTACCGCACGCCGAATGACCAGTGCCGCATCCGCACCGGCAGGCCGTACACGGCGATCTCCGCCATGAAGCTGGCCGGCACGATGTCGAAATTGACGGGATAGAAGTCGAGACCCTGATCGCGCGCCAGCGACTCGATGCGCGCGGTGTAGCCGGCCAGGACGCCGGCATCCGTGACGGCGTTCATTGCCTGGCCTCGCCGGCTTCCCGCACGAAGAACGAACGCAGTGCGCGCCAGACGTCATCCGGCCCGGCCAGCACACTGCTGCCGATCGGAAGTCCGCGCCGTTCCAGTTCGCCGCACAGGCGCCGCATCTCCGTATCGAGGGAGCGGGGCAGGCCGGGGAGGGTCTCGATGTAACCGATGTAGTTGAAGGTGTCGCCCAGTTCGCCCAGTGCGGCCAGTGCAGCGCCGCGGTCTTCGCTGAAGTTTTCGCCGTCGGAGGCGTAGAACAGGTAAGCATTGTCGTGCGCCGTGTCGAGCGCAGCACGCGACAGGTCGAGCACCAGCTTGAAGGCGCTCGAGGCGATGGTGCCGCCGCTGCCAGACACCTGGAAAAATTGCGCTTCGTTGAACTCCCAGGCGCGCGTGGTGTGCGCGACGAAGCGCGTTTCGACACGTGCGTATTGGCGGCGGATGCCTTGCAGCGCGAAAAAGAAGAAGGACTTGGCCAACTTGCGCTCGGCCGGCGTCATGCTGGCCGAAACGTCGATGGCGAAGAACACCGTGGCGCTGGTACTCGGGAGCGGCTTCGCGACCACCTGGCGGAACCGCAGGTCCTCGTTGGTGAACGGCACCGGCGCCACCTGCACTGCGCGCCGCTTGATCGCTTCCTTGACGGTCCGGCGCCGGTCAAGCCGTGACGGCGCGCCGCGCTTGTCCCAGCCTTCGCGTTTCAGCTCGGGCGCGTCGATGCGGGTGTTCGGCTTCGGTTTCAGGTCCGGCAGCTTCAGATCTTCCCACAGCCAGTCCATCAGTTCATCGACGGGAAATTCGAGCATCAGCCGCACTTCGCCTTCACCGTTGCCGCCCGCGCCATCTTCGGCGGCATCGCCGGGGGGCGCCGGCTGCAGCACTGTTCCCGGATCGCCTTCGCCCTGGCCGGCGCCGGCGCTGGTGCGGCCCTCGGCCAGGCGCAGGCGCGCGTGCTCGAGCAGGCGCACCGGAACCTGCATCGTGCGTTGCTGCGGCCCGGTGATCAGGTCGGGTCCGGCGATAAGGTCGGGCAGGTGGGCGTGGACCGCCTCGCGTACTTTCTCGTTGTGGCGCAGCCAGTCGTGCGCCCCGCGCGAGAACAGGTCGTACCACGCCGCATCGATGCCTGCCGCCATGCCGCCTCCGGCTTTGCTATTCCTGCGCCAGCAATGTCGTCACGTAGTTGAGCGCCTCGCGCGCGCTGTGGCTGTCGTAGCCGTATTCGTCGACCAGCCGCTGCGCCACCGCCGACACCTTGGTGCGCACCTCGTCGTCCGGACGCCGGGTCGAGCTGACCAGCCGCAGCACGTCGCGCCGCTGTTCGAACAGGTACTGCTGCACCGCTTCGTTCAGCTGCAGGTGGCTGTCGAGGCTGAACTTGACGCCGCGCTTGTACGCGCCCATCGCCTTGCGCACTACCTCCTGGCGAAACGATTGCTTGCCCGATTCCGACACGTTGATCCTTTCCTCGACCGTGCGCAGGAAGCGCTCGTCGGGCCGCCGTTCCTCATTGGTGATCAGGTCCTTCACCTGGCGGTTGTCGAGCGAGGCCTCGACCTCGTCCAGGTACTTGTCGAGCAGGTCTTGCGCTTCCTGGGCGAACGAGACGAACAGCGCCTTGTGCACGTCTTCCTTGACCCAGCGGTTGTAGAAGTCCTTGCGGGTGAGGACCAGGTAGTCGACCCATTTGCGCTTCTTCTTCGGGTCGATGCGGGCGTCGCTCTCGATGGCGTCCTTCAGCGCGAGCAGCACGTCCATCGTCGACAGGCTCTTTTGGTTGGACTGGATAATGGCGTTCGACAGCGCGTTGATGACGAAGCGCGGCGAGACGCCGGCCAGGCCTTCGTCCGGCGCCTGCTCCTTGTCCCTGATGCGGCGCGCGTCGCCGCGGGTGACGCCATCGACTTCCTCGTCGGCGTGGATGCGCACCTTGCGCACCAGGTCCAGTTCCTTCTGGTCGGCGTCCTGGATGCGGCTGAGAATCGCGAACACGGCCGCCGCGTGCAGCACGTGAGGATCCAGGTGCACATCGCGAAACGCCGGCGCGGCGGAAGAAATCAGCTTGGCGTAGATGCGCGCCTCTTCCTTGTAGTCGAGCGTGTAGGGCACCTGGATGATCACCATGCGATCGAGCAGCGCTTCGTTCTCGCTCTCCTGCAGGAACTTGCGGAATTCGGCCAGGTTGGTGTGCGCCAGGATGGTTTCGTCGAGGTAAATGAGCGGGAAGCGCGACACCTTGACGTTGCGTTCCTGCGTGAGCGTCAGCAGCAGGTAGAGAAACTCGCGCTTGACCTTGAGGATCTCAATCATTTCCAGCACGCCGCGGCTGGCCGCGTACACGGCTCCGGACCAGGACCAGGCGCGCGGATCGCCTTCGTCGCCGTATTCGGCCACCTTGGACAGGTCGACCGAGCCGACCAGGTCCGCCAGGTCGGCGGTGCTGGGGTCGTGCGGCGCGTAGGTGCCGATTGCGCTGCGGCCGGCCTCGGAGACGAAGAAGCGCTCCACCGGCATCTGCAGGAAGTCGCCGGCGAAGTCGTTGTCCAGGCGCGCGCGGCAATGCGGACACAACTCGCCGGCGATGTCGATGCCGTAGGTGGCGCGCGAGGCGGCGCGCAGGCTGTGGGGGACCAGGTGCAGCGGCGACTCGTGCACCGGGCAGCCGGCGATCGCGTACATCGCGCCTTCGTCGGTGTGGCTGTATTCTTCCAGGCCGCGCTTGAGCAGGATGACCATGGTCGATTTGCCGCCGGACGGCGGCCCGAGCAGGAGCAGCAGGCGGCGCCCGACTTCGGAGCCGGCCGCCGCGGCCTTGAAGTAATCGATCACGCGTTCGAGCGCCTCGTCGATGCCGAACAGTTCGTCGGCGAACAGGGCGCAGCGGTGGCGGCCGTTCTCGTCGACGCTGACGGTGGCGCGCAGCATGTCCCAGATGTATTGGTGCGAACTGCGCGTGACACGTTCAGGCGCGTGCGGGAGGATGTCGTGCATGAAGGCCGAGAAGGTGCCCGACCACTGGCCAGCGCGGTGCTCCCGGGTGAACCTGCCGAGGCTTTCGATGAAGCGCGCCTGCTGGTTGGGGTCTTCGCCTTGTTGCGTCACGTTTCCTCCGGTTCGATGGGCGCCTCAAGGACCAGTATGGGCGCGCCAGCGAGCGGTCGGGTGAGGGGCGTCAATCGGCTCAACTGAACCTTTTGGCACAGAAGATGAGCAAGAGCGGCTACAGGTATCCGTCGATCGAAATGCAAGCGATCTGTGCGTCCGCTTTAACAGTCGCAAACCGACATCCAACCTTCGTTTCTCCGCGACCGCGTCCGCTATCCATTGCAGTCATTCGCTTGCGGCCAGCATCCGGCGATTTGCCGCTAATGCCGCATCTCTCACGAAAAGATTGTCGTCGCGAACGAGCCGGGCAATGATTTCAGCAGGCGTCTTTTTGTTGCGAGCAATAGTTTGTCTTACAAGCTCATCTGAGTCGCGTGAAAGAGTTTCAAAAAGCTCTCGATCCAGCTTCCTCTTCTCTGCTACTGAGGTGCGTACTAATCGGTTCGAATCTGTAGCGAGAACCTTCAGTATCTCAAGCGGCACTGTCTTGTTATGAGCTACCCATGTTCGCATCTCGGGGAAACGGATGATTACATCGGTCCAAGTCTCGATTGATGCTTGCTCAGTCGCGGCACGGTCGTACTCCGCGCTGCCAACACTAGTTCGAAGCGTAACGAACTCCTCCGCAGATTGAATCATTACCACCCCTTAACGTGCAAAAAATCCTGACTACCTAAGACCGCTTTGGGCCGCCAGAAGCAGAACCCGGTCACGGTGCCGTGTATCCAATATTCTGCCCATACTGGGATTGGTTCCCACTTCCTAAGAAAAATCAGCACTCGCGTATTTGGCGTGCAAAGACTGCGCAGCGGCCAGGAAATCGGCCGCGCCGATGTCGCCCAATTCCAGCACCTCGGCCTGCGCGAACAAGGTGAAGTTGCGGTCGATGGAGCGCAGGTAGGCGGGATCGTAATGGTCCAACAGCAGTTCGTCCACCAGCTGCGGCATGGCGCCGCTGTTGGCCATCGCGTGCCAGGCGTCGATCTTTTCGCGCCCGTGCAGCTTGACCAGGCAATCGAGCTGGGTGTTGAGCAGCGCCGGGTCGGCGGTGAAATGGCGGTAGTCCTCCATCAGCAGGCGCACGCGGTTCGGCCGCGACAAGGTCAGCGAGATACAAGGCGACAGTCGCATCTGCTCCATCAGCGCATCCGGCACGCGCAGGTTGCCGACCTTCTTGCTCTCCGACTCGACGAACACAGGCCGCGCAGGATCGAAGCGGCGCAGCTTGTCCCAGATGAGGGTTTCGAATTTCTTTTGCGAGGGTTGCGGCTGGCTCGGCAGATGGCCAAGCACGGAGCCGCGATGGGCTGCAAGCTGCTCGAGGTCGAGTACTTGCGCGCCGATCGAGTCCAGCACTTCGAGCAGGCGGCTCTTGCCGCTGCCGGTAGTGCCGCAGATGACCTTGAACTTCAGTTGCGGCGGGTGCTCCAGCGCGGCGCTGACATGCGCCCGGTAGGCCTTGTAGCCGCCGTCGAGCTGGATCGCGGGCCAGCCGATCTTGGCCAGGACGTGCGCCATCGCGCCGCTGCGGTTGCCGCCGCGCCAGCAGTAGATCAGCGGCTTCCAGTCGCGCGGCTTGTCGATCCACAGGGTTTCGATGTGGCGCGCGATATTATGCGACACCATCGCCGCTCCGACCTTCTTGGCCTCGAACGAGTTGACTTGCTTGTACATGGTGCCCACTTCGATGCGCTGCTGGTCGTCGAGCACCGGGCAGTTGATCGCACCTGGGATGTGGTCCAGCGCGTATTCCGACTCGCTGCGCACGTCGATGATGGCGTCGAACTCGTCGAGCATGGGCAGGACGTGCATGAAATTAAGGAGGGCCGGATATTTCATCGTGCTTTCAAGAGGGGAAGGAAGGTCGGCCAGATATTGGCCAGGATCGTCGGATGCGCTTGCGCGGTCGGGTGCAGGCGGTCGGCCTGGAACAGGGCCGGCTTCTCGGCCACGCCTTCGAGCATGAACGGCACCAGCGGCGCCTTCTGCTGCTGCGCGACGGTCTTGTACATCGTGAAAAAGCGTTCGGTGTAATCGCGTCCGTAGTTGGGCGGCATGCGCATCCCGACCAGCATCACCTTGGCGTTGTTCTTGCGCGCTACATCGATCATGGCACGGATGTTCGCCTCGGCCGCCGGCACCGGCAGGCCGCGCAGGCCGTCGTTGGCGCCCAGTTCGATCACCACGATCGAGGGATGATATTGGGTCAGCAGCGCCGGCAGGCGACTGCGGCCGCCGCTGGTGGTCTCGCCGCTGATGCTGGCGTTAACAATGGTGGCGTCGATTTTCTCGGCCTTGAGCTTCTGCTCGAGCAGTGCGACCCAGCCGCTGCCGCGCGACAGTCCGTATTCGGCCGACAGGCTGTCGCCCAGCACGAGCACCGTTTTTGGTGCAGAATGGGCGAGCGCCGCGGCCAGCAGCAGCACCGCGCCGAGCATCCATCGAGTGAGAAAAGCAAGCATGCGTGACATCCCTGAAGCGTCAAAAAACATGGCGGACGAACCAACCAAAGCGCCAGCCGCAATCGAAGTGCGCCAGCTGTCCAAGCGGGTGGCCGACGCCAGCGGCGAGCTCACCATCCTGCACAGCGTGGATTTTACAGTGCAACCGGCCGAGACGCTTGCCATCGTGGGCGCCTCGGGGTCGGGCAAGTCCACCTTGCTCGGATTGCTGGCGGGGCTGGACAGCCCGTCGGGCGGCACAGTGATCCTGGACGGCGTCGATATCTTCGCGCTGGACGAGGACGGCCGCGCCAGGCTGCGCATGGAAAAGCTGGGCTTCGTGTTCCAGTCGTTTCAGCTGTTGGCGCACCTGAACGCGCTGGAAAACGTGATGCTGCCGCTGGAGCTGCGCGGCGAGTCCGATGCGCGCGCGAAGGCGACTGCGATGCTGGGCCGGGTCGGGCTGTCGAGTCGCCTGAAGCACTATCCGAAGTTCCTGTCCGGCGGCGAGCAGCAACGGGTGGCGCTGGCCCGCGCCTTCGTCACCGAACCGCCGCTGCTGTTTGCCGACGAGCCGACCGGTAGCCTGGATGCGGCCACCGGGGAAGCGGTGATCCAGCTGATGTTCGATCTGAATCGCGAGCGCGGCTCGACCCTGGTGCTGGTCACGCACGATCCTTCGATCGCGGCGCGCTGCGGCCGCACCATCACGATTGCGGCAGGCCGGCTGGTCTGAGTTAACGCCAAGATGGGATCAGGTACTGACGCAATTAAGTTGGTGCGTCGTACCTGCGAAGGCAGGTACCCATGCTGAGCGCGCTCTGCCTTCCCTGTGTACTCAGCATGGGGGAAACGCATGCGTTTCCCCTGCGCGGGTACGACGGTCTTTAGGCTAACAGGCCTTCGTCAGTGCTGACTTGTCACTTTCCCCGCGCCGCTACCAGGTCGTTCAACTCCGCGCGCGCCGCCGCCGGCAGTTCGCCGGCGCACAACCCGATCGGCCCGACGCCTTGCCTCACCAGCCGGTCGGCGGCCGCGCCGTGCAGCCACACCGCACCCACGGCCGCATCGCGCGCCGGCCATCCCTGCGCCAGCAGGCCGCCGCAAATGCCCGCCAGGATATCGCCGGTGCCGGCCGTGGCAAGGCCCGGATTTCCGGTCGGGTTGATGGCCAGTGCGCCGCCCGGTGCAGCGATCACGCTGCCCGAACCTTTTACAATCACCACTGCCTTGAATCGGCTGGCGAGCTTGCGCGCGGCGGCCGGCCGGTCGTGCTGGACTTCGGCCGCGGTGATGCCAAGCAGGCGCGCGGCTTCCAGCGGATGCGGTGTCATTACGGTCGGCGCCGTGCGGGCAGTCAGCCGGCCTTCCAGGTCCACGCTCTCGGCGATCAGGTTGAGCGCGTCGGCGTCGAGCACCAGCGCGGCGTCGCCGGCCAGCGCCGCGGCCAGCAGCGCGATCGCCTGCGCCGAGTCGCCCATGCCGGGGCCGACCACCAGCGTGCCGGCATCCAGCGGATAGTTGGCGGCGTCGCGGAACATGATCTCGGGCTGGACGCTGTCGAACGCCGGCCCGGCGTGCATCGCCGCGACCAGTGTGCGCCCGGCGCCGATGAACAGCGCGCCGCGTGCGGCCAGCATCGCGGCGCCCGCCATGCCGTGCGCGCCGCCGACAATGGCGACATCGCCGTAGCTGCCCTTATGCGAATTGTGAGCGCGCGGCGTCAACTGCGCAGCGAACAGCGCCGGCTCGCTCAATTCAGCGTCGGTGCCCAGCAAGTGCTGCGCTTCGATGCCCAGGCCCTCGACCTGGACTTCGCCGGTGTGGTCGCGCGCGTCGCCGGTGTGCAAGCCGGGCTTATCGCCGATGAAGGTGAGGGTGCGGCTGGCGCGAACGGCCACGCCATGCGGGCCGACCACCGCGCCAGTGTCCGCATCGAGGCCGCTCGGCACGTCGAGCGACAGCACCTGCCAGCCCTTGTCATTGATCGCTTCAACCAGGTCGCGCGCGCGGCCGTCAAGAGCGCGCGCAAGGCCGATGCCGAACAGGCCATCCACCACCAGGCCAGGCTCGCGCTCGGGAAGGCCATCGATGAATTGCGCCTGGCTGGCCATCGCCCGCTCCAGAGCGGTCGCGGTTTCGGCCGACACCTGCTGGCCCGCGGGCAGGTGCAGCACCGACACCTCCACGCCGGCATTGGTGTGCGCGAGGTTGGCGGCCGCTTCGAGCGCGTCGCCGCCGTTGTTCCCGGGACCGGCGAGCAGCAGGACCGAGCGGTTGTGTTGACCCGCCAGCAGCGCGAGCGCCACTTTGGCCGCGGACTGGCCGGCGCGCTGCATCAAGGCGCCGGGTTCAAGCGCCGCCGCGGCCGATTGTTCGATCGCGCGGATTTGCGCCACAGTGTATAGAGGTTTCATCGTTTTCTTGTATTTTGAAGTGGCCAACATGCATTTTCGCTAATTTTACGTTTTCGGCGAATACAATAGGCGAAACAAGCGAGGAGTCAGGGATGGATTGGCAGTTCTGGATAGACCGCGGAGGCACTTTCACCGACATCGTCGCGCGCCGGCCCGATGGCGCGCTTGTCACGCACAAGCTGCTGTCCGATGATCCCGCGCGCTACCGCGACGCCGCCGTTGCCGGCATCCGCCACCTGCTTGCCGCTACGCCGGACGCGCACATCGAGGCGGTCAAGATGGGCACCACGGTCGCCACCAACGCGCTGCTCGAGCGCAAAGGCGAGCCGACCGCGCTGGCGATCACGCGCGGATTTCGCGACGCGCTGCGCATCGCTTACCAGAACCGTCCGCGCCTGTTCGACCGCCACATCGTGCTGCCGGAACTGCTGTACCGCGAGGTGGTGGAAATCGACGAGCGCATCGGCGCGCATGGCGACGTGCTGCGGCCGATCGACGAAACGGCCACCCGCGCCGCGCTGCAGGCGGTCTACGACAAAGGCCTGCGCTCGCTGGCGATCGTGTTCATGCACGGCTACCGCTTCACCGGGCACGAGGCGGCGGCGGAGCGCATCGCGCGCGAGATCGGCTTTACGCAGGTGTCGGTGTCGCACCAGGTCAGTCCGATGATGAAGCTGGTGGCGCGCGGCGACACCACGGTGGTGGACGCCTACCTGTCGCCGAACCTCGGCCGCTACGTCGAACAGGTGGCGTCGCAGATGCCGGGCGTGAACCTGCAGTTCATGCAGTCGAACGGCGGGCTGACCGACGCGCGCGCCTTCCACGGCAAGGACAGCATCCTGTCCGGTCCCGCCGGCGGCATCGTCGGCATGGTGCGCGCGAGCCAGCTGGCCGGGTTCGAGCGCGTGATCGGCTTCGACATGGGCGGCACATCGACCGACGTGTCGCATTTCTCGGGCGAGTTCGAGCGCGTGTTCGAAACCCAGGTCGCGGGTGTGCGCATGCGCGCGGCGATGATGAGCATTCACACAGTGGCGGCCGGCGGCGGTTCGATCCTGCATTTCGACGGCAGCCGCTATCGGGTCGGTCCGGACAGCGCGGGCGCCAATCCCGGGCCGGCCAGTTACCGGCGCGGCGGACCGCTCGCGGTCACCGACTGCAACGTCATGCTCGGCAAAATCCAGCCGGCGTATTTCCCGCGCCTGTTCGGCGAGGACGGTGCGCAAGCGCTTGATTATGATACGGTTTTAAAGCAATTCAACGAGATGGCGTATCAGATTGGCGCGGCCACTGGCGCCGTGCCGAAGCCCGAGCAGGTGGCCGAGGGCTTCATCCGCATCGCGGTCGGGAATATGGCCAATGCGATCAAGCAGATATCGGTACAGCGCGGCCACGACGTCACCGAATACACGCTGACCAGCTTCGGCGGCGCCGGCGGGCAGCACGCCTGCCTGGTTGCCGACGCGCTGGGAATGAAGACGGTGTTCGTGCATTCGCTGGCCGGCGTGCTGTCGGCATACGGCATGGGGCTGGCCGACCAGACTGCGATGCGCGAATCGGCGGTCGAACTGCGGCTCGATGCGGCGGACGACCTGGCGCTGCGGCTGGACGCGCTCGGCGAGGGCGTGCGGCAGGAACTGCTGGCGCAGGACGTCGCGCCTGAACGCATCACCCTCGTCCGGCGCGTCCACCTGCGCTACGAAGGCACCGATTCGGCCATCATCGTGCTGTTCGACGACCCGGCGGGAATGAAGCGCCAGTTCGAAACGGCCTACAAGAAGCGCTTCTCTTTCCTGATGCCGGCCAAGGCGCTGGTGGTGGAAGCGGTGTCGGTCGAGGCGATCGGCGCGTCCGGAGCGCCGGCGGAAGAAGCGGTCGTGGAGGCGCCGCGCCAGGGCCCGCTGGCTCCGCGCGAGACGGTGCGTACCTTCGGCGACGACACCTGGCGCAAGACAGCCCTGTACGTGCGCGCCGACCTGCGATCCGGCGACGCCATCGACGGCCCGGCCATCATCGCCGAGGACAATGCGACCACGGTGGTGGAGCGGGGCTGGCAGGCGCGCGTGACGCCATTCGGCCACATCGTGATGACGCGCGTCGAAGCGCTGCCCGAACGCCGCGCGATAGGCACCAGCGCCGACCCGGTCATGCTCGAAATCTTCAACAACCTGTTCATGTCGATCGCCGAGCAGATGGGGCTGCGGCTGCAGAACACCGCGTACTCGGTCAACATCAAGGAGCGGCTCGACTTCAGCTGCGCGATTTTCGACGGCGACGGCAACCTGATCGCCAATGCGCCGCACATGCCGGTGCACCTGGGCTCGATGGGCGAGAGCATCAAGACGGTCATGCAGCGCAATGCCGGCGCAATGCGCGACGGCGACGTCTTCATGCTCAACGATCCGTACCACGGCGGCACGCACCTGCCCGACGTCACGGTGATCTCGCCGGTGTTTGATGAGGCTGGGGAGCGGATCCTGTTTTATGTTGGCTCGCGCGGACACCACGCCGACATTGGCGGCACCACGCCCGGCTCGATGCCGCCCGATTCGCGCACGATCGAGGAAGAGGGTGTCCTGATCGACAATTTCAAGCTGGTCGATGGCGCCACCGGTCTCATACGCGACGCCGAAACGCGCGCGCTGCTGGCCGGCGCGCGCTACCCGGCGCGCAATCCGGACCAGAACATGGCCGACCTGCGCGCGCAGGTAGCGGCCAATCAGAAAGGCGTCGATGAACTGCGCAAGATGGTCGCGCACTTCGGCCTCGACGTGGTGCAGGCCTACATGGGACACGTGCAGGACAACGCGGAGGAAGCGGTACGGCGCGTGATCGCGGCGTTGCATGATGGTGAGTACTGCCTGGAGCTCGACAACGGCGCGCGCATCCAGGTGGCGATCCGGGTCGATGCGGCCGCGCGCAGCGCGCAGATCGATTTCACCGGAACGTCCGCGCAGGTGGACAACAACTTCAACGCGCCGTCGGCGGTGTGCATGGCCGCGGTGCTGTACGTGTTCCGCACGCTGGTGGACGACGAGATCCCGCTCAACGCCGGCTGCCTCAAGCCGCTGCACGTGATCATCCCGGAAGGCTCGATGCTCAATCCGCGCTATCCGGCGTCGGTCGTGTCGGGCAATGTCGAGACCTCGACCTGCATCACGAACGCGCTGTACGGCGCGCTGGGTGCGATGGCGGCCGCGCAGGGCACGATGAACAACTTCACGTTCGGGAATGCGCGCTACCAGTATTACGAGACCATCTCCGGCGGCTCGGGCGCGGGCGAAGGGTTCGACGGCACCGACGTAGTCCAGACGAACATGACCAATTCGCGGCTCACCGATCCGGAGATTCTCGAATTCCGCTTCCCGGTGCGGCTGGAGAGCTACGAGATCCGGCACGGTTCGGGCGGGGCGGGGCGCTGGCACGGCGGCAATGGCGGCGTACGCAAGGTGCGGTTCCTGGAGCCGATGACGGCGGCGATCCTGTCGAACAACCGGATTTATCCGCCGTTCGGGATGGCCGGCGGCGAGCCTGGCGCGGTCGGGAAGAACTGGGTGCTGCGGCTTGACGGCAGCGTGGAGCAGCTAGGCCATATCGGCAAGGTCGAGATGGCGACGGGCGACGTGTTCGTGGTCGAAACGCCTGGCGGTGGTGGGTGGGGGAAGATGGGGTCAGGTCCGCAGGACCAGACCCCGGAATTCACGCGGCGCTGACCCTAATGCCGTTAAGTTAAGGAATAAGTCAGCACCGCACGGAGGCGCATCAGCCTAAAAACCGTCGTACCCGCGCAGGCGGGTACCCATGCTGAGCATGCCGACGAGGTAAAGCACGCTCAGTATGGGTACCTACCTGCGCAGGTACGACGGCTTAACTTTACGGCGTTGGGCGCTGACCGCATCTTCGCTTTTCAGTTCGCGATACCGTACTTGCGCTTCGCGGCCAGGTAAGCCTCGTTCAACGGCCCCAGCTCCGCGTGCGCAGCATCGAGCTTGCGGATGGTGTCGATGACGCCCGCACACTGCTCGGCCAGCGGATGATCCCATCCCAGCTCGTTGATTTGCCGCAGGATGCCGTTCGCCAGCGCGAACATCACCGACAGGTTCCCCGGCGACATATGGCGCGCTTCCAGCAGCGAATGCACCGCGCCCTTGTAGTCGGCCATTCCGGCCTTTTCGTCCGCGACATCGAGCAGCGCCCTGGCCTTGGCCTTGAGCTGGGAACCCATCCCCTCGGCCAAGTCCGGCCGCCCGGCCTTGACGAACACGCCCATCGCCTGCTGCATCGAGACGCCGCTGCCGACATCGTTCATCACCGCCAGCATGACCTCGGACGCCTCCTGGTCGAGCCGCGCGCTCAGGCAGCTGCGCGCCAGCCCGATTTTGAGCTTGCTCGACACCGCCGCGCTGGCTCGCACGGCCTGCACCGCGGTACTGAGCTCGCCGGCCGCCGCCGCGGCATTGCCCGACGATTCGTGCAGCATCGCGTTGGAGATCGCCTTGCACACCTCGGTCGCCGGATTGCCGCGCAAGGACTTCTCCAGGTCGCGGATCATGCTTCCTGCCTGCGCCAGGTCGCCGTTGCGGATCAGCGCCCGGATCAGGTTGACGTGGTCCTCCGGGTCGCGGAATTCCGAATACTTCGCCTTGGCGACTACCTGTTTGAACGAGCGCTCGGCCGCCGCGGCGTCGCCGGCGTCGAGCGCCACTTCGCCCAGCTTGCGCAGGCGCCGCACCATATGCGGCGAAATCGCCACCGCGTCTTCCAGCACCAGTTGGGCGCGGGCCGGGGCGCCGCTGGCCTCATGGCAGCGCGCGAGCAGGTCGTAGGCCGCCATCAGTTTCGGATTCTGCGCCACCAGCTTGGTCAACAGGGTTTCGGCTTCCTCATGGCGCTCCTGCGCGAACAGCGTGCGTGCCAGGCCAAGCGCGGCCCAGCCAACGGGCTTGGCCTCCATCACGGCGCTGTAGAGGCGCTCCGCTTCAGGCAGTTCGTTCAGGCTCACGTGCAGTTCGGCGCGCAGGCGGGTGAAGTCGGCGGCGTAGCGTGCATGGGCCGCTTCGCCCAGCGCGCACAAGCGCACCGCCTCGCGCAGGTTGCCCTGGCCGATCTGCTGGTAGGCCGGCAGGAAGGCCGCGCGCCGCTCGATCGCGCGAGCAATGCGGCCGGCCAGCATCTCCACCGTGAACGGCTTGAGGATGTAGTCGGTCGGGGTCAGCTCCGCCGCGCTGACCACCTTGCCGTACACGCCCTCCGACGTGATCATGATGAAAATGGTCAGCAGGCCAATCAGATTGTGGTGGCGCAGGTCTTCGAGCAGCTGCTGGCCATCCTGGCCGTCGCCGGCGCTGCCGCCGAGGTCATATTCGCACAGGATGATGTCGAAGCTGCGCGTGGACAGCAGCCGGATCGCCGTGCCGGCGCTGACGGCGAAGTCGATCTTGCTGATGCCGGCCTGGGCCAGCATGTTCTTCAGGTTGCCCCGCATGCCGGGATTGGGATCGACCACGAGGACAGACAAATTGCTGTTGGTTTGCATCGGCTCGGCTTTGGTGGGTTGTCTCGGCGCTTTCCTTGTACTAACGGCAGATGCCGGAAAGTCTTGAAGCTGGACAATACGCTATTGTTTATATGGAAAGCAATAGGGGAGGCGAACCAGCTTCCTCATAGGGAGCGGTATAATAGCGGGCTAAGGAAAAACGCCTCACTCATCATCAGTGCCACTTCGACCCTTAACCCGCAGCCACGCTGCATCAACCAAAGTCCAACCATGTTGATTCTGCCGGGTTCCAATGCCCTTTCCGCATTCCGTAGCCAACGCCTCCTGAGCCAGCTCCAATCGGCCGCCCCCCACATTGCCGCCGTCCAGGCGCGATTCGTCCACTTCATCGATTCCCCCGCGCCGCTGTCCGCCGAGGACACCGGCCGCCTCGAGGCAATGCTGACCTACGGCGAACCGGCGCATGCGGAGAAGGCGAGCGGCGCCACCGAAGCGTTCTTCGTGATCCCGCGCTTCGGCACGATTTCGCCGTGGGCGTCGAAGGCGACCGACATCGCGCACAACTGCGGCATGGCGCACATCCACCGCATCGAGCGCGGCGTGGCGTACACGCTCGAACTGAAGGCCGGCCTGCTGGGTACCGGCATCGGCGCGGCGAAGAAGCTGACCGAGGCCGAACTGGCGGCGGTGGCTGGCCTGCTGCATGACCGCATGACCGAATCGGTGCTGCGCAGCGCCGATGAGGCGGCGGGCTTGTTCCGCGAACTGGAAGCGAAGCCGCTGGAATCGGTCGATCTGCTGGGCGAGGGCAGGGCCGCGCTGGAGCAGGCCAACACCGACCTTGGCCTGGCCTTGTCGGAAGACGAAATCGACTACCTGGTCGATGCGTTCACGCGTGAGCGCCGCAACCCGACCGACGTCGAACTGATGATGTTCGCGCAGGCTAACAGCGAGCATTGCCGCCACAAGATCTTCAACGCCGACTGGACCATCGACGGCGAGGCGCAGGACAAGTCGCTGTTCCAGATGATCAAAAATACGCACCAGCTGGCGCCGAAGGGCACGATCGTCGCGTACAGCGACAACTCGTCCATCATCGAAGGCGCCGCCGTCACTCGCTTCTACCCGCGCGGCGCGAATCACGAATACGCGGCGGCGACCGAACTGACGCACACGCTGATGAAGGTCGAGACGCACAACCACCCCACCGCGATCTCGCCGTTCCAGGGCGCCTCGACCGGCGCCGGCGGCGAAATCCGCGACGAGGGGGCGACGGGCCGCGGCGCCAAGCCGAAGGCCGGCCTGACCGGCTTCACGGTGTCGAACCTGATGATTCCAGGCGCCGTGCGTCCGTGGGAGAACGCCGCCAGCGTCAATGCGCCGTTCGCCCAGCGCGCACCAGCCACCTTCTATGGAAAGCCTGAGCGCATCGCTTCGCCGCTGCAGATCATGATCGACGGCCCGCTTGGCGGCGCCGCGTTCTCGAATGAATTCGGCCGGCCCGTCCTGGGCGGCTACTTCCGCACCTACGAGCAGAACGTCGGGCGCCTGTCGGCCGGCGCGCCGGACACCGTGTACGGCTACCACAAGCCGATCATGATCGCCGGCGGCATCGGCAGCATCGCCGACCAGCACACCCACAAGAACGACATCCCGGTCGGCAGCCTGCTGATCCAGCTGGGCGGCCCCGGCATGCGCATCGGCATGGGCGGCAGCGCCGCGTCGTCGATGGCGACCGGCGCCAACACCGCGGACCTGGACTTCGACTCGGTCCAGCGCGGCAATCCGGAAATGGAGCGGCGCGCGCAGGAAGTGATCAACGCGTGCTGGCAGATGGGCGCCGACAATCCGATCATCTCGATCCACGACGTGGGCGCCGGCGGCCTGTCGAACGCTTTCCCGGAAATCACCAACGACGCCAAGCGCGGCGCGATCTTCAACCTGCGCAAGGTGCCGCTGGAGGAAAGCGGCATGGCGCCGAAGGAAATCTGGTGCAACGAGTCGCAGGAACGCTACGTGCTGGCGATCGCGCCGCAGAACCTGCCGCTGTTTGCCGCCCTGTGCGAGCGCGAGCGCTGCCTGTTCGCCGCCGTGGGCGTGGCGACCGAAGAGCGCCAGTTGAAGGTGGTCGATGACCTCAACGGGAACAACCCGGTCGACATGCCGATGGACGTCCTGCTCGGCAAACCGCCGAAGATGCAGCGTGACGTGAATCATGTGACCAACGACTTCGCACCGGTCGACCTGACCGGCCTCGATCTGGCGGAAGTGGCGCGTAAGGTGCTGCTGCTGCCGACAGTGGGCGACAAGTCCTTCCTGATCACGATCGGCGACCGCAGCGTGGGCGGCATGACCGCGCGCGACCAGATGGTCGGTCCGTGGCAGGTGCCGGTGGCCGATTGCGCCGTCACCGCGATGAGCTTCGACGGCTACCTGGGCGAAGCGATGGCGATGGGCGAGCGCACGCCGCTGGCGGTGATCGACGCTGCCGCGTCGGGCCGCATGGCGGTGGGCGAGGCAATCACCAACATCGCCGCGGCGCCAATCAGGGAAATCGGCGACATCAAGCTGTCGGCCAACTGGATGGCCGCCTGCGGCCAGCCGGGCCAGGACGCGGCGCTGTTCGACACCGTCAAGGCGGTCGGCATGGAGCTGTGTCCTGCGCTGGGGATCAGCATCCCGGTCGGCAAGGACTCGCTGTCGATGCGCACCACCTGGACCGACGGCGATGCGGCCAAGGCCGTGGTGTCGCCGGTGTCGCTGATCGTCTCGTCGTTCGCGCCGGTGACCGACATCCGCCGCACGCTGACGCCGCAGATCCGGATGGACGCCGGCGAGACCGCGCTGATCCTGGTGGACCTCGGACGCGGCAAGAACCGCATGGGCGCCTCGGCGCTGGCGCAAGTGACGCAGCAACTCGGCAACGACACGCCGGACGTGGACAGCGCGGACGACCTGAAAGGCTTCTTCAACGCGGTCCAGCGATTGAACAGCGACGGCAAGCTGCTCGCTTACCACGACCGTTCGGACGGCGGCCTGTATGCGGCGCTGTGCGAGATGGCGTTCGCCGGCCGCTGCGGCCTGTCGATCAATCTCGACATCCTGGCGATGGAAGGCGAACACGCGGCCGACTGGGGCGATGCGAAGAACTGGGCCGGCCAGGTGTCCGAGCGCCGCAACGAGCTGACCCTGCGCGCGCTGTTCGCGGAAGAACTGGGCGCCGTGATCCAGGTGCGCGCCGACGATAAATCGGCGGTAATGAACGTGCTGCGCCAGCATCAGCTGGGCGCCTGCAGCCACATCATCGGCAAGCCGAACGACCGCGGCGTGATCGAGTTCACGCGCGACGCCAAGACCGTGTACAGCGAACAGCGCAGTGCGCTGCACCGCCTGTGGAGCGAGACCAGCTGGCGCATCGCGCGCCTGCGCGACAACCCGGCTTGCGCCGACGCCGAATACGACCGCCTGCTGGACGAAACCGATCCTGGCATTTCGCCGGTGCTGACGTTCGACCCGAGCGAGAACGTAGCGGCGCCGTTCATCGGCGGCGCGCGTCCGCGCGTGGCGATCCTGCGCGAGCAGGGCGTCAACTCGCACATCGAGACGGCGTATGTGATGCACCAGGCGGGCTTTGCGGCCATCGACGTTCACATGAGCGACCTGATTGCGGGCCGAGTGAAGCTGGACGACTTCCAGGGCGTGATCGCGGTGGGCGGCTTCTCGTACGGCGACGTGCTGGGCGCCGGCGAAGGCTGGGCCAAGACGATCCTGTTCAACAATCTGCTGGCCGACCAGTTCGCGCGCTTCTTCAACCGCACCGACACCTTCGGCCTGGGTGTGTGCAATGGCTGCCAGATGATGAGCAACCTGAAGTCGATCATCCCGGGCGCGCATGCGTGGCCGAAGTTCACGCGCAACAAGTCGGAGCAGTTCGAGGCGCGCTTCGGCATGGTCGAAGTGCTGGACTCGCCGTCGATCTTCTTCAGCGGGATGGCGGGCACGAAGACGCCGATCGCGATCGCGCACGGCGAGGGCTACGCGGACTTCTCGCAGACGGGCGACGCCGATGCGGTGATTCGCGCGCTGCGCTATGTCGACAACCGGGGCGAGGCGACCGAGGTGTATCCGTTCAACCCGAACGGTTCGCCACAGGGCCTGACCGCGGTGACGACGGCGGACGGGCGCTTTTCCGTGATGATGCCGCACGCCGAGCGCGTGTTCCGCTCGGTGCAGCAGTCGTGGCATCCGACGTCGTGGGGCGAGGAATCGCCGTGGATGCGCATGTACCGCAACGCCCGCAAATTCGTGGGGTAAAGGCAAAGATGGGGTCAGGTCCGCAGGACCAGACCCCGGTTTTGACGCCGCCGCTGGCGCTCTAGCGATGCGAATCTTCAGGCCGTTGAGCGACGCTTGGAATGCTCCGCGCAATGGTTTACCATCCAGATATATTCCGAATGGGAGAGAATCATGCGTCCCTCAGCATTGCTTGATCTTAAGCGAGCTGACATTCTTGACGCGGTAAGCCGCTTCCGGACTGCAAACTTGCGCATCTTCGGCTCGGTGCTGCACGGTACCGACAGTAATGGCAGCGACCTTGATTTGTTGGTCGACGTACTTCCGGAAACGACTTTGTTCGATTTGGGCGGTTTGCAAGACGAGCTCGAAACGTTGCTCGGAGTTCGCGTCGATTTGTTGACTCCAGCGGATCTTCCTCTGGCTTTCCGCGCGACAGTGCTGGCAGAAGCCCGGCCCGTATGAGCAAGCATCGGCTCTCGGATTATCTAACCCATTTGCATCAGGCCGCCTCAGATGCTTCTGGCTTCGTGACGGGCATGAAGCTAGACGAGTTCCTGGCAGACAAGCGCACACAGCAAGCGGTGATCATGAACCTCATCATCATCGGTGAAGCGGCAACGCGGGTGATGGAAGGCTACGGCCATTTTGCTGCGAAGCATCCTGAAATTGCATGGAGTAGCATGCGTGGGATGCGCAATCGAATTGCGCACGGCTACTTCGACATCAGCGTCGAGGTGGTGTGGCAAACCATTCAGACCGCGGTCCCGGAACTTCTGGAGCAGCTTGCCGCCCTTCACCCGGATGCCGATACAGAAGAGCGCAAAAGCGTTACGTAAACCGGGGTCTGGACAAGCGGACCCGCCCCCATCAATTCAGGCATCGCCGACGAAAAAAAAGCGCTCCAGCCGGAGCGCTTTTTCATTGCGGACCCAGTTAATTACTGGATCTTGGCTTTCTTGGCCAGTTCGTCGCGGAAGGCGGCGAGCTTGCGCTGCTG
Organism: Massilia sp. R2A-15; assembly: GCF_030704305.1. Lineage (NCBI taxonomy): Bacteria > Pseudomonadati > Pseudomonadota > Betaproteobacteria > Burkholderiales > Oxalobacteraceae > Massilia > Massilia sp. R2A-15. Next base: position 2,009,709 of record NZ_CP131935.1, on the reverse strand, counting down.
GATCGATTCCGACACTTGCGTCTTGACTTCCTCGAACGGAGGAATCTTCGCCGCACGGGTGTCTTCCAGCTTGATCACGTGGTAGCCGAACTGCGTCTTGACCGGGGTCTCGGTGTACTGGCCCTTGTTCAGCTTGACCATCGCCTGCGAGAACTCAGGCACGTAGGCCGCCGGGCTCGCCCAGTCCAGGTCGCCGCCATTGGCTGCCGAGCCGTCCTTCGACTGCTTGGCCAGCTCTTCGAACTTGCCGCCGGCTTTCAGCTTGGCGATGATGGCCTTGGCTTCTTCTTCGGTGCCAACCAGGATGTGGCGGGCGTGGTATTCCTTCTCGCCGACCTGCGCCTTGTACTTGTCGTACTCGGCCTTCGCTTCGGCGTCCTTCACCGGATTCTTCTTGATGTAGTCGGCCAGCATCGCGTTGATGATGATGCTCTGGCGGGCGTTTTCCAGCGCCATCTTCACTTCAGGACGGGTGGCGACGCCTTGCTTGTCGGCTTCCTGGATCAGCACTTCGCGGTTGATCAGGTCTTTCTTGATTGCTTCGCGCAGTTGCGGGGAATCGGCTTGCTTGCCCTGGGCGACAACTTGCTTGACGATCTGGTCGACCTTCGACGACGGGATTGCCTTGCCATTGACGGTGGCGACGTTCTGCGCGAATACCGGGGCGGCGACCAGTGCGGTCATGGCTAACAGGGTGGCTGGCTTCAAGATCATGTTCGATTCCTATAAAAATCCGGGAAGAGGGCGCACCGGCGCCTCGAAGGCGCCGGCAGGGGAAATATTACTGAATCTTGGCTTTGGCAAGCATCGATTCCTGGTAGGCCTGCAGCTGCTTCTGCTGCAGTGCTTCTTCGATCTGGCCCTTCACTTCTTCCAGCGCCGGCAGCTTGGTCGGACGCGTGTCGTCGAGCTTGACGACGTGGAAGCCGTTCGGGGTCTGGACCGGCTTGTCGGCGACGGCGCCTTTTTGCAGGCCGATGAAGGCGTCGCTGAACACTTTCGGGAACGAGGTCGGGCTAGCCCAGTCCAGGTCGCCGCCGTTGGCCGCGGTGCCGGTGTCTTTCGACTGCTTGGCCAGCTCTTCGAACTTGGCGCCGCCCTTCAGCTTGGCGATGATGGCGTTCGCTTCGGCTTCGGTGCCGACCAGGATATGGCGCACATGGTATTCCTTGTCGCCGGCCTGCGCCTTGTAACGCTCATATTCGGCCTTGACGTCGGCATCCTTGACCGGATGCTTGGTGACGAAGTCACGCACCAGGGCGTTGATGACAATGGTCTGGCGCGCCGTTTCCATTTGCGACTTGACGGTCGCGTCTTTCTCGAAGCCCTGCTTGACGGCTTCCTGCATCATCACTTCACGGATGATCAGGTCTTTCTTGACGGCGTCGCGCAGCTGCGGCGAGTCCGGCTGCTGGCCCTGGGCGATGACTTGCTTGACGACGGCATCGGCGCGCGAGGAAGGGATGGCTTTGCCGTTGACGACGGCGAGGTTTTGCGCGAACGCCGGGGCGGCGGCTACAGCGATAAGGGCTAACAGCAAACGGGCTGGCTTGAAGGTCATTATTTATTCCTGATTGGAAAAGTTTCTTGGACAGATGAATCGATTTTTTTGTACTTCGCGATTGTCGAATAGATTTCTTAAGAATCCCTGAACATGCTCTCGGTCACTGCTCGGACGGGGCCAGCGCAGTGATGGCGAGGGCATGGATCTCCTTGTGCATCATATCGTGCACGGAATCATACACCAGACGATGGCGCATGACGAGCCTCTGGCCCTCGAAGCGGGGCGAGACGATCCGCAGGCGATAGTGCCCGCCGCCGGAGGCCGCGCCGGCGTGGCCGGCGTGCAGGTGCGATTCGTCGGTCAGCTCGACGGCGGTGGGCTCGAGCTGGGCCAGCGCGGCGCGGATGCGGTCCATGCGCGTAGTCATGCTTCCTCCTGCAGGTATTTCGACAGCACGAATGCCTGGGCGACCGTGAAGGCGAAGAACAGGCCGGTGGCGCCGAACACCTTGAAGTTAACCCAGGCGCTGGTATTGCCCTTGAAGATGACGAAGGCCATCAGCAGGTTCAGCAGGCCGAGGGCGAACAGGAACCAGATCCAGGCGAAGCAGACGCGCGGCCAGACTTCCTCGGGCAGCTTGAACGCCTCGCCCAGCACGCTCTTCATCAGGTTCTTGCCCTTGAACAGCTGGTAGACCAGCAGGATCGCGGCGAAGGTCCAGTAGAGAATGGTCGGTTTCCACTTGATGAAGGTCTCGTCGTGCAGGTAAATGGTGGCGCCGCCCATGATCGTGATGACGGCCGCGGAAACCCACAGCATGCCGTCGACTTTCTTGCGCTGCACCATCAGGTAGCCGATCTGGAGCGCGGTCGCAATGATGCCGACGACCGTGGCGAGGATGACCGGCGAGACTGCGGCCGTGACCGAGCCGCCCGTCATCAAGCCGCCCAGGTATTGCTGGACGATGCCGTGGGCGGCCTGCTCATGGCCTTCACCCCATTTGAAGACGCCGAAGAACAGGATAAGAGGAAACAGGTCGAACAAAAATTTCATGGAAGGGCAAAAGTTAGAGTGGTTCGAAGCGCAGCGACGCCGAATTGATGCAATAGCGCAGGCCGGTCGGCGGCGGGCCATCGGGGAACACGTGTCCCAGGTGGGCGTCGCAGACCGCGCAGATGATCTCGGTGCGCAGCATACCATGGGTGCGGTCGGTCTTTTCGATCACGTTGGCCGGGTCGATCGCCTTGAAGTAGCTGGGCCAGCCGCAGCCGGAATCGAACTTGGCGTCCGATTCGAACAGCGGCGTGTTGCAGCACACGCAGGTGTAAATACCGTGCTCGTGGTGGTCCCAGAACTTGCCGGTGAAGGCGCGCTCGGTGGCCGCGTGGCGCGTCACCTGGTACTCCATCGGATCGAGCATCTCGCGCCATTCGGCGTCGGTCTTGATTACTTTGTCGGTCATGGCGGGCCTTTCAGGAGGAACAGCTGACTTCGAGGTGGCTGGCCCAGTCGGGCGGCAGGGCGGCGTACGCCTCATGCTCGGGCTGTTCGTCGAACGGGTGCTCGAGGATGGCCAGCAATTTGGCGATTTCGGAATAATCCTTGTTCTGGGCCTTTTCGATGGCCACCTGGGCCAGGTAGTTGCGCAGCACGAATTTCGGATTGACCGCGTCCATCGCGGTCTTGCGCTCGCTGTCGGCGCTGGCTTCCTGGCGCAGCCGTTCACGGTAGCGCGCCGCCCAGGCGTCGAAGGCTTCGCGCTCGATGAACATGTCGCGCAGCGGGGCGTCGGCAGCCGGGTCGTCCAGCTTCAGCTTGCCCAGCGTGCGGAAGAAGCGGGTGAAATCCACATGGGCGGCGGCCATCAGCTTGAACAGCTCGTCGAACAGGGCGCGGTCCTGCTCGTGTTCCGTTGCCAGGCCCAGCTTGGCGTGCAGCAGGTGGTCGAGGGTGCGGGCGAACTCGGGCTGATACACCGCCAGCGCCTCCTGGGCATCATCGGCGTCGCCGATCAGCGGCATCAGCGCCTGGCCCAGCGCATAGCAGTTCCAGTGGCCGATCTGGGGCTGGTTGGCGTAGGAGTAGCGGCCCTGCTGGTCGGTATGGTTGCAGATATGGTTAGGATCGAACGCTTCCATGAAGCCGAACGGGCCGTAGTCGAGCGTCAGGCCGAGGATGGACATATTGTCGGTGTTCATCACGCCATGCATGAAGCCGACCGCCTGCCATTGCGCGATCATGCGCGCGGTGCGGCGCGTCACTTCCGCCAGCAGCGCGGTGTACGGGTTCGGTTCAGCGGTCAGCTCCGGGTAGAAGGTGTAGATCACGTAATCCGCCAGCGCCTTCAGTTCCTCCGGCTTGTCGCGGTAGTACCAGTGCTCGAAGGAGCCGAAGCGGACAAAGCTAGGCGCCATGCGCGTGACGACTGCCGAGGTCTCGACGGTTTCGCGCATCACGCCCTTGTCCGAGCCGGTGATGCACAGCGCGCGCGTGGTGGGAATGCGCAGCGCGGCCATCGCTTCGGAGCACAGGAATTCGCGGATCGACGAGCGTAGCACGGCGCGGCCGTCGCCCATGCGCGAATACGGCGTCAGTCCGGCGCCCTTGAGCTGCAGTTCCATCGGGCCGGCGGGGCCGTTCAGCTCGCCGAGCAGGATGGCGCGGCCGTCGCCCAGTTGGCCAGCCCAGACGCCGAACTGGTGGCCGGAATACACGGCCGACAGCGGCTGCGAGCGGGCGGGCACGCGGTTGCCAGTGAGAAAGTCCACGAAATCGCTGTTGGCAAGGTGCGCGGCGTCGAGCCCGACCAGGGCGGCGGCCCTGGCGCTGGCCGCAACGAAGTACGGCGCCGGCAAGGGCGTCGGCATCAGCCGGGTGTAGAAGGCAGGGGGCAGGGCGGCAAAGGAATTGCCCAATGGCAGGTCGTCGGCAGTAATGGCGGGTCCAGTCTGAAAATGAAAATGGGACCAGGTTCGTTGAACCAGGTCCCGAGATTCTACCGTGCGCAGCAAAAGCGTGCGACACACCTGGGGCCTGGTCCTGCGGACCGCACCCCATCTAGCATCAAGCCAATGTTCGCAGCTTCGGTTCGCGGTCCCACTGGCGCGTCTTCGCAGCCTGCACGAAGCCCTTGCTGTTGGAAGCTTCCACCACGCCGGCATCCTTCTCCACGCCGGCCTTGTCCAGCACGGCGCGCGCGCCTTCGTCCGCCGCAATCGCCTTCAGGTGCCCGAAAGCATCGCGCACGAAGTCGACCGCGCAGGCCTCCTTCGCCAGCTTCGCGCCCGCGTCGGCGCTCAGCACCAGCGCCACCGCGTCGAACAGCACCGACGGCGTGCCGGCCAGTTGGCCATCGACTTTCAGGCGCGACTTGTCCGACAGCGTCACCTCGCCCACCTTGGGCGCGATGATCTTGAACGAGGCGCCGGCCTGCTTGACCGCGGCGGTGATGCCGTCCACCGTGGCCTTGTCCGAGCCGTCGGCCACCAGCACGCCGACGGCGCGGCCTTCCAGCGTGTCTTTCATCTTGCCGATGATCTGCAGCGCGGGCGATGGTTCCATTTCCCTGGTCTCCACTGTGGTTGGGGCTGGCTCCGGCAGTTTATCCATTCCGAGGCCGGTGGCAACGCGCTGCGCGAGGTCGCCGTCGATGTGGCGCAGGTGGCTGACCACGGCTTCGCGGATGTGCGGATGCTCGACCTTCGAAAGTTCGAACACCAGCGCCGAGGCCATGTGCGCCTGCTCGACCGGGGTCTGGCTGATGAAGAACTGGCGCGCCTGGCTGTAGTGGTCGGAGAACGACTCGGCGCGGATGCGGCCCTTGGCGCCGGTCTCGTCGGCGGCCATGCTGCGGAAGCCCGTGGCGCGTTCGCGCGGCCCGTCCGGCGCCAGCGAGTTCGGCTCGTAGTTGACGCGGCCGGCCGGCTGCGCCATCTGCATGTGGCCGTCGCGCTGGTTGTTGGCGAACGGGCACTTCGGCGCGTTGACCGGGATCTGGTGGAAATTCGGCGAGCCGAGGCGCTTGAGCTGGGTGTCCAGGTAGGAAAACAGCCGCCCCTGCAGCAGCGGGTCGTTGGAGAAATCGATGCCCGGCGGGATGTGCGACGGGCAGAACGCGACCTGCTCGGTTTCGGCGAAGAAGTTGTTCGGCCAGCGATTCAGCACCATGCGGCCGATCACTTTCAGCGGGATCAGTTCTTCCGGGATCAGCTTGGTCGCGTCGAGGTGGTCGAAGGGGAAGCCGTCGGCCTGCTTCTCGGTGAACAGCTGCACCGCCAGCTCCCACTCGGGGAAGGCGCCATTGGAGATCGACTCGAACATGTCGCGGCGGTGGAAATCGGGATCGGCGCCGGCGAGCTTGACGGCTTCGTCCCAGACTGTCGATTGCAGGCCGAGCTTGGGTCGCCAGTGGAACTTGACGAAGGTCGATTCGCCCTTGTCATTGAGCAGGCGGAAGGTATGGACGCCGAAGCCTTCGATCATGCGCAGCGAGCGCGGAATGGTGCGGTCGGACATCGCCCACATGATCATGTGCAGCGATTCCGGGGTCAGCGAGATGAAATCCCAGAACGTGTCGTGGGCGCTGGCTGCCTGCGGAAAGCCGCGGTCCGGCTCCATCTTGACGGCGTGCACCAGGTCGGGAAACTTCATGGCGTCCTGGATGAAGAACACCGGGATGTTGTTGCCCACGAGGTCCCAGTTGCCCTCCTTGGTATACATCTTGACGGCGAAGCCGCGCACGTCGCGCGGAGTGTCGATCGAGCCGGCGCCGCCGGCCACCGTGGAAAAGCGCGTAAATACTTCCGTCTTTTCGCCCACTTCGGTGAGGATCTTCGCGGTCGTATATTTGGCCAGCGATTCGGTCAGCTCGAAGAAGCCGTGCACGCCGGTGCCGCGCGCGTGGACGATGCGTTCGGGAATGCGCTCATGGTCGAAATGGGTGATCTTCTCGCGCAGGATGAAGTCTTCCAGCAGTGTCGGCCCGCGGGCGTTGGCGCGCAGCGAATTCTGGTTGTCGGAAATGGGCACGCCCTGGTTGGTGGTGAGGGTATTGTCGTGCGCTTGCTGATGCCATTCGCCGCCGTTGCCGACCGCGGTGGAAGGGGTTGATCCGTTCGCTGGCTTGGCGCCGTTCTTGCCACCATTCGATTTGGTCTTGGGCATTGTCTTGGATCTCCATTAAATTCACGATATGTCGGAAAAGTATAGGGGGCGCCCTGCCGCGCACGATTGAGATTATTTTTATTTCAACGATATGGAAAAACTATCGCATTTACCCACTATTGCGCCGCAGCATCGAAAAGTATTGACTGCCTTCCCGCGGTCGAACGAAACTCAAGACAGGTTGCAAAAAAATCCACAGGAGAGTTCGCATGACGTCTTATCCAAAGAGCCCAGTGATGGGGCAGATGATGGACCAGCCGCTGCTCGTTTCGAGCATCATCGAATTTGCCGCGCGCCATTACGGCCATGTCGAGATCGTCTCGCGCCGGGTCGAGGGCGACTTGCACCGCTATACCTATCGCGACTGCCACCAGCGCGCGCGCCGCGCCGCCCACGCCTTGAAGGGCCTGGGCGTGCAGATGGGCCAGCGGGTGGCCACGCTGGCGTGGAACGGCTACCGCCACATGGAGCTGTACTACGCCGTGTCGGGGATGGGCGCGGTCCTCCACACCATCAACCCGCGCCTGCACCCGGAGCAGATCGCCTACATCGCCAACCACGCCGAGGACCAGTACCTGTTTTTCGACCTGACCTTCCTGCCCTTGATCGAGGCGGTGGCCGCGCAGTGCAAGACCGTCCAGGCTTTCGTGCTAATGGCTGGCCGCGACCGGATGCCGACGGAAACGAAAATCCCCAACCTCCTGTGCTACGAAGACCTGATCGCCAGCAGTTCCGACGATTTTGCGTGGCCGCAGTTCGACGAGAATTCCGCCGCGTCGCTGTGCTACACCTCGGGCACCACCGGCAATCCGAAAGGCGCGCTGTATTCGCACCGCTCCACCGTACTGCACTCGTACGGTTCGGCGATGCCCAATGCGCTCAACGTGTCGGCCGCCGACACCGTGCTGCCGGTCGTTCCGATGTTCCACGTGAACGCGTGGGGACTGCCGTATTCTGTGCTGCTGTCGGGCGCGAAGATGGTGTTCCCGGGCGCCGCGCTGGACGGCAAGTCGCTCTATGAGCTGTTCGAATCGGAAGGCGTGACCTTCTCGGCCGGCGTGCCGACGGTCTGGCTCGGGCTGGTCAACTACGTGCTGCAGAACGATTTGAAGTTCTCCACCTTCCGCCGCACCGTCATCGGCGGCTCGGCCTGTCCGCCGGCGATGATGGATACGCTGATCGACAAGCTGGGCGTGGAGGTGATCCACGCCTGGGGCATGACCGAGATGTCCCCGCTCGGCACCGCGGGCGGTCTGCAGGCGAAGCACCTGGCGCTGCCGAAGGACGAACAGCGCAAGATCTTGCAGAAGCAGGGCCACGCGATCTACGGCGTGGACATGAAGATCGTCAACGATGACGGCGAGGAGCTTCCGTGGGACGGCAGCACCTACGGCCACTTGCTGGTCAAGGGCCCGTGGATCATCTCGGGCTACTTCAAGAATGAGGGCGGCGACGTGCTGCAGGACGGCTGGTTCCCGACCGGCGACGTGGCGACGATCGACGCCGACGGCTACATGCAGATCACCGACCGCAGCAAGGACGTGATCAAGTCTGGCGGCGAGTGGATCGGCACGATCGACCTCGAGAACATCGCGATGGCGCATCCGGCAGTGCTGCAGGCGGCGTGCATCGGCATCGCGCATCCGAAATGGGACGAGCGCCCGCTGCTGCTGGTCGTCAAGCGGCCGGGCCAGGAAGTCACGCGCGAGGAGATGCTGCAATTCTTCGCAGGGAAGATCGCGAAATTCTGGATGCCGGACGACGTGGCCTTCATCGAGGCCTTGCCGATGGGCGCTACGGGCAAGATCCAGAAGAACAAGCTGCGCGAGCAGTACCGCGACTACAAGCTGCCGAACACCTGAATTTATAACGACAATAAGGGATGGAGACGAGATGAAAACTTTGGCAGCCGCAGTGACCTTCGCACTCATCGCGCCGTTCGCGCACGCGGACACGGTGAAGATCGCGTTCATCGACCCGCTGTCCGGGCCCTTCGCGCCGGTCGGGCAAAACCAGCTGCACAGCTTCCAGACGATGGCCGAACTGGCCAACAAGGAAAAGTGGGCAGGCGAGCACAAGATCGAGGTGGTCGGCTTCGACAACAAGGCCAGCCCTCAGGAGTCGCTCACGCAGCTGAAGGCCGTGATCGACCAGGGCTACCGCTACATCACGCAGGGCAACGGCTCGGGCGTGGGCCTCGCGCTGCTGGATGCGGTCAACAAGCACAACGAACGCAATCCCGGCAAGGAGGTGGTGTTCCTCAACTACGCCGCGATCGACCCGGATATGACCAACAGTAAGTGCAGCTTCTGGCACTTCCGTTTCGACGCCAATTCGGACATGAAGATGGAAGCGCTGACGTCGTATATGGCGCCGAACAAGGACATCAAGAGCGTCTACATCATCGGCCAGAACTACGCCTTCGGCCAGGCGGTCAGCCGCGCAGCCAAGGACTACCTGAAGCGCAAGCGGCCGGACATCAAGATCGCCGGCGACGATTTGCATCCGATCGCGCAAGTGAAGGATTTTTCGCCGTACATCGCCAAGATCAAGGCGTCGGGCGCCGACACGGTCGTCACCGGCAACTGGGGCGCCGACCTGGCGCTGCTTATCCGCGCGGCCAAGGACGCCGACCTGAAGGCCAATTTCTACACCTATTACGGCGCCACGACCGGCGTGCCGACGGCGATGGGCGCGGCCGGCGCCGAGCACGTGAAGATCGTCGGCAACTGGATGGCCAACAACGAGGCGCTGAAGGGCAGGGAGATCGTCGAGGCGTACCGGAAGAAGTACAACGACGACTTCTACACCGCGCAGACGCACAGCAGCATCGGCATGCTGTCGCAGGCGATCAAGGCCGCCAAATCGACCGATCCGGTGAAGGTGGCGTTTGCGATGGAGGGGGCACGGTTCAACAGCTTGAATGGCGAAGTAATGATGAACAAGGCGGACCATCAGCTGCAGCAGCCGCTGTACATCGGCACCTGGACCAAGGTGAACGGCAAGGACGTGAAGTTCGACCAGGAGAACACCGGTTACGGCTGGAAGATGGACAAGAAGATCGACGCGTACATGGCGGGGCAGCCGACGTCGTGCCAGATGAAGCGGCCAGGGGCCTAACCGGTTGTCGTTCCTGCGCAGGCAGGAACCCATGCTGACTTGGCATTCACGCTCAGTATGGGTTCCAGCCTTCGCTGGAACGACGGCAAAATAAGATATTCATGGAATTTACGCTGTTCACCCTGCTGAACGGGGTCAGCTACGGCCTGCTGCTGTTCATGCTGTCCTCCGGCCTGACGCTGATCTTCAGCATGATGGGCGTGCTCAATTTTGCGCACGCGAGCTTTTATATGTTGGGCGCCTACATCGCCTACACCATCAGCCACTGGCTCGGTTTCTGGCCCGCGCTGATTATCGCGCCGCTGGCCGTCGGCCTGGCCGGCGCCGCGGTCGAACGCTACGGTCTGCGCCCGCTGCACAAGTTCGGCCACATCCCCGAGCTGCTGTTCACGTTCGGCCTGTCCTACCTGATGGTCGAACTGGTGCAGCTGGTCTGGGGCCGCGCCGCCGTGCCGTATGCGATCCCCAAAGAACTCGATCGGCCATTGTTCACGCTGTTCGCCACCAGCTTCCCGATGTACCGGGGCTTCATGATGCTGGTCGCGCTGTCGATGCTGGCCGCGATCTGGCTGGTGCTCACGCGCACCCGCGTCGGCCTGGTGATCCAGGCGGCGCTGACGCATCCCGACGCGGTCGAGGCGCTGGGCCACAACGTGCCGCGCGTGTTCATGTGGGTGTTCGGCGGCGGCTGCGCACTGGCCGGCCTGGCAGGCGTCATTGGGGGCAATGCCTTCGTCACCGAACCCGGCATGGCAGCCACGGTCGGCAGCATCATCTTCGTCGTCGTGGTGGTGGGCGGTATGGGATCCCTGGCCGGCGCCTTCGCCGCTTCGCTGCTGATCGGCGTGCTGCAGACCTTCGCGGTGGCGCTCGATTATTCGCTGATGTCCTTGCTGAACTGGGCCGGCGCCAACATCACGGCGGCCACGCCAGGCTACAGCGTGTTGAAGGTGACCATCGCCCAGAGCGCCGCGATCCTGCCGTTCCTGCTGCTGGTGCTGATCCTGATTTTCCGCCCCAAGGGCCTGATGGGAACGCGCGAATGACGTACCGGCCCCTGAATCTCGGGCGCTGGCTGCTGTGGAGCGCCTTTGCGCTGCTTCTGATCGTCGCGCCGCTGATCTTCACCAGGGGCGCCGCGCTGTCGATCCTGTGCCAGATCGGCACCGTGATGATCTTAGGGCTGTCGTACAACATGCTGCTCGGGCAGGGCGGCATGCTGTCGTTTGGCCACGCCGTCTACTCCGGTCTTGGCGCGTTCTGTGCGGTCCACGCGATGAACGCCACCGGAATGCGCGTGCCAACCACCTTGATCCCGCTGGTGGGCGGCGTCGCCGGGATGTTTTTCGGCGTGCTGTTCGGTTACGTCACGACGCGCAAATCCGGCACCACGTTCGCGATGATCACGCTCGGCCTGGTGGAACTGGTGTTCGCCGGCTCGCTGATGTTCCCGGAGTTCTTCGGCGGCGAGGGCGGCGTCACGACCAACCGCACGGCCGGCCAGCCGTTCCTCGGCATCACGTACGGGCCGCAGATCCAGGTGTACTACCTGATCGCGGCCTGGCTGTTCGCCAGCACCGCGGCGATGTTCGCGTTCACCCGCACGCCGCTGGGGCGCATCCTCAACGCGGTGCGCGACAACCCGGAGCGCGCCGGCTTCATCGGCTACGACGCGCAGTGGGTGCGCTACCTGACGCTGATCCTGTCGGCCTTCTTTGCCGGCATTTCAGGAGCGCTGGGCGCGATCAACTTCGAAATCGTCAGCGCGGAAAACGTCAGCGCGATCCGTTCCGGCGCCATCCTGCTGTTCGTCTTCATCGGCGGCATCGGCTTCTTTTTCGGCCCGCTCATCGGCGCGGTGGTCGGCGTCTTCTTTACGGTAATGCTTTCGGAGTTCACCGCCGCCTGGCAGCTGTACCTTGGTCTGTTCTTCATCGCCGTGGTGCGCTTTGCGCCGGGCGGCCTGTCGCACCTGCTGTTGCAGCTGCTGCGCGTGGCGCGCTTCGGCGGGTTCGGCCGAATCGGGCTGCCGCTGGTGGCGGTGTCCTGGGCCACGCTGGTTGGCGTAGCTGGCTTCGTGATCGGCGTGGAGTTGCTGTACCACCTGACGCTGGAGTCGGCCAGCGGCAGCGGCATGATGCTGTTCGGCATCCAGACCGACACGCATTCGGCGGGGCCGTGGGTGATGGCGGCGACACTGCTGCTGGGGTCGTGGCTCGGCTATCGGCGCCACCAGCCAAGATATATGGCCGCGTGGGACGAGGTGCACGCGGAAATCGCCGGCAAACAGAAGCGGGGCGCGGCATGAATGCACTCGAACTGAAGGACGTGCGCAAAAGCTTCGGCAAGTCGGAGATCATCCGCGGCGCAAGCCTGGCTGTCGCGAAGGGCGAACGTTGCGCGATCATCGGGCCGAACGGCGCCGGCAAATCCACGCTGTTCAATCTGGTCTCCGGACGCCACGGAATCAGTAGCGGCGACATCCGCCTGAATGGGCGCAGCGTGGCCGGCCTGCAGCCGCACCAGATCAACCGCCTCGGCCTGGCGCGGAGCTTCCAGATCAGCAATCTGTTCGACAAGCTGACCGTGTACGAGAACCTGCGCTGTGCGGCGCTATGGTCGCTGGGTTACAGGTATTCGTTCTGGCAGCGGCTCGACGGACTGCGCGACGCGCACGAGCGCGCCGAACAGGTGCTCGAGGAGATCGGCCTGCAGCGCCAGCGGCATTTGCCCGCGGCGGTGCTGACCTACGCCGAGCAGCGCGCGCTGGAAATCGGCCTCACCATCGCCGGCGGCGCCGACGTCATCCTGCTCGACGAACCGACCGCGGGAATGAGCCGCGGCGAGTCGGACGCGGCGGTCGAACTGATCCGAAAGGTCACGGCCGGCAAGACGCTGGTCATGGTGGAACACGACATGGGCGTGGTGTTCGGGCTGGCCGACAAGATCGCGGTGCTGGTGTACGGCGAGGTGATCGCCTGCGATACGCCGGCCAACATCCGCGCCAACGCCGCGGTGCAAGCCGCTTACCTGGGCGAGCCATGAGCGACATCCTCGACATACGTGGCTTGCAGGCGTTCTACGGCAAGAGCCACATCCTGCATGGCGTCGATCTGCGTGTGGGCGAAGGCGAGATCGTCAGCCTGCTGGGGCGCAACGGCGTCGGGCGCTCGACGCTGGTGAAGGCGGTGATGGGGCAGGTGGCCGCGAGCGGCTCGGTGCGATTCAGGGGGAGCGAGCTGCTGGGATTGAAGGCCTTCCAGATTGCGCACAAGGGCGTTGGCTACGTGCCGGAGAACCGCGACATCTTCCCGACGCTGACGGTGGAGCAGAACCTGGTGCTGGGCCAGAAGCGCTCCACGCCGGGACGTTGGACTTTGGCGGACATGTACCGGATGTTCCCGCGGCTCGAGGAACGGCGCCTTGTCGCGGCCGGCGTGCTGTCGGGCGGCGAACAACAGATGCTGACCCTGTGCCGCACCTTGATGGGCGATCCGGACCTGATCATGATCGACGAGCCGACCGAGGGGCTGGCGCCGAAGATCGTCGCGCTGGTGGCCGAGTACCTGCTGGCGCTGAAGGAAAAGGGCGTCGCGGTGCTGCTGGTTGAGCAGAAGCTGGCGATAGCCCTCGATATTTCGCAGCGGGTTTACGTGATGGGGCATGGCGCCATCGTGTTCGAGGGGACGCCGGCCGAACTGCGTGCCAATGCCGCCGTCCGCAAGGAATGGCTAGAGGTCTGACACGCTCAGCATGGGTTCCTGCCTGCGCAGGAACGACGGTTCCAAGTATCGTTGGCCAAAAGACTGTCGGCTGAGCTCGAAAATTTGGGAGCTTAAAAATAATACGACCGTACTTTTATCGGTTATAGTAAAGAATTGCTGGTTCAACTGACAAAAGGGATAAACATGAGCGCCGATTACGTGGTCAATGGCAGTGTCGCCGTCATCACATTGAACAATCCGCCGGTCAACGGGCTGGGGCTCGCCACCCGCACCGCGGCCGTCGAAGGGCTGCGCAAGGCGCAAGCCGACGACGCGGTCAAGGCGATCGTGATCACCGGCGCCGGCAAGGCCTTCTCGGGCGGCGCCGACATCAAGGAATTCAATTCGCCGAAGGCCCTGACCGAACCGACGCTGCACTCCCTGATTCGCGTGGTCGAAAATTCGGAGAAGCCGACCGTCGCCGCGATCCACACGATCTGCATGGGCGGCGGCTTGGAGCTGGCCCTCGGCTGCAACTACCGCGTGGCGATGCCAGGGGCGCAGATCGCGCTGCCGGAAGTCAAACTGGGTTTGCTGCCAGGCGCCGGCGGTACCCAGCGCCTGCCGCGCGTGGTCGGCCTGGAGAAGGCGGTCAACATGATCGTCTCCGGCACCTTCATCCCTTCCGAAAAGCTGGCCGACACCGCGCTGTTCGACGAGGTGTTCGCCAAGGACGCCAACCTGCTCGAATCGGCCATTGCGTTCGCCAACAAGGTCGCCGACGTGCGTCCGCTGCCGAAGGTGCGCGACCGCAAGGTGGACTATCCGAACCACGAAGCCTTCCTGCAGTTCACACGCAACACGGTCAAGGCCATGTCCGGACCGTTCCCGGCGCCGATCGAATGCGTGGAGACGGTTGCCGCTTCGGTCACCCATAAGTTCGAGGACGGCCTGAAGTTCGAGCGCGAGCGCTTCCTGCACCTGGCGCAGACACCAGAGTCGAAGGCGCTGCGCCATGCCTTCTTCGCCGAGCGTAACGCCAGCAAGGTGCCGGATGTGCCGGCCGATACGCCGGTGCGCGAGATCCGCCAGGCTGCCATCGTCGGCGCCGGCACGATGGGCGGCGGCATCGCGATGAACTTCGCGAACGCCGGCATCCCGGTGATCCTGCTCGAGACCAAGCAGGAAGCGCTGGACAAGGGCCTCGCGACGATCCGCAAGAACTACGAGAACACCATGAAGAAGGGCAAGCTGACGCAGGAGAAGTTCGACCAGCGCGTGGGCCTGATCACAGGCACCTTGTCGTACGCCGACATCGCCCAGGCCGATATCGTGGTCGAAGCTGTGTTCGAGGACATGGGCGTGAAAGAGTCGGTGTTCCGGCAGCTCGATGCGGTGATGAAGCCGGGCGCGATCCTGGCATCGAACACGTCGACGCTGGATGTCGACAAGATCGCCGCGTTCACCAGCCGTCCGCAGGATGTCGTGGGCACCCACTTTTTCAGCCCGGCCAATGTGATGAAGCTGCTGGAAATCGTGCGCGGGAAAGAGACCGGCAAGGACGTGCTGGCCACCACGCTGGCGCTGTCGAAGAAGCTGAAGAAGACCGGCGTGGTGTCGGGCGTGTGCGACGGCTTCATCGGCAACCGCATGGTGGAGCAGTACGTTCGCCAGGCCGGCTTCCTGCTGGAAGAAGGCTGCCTGCCGGAGCAGGTGGACAAGGCGGCCGAGAAATTCGGGTTTGCGATGGGACCGTTCCGCATGGGCGACCTGGCCGGCAACGACATCGGCTGGTATATCCGCAAGCGCCGCTACGTCGAGCAGCCGGACATCGTGTATTCGAAGACGGCCGACCTGCTGTGCGAAATGGGCCGGTTCGGCCAGAAGACCGGCGCCGGCTGGTACGACTACAAGGCGGGCGACCGCAAGGCCTACCCGAGCCAGGAGGTCAACGACATGATCCTCAAGAACTCGGCGGACATCGGCGTTGAACGGCGCAAGATTTCGGACCAGGAGATTGTCGAACGGCTGGTGTATGCGCTGGTGAACGAGGGCGCGCGCATCCTGGAGGAGGGGATTGCGATGCGGGCGTCGGACATCGACATGGTGTACCTGACTGGCTATGGCTTCCCGTTGTTCCGCGGCGGGCCGATGTTCTATGCCGACACGGTGGGGCTGTACAACGTGCTGATGGCGATCGAGAAGTTTGCCAAGGGCCGGCACGGCGAGGCGTGGAAGCCGGCGCCGCTGCTGGTTAAACTGGCGGCCGAGGGCAAGCGCTTCAACGACTAGGCACAGATGGGGTCAGGTCCGCGGGACCAGACCCCGATGCTGCCGGCGCCGCGTCACGACGGCGGGGTCTGGTCCTGCGGACTTGACCCCATTGTTACTTCTAAAGATGCCGCTCTTTTGCGTGCTTCATGCACTCGCTGGCGCAGTGCTCGCACGCGCGCATGCACACCGCGCAGTGCTCGTGCACCTGCGCATGCGCCGCGCAGGCCGTCGCGCACGCGCGGCAGATGTGCGCACACACAGTGCAGAAATCGCCATGATGCTCCGAGCCGCGCGCCATCGCATTCATCGTCGCAGTGCAGATGTCGATGCAATCGAGATTGATCAGCGCGCACAACGACGTGCCGGCCCGGATATCTCCCGCGGCGCAGGCCTGGCACGCGGCAATCGCCGCCGCGCACGCCGCGATGCAGTTCTCCCGGTTTTGCTTTTCCCTGTCAAGCATGATGAGCTCCTTGTTCGTGGACTTTACTCACCGCTCAATCATATGCCTCGAAGCCGAGGCTGCTTCGTTCGATACCGCTCGTCAATTGCCCGACCCAGGCATAAAAAAATGCCGCTATCCCTAGCGGCATTCCGTTTGCATCGGTAACTGGTTTTCAGGGCTTGACGTTCTTGTCCGCCAGCGCCAGCTGCTTGTTCTGTTCATCGAGCCAGGTCTTGAGCGGCGCGAAGTATTCGATCAGGGCGTTGCCGTCGATCTTGTCTTCGCCCGTGATGGCCTTCAGCGCTTCCGGCCATGGCTTGCTCGCGCCCATTGCCAGCATCGCCTGGAACTTGGCGCCGGCCTTCTT
The DNA here is from genome assembly GCF_030704305.1 of Massilia sp. R2A-15. Classification (NCBI taxonomy): domain Bacteria; kingdom Pseudomonadati; phylum Pseudomonadota; class Betaproteobacteria; order Burkholderiales; family Oxalobacteraceae; genus Massilia; species Massilia sp. R2A-15. Next base: position 1,993,132 of record NZ_CP131935.1, on the reverse strand, counting down.
GTTGCCGTATATCGAGCAACGGTTCAGCGGCCCGGTGTTGCCGGCCTCGCGGCACAGCGCGCGGTGGAACTGGAACTGCAGCAGCGTGGCCAGGAAGTAGCGCGAGTACGAGGTGTCGCTGGCGACGTGGTACTTGGCGCCGGCATCGAAGCCGCCGTCCACCATCGGCGCCGGGCGCGACACGCCCTGGTACTTCTCGCGCAGGTCCCACCACGACTTGTCGTAGTCGGCCGGCTTGGTCGCGCCGGCATAGACCTTCCAGCGCCACTGGTCGACCAGGAAGGCGAACGGCAGGAACGACACCTTCTCCAGCGCGCGGTGCATCATCGGGCCGAGGTCCTGCGCCGGATCGGGCGCCTGGGTCATCAGCGATACCTTCATCAGGTAGTCCGGCGTGATCGACAGCGCCACCGTGTCGCCGATCGCTTCATGGAAGCCTTCGTTGGCGCCATTCTTGAACAGGTAGGGCTGCTTGCGGTAGGCCAGGTCGTAGTAGATGTGGCCCAGCTCGTGGTGGATGGTGGCGAAATCCTCGGACGTCGGCGTGATGCACATCTTGATGCGCACGTCGAGCTGGGTGTCGATGTCCCACGCGGAGGCGTGGCAGACCACGTCGCGGTCCCGGGGCTTGGTCAGCAGCGAGCGCTCCCAGAACGTGGCGGGCAGGGTCTCCATGCCGAGCGAGGTGTAGAAGCGTTCGGCGTAGCGCGTCATGTCCTGCGCGCTGGTCTTGCGTTCGGCCAGCACCTTGCCCGTGTCGTACGTGCTGGTGGCGACCGGCGGCTTGAGGATCGGGTACAGGTTGTCCCAGGACTGGCTCCACATATTGCCGAACAGGTGGGCCGGAATCGGGCCGGTTGCCGGCACCAGGGTCGAGCCGTAGGTCTGGCGCAGCTTGTAGCGCGTGTAGGTGTGCAGCGAATCGTACAGCGGCTTGACCTGCTGCCACAGGCGCTCCATCTCGGCGGCGAACGCCTCGGGCGGCATGTCGTACTGCGAACGCCACATCGCGCCGGTGTCGGCAAAGCCCATCTCTCGCGCACCCTTGTTGGACACGGCGACGTACTCGGCGTAGCTCTGCTTGTAGGCCGGCGACTGGGCGTGCCAGCCGAGCCACATCTCTTTCAAGCGGGCCGGATCGCGGCTTTCGGCGAGCACCTTTTCCATCTCTCCCAGCGGCATGCACGGCCCGCTCGTGCCGTCGGCCAGTTTCGGGCAGTACTTGGCCTTGCCGTAGGATCCGGTCATGCTGGCGGCAAGGCGCGCGTAGGTCTCGCGGTCGCCGGCGTCGGACAGGGACAGCGACAATTGCAGCAGCTTGAGCTTGCGCGCGGTCGCTTCCGGCAGCTTCAGGCCGTTGTAGCGGCGGGCCTTGCGGGCGATCTCGCCGTTCACGGTCAGGAACTGCTCGTTGGCCTGCGCAGTGATGGTTTCCGTGTCGTTGGTGATGAAGTTTTCAGCGACCCATTCGGCGCGCTGGGCGTTGATGCCCATCTTTTCGAGCTTTGCCTCGGCGTCTGCGACGAAACGCTCGGCTTCGGCGACGGTCGGCTTGCTGGCCGCCATGGCGACTGGCGCGGCGAGGAAGGCTCCCGCCACCAGCAGTGAAGGAATCTTGTGCAAGGTGATCTCCGTGTGATTTTAATGATGGCGGCAATGATATACGAAGCGCAAAGAAAAATGCCGCTATCGCTAGCGGCATTTTTGAGTGAAGCGGCTACCTGTTTCAGTCGGCCGCGTAGATGTCGTTGTCCTTGGTCTCCTTGACGAACAGCGTGCCGATGACGACGGTGATCAGCGCGATGACGATCGGGTACCACAGGCCGTAGTAGATGTCGCCTTTCAACGCCACCAGCGCGAACGCGGTGGTCGGCAGGAAACCGCCGAACCAGCCGTTACCGATGTGGTAGGGCAGGGACATCGAGGTGTAGCGGATACGGGTCGGGAACATCTCGACCAGCATCGCGGCGATCGGGCCGTAGACCATCGTCACATACAGCACCAGGACAAACAGCAAGGCGACAACCATCGGCTTGTTGATTTGCGCAGAATCGGCGGCGGCCGGGTAGCCGGCGGCCTTGATCGCGCCGCCCAGGTCGGTCTTCAACGTCGCTACCTTCTTCTTGCTGCCGGCGTCGAAGTCGAGACCCGCGGCATCCATATTGGCGTCGAAGGAGTTGAACACCTTGTCGCCGACCTTGACGCTGGCAACGGTGCCCGCAGGCGCGTCGATCTTGGTGTAGCTGACCGAAGCTGCCGTCAGCATGCCGGTGGCGATGTCACAGGACGACGGGAATTTCGAGGTGCCGGTCGGGTTGAACTGGAAGTGGCAGGTGGCTGGATCGGCCGTGACTGTCACTGGCGAGTTTTTCAACGCGGTTTCCAGTGCAGGATTAGCGTAGTGGGTGATCGCGCCGAAAATCGGGAAGTAGGTCAGCGCGGCGATCAGGCAGCCGCCCAGGATGATGTACTTGCGGCCGATCTTGTCCGACAGGCTGCCGAAGAAGATGAAGAACGGAGTTCCCAGCGCCAGCGAGATGGCGATCAGGATGTTCGCAAGGGCGCCGTCGACCTTCAGGGTCTGGGTCAGGAAGAACAGCGCGTAGAATTGGCCCGTGTACCAGACAACTGCCTGGCCCATCGTCAGGCCAACCAGCGCCAGGAAGACGATCTTGGCGTTGCGGCCCTTCAGGAACGACTCGGTCAGCGGCGCCTTCGAGGTCTTGCCTTCGGCCTTCATCTTGGCGAATGCGGGCGACTCGTTCATCGACAGGCGAATCCACACCGAGACGGCCAGCAGCAGGACGGAGACCAGGAAAGGAACGCGCCAGCCCCATTCCAGGAACGCTGGCTCGCCAATCGCCGTGCGGGTGCCGAGAATGACCATGAGCGAGAGGAACAGGCCCATCGTCGCGGTGGTCTGGATCCATGAGGTGAACAGGCCGCGCTTGCCTTCCGGCGCGTGTTCCGCGACGTAGGTTGCAGCGCCGCCGTACTCGCCGCCCAGCGCCAGGCCTTGCAGCACGCGCAGGGTCACCAGGATGATCGGCGCGGCGATGCCAATGCTGGCATAGCCGGGCAACAGGCCGACGACGAAGGTCGACGAACCCATGATCAGGATCGTGATCAGGAAGGTGTACTTCCGGCCGATCATGTCGCCGAGGCGGCCGAACACCAGCGCGCCGAACGGGCGAACCAGGAATCCGGCCGCGAAGGTCATGAGGGCGAAGATGAAGGAGGTGGTCTGGTCGCCGAGGAAGAACTGCTTGCCGATGATCGCGGCAAGCGAGCCGTATAGGTAGAAGTCATACCATTCGAAAACGGTGCCGAGGGAAGACGCGAAAATGACCTTGCGCTCTTCCTTGGTGATGCCTGTCGATGGCGGGGCTGCGGTGTGCCCGCCAGCGGCCAAGCCGGGTGTGATTGCCATGTTTGTCTCCGTGTGTAGTTTTAGATCTGTCATCGGATTGGCCGATACTTCGTCAGCCAAGGCGGAGTGTGAACCGTTAAACTTACGACAGGCTTGCTCCAAACTTACGCGAAACTGACGAGCACCGGCGGTCATATTTTTTGCGAACGACCGTTCTATATTGTGCTATTCTCGTATCGAACACACCCCAACTCAGGAGACCTGTATGTCAGACGCCGTCATCGTATCGACCGCCCGCACCGCCTTGGCCAAATCGTGGAAGGGCGCGTTCAACATGACGCATGGCGCCACGCTGGGCGGACACGTGCTGCAGGCGGCGATCGGCCGCGCCGGGATCGCGCCGGGAGAAGTGGAGGACGTGTTGATCGGCTGCGCCAATCCCGAAGGCGCGACCGGCGCCAACATTGCGCGCCAGATCGCGCTGCGCGGCGGCTGCCCCGTGACCACGGCCGGCATGACGGTCAACCGTTTCTGCTCCTCCGGCCTGCAGACCATCGCGCTGGCCGCCCAGCGCATCATCGCCGGCGAAGGCGAGATCTATGCCGCAGGCGGCGTCGAGTCGATCTCCTGCGTGCAGCAGGAAATGAACCGTCACATGCTGGCCGAGCCGTGGCTCAAGGAGCACAAGCCGGAAATCTACTGGCCGATGCTGCAGACCGCCGAGACGGTTGCCAAGCGCTACAACATCAGCCGCGAGCGCCAGGACGAGTACGGCGTGCGCAGCCAGCAGCGCGCCGCGGCGGCGCAGGCGGCCGGGCTGTTCGACGCCGAGATCGTGCCGATGACGACCACCATGGGCGTAGCCGACAAGGCCAGCGGCATGCTGCTCACGCGCGAAGTGACGATTTCGGCCGACGAAGGGATCCGCGCCGACACCACGCTCGAAGCCGTGTCGAAGATCCGCAGCGCGGTGCCCGGCGGCGTGATCAGCGCCGGCAACGCCAGTCAGTTTTCCGATGGCGCCTCGGTCGCGATCGTCATGAGCTCGGACGTGGCGCAGGCCAAAGGCTTGCAGCCGCTGGGGATCTTCCGCGGGTTCGCGGTCGCCGGCTGCGAGCCGGACGAGATGGGCATCGGGCCCGTGTTCGCGGTGCCGAAGCTGCTGAAGAAGGCGGGACTGTCGGTGGCCGACATCGGGCTGTGGGAACTGAACGAGGCGTTCGCCGTGCAGGTGCTGTATTGCGCCGACACACTGGGCATTCCGATGGACCGGCTGAACGTCAACGGCGGCGCGATCGCGGTCGGCCATCCGTACGGCGTTTCGGGCGCGCGGCTGGTTGGGCATGCGCTCATCGAAGGCAAGCGGCGCGGCGTCAAGTATGTCGTCGTTACGATGTGCATTGGCGGCGGGCAGGGCGCCGCGGGCCTGTTCGAAGTCGTCTGACGTAATGACCGGCGTTCCAGCGAATGCTGGAACCTATACTGATCGTGAGTCGCCCGCTCAGCATGGGTTCCTGCCTCCGCAGGAACGACAACCAGAACCATAACAACGGAGCAGCAATGATCAAACACATCGTGATGTGGAAGCTGAAGGATTTCGCCGAAGGCGCCGACCGCGCCGCCAATGCGGCAAAGATGAAGGAGAAGCTGGAAGCCTGCGCGAACATCGTGCCGGGCATCCTGAAATTTGAGGTGGCGCTGGCCCAGCCAGGCCTGGAAGCGACCTACGACGTGGTGCTGTATTCGGAATTCGACAGCAAGGCGACGCTCGACGCCTATGCCGCGCACCCGACCCACGAGGCGGTCAAGCCCTTCATCGGCGCGGTGCGCTCCGAGCGCCAGTGCATGGACTTCGAGGCCTGATATGCGAACCTCTCAAGAACTGTTTTCGCTCGCCGGCAAGACGGCGCTCGTCACCGGCGGCTCGCGCGGCCTCGGCCTGCAGATGGCCGAAGCGCTCGGCGAACAAGGCGCGCGCGTGGTGCTGTCGGCCCGCAAGCAGGAAGAACTCGACGAAGCAGTCGCGCATCTGAAAGCCCGCGGCATCGACGCTTCCGCCATCGCCGCCGACCTGTCCGACGACGCGCAGGTGCAGCCCTTCGTGGACGAAGCCATCAAGCGGCTCGGCCACATCGACATCCTGGTCAACAACGCCGGCGCCAGCTGGGGCGCGCCCGCCGAGGACTATCCGGTCGAAGCGTGGGACAAGGTGATGAACCTGAACATCCGCAGCATCTTCCTGGTTACGCAGGCGGTCGGCAAGGCGTCGATGATCCCGCGCCAGTACGGCCGCATCATCAACATTTCCTCGATCGCCGGCCTCGCTGGCAATCCGCCGAACACGATGAAGACGATCGCCTACAACACGTCGAAGGGCGCGGTGGTCAACTTCACCCGCACGCTGGCGGGCGAGTGGGGCCGCTACGGCATCACCGTGAACTCGATCGCGCCGGGCTTCTTCCCGTCGAAGATGACCAAGGGCGTGCTGGCGACGTTCGGCGAGGAAGTGCTGGCCAAGGATGCGCCGCTGGGCCGCATCGGCGACGACGAGGACCTGAAGGGCGCGACCATCCTGTTTGCGTCCGACGCGGGCAAGCACATTACCGGGCAGACGCTTGCCGTTGACGGCGGCGTGTCGGCCGTCTGAGGAGACGCGCATGAAAGACTTCAAAGGCAAGGTGGCGGTCATCACCGGCGCCGCCAGCGGCCTTGGCCGCGAATTCGCCAACCGCGCAGCGGCATTGGGGATGAAGCTGGTGCTGGCCGATGTCCAGCAGGATGCGCTGGAGCAGGCGGGGTTCGAGCTTGAGAAAACTGGCGCCGAGGTGTGCACGCTGGTGTGCGACGTGCGCAATGAAGATGAAGTGCGCGCGCTGGCCGCCGCCGCGGTCACGCGCTTCCACGCAGTGCACCTGCTGTTCAACAATGCCGGCGTAGGCTCCGGTGGCCTGATCTGGGAAAATTCGAGAGCCGACTGGGAGTGGGTGCTCGGCGTGAACCTTTGGGGCGTGATTCATGGCATACGGATGTTCACGCCGCTGATGCTCAAGCAGGCGCAGCTCGACCCAGCGTACGAAGGGCATATTGTGAACACGTCGTCGATGGCCGGGCTGCTGAATGCGCCGGCGATGGGCGTCTACAACGTATCCAAGCATGCGGTGGTGTCCCTGACGGAGACGCTGTATCACGACCTGCAGCTGGTGGATGCGCCGATCGGCGTGTCGGTGCTGTGCCCATATTTTGTGCCGACCGGGATCAGCCAGTCGCACCGCAACCGGCCCGACGACGTCAGGATGGAGGCCGCGCCGACGGCCAGCCAGAAGGCGGCGCAGGCGATGACGCAAAAAGCGGTAGAGTCGGGGAAGGTGTCCGCAGCCGACGTGGCGAAGATGACGTTCGACGCGATCGCGGCGGGGCAGTTCTACATTTTCTCGCATCCGGGTGCGCTGGGAGGCGTGGCGACGCGGATGGAGGACATCGTCAACATCCGCAATCCCAGCGATCCGTATGCGGCGACGCCGCACGTGCGCGATGCGCTAAAAGCGAAAATGGGGTCAGGTCCGCAGGACCAGACCCCGGCTGCGTGACGCGGCGCCGACAGTATCGGGGTCTGGTCCCGCGGACCTGACCCCATCTTGATTACTGCAGCAAGCGCTCGTGCAGCTCCGCCGGCGCGTCCGCGTACACCTTCACGACGGTCGACGTCCGGGTCCCGTACCCAGGCGTCTCGATGCACACCGCCGACAGCACGCGCTCCAGCCCGATCTCGATGCCGGTATCGGGCAGCCGCATGTCCGGCGCCCGGGTGGTATCGGCCAGCATCTCGAAATACGCATCCTCCGGCGCGCCCTGGCACAACAGGCTGGCGAACTGCGCCTTGGTGCGCACTACCTTCGGCCACGGCGAATCCAACAAGCCGTTGGAGATGCCGTAGATGCCCGGCGCCAGCGCCTTGCCGTTGCGTTCATCGCCGTCGGCCCGGTTGGAAAACCAGTACAGCGATTCGCGGTCGCCCAGCACCAGGTTGAAGCCGTTGTAGTCGCCAGCCGTGGGCGCAATGCTGGCGATGTACTCCGGCGCGGACATCGTCCCGAGCAGATAATCGGCCACCAGCGCGCCGCGTGTGGGCGCATCGGTGCGTCGATCCAGCGGACTGCGGATGTTCGTCAGCGCGGCGAACTTGCCGCCGGCCGATTCGTCCGTGATGCCCATCCAGCTGCCGCCGCCCCGCAAGTCGCGCCCGGCGTACACATGCGGATGCTCGGGCCACCGGCCGGCCGGAACTGCTGGCCGGTCATAGAATTCGTCGCGGTTGGCAGCGGCGACCAGCGGTGCGCCCGGAACAACCTGCCATGCAAAAACGATCAGGCACATTTTTCTAAATCCGTGAAAATTTCGGTATGGCGCGGGCCGGCGATCAGCTCGGCCAGCCTGGCATCGCGCACCGCGTCGGCCAGCGCCTGCTCGAAGCCGGCGCCGGTGGCGCAGTAGATTTCCATCCAGGTCTGCAAGCCGTCCTTCGCCTGCGGCCGGCGCTTGACCTGGCCGGCGCCCAGGCGCTGCTGCATCGCGCGCACGCGCGGCGCCAGGGCGGCGGCGTCGCTGTCGCGCACCTGGTAATAGATATACAGGTCATTCATGCCGGATCAGACCTCAAGCGCGTCGAGCAGGTAGGGCATGGACTTCAGGATCAGCGGCTCGCCATCGGCCGAACCGAGACGGATGTCGCCTTCGCCAAGCGCCGCGAGCTTCATCTCGACCAGCACGTCGACTCCGCCGGCGCCGTTTGGCGCGGCATTGACCAGCATGCCGCAAGGCTGGCCGGGGTCGGCCGCGGCGAACACCTCGTCGCCGGCTTGCGCGCCGGTGCTGTCGATGGTCGCCAGCACGGTCCGGCGCTTGAGCTTGCCAAGATACTGGCTGCGCGCGACAATTTCCTGTCCCGGGTAGCAGCCCTTCTTGAAGTTGACGCCGCCCAGCAGCTCGAAATTGACCATTTGCGGGACGAACTGCTCCTGCGTCCTGGCCGTGATCTGCGGTATGCCGGCGTGAATCGCCGACAGTTGCCAGGCCTGGTTGCCGCCCAGCGCGAGCGTGGCGCGCAGCGCCGGCATCACGGTGCTGGCGGTCTCGGGCGTCATGAGCCATTCGTAGCGCGGCGCCTCGAACGCGTCGGCGACGCGGATCACGGTGCCGATGGCATGGTCCACCTTGCCGTACGGCGCGGCAGGCAGCTCGCCGATGTGCTGGCGCAATGCCGCTTCGGCCGCGGCGCCGCCCAGGCCGAGCGTCACCAGGCCGGCGCCGGCGTCGGCCAGTTTGGCCTTGGCGCGCAGCACGAACATCGACAGGCGCTTTTGCAGCGGCGCCTGGAGTTCGCGCGGCAACTGCAGGAACACCGATTCGGCGTTGCGCCACATGAGGAAGGTCGCTTGCAGGCGGCCCTTGGGCGAGCAGTAGCCGGCCAGCCGCGCTTCGCTCGAACCCAGGTGCTCGACATCGTTGGTGAGCTGGTTATGCAGGAAACTTGCCGCATCGTCACCGGAGACCGAGATCAGGCCGAGGTCGCTGATGACGGCGACAAATCCGCCCGCCAGGTCCGCTGCGCTTAACGCGCGGCCAAAATCGGCCGCTTGCAGGGTATCATCCGGGCTGTGACGCGCGCCTTGGGACGCGAGATAGGCATTCCAGTTATCCATAAATTCCCAAATACTTTCTGTTTAAAGCATTATCATTACGGGTTCATTATAAAGATGTCGAGAAATTCCCGCCGGACTCCCCGCAAAACCAAAAAAACAAGCATGGGCTTCATAAAGAAAACTTTCATCACCGGCATCATTGTTGCAGTCGCGGCTGTCGGCGCTTTCACCTGGTGGTCGAAGCAGCCGATCACCACCGGAGAAGCGGTCATCCCGTTCACGGTCCTGCCAGGCAGCGGCGTGGGCGTGGCGTCGCAGCAGATCGCCGCGGCCGGCGTGCCCGTCAATCCTTTCCTGTTTTCGATGCTGGCGCGGGTGACGCAGAAGGCCTCGCGCATCAAGGCCGGTTCCTACGAGCTGAAACCGAACACGACGCCGCGGCGCCTGGTCGACCAGCTGGTGCGCGGCGAGTTCGCGCAGGAATCGCTGACCATCATCGAAGGCTGGACCTTCAGGCAGATGCGCGCGGCGATCGCCGCCAACAAGGGCCTCAAGCACGAGACCGCCGACCTGTCCGACCAGGAACTGATGGCGAAGATCGACGCCGACTTCAAGGCGCCGGAAGGCCTGTTCTTCCCGGACACCTACCTGTTCGCCAAGGGTTCGCCCGACATGCACATCTACAAGCAGGCGCATGCGGCGATGCTGGCCAAGCTGAACTCGGCCTGGGAAAAACGCGACCCGAGCCTGCCGTACGCCTCGCCGTACCAGGCGCTGGTGATGGCGTCGATCGTGGAAAAGGAAACCGGCCAGAAGTCTGAGCGCACGATGATCGCCGGCGTGTTCGTCAACCGGCTGAAGATGGGCATGCTGCTGCAGACCGATCCGACCGTCATCTACGGCATGGGCGAGAAGTACGACGGCAAGATCCGCAAGAAGGACCTGGAAACCGACACGCCGTACAATACCTACACGCGCGCAGGATTGCCGCCGACGCCGATCGCCTTGCCGGGCGTGCAGTCGCTCGATGCAGCGCTGGGGCCGGCCAAGACCGATGCGCTGTATTTCGTCTCGCGCGGCGACGGCACCAGCAAGTTCTCGGGCAACCTGACCGACCATAACAAAGCAGTCAATCAATTTCAACGATAAGCGTTTCATGACCCAAGACAGCAGCGCAGCACCAGGCAAGTTCATCAGCTTTGAAGGCATCGACGGCGCCGGCAAATCGACCCACATCGCCTTCGTGGCCGACTTCCTGAAGGCGCACGGCAAGTCCGTGGTGTCCTCGCGCGAACCGGGCGGCACCTCCGTCGGCGAAAAACTGCGCGATATGCTGCTGCACGAGAAGATGCACCTGGAAACCGAAGCCTTGCTGATGTTCGCCAGCCGCCGCGAGCACATGGCGCAGGTGATCGAGCCGGCGCTGGCGCGGGGCGAATGGGTGATCTCCGACCGTTTCACCGACGCCAGCTTCGCCTACCAGGGCGGCGGCCGCGGCCTGGACCGCGCCAAGATGGAGGCGCTGGAGCAGTGGGTGCATCCGCACCTGCAACCGGTGCTGACCTTCCTGTTCGACGTGCCGCTCGACGTGGCGCGCGCGCGCCTGGACGCGACCCGCACGCTGGACAAGTTCGAGCAGGAGCAGGCCGACTTCTTCGCCGCCTGCCGCAACGAATACCTGCGCCGCGCCGCGCAGTTTCCGGAGCGGATCGTGGTGGTCGATTCGACCAAGTCGATCGAGGAAACCCGCGCGACCCTGACCAGCATCCTTGAGAAGTTACTTTAACTTTGCAACGCAGCCTCAAAACCGCCATTCCTGCGAAGGCAGGAATCCATGCTGAGGCAGCACCTCCGCAATCGCTTGCAAGTACCTGATTCCATTACATGAATAACCCGATCTACCCCTGGCAGTCCGAGGCCTGGCAGCAGCTGCAAGTGCTGCGCGAACGCCTGCCGCACGCGATCCTGTTCTACGGTGAGGCCGGCACCGGCAAGGCCGATTTCATCGAAGCCTTTGCCCAGTCGCTGCTGTGCGAAAACGTCCAGGCCGATGGTTTTGCCTGCGGCGCCTGCGCGTCCTGCGGCTGGTTCTCGCAGCACAACCATCCCGATTACCGCCGCGTGCGCCCGGAGGCGCTGGAAGACGAGCCGCCGGCTGAAGGCGAAGAGGGGGCCGACGCCGACAGCGGCAAGAAAGCCAAGTCGGCCAAGGCGCCATCGAAGGAAATCAAGATCGAGCAAATCCGCCAACTGGCTGATTTCATGAACATTTCGACCCACCGCCAGGGCCTGCGTGTGGTGGTGCTGTATCCTGCCGAGGCGCTCAACACGCCGGCCTCGAACGCCTTGCTGAAAACCCTGGAGGAACCGCCGCCTGGCACCGTGTTCCTGCTGTCGTCGAACAGCCTGGACCGCTTGCTGCCGACCATCCTGTCGCGTTGCCGCAAGTTTGCGCTGCCGATGCCCGACCACGCCGCCGCGCTGGGCTGGCTGAAGGAGCAGGGCCTGTCCGACGCCGACAGCTGGCTGCGCGAGCAGGGCGGCGCGCCGCTGGCCGCGCTGGCCCAGTCGGAAGCGGGCAACCGCGAGGAAATGGACATCCTGCTGCAGATGCTGGCGCGGCCGAATGTGGAAAGCGCCCTGCGAACCGCCGAAAAATTGAGCAAGGCCCCGCTCGCCGCGCTGGTTTCTTGGCAGCAAAGGTGGCTGTACGACGTTTTCTCGTACAAACTTTCCGGCAGCATCCGCTATTACCCGCGCTACAAGAAGGAACTTGCAGCTTTGGCCGAGTCCGTGCACACTGCTAAACTGTTGCTGGCAATCAAGAATACGAACGAGCGCCGGGCGACGGCCGACCATCCGCTGTCGCCAAAACTGTTTGTCGAAGCGATGCTGCTTGACTACACTGGATGCTGCGCCCCATGAAAGGACTGGAATGACAGGCAACCCAACCGACCCGAGCGCGCCGAGCATTCCTCGGCCATCGGTGCTGTCGCTTGCCATCAAGGAAAAAGCGGCCTTGTACGCGGCCTACATGCCTTTCCTCAAGAACGGCGGCATGTTCGTGCCCACCGCCAAGCCGTACAAGATCGGCGACGAGATCTACCTGATCCTGGCGCTGATGGACGACCCCAACAAGTATCCGATTGCCGGCAAGGTCGCCTGGATCACGCCGCCCGCCGCCAATAACAACAAGGCGCAGGGCATCGGCGTGCATTTTCCGGACGACGAAACCGGCCAGCGCGCCAAGCTGCGCATCGAGGAAATCCTGGGCGCCGCACTGCGCTCGGCGCGCGCCACCCATACCCTCTGATTCTGGCAAGCGCGCCTGCCGGCATCCGGCTACAATCGCGGGATGTTTATCGATTCCCATTGCCATATCAATTTCCCCGAGCTGGCCGCTCGCATGCCAGAACTGCTCGCCAAGATGGACGAGAACAAGGTTACCCACGCCTTGTGCGTCTCGGTCGACCTGCCGGATTTCCCGCAAGTGCTCGCCCTGGCCGAGCAGTACTACCACATCTACGCCTCGGTCGGCGTACATCCCGATTACGAGGACACGCCGGAACCGACGGTGGATATGCTGGTCAAACTGGCGGATCACCCGAAAATCATCGCGATCGGCGAGACCGGGCTCGACTACTACCGCCTCGAGGGCGACCTCGAGTGGCAGCGCGAGCGCTTTCGCACGCACATCAAGGCGTCGCGGATCACCCGCAAGCCCCTGATTATCCACACGCGGGCGGCGAGCGAAGACACGATTCGCATCATGCAGGAAGAGGGCGCAGGCACCGACAAGGGCGGCGTTGGCGGCGTGATGCATTGCTTCACCGAGTCGCTGGAGGTGGCGCAGGCGGCGCTGGCGATGGGCTTCTACATTTCGTTTTCGGGCATTGTCACCTTCAAGAGCGCAAAAGACCTGCAAGCGGTCGCGCGCGCGGTGCCGCTCGAACGCATGCTGATCGAAACCGATTCGCCCTACCTGGCGCCGGTGCCGTTCCGCGGCCGCATGAACGAGCCGGGGTTCGTGCGCCATGTCGCCGAGTACATCGCCACGCTCAAGGACGTGCCGCTGGAACAGGTGGCCAAACAGACCACGGACAATTTCTTCAACCTTTTCAACGTGGTACGGTGACAAGCTGATGTCGATACTGATCCGTCGCATGATTCGTTGCGTCTGTATCATGATGCTGGGCTGCATCGGATCGACCGCCGCGCTGGCCGCCACCACCGACGAAGTTACCGGATTCTTCCGCGCGGTGCAGATGGACGACGCCACCACGGTCAGGCGCATGATCGCCGCGAAAACGCTGGGGCCGAACGCGATCGACCCGCGCAGCGGCGAATCGGCGCTGATCCTGGCGCTGCGCGAAGGGTCGAACCGCGTGGTCGACACATTGCTGACCGAGCCGTCGATCGACCTCGAAATCAACGCGCCCAACACCAATACCGCGCTGATGATGGCCGCGTTCAAGCACAACAAGACGGCCGTGATCGCCATGCTGTGGAAGGGCGCCAAGGTCAACCGGCCGGGCTGGACGGCGCTGCATTACGCGTCCGCGAGCGGGGACGACGACATCGCCAGGATCCTGCTGCTGCATGGCGCACAGATCGACGCCGAGGCGCCGGCCAAGTTCACGCCGCTGATGATTGCCGCACGCGAAGGCCAGGAATCGACCGTGCGAGTGCTGCTGGAAGAGGGCGCCGACGCCACCCGCCAGAACAGCGAATCGCTCACCGCCGCGCAAATCGCCCTGCGCGCCGACAAGCCGCGCATCGCCGCGGACATCGACGCGCACCTGGCCGCGAAAAAATAGGCCAAACCCCGAAATGGCATGGAAAAGCAATTGACCTTGCCGCATGGTATTCCCGCCCGATTGTCGATAATGGCTACGCCGTACCGATAACACGCATTAAAAGGAAAACCATGTTGAACGAACGCGAAATCGAGAGCTGCTACCTGGGGCAATTCATCCCCGTCCATTACCATCACAACATGCTGATGGACCAGAACCGGATGCACGGTTTCAAGTCGGCGATCAATTACGCGGTCAAGCCTGGCGCCAAGGTGCTCGAGCTGGGCGGCGGCACCGGCGTGCTGTCGTGGTTCGCGGCGGCCAAGGCCGACAAGGTCTATTGCGTCGAGTTCAATCCGGACATGGTCAAGGAAGCGCGCAAGTTCATGGCGATGAATCCGAATGGCCACAAGGTCGAGGTGATCCATGCCGATGCGTTCGAATACCTGCCGCCGGAGCCGGTGGACGTGGTCATCTGCGAGATGATCCACGTGGGCATGCTGCGCGAGAAGCAGGTCGAGGTGATGGAATCGTTCAAGCGGCGCTACCTGGCCCGTTTCGGCGGCCCGCTGCCGGTGTTCATGCCCGAAGCGGTCATCATGGCGGTGCAGCCGCTGCAGCTGGAATACGATTTCGAAGGCTTCTACGCACCGATCGTGCAATTCCAGGAAACCACCGTTGTCTATCCGGGCACGGTCGAATTGGCGGCGCCGGCGGTGTACAGCGTGATGGACTTTAGCCAGCCGACCGACACGCAGATCGCGTGGGAAGGCCAGTTCGTGGTCGAGAAAGCGGGCACGCTGAACGCGCTGCGCTTCATCACCAAGAACATCCTCGCCGTGGTGCCGGAAGAATCGGGCACGATCGACTGGCTGAACCACTACATGTCGCTGCCGCTGGCCACGCCGCTTGCGGTGCGTGCGGGCGACGTGCTGAACGTCAGCTTCCACTATCGCGCAGGCGGCTCGTTGCCATCGCTCGAAGCGACCATGCGCGCGGAAGTTGTGACCCAGGGCGTGGCGGAGCCGGCCCAGCGCGCGGCCGAATTCGCCTGATTTTCAGGCATTTCACGGTCTGGCTGCGGCAGGCGCAGCGGTTTTCCCGACGCCGGCCAGCGCCAGGCCGTAAAATGTGGGTCTTCGGATCCACATTTTTGAGCATCTCCCATGGAAAACATCGACCAGCGTTATCTCGTACAACAAAACAAAATCAGCGACGGCGAAACCAAGCCGCCCGTCTTCGCCAAAGTCATGCGCGGCAAGGACGGCAAGTTCGAGGGCGTTTCCTTCATCAAGAACAAGGAAAAGGCGACGGTGATGACGGTGGCCGAGGCCAAGCAGGCGATCGACTGGGCGCTGAGCAAGAAGCCCAATTCCAAAGAGTACGCCACCAAGATCATCTGCCTGGGCCAATAAGCCACCGCTTATCCTCAAATTTCGCCTCTCGTTCGCGCTGGCGTGCGTTTCGTCGCACGGTGTTTGCCCGCCGGCAGCGCGCGCCTTACAGTAGCCTCACGTAAATCGTCTTCCTGATGGAGAACGCAATGATGAGTTTCCTGGTGTGGTTGGTGCTGCTGTTCCTGTGCTGGCCGCTGGCCTTGCTCGCGCTGGTGCTGTATCCGCTGGCATGGGTGATCCTGCTGCCGTTTCGCCTCATCGGCATCGGCGTCGAGGCGGTGTTCGAACTGCTGCGCGCGGTCGTCATGTTGCCGGCGCGGATACTGCGCGGCAGTCCCGGGCGCTAGGATCGCCAGTGTGCTGCAACTAACAGACGGCGCGCCGGCGCCGGCCTAAGGTAAGACTCGGACCCGATTTTCACCCCGAATGCATCGGTCCGTCTTCACTGATAGGAAAAATCATCATGCGCTTGGACATTTACCGCAGGGCCGAGAACGACGGCAAGTTCTCTTATCTGGCCGTCCCGGAAACCCGCAATATTCCCGAAGAAGCCACCAACACCGACTGGCAGGTCGAGGCGAGGGCGGTCGAGGTCGAAGACGACGCCGAGCACCTGGAAGACTACGAGATCAATCGCGTGTCCGAGCAGATCGCCGAAAAAGGCTACGCAGTAACCTCGTTGCATTGAATTCAGACGGCCGTGCCGTCGACATCCCCACGATCGGCCAGTACAAGTCCGTTGTACTGGCCGATCGTTCGCTTTCGCTCTCCCTATAGATTTTCGTTCTGGACCTCGATTCCTTTAGAATTGGTGCACACTGCCGTTCGCTCAGCATTGAAGCAGACGCCGCATAACCAATAACAAAGGGACAAGCAACCATGGACAAGTCGAAAAGCGCGCTGACTAATGACAACGATTCGGCGTCGCAGTTCATCGACGCGAAGATCGAGGAGTTGGGCGGTTGGCGCGGCGAGACGCTGGCGCGGGTACGCAGCATCATCAAGCAAGCCGTTCCCGAGGTCGTCGAAACAGTCAAATGGCGCGGCGTCCCGGTGTGGGAACACTCGGGCATCATCTGCACCGGCGAAACTTACAAGACTGCGGTAAAGCTGACCTTCGCCAAAGGCGCGACTCTGGACGATCCGGCTCGTCTATTCAATTCCAGCCTAGAAGGAAACACCCGACGTGCCATCGATATTCACGAGGGCGAGACAATTGACGAAGCGGCGTTGAAGGCGCTCGTTCGCGCCGCCGCCGTCTTGAACGTTTCGGCATCCACCGTGCGTAGAAAGGCTGTTCGCTAGTCCTGTATGCAGCGGTTCGCGCGATCCAATGCGAAAAATGAACGGACTGTAAGGTCACACCGATTTTCGGATAATTTATATTATGTCAAATGATGTTCGGACGATGCCGGGCTTTCGTTCTCTTCTTTAGGATCTTAACCAATCTGCGGACCCAGCCTCAAAGACCGCGCCGCAGCTGCCGCCTCCCTCTTCAATCGCCTGCCCGACAAACGGCGCGCCAATTGGCGATCCGACCGCGCACTCGGCGCGGCTGGATTGGCGCACGCCTACAGTTTGATCTTGCCGTGTTCACCGGGCTCGATCTCCGGGCGTGTGCCGGTAATCGCCGCCTTGGCCATCTCGAACATCTGCGTGACCTTGTTCTCGTTCGAGTCCCAGAAGTGGACGGTGCGTGCCGCCACCCGCACCAGCACCACGTGCGGATCATCGACGCCGTTCGGGAACCAGGCGGCAACCATCGGATTCCACAGCGAGCGGATGCGCTCGCGGTCCACCACTCGTTCGGCAGTGCCGCTGATCGACACGTACAGGCTGTCGGCCGGCTCCGCGAAGCTGAGGTTGACCTTCGGATTGGCGGCGATGTTCTCCCACAGGTCGGTCGCGGTCGACGTATAGAACCACAGCCCGCCGTCGGCGTCGACTTCCTGGTTGGTCATCGGCTGGCTGGTCAGGTGGCCGTGCGCATCCACGGTGGTGAACATGGCGAAACGCACCGGCTTGATCTTGTCGCGAAGTTCGGCGACATGGGCGGAATGGTCGTAGGCGGACATGGGAATTCCTTCACTCGTTGGTAAGAATAGTTTAGCGAAGGTTGATCGTAGCCGCTGTCATGGACAAACTCTGTGCGCGCGCGAACGGAAGGGCTTGCGAAAAGGTCCATGCGACGCGACCCTGGGGTTGAACGCGCCGGCGAATCTGCCGTCGGGGCGACTAGGTTCAGGCCGCGCGACAAAAACGGGGTCAGGTCCGCAGGACCAGACCCCAAAAACAAAAGACCCGTACGCTTTCACGTACGGGTCTTTTGGAGGAAGGACTGACTTACTTGGCGGCGGTAGCGGCCGGCTGGTGCAGCACCTTGACCTTGGCTTTCTGCTTGATCACTTCGGTGTAGTTGTACATGTCCTGCTGGCCCAGCGCACTCGCGATCTGCTCGAGCTCGGACTTGCGGCGGGCCGCGTCCGGCGCCGCTGCCTGCGCCACTTTGCCGATGCGGTACACGCCGTAGCCCTGGCCCGGCAGGTCCACGCCCACGTAGGCCGGCAGCTTCGACACATCGGCTTTCAGCACGGCCAGCGCGGCCGCCGGATTGATCGCCGGCTGCTTGATGCGGCTGACGACCTTCGCCTCGCCGAAACCGGCAGCATCGCCCGACGCCTTGGC
The DNA here is from genome assembly GCF_030704305.1 of Massilia sp. R2A-15. Classification (NCBI taxonomy): domain Bacteria; kingdom Pseudomonadati; phylum Pseudomonadota; class Betaproteobacteria; order Burkholderiales; family Oxalobacteraceae; genus Massilia; species Massilia sp. R2A-15. The sequence continues at coordinate 1,975,245 of NZ_CP131935.1, read as the reverse complement.
TGCGGCCAGCTTGGCCTCGCCCGCCTTGTGCGCCAGCTTGGCCGCTTCTTCGACCGTTACGCGCTGGCGGATCACCGCCTCGACTTCGGCCAGCGGACGCTTGCTCGCCGGCCTGAATTCGACCACGCGGCCGGCGATCAGGGTGTTCGGACCGGCCTGCACCGCTTCCGTGTTGCGCTTGTTCTTGACTGCGTCGTCGCTGAAGATCGCGGCGAGGAACTTGGCGTTGTTGTACGGCGCCGCGGCCAGCGCCGGCGATGGCGTACGGGTCAGGTTGTCGACCGTCTCGATCTTCAGCTTGAGCTTGTCGGCGGCAGGCTTCAGGCTCTCCGACTGCTCGTACAGCGTATTGTTGAACTGCTCCGCCAGTTCCGAGTACTTCTTCGACATCTTCTGCTTCTTCAGTTCGGCGGCGATCTCGTCCTTTGCCTGCTCCAGCGACTTCTGCATCGCCGGCTTGAGCGAGGTGACGGTGATGATGTGGAAACCGTATTCCGACGGCACCACGCCGCTGATCTCGCCCTGCTTGAGCTGGAAGATCGCGTCTTCGACGGACTTGACGAATGCGCCCTTCTCCACCACGCCCAGGTCGCCGCCCAGTTCGGCCGAACCCGGATCCTGCGAGTTTTCCTTGGCCAGCTTGGCGAAATCGGCTGGATTCTTTTTCACTTGCGCGAGCAGCGCGTTGGCCTTGGCCTGTGCGGCTGCCTTTTCGGCGGCCGTCGCGTCCTTCTTCACTGTGATCAGGATGTGGCTGGCCTTGCGCTCTTCCTTGGTGGCGAAACGCTGCTGGTTCTTGGCGTAGAAATCGGCGATCTCGGCGTCGCTGACGGCGACCTGGCCTTCCAGCGTCTCAGGCGTGAAGAGCACGTACTCCGCCTTCACCTGCTCGGGAATCTGGAACATCGCGCCGTTCTTGTCGTAGTAGGCCTTGACCATCTCGTCGGTCACCTTGACTTGCGAGGCGTACTCGCTGGCCGGGAGCACCAGTTCCTGCACTTCGCGCTCTTCGTCGTTGATGTCGGACAGGCGCGTGGCGACCGTGCGCGGCGCGAACGCGGTCGCTTCGACGGCGCCGGTCAGCTGCTGCATCGCCAGGTCGCGGCGCACGCGGGCGTCGAGGCCGACCGTGGTCAGGCCCTGCGCGGCGGCGACCGCCTTGTAGCGTTCGACGTCGCCGCTGAACTGCTCCTGGTAGAAACGGGCCAGGATCGCGTCGGTGATGGTCAGGTGGTTGCGCGCCACTTCGCCCGACAGCGCGCGTTCGGCGATCAGGTTGTCGAGGATGGCCTTCTTGGCTTCCGGCGTTTCAAACAGCTTCTGGTCGAATTGCGCGCCCATCATCTGGCGATAGCGGTCGATCTGGCTGCGCTGCGCCGATTCCCACTCCTGCTGCGTGATTTTCAGGCCGTTCACGTTGGCGACGGCGTTCGCGTCGCCGCCCTTGTCTTGGTAGCTGCTGACACCAACGAGCACGAACGACGGCAGGATCAGCAACATCAGCAAAATCTGCATCAGGCGCTTGTGGGTACGAATAAATTCAAACATGGTCAACCAATTCTTGTCGAGAGAATGCGATTAAATTTCAGACAAAAAAAAAGACGAACTCACGTTCGCCTTTCTTTCTTAATGCTGGCGGAGCGGACGGGACTCGAACCCGCGACCCCCGACGTGACAGGCCGGTATTCTAACCAACTGAACTACCACTCCTAATTCGGTGTGTTTTTTGGCGGAGCGGACGGGACTCGAACCCGCGACCCCCGACGTGACAGGCCGGTATTCTAACCAACTGAACTACCGCTCCGTTAAACACAATTTACTGCCAACCCGGATGTCACTCCTGGCTGCTTCTGGCGATTGTCACCTCGCCAAAGGCAATTAGTTTACTGCATCTTTCAGCGCTTTGCCAGCTTTAAATTTAGGAACTTTAGCGGCAGCGATTTTGATGGCTTCATTGGTGCGCGGATTGCGGCCGGTACGCGCTGCGCGCTCGCCCACGGTGAAGGTGCCGAAGCCGACCAGCGTGACGCTGTCGTTGTTCTTCAGGCTGGTGGTGACCGCTTCCATCATGGCGTCGAGTGCGCGCGTGGCGGAGGCCTTGGTGATGTCCGCCGACTTCGCGATTTCTTCGATTAGTTCTGTCTTGTTCACTCGATTCCCCATCCCTTGTTAAGTTCACGCGGTAGCGCGCGGCGGAAAAAATCCGCAGGGCGTATTAAACAAGCCGCCACCGTGTGTGTCAAGCGTGATCGCCGATTGCCGAATCGCAGATGGGGTCAGGTCCGCAGGACCAGACCCCGATGCTGCCAGCGCCGCGTCACGGCGCCGGGGTCTGGTCCTGCGGACCTGACCCCATTTTTGACGACACCACAAAAAAACAGGCACCACGAAGGCGCCTGCTTGACTGCTTGAAGAACCGCTTAGTGCTTGACGACCTCGCTCTGGCCATCGGCCTGCGCCGCCGCCGGCACGGCAGCCACCGGCGCCGCTTCGACGATCGCCTCAGGGAGGCGTTCCAGCGCGATCTCCAGCACCTTGTCGATCCAGCGCACCGGCACGATCTCGAGCTTGTTCTTCACCGTGTCAGGGATCTCGGCCAGGTCCTTGACGTTCTGCTCGGGGATCAGGACCGTCTTGATGCCGCCGCGCTGAGCCGCCAGCAGCTTCTCTTTCAGGCCGCCGATCGGCAGCACTTCGCCGCGCAGCGTGATCTCGCCCGTCATCGCCACATCGGCGCGCACCGGGATGCCGGTGAACACCGACACCAGCGCGGTCGTCATCGCGATACCGGCCGATGGACCATCCTTCGGCGTCGCGCCTTCCGGCACGTGGATGTGGATGTCGCTCTTCTCGAACACTTCGTTCTTGATGCCGAGGCGGTTGGCGCGCGAACGCACCACCGTGCGGGCCGCTTCGATCGACTCCTTCATCACGTCGCCCAAGGTACCGGTGCGCACGACGGCGCCCTTGCCCGGAATCTGCACCGCTTCGATGGTGAGCAGGTCGCCGCCCACTTCGGTCCACGCAAGGCCGACCACCTGGCCGACCTGGTTTTCCTTTTCGGCGACGCCGAAATCGTAGCGCCGCACGCCGAGGAACTTGTCGAGGTTCTTGTTGCTGACGATGACCTTTTTATCGGACTTCTTCAGCAGGAGCATCTTGACGACCTTGCGGCAGATCTTCGAGATTTCGCGCTCGAGCGAACGCACGCCGGCTTCGCGGGTGTAGTAGCGGATGATGTCGCGGATCGCCGACTCGGCCACGCTGATCTCGTCTTCCTTCAGGCCGTTCGCCTTGACCTGCTTTGGCAGCAGGTAGCGCTGGGCGATGCTGGTCTTCTCGTCTTCCGTGTAACCGGACAGGCGGATCACTTCCATGCGGTCGAGCAGCGCCGGCGGGATGTTGTACGAGTTCGAGGTCGCCACGAACATCACGTCCGACAGGTCGAAGTCCACTTCAATGTAGTGGTCCGAGAACGTGTGGTTCTGCTCCGGATCGAGCACCTCGAGCAGCGCCGACGACGGGTCGCCGCGGAAGTCCGCGCCCATCTTGTCGATCTCGTCGAGCAGGAACAGCGGGTTGCGCACGCCGACCTTCGACAGCGACTGCAGCACCTTGCCCGGCATCGAGCCGATGTAGGTGCGGCGGTGGCCGCGGATCTCGGCTTCGTCGCGCACGCCGCCCAGCGCCATGCGCACGAACTTGCGGTTCGTCGCACGCGCGATCGACTGGCCGAGCGAGGTCTTGCCGACGCCCGGAGGGCCGACGAAGCACAGGATCGGGGCCTTCAGCTTGTCCACGCGCTGCTGGACCGCGAGGTATTCCAGGATGCGTTCCTTGACCTTGTCGAGGCCATAGTGGTCGCCCTCGAGCACCTTCTCGGCGTTCGACAGGTCGTTGTTGACCTTGGACTTCTTCTTCCACGGCAGGCCGACCAGGGTGTCGATGTAGTTGCGCACCACGGTCGCTTCGGCGGACATCGGCGACATCAGCTTGAGCTTTTTCAGCTCGTTGGTGGCCTTGTCGAGCGCCTCTTTCGGCATCTTGGCGGCGATGACTTTCTTTTCGAGCTCGTCGATGTCGGCGCCGTCTTCGCCCTCGCCCAGTTCCTTCTGGATGGCTTTGACCTGTTCGTTCAGGTAGTACTCGCGCTGCGACTTTTCCATCTGGCGCTTGACGCGGCCGCGGATGCGCTTTTCGACCTGCAGGATGTCGAGTTCGCCTTCCAGCTGGCCGAGCAGGTGCTCGAGGCGCTTGGCGACGTTGAAGATTTCCAGGATGACCTGCTTCTGCTCGAGCTTGAGCGGCAGGTGCGCCGCCACGGTGTCGGCCAGGCGGCCGGCGTCGTCGATGCCCGACAGCGAGGCCAGGATCTCGGGCGGGATCTTCTTGTTCAGTTTGACGTACTGGTCGAACTGCTGGACGATCGCGCGGCGCATCGCCTCGACTTCGGAATCGTCGCCGATTTCCGAATTGATCGGGGTCAGGTCGGCGATGAAATGGGTCGGCGCATCGCTGATGTGGTTGATGCGGGCGCGCTGGGCGCCTTCGACCAGCACCTTGACGGTGCCGTCGGGCAGCTTAAGCATCTGCAGGATGTTCGCCACGCAGCCGATTTCGTAGATGTCGGACGCCGACGGCTCGTCCTTCGCGGCGGCCTTCTGGGCGGCCAGCATGATGCTCTTGCCCTGCTCCATCGCGGCTTCGAGGGCCTTGATCGATTTAGGGCGACCAACAAACAGTGGTATTACCATATGCGGAAACACGACCACGTCGCGCAACGGCAATAAGGGCAGCGTCGTTTGCTCGGTTAATTTCGAAGTTGTCATGGCATACCTTATAGAAAGCGTGAATACGATGTTGGCACTCGCTGCCTGAAAACAAGGCCGGTCTGCAAAAATATTTTCGACAAGTAATTCTATTGCATCGTCGATGTATTACGTGAATTACCGGCACGGTCCGAAAGGTTTATTAAACGCCAAATAAAAAAGCCACCGCACGGCAAGTGCCGCGAGTGGCTTTTCGATTGAAGCCTGATTCTTTTTTTGAGATAAATTGTACCGCCAAGAATTAACCCGCACACCGGATTTGTCGCATGTGTGCGGGGAAATTTCAGTTTTCCCCCGATGCTTTGGCCGGTTCGCTGTAAATCAGTAACGGTTTGGCGCCATTCGTGATCGTATTTTCATCAATTACGACCTTGACGACGTTTTGCTGATTTGGCAATTCGTACATCACATCGAGCAAAGCATGTTCCAGGATCGAACGCAAACCGCGCGCGCCGGTCTTGCGCGCCAATGCCTTGCGGGCAATTGCGTGCATCGCGGCCGGACGAATTTCCAGCTCGGCGCCTTCCATTTCCAGCAACTTGGAATATTGCTTGATCAGCGCGTTTTTCGGCTCGACCAGGATCTGGATCAGCGCGTCTTCGGTCAGCTCGTTGAGCGTGGCGACGACCGGCAGGCGGCCGACCAGTTCCGGAATCAGGCCGAACTTGATCAGGTCTTCCGGCTCGGCTTCCAGCAAAATTTCGCTGTTGGCGCGCTGGGTCTGGCTCTTGACGCTGGCCGAGAAGCCGATGCCGCTCTTTTCCGAGCGGTTCTGGATGATCTTGACCAGGCCGTCGAAAGCGCCGCCGCAGATGAACATGATGTTGGTCGTGTCGATCTGGACGAAGTCCTGGTTCGGGTGCTTGCGCCCGCCCTGCGGCGGCACCGATGCCATCGTGCCTTCGATCAGTTTCAGAAGCGCCTGCTGCACGCCTTCGCCCGAGACGTCGCGGGTAATCGACGGATTGTCCGACTTGCGCGAAATCTTGTCGATCTCGTCGATGTAGACGATGCCGCGCTGGGCCTTCTCGACTTCGTAGTTGCAGCTTTGCAGCAGCTTCTGGATGATGTTCTCGACGTCCTCGCCGACATAGCCGGCTTCCGTCAGCGTGGTCGCATCGGCGATCACGAACGGGACGTTGAGCATGCGCGCCAGGGTCTGGGCCAGCAGGGTCTTGCCCGAGCCGGTCGGTCCCACCAGCAGGATGTTCGACTTGGCCAGCTCGACGTCATCCTTCTTGCCCAGGTGCTTGAGGCGCTTGTAATGGTTGTAGACCGCCACCGACAGTATGCGCTTGGCAGTCTGCTGGCCGATCACGTACTGGTCGAGCAACTCGGCGATCTCGTGCGGGGTCGGCAAGTCGGACTTGGCGCCCGTCACCGCCTCGACGCTGGTGGTCTCGTCGCGGATGATGTCGTTGCACAGATCGATGCACTCGTCGCAGATGAACACGGACGGGCCGGCGATGAGCTTCTTCACCTCGTGCTGGCTCTTGCCGCAGAACGAGCAGTACAGGAGTTTTTCGCCGCTGGAGGATTTTTTGTCTGACATGGGGCAGATTTCTAAAAGATTGCTGTGAATATAACGCTAATACGGGTGCGCAACAAGGTGCCGATAAGTGCCATGCTACCCGAAATAAAAACGAAACGCCCGAACGTTGAAGCGCTCGGGCGTTTTCAGCAACACCACCCGGGGCCCGACCAGAAGCCTGACCCCGGCGTGCATCATGCTCGGCTGGTCAATACCTTGTCGATCAGTCCATAGTCGGCGGCTTCTTCGCCCGACATGAAACGATCGCGGTCGGTATCTTTGTGGATCTGTTCCATCGTCTTGCCGGTACGGTCGGCCAGGATCTTGTTCAGGCGCTCGCGCAGGTACAGGATTTCCTTGGCCTGGATTTCGATGTCCGAGGCCTGCCCTTGCGAGCCGCCCGAAGGCTGGTGAATCATGATGCGCGAGTTCGGCAACGAGAAACGCTTGCCCTTGGCGCCAGCGGCCAGCAGGAAGGCGCCCATCGAGGCGGCCATGCCGGTGCACAGCGTCGAGACGTCGGGCTTGATGAAGTTCATGGTATCGAAGATCGCCAGGCCGGCCGAGACCGAGCCGCCAGGCGAGTTGATGTAGAGCGAAATGTCCTTGTCGGGATTTTCGCTCTCCAGGAACAGCAGCTGCGCCACGATCAGGTTTGCCATCTGGTCATTGACCGGGCCCACCAGGAAAATCACGCGTTCCTTCAGCAGGCGCGAGTAAATGTCGTAGGCGCGCTCGCCGCGCCCACTCTGCTCGACCACCATCGGCACGAGGCCAAGTGCTTGTGTGTCCAATGCCGGATTATGATTCATGGCTTCTCTTTCCTCGTTATCTGACCGCAGCTTAAAGCAACTTTAAGCTTGTGCGTTGCTGCCCATCAATTCGTCGAAGGCTACTTCTTTCGCGGTGACCTTCGCCTTGCCCAGGACGTAGTTAACGACGTTTTCTTCCAATACAAGGGCTTCGACCTCAGCCAGGCGGCGACGGTCGCTGTAGTAGTACTTCAGCACTTCCTTCGGATCTTCGTAGCTCTGCGCGAAGTCTTCGATCTGGGCCTTCACCTGCTCTTGCGTGGCTTGCAGGTTATTTTCCGAAACCAGGCTCGACAGGATCAGGCCCAGGCGCACACGGCGCTCTGCCTTGGTGGCGAACAGCTCTGGCGGGAATGGCATGTTCTTGACGTCCATGCCGCGCTGCGCCATGTCCTGGCGGGTCATCTCGGCCAGGCGCTCGGTGTCCTGGGCGATCATGACCTTCGGCACCTCCATGTCGGTGACCTTGACCAGGGCGTCCATCACGGCTTCCTTGTTGCGGGCCTTGACGCGGCCGGCGACTTCGCGCTCGAGGTTGGTCTTGATGTCGGCGCGCATCTTGGCGGCGTCGCCGTCTTCGATGCCCAGCGACTTGGCGAATTCAGCATCGACTTCCGGCAGGTGGGCCCACTCGAGCGCCTTCAGGGTGATGGTGAACTGGGCAGTCTTGCCGGCCACATCCTTGCCGTGGTAGTCCGCCGGGAAGGCCAGGTCGAAAGTCTTCGACTCGCCCACTTTCAGGCCAACGGTCGCCGCTTCGAATTCCGGCAGCATGCGGCCTTCGCCGAGCACGAATGCGTAGTCTTCAGCTTTGCCGCCTGGGAACTCCACGCCGTCGATCGAGCCGACGAAGTCCACGGTCACGCGGTCGCCGTTGGCTGCGACAGCTTCGCCGCCGTCGCCGTGTTCGCCAGCTTCGCCCTTGGTGTGGTAGTGCACGCGCTGCTTGCGCAGGATGTCGATGGTCTTGTCGATCTCGGCGTCCGACACGTCGGCCTTGACGGTCTCGATTTCGACGGCCGACAGGTCGCCGACGGCAACTTCCGGATAGACTTCGAAGGTCGCGTCAAAGCTCAGCATGCCTTCGGCGCTGTCTTCTTTCGGCTCGATTTTCGGGAAACCGGCAACGCGCAGTTCGTTTTCGTTGGCGGCCTGGTTAAAGGCGCGGCCAACTTTGTCGTTCAGCACGTCCGATTCGATCTGGTAGCCGTACTGGGCTGCGACCATCTTCAGAGGAACCTTGCCTGGGCGGAAGCCCGGCGCCTTGGCCGTTTTGGCCTGCTGCTTCAAGCGCTTTTCAACTTCCGTACGGACGTCAGCCAGCGGAAAAGAGATCGTCATGCGACGCTCGAGTTTACCCAGGGTTTCGACTGCAGTTGCCATTGTAAAAATCGTCCAAAAAAAGTGTCAATATCATTCGTGGTGCGAGGAGGGGGACTCGAACCCCCACACCATTGCTGGCGTCAGGACCTAAACCTGGTGCGTCTACCAATTTCGCCATCCTCGCGGGATCGCAGCCGGATTGTACCGGATGCACCTGGTCGGCCGGCCAATACCAGCCGCCGGAAAACACAAAGGGCGCCCGACAATGAAACCGGCCGCCCTGCACTGCCTTGGTTAGGGGCTACAACTTCAACCCGGTATTTTACTGTATTTTCTGACACGACAGGGCTTTTTTCGATGTCGCCCCAGGCTTGTCGTTCCTGCGCAGGCAGGAACCCATACTGAGCATGAGTTAGTCAGCATGGGCCCCTGCCTGCGCAGGGGCGACGGCCAGGATCTTCCCCTGCGGGTCAGACCCCAGCCGCCGGCTTCTTCACCCGGAACCAAGCCGCATACAGGGCCGGCAGGAACAGCAGGGTCAAGCCCGTCGCCACCACCAGCCCGCCCATGATCGCCACCGCCATCGGCCCCCAGAACACGGAGCGCGACAGCGGGATCATCGCCAACGCCGCAGCGGCTGCCGTCAGGATGATCGGCCGGCAGCGCCGCACCGCCGACTCGACGATCGCGTCCCACGGCTCGGCGCCGTTGGCGATGTCTTTTTCGATCTGGTCGACCAGGATCACCGAATTGCGGATCACCATGCCGAACAGCGCGATCACGCCGAGATTGGCCACGAAGCCGAACGGCCGGTGCAGGATCAGGAGCGCCATCGCTGCGCCGGCGATGCCTAGCGGGCCGGTGAGGAACACCATTACCGCGCGCGAGAAGCTGTGCAGCTGCAGCATCAGCAAGGTGAACACGATGAACAGCACCAGCGGCACGTTGGCCGTGATCGACGCTTCGGCCGCCTTGCTGTCGGCCGCGGCGCCGGCCAGCTTGATGGCGTAGCCGGGCGGCAGGCTGGCGCGCAAGCCCGCCAGCTTCTCGCCCACCTGCGCCGATACGGTCGGCCCCTGGATGCCGTCGGCCACATCGGACTGCACCGTGATCGCCCATTCGCGCCCTTCGCGCCACACCACGCCGGGCTCCCACACGAAATGCGGCCTGGCGATCTGCGAGATCGTGATCGTCTTGCCCGACGCCGTCGCGATCGTCGAGTCGTTCAGCAGTTCCATCGTCGCGCGCTCCTCGTACGGCTCGCGCACCACGATGTCGATCAGCCGGTTCTCTTCACGGAACTGGCCGATCGGCGTGCCCGACAGGATGGTGTTCGCCGCGCGCATCACGCTTTGCGACGACACGCCGAGCGCGCGCAGCTTGTCCTGGTCAAGCTCGAGGCGCAGCACCTTCACCGATTCGTTCCAGTTGTCGTTCACGCCCAGCGCATTGGGATTGGCGCGCAGGATGTCCTTGACCTGGTCGGCGAGCTTGCGCACGATGTTCACGTCCGGGCCGGCGACCAGGAACTGCACCGGATACGGCACCGGCGGCCCGTTCGGCAGCAGCTTCACGCGCCCGCGCACTTCGGGGAAGTCTGTCTTGAACACCTCGACGATCTTCTTGCGCAGCGTCTCGCGCGCGGCGAGGTCGGTCGGCAGCACGACGATCTGCGACACGTTCGTCTGCGGGAATATCTGGTCGAGCGGCAGGTAGAAGCGCGGGCTGCCCGTGCCCACGTAGCTGGTCACGCTTTCCACGCCCGGCTGCCTGCGGATGAAGGCCTCGAACTTCTTCACCTGCGCTTCGTTGGCCGGGAATGCCGCGCCCTCCGGGAGCCACATCTCCACCATCAGCTCGCGCCGGCTCGAATCGGGGAAGAACTGCTTCTCGATGAAGTTGAAACCGAATACGCCCAGCGCGAACACCAGCAAGGTCAGCGCGATGGTGGTCTTGCGCCACTCGACGCAGCGATCGACCAGGCGCCGGAAGCGCCGGTAGCCTTCCGTGTCGAACACGTCGTGCTCGCTCTCGCCGTGCGCATGCGGTTTGACCTTCAGCAGCAGGAAGCCGATGTAGGGCGTGAACATCACCGCCGCCACCCACGACACCAGCAGCGCGATCGCGTTCACCGAGAACATCGTGAAGGTGTATTCGCCCGCGGCCGACTTGGCCAGCCCGATCGGCAGGAAGCCGGCCGCAGTGATCAGGGTGCCGGTCAGCATCGGCATCGCGGTGGAAGTGAAGGCGAAGGTCGCCGCTTCGAAGCGCGACAGGCCCTCCTCCATTTTCCGCACCATCATTTCAACGGCGATGATGGCGTCGTCCACCAGCAGGCCAAGCGCGATGATCAGGGCGCCGAGCGATATCTTGTGCAGGTCGATCGACAGCACGTTCATGAACAGGAAGGTAATCGCCAGCACCAGCGGGATGGTCAGCGCCACCACCAGGCCGGGCCGCACGTCCAGGCGCAGCGGCTTGGTGTGCAGTCCGAGCGCGACGAAGCTCACCCCCAGCACGATCAGCACCGCCTCGATCAGGGTGTGAATGAACTCGCTGACCGACTCGGTGACGGCGCGCGGCTGGTTCGACACGCGGTGCAGCTCGATCCCCACCGGCAGCTGCGACTTGATCCGCGCCAGCGTCTCATCGAGGCCTTTGCCCATTTCGATGATGTTGCCGCCCTTCTCCATCGACACGCCCAGCCCGATCACCTCCATGCCGTTGAAGCGCATCTTGTCCTGCGGCGGATCCTGGTATTCGCGCTTGATGGTGGCGATGTCGCCCAGACGCACCGTACGTCTGGAGTCTGACCCCGCGGGGTCAGACCCTGGCGCCTGCAACTGCAGATCTTCGAGTTCCTTGACCGTCTTGAGCGCGCCGGTCACGCGCACTTGCAGGTTGTCGGTGGGCGTGACGAGCACGCCGGTCGATTCCACCGCGTTCTGGGTGGCGATCTGGCTGACGATGGCCTCGAACGGCAAGCCAAGCTGGGCGAACTTCTTGTGCGACAGGAGGATATTGATCTTCTCTTCCTGCACGCCGAATTGTTCGACCTTGGCCACCAGCGGCACCCGCAGCAATTGCTGGCGCACGAAGTCGGCGTAATCCTTCACCTCTTTATAGCTGAAGCCTTCGCCCGACAGCGCGACGATCGAGCCGTAGGTGTCGCCGAATTCGTCGTTGAAGAACGGGCCACGCACGCCGGCCGGCAAGGTGGCGGCGATGTCGCCCAGCTTCTTGCGCACCTGGTACCAGGACGCCGCGGTCTCTTTTGGCGGCGTCGATTCGCGCAGCTGCAGGATGATCAAGGTTTCGCCCGGCTTCGAGTAGCTCTTGATCTTGTCGATGTACGGCGTCTCCTGCAGCTTGCGTTCGAGCTTGTCGGTGACCTGTTCGGCCATCTGCACCGCGGTGGCGCCCGGCCACACGGCGCGCACCACCATGTTACGGAAGGTAAACGGCGGATCCTCGTCCTGGCCGAGGCTGGCGTAGCTGACGATCCCGCCGATCAGCAGCGCGGCGATCAGGTAGCGCGTGAGCGGAATGTGTTCGAGCGCCCAGCGCGACAGGTTGAAGCCCTTCATTTCGCGGCCTCGGCGGGCATCAGCTTGACCTTCTGGCCGGCCTTGAGCAGGTTGGCGCCGGCCGTCACGACCACCTGGCCCGGCGCGGCGCCCGAGACCAGCACCACGTCGTTGCCGGACACGCCGCCGATCTGCACCGGCGCCATGCGCACCGCGCCGTTCTCGACCACCCACACCGACGTCACGCCCTTTTCCTGCACCAGCGCGCTCAAAGGCACGACGATGCGTGGGCTGGCGGAGTTGGACGAAAACTGCACTTGCGCCGTCATGCCCAGCTTGACGCCCTGCTGCGCCGCTGGAATCGACACCTTGATCTGGTAGGTGCGCGTGGCGGGATCGGCCACCGGCGACACTTCGCGCACCTTGCCCGGAATGACCACGCCCGGATTGGCCCACAGCCGCACCGTCACGTCGGCCACCTTGCGCAAGGTGTCGACCTTGTCCTCAGGGACACCGATGACGATCTCCTTTTCGTCCAGCCGCGCCACCCGCACCACCGGCGCGCCAGGAGTGACCACCTGGCCCACTTCGGCATCGACCGCCGTTACCACGCCCTCGATGTCGGACACCAGCGTGGCGTAGCCGGCCTGGTTGGACTGGCCGCGGTAGCCCGCCTGCGCCGCATCGACGCTGGCTTGCGCCGCCTTGTACGCGGACACCTTCGCGTCGATCACGGCCTGGCTGACGAAGTTCTTGCTGCGCAGCTCCTGGTAGCGCTTCATCTCCGCGCGCGCCAGATCGCGGTTCGTTTCGGCGGCTCGCAAATTTGCCAGCCCCTGGGCCGCGGACAGCTTCAGGTCCTGCGGGTCGAGCTGCATCAGCACGTCGCCGCGCTTGACCGCGCTGCCGACATCGACCTTGCGCGCGGTGATCTTGCCGCCGACTCGAAACGCCAGCCGCGATTCGAAGCGGGGCTTCACCTCGCCGGAAAACTCGGCGTTGACGCCGACGCTGCCGGCAGCCAGCGTCATGGTGCGCACGGGACGGATTTCCTCGGTCTTTTCGGGGGCTTTGGAGCAGGCGGACAACAAGGTGGCAAAGGCAGCGAGCGCAAAGGCCCGGCGCGCGAATTTGGATGCGGACACGATGATTTCCTTTATTATGCGGCAGCTAAGGCGACAAGCTTTCTATTTTGAAATTATTATAACCGCAATTCCAAACAAATGACTTTTGCGTCATTTACTGTCCATGCCTGTCGATCACTACGAAAATTTCCCGGTTGCCTCCTTCCTGCTGCCCAAACGGCTGGTGCCCGCGGTCGAGGCGATCTACGCGTTCGCCCGCAGTGCCGACGACATCGCCGATGAGGGCGACGCCACGCCCGCAGAACGCCTGGCAGGGCTGGCGCGCTACGAACAGGCGCTGGACGCGATCGCCCGCGGCGAAGCGACGGACGACCCGATGTTCGCGCGCCTGGCCGCCGTGATCAGCCAGTACAAGCTGCCGCTGCAGCCGTTTCGCGACCTGCTGTCCGCGTTCCGGCAGGATGTCGCTGTCAAGCGCTACCCGGATTTTGCCGCCCTGCTCGACTACTGCCGGCGCTCGGCCAACCCGGTCGGGCTGTTGATGCTGTGCCTGTACGGCGCCGCGGATGAGAATAATGTACGCGAATCCGATGCGATCTGCTCTTCCTTACAGCTGATCAACTTCCTGCAGGATGTCGCCATCGACCGCGAAAAAGACCGCATCTACCTGCCGGCAGACGACCTGGCGCGCTTCGGCGTGGACCCGGCCGCGCTGCGCGGCTGGACGGCCGATGCGCGCTGGCGTGAGCTGATGGCGTTCGAAGTGGCGCGCGCCCGTGCGGTGATGCTGTCGGGCGCCCCGCTGGCGCTGCGCCTGCCGGGCCGCATCGGCTGGGAACTGCGGCTGGTGGTGCAAGGCGGCCTGCGCATCCTCGAATCGATCGAACGCGCCGATTACGACGTCTTTACGCGCCGCCCGAAACTCGGGCCTTTCGACTGGCTGATCGTCGCCTGGCGCGCCTTGTGGATGAGGGGTCCGGTCCTGCGGACCTGACCCCATGTTAAGAATCTCGACAGATCAAGATGGGGTCAGGTCCGCGGGACCAGACCCCGGCGATGCGTGCGCTGCCGGTCTCGCCCGATCTTTGTCGCCGCCGCAGCCAAAAATCCATGCGTCCACGGCCCGCATTGCCTGCCGGACCTATAGAATAGCGGCTTCGATTCGCCAATAATTGCATTTTTATCCATGTCCCCCGACGAATACTGCCAGCAAAAAACCGTCCAGAGCGGCTCCAGCTTCTACTACAGCTTCCTGTTCCTGCCGCCCGAACGGCGCCGGGCGATTACCGCGCTGTACGCGTTCTGCCGGGAAGTGGACGACACGGTCGACGAAGCGACCGACGAATCGATCGCGCGCATCAAGCTGGCCTGGTGGCGCACCGAAGTGTCGGCCATGTACAAGGGCGGCGGCACCCATCCCGTAATGCTGGCGCTGCAGCCGCACCTGGCCGTCTACAACCTGCAGGAGCAGCACATGCAGGCGATCATCGACGGCATGGAAATGGACCTGAACCAGTCGCGCTACCTCGACTACCCTGCCCTCAAAAAATACTGCTGGCACGTCGCCAGCGTGGTCGGCATCCTGTCGGCCAGCATTTTCGGCGTGACCAATCCGCGCACGCTCGAATACGCCGAGAAGCTGGGCCTGGCCTTCCAGCTGACGAACATCATCCGCGACGTTGGCGAAGACGCGCGCAAGGGCCGCATCTACCTGCCGATCAGCGAACTGCAGCAGTTCGGCGTAACGGCGGCGGACCTGCTCAACGCGCGCCACAGCGACAAGTTCGAGGCGCTGATGAAGTTCCAGTCGGCGCGCGCGCAAGCCACCTATGACGAAGCGTTCGCGCTGCTGCCGCTGGAAGACCGGCGCGCCCAGCGTCCCGGCCTGATGATGGCGGCGATCTACCGCGCCGTGCTCGGCGAAATCGAGCGCGACAACTTCAACGTGCTGACCCATCGCACTTCGCTGACCCCGCTGCGCAAGCTCTGGCTGGCGTGGAAAACCTACATCCGTGGCTGATTCGGGCAAACGCGTCGCCGTCGTCGGCGGCGGCTGGGCGGGTTGCGCCGCGGCGGTGGAGCTGGCCGGCGCCGGCTGCGCCGTCACGCTGTTCGAAGCGGCGCGCACCTTGGGCGGACGCGCGCGCGCGGTGGAGCTGCACGGCCGGATGCTCGACAACGGCCAGCACATCCTGCTTGGCGCTTACAACGAGACGCTGCGGCTGCTGAACCGGGTCGGCGTGGATCCGAAGGCGGCGCTGCTGCACCTGCCGCTGCAGATGCGCTATCCGCCTGCCAGCGGCGGCATGGACTTCGTCGCACCGCGCCTGCCCGCGCCGCTGCACATGGCAGCCGCGCTGCTGCGCGCCAGCGGCCTCGCGTTCGCCGACAAGATGGCGCTGGCGCGCTTCTCGTCGACCGCGCGCTGGATGGGCTGGCAACTGAACGTCGATTGCAGCGTCAGCGAACTGCTGGAGCGCTTCGACCAGACGCCGCGGCTGGTGCAGCTGATGTGGCGCCCGCTGTGCCTCGCCGCGCTGAACACGCCGCCTGAGCGCGCGTCCGCCAGGGTATTTCTCGCGGTGCTGCGCGACAGCCTGGGCGCGAAGCGCGCCGCTTCGGACATGCTGCTGCCGCGACTGGACCTGCACACCTTGTTCCCGCGCGCGGCGGCAGCCTTTGTCGAACAGCGGGGCGGCGCCGTGCATTGTGGCGCGAAAGTGGCAGCCATCGAGGCAAGCGGGGGTGGCTGGCAGGTGGAGGCGACCGGCGCCGCGGTCGGCGGCGCATGCAGCTTGGCGTTCGATTCGGTAGTGCTGGCGGTGCCGCCGCCCGCCGCCGCGGCCCTGGCGCCGGGGCTGGCGGAGTCGCTGTCGGTGTTCGGGTACGAACCGATCACCACCTGTTACCTGCAATACGATGCCGGCGTGCGGCTCGTCCAGCCTTTCTACGCGCTGATCGACGATCCGGAAACCGGCCGCTGGGGCCAGTTCGTGTTCGACCGCGGTCAGCTCGACGCCGGCCAGTCGGGCCTGTTGTCCGTGGTCGTCAGCGCGTCGCTCGACGCCGCGGCGCTCGGTCAGGCGGCGCTGGCGCAGGCGATCGCACAGCAACTGACGGAAATATTCGGACTCGCCAGCCCGAGCTGGACCCAGGTGATCACCGAAAAGCGGGCGACGTTTTCCTGCACGCCGGGCCTGCCGCGGCCGCCGGTGCAAACCGCGCTGCCCGGACTGGCGCTGGCCGGCGACTACACGGCCAGTGACTATCCGGCAACCCTCGAAACGGCGGTGCGCAGCGGGGTGGCGGCGGCGCGGGCGTTGGCATGAGTCGAAGTCCAACGCCTGGGCTCAGCGGCGCGAGCGATTATCGCCCTATAGCGTCGCCTGCCCCGCGAATCTTGCAGCCTGTCGCATCCCGGTGGTTTCGCCCGGGCGCGGTCGGTACAGTAGCACCATCGACACTGGCACCTTCCACCGGACACCATCATGAACCTGCAACTTGGCATTCGCACCCTGGCACTGCTGGCAATCGTTGCCGCAAGCACAGTCGTGATTGTCCAGCCGGAGCTGATCGGCGGGACGAAGGCGGCCGCCAACATTGCACTTGTAGCACCACACGGAAATTGAAATGGGCAAACTGGAATTTCTCGACGCGCTGAAGCGGGCCATGACCGGCCTGGCGCCGGAACTGCAGGCGAAGACGCTGGCGTATTACGATCAGCGTTTCGTCGACGGCGTGTCCGCCGGTCGCACCGAAGAGGACATCGCGCAGGAACTCGACGACCCGAAGAAGATCGCGATGACTTTGCGCGCCAGCTCGCACCTGTCGGCATTCGAGCAGAAGCGCAATCCCTTCAACCTGCTGCGCTTCATCGTCTCCGCCATCGGCCTGGCGATCTTCAACCTGTTCATGGTGGTGCCGGCCGCGGTCTACGCCTCGCTGCTGGCCGCGATGTACGCCGCCGCGCTGGGCTTTTACATCGGCGGCATCGCCATTACCGCCAGCGGCCTGTCCGGCGCCAACGAGCTGGTGCTCGACGGCCCGCTGCGCCACTTCGTCATCGACGGCAGGGACGTGGGCGACGCCGAGACCAAGATCACCATCGGCGACACCGGCATCCGCGTGTCCCAGGACAAGCCGCAGGACGCGCCGCCGGCCCACGCCACCGACAACGCCGACGGCGAACCATCTCCGGAAGTCATCAAGCGCGCCGAGGAAGTGGCCGGCCGCGGCATCCGCATCTCGACCGACCTGGACGCCGGTTCGCGCACTACCCAGACCTTCTTCGGCCTGGCCATGGTGGTCGGGTCGATCATCCTGTTCCTGCTCAGCCTTGTCGTGACCAAGTACACGTTCGTTGGCATCAAGCGTTACGTTCAAATGAATTACTCGCTGCTCAAGGGCAGCTGACCGCGACGGAGACACGCATGCGCTCATTAATGAAAGTTGGATTCAGCCTGCTGGTGCTGGCCTTCCTGCTGATCGGCCTGTCGTACAGCATGCTGAGGGCCCAGGGAATCAGCAATCCCTCGAACGGCGCCGGCCGCGCCGTGCAAACCGAAACGCGCACGGTCAGCGGCGACATCCGCGGGATCGACCTGAACGGACCGATCGACCTGACCTTGCGCCAGGGCGCCGTGCCCTCACTGGTGGTGCGCGGCGAACAGCGCCTGCTCGGCAACATCGACACCACCCGGGGTTCCGACGGCACCCTGCACATCGGCACCACCGGCATGCTGCTGCACCATCGCCATCCGCTGCAGGTGACGCTGGTGCTGCCGTCGATCGAGGACATCGCGGTGCGCGGCAACGGCGACAGCACCATCAACGGCTTCAGCGGCGACCGCATCGAAGTGAACCTGGACGGCTCGGGCAACGTCAAGTTCAACGGCCGCTACAAGGAAGTCAGGGCCGAAATCCACGGCAGCGGCGAGCTAGAAATGAACGGCGGCGCCAGCGACAAGGTCGAAGTGGCGGTGGTCGGTTCGGGCAGGTTGACAGTGGTCGGCTCGACCAGGCAGTTCAAGGCCGAGCAGACCGGTTCGGGCGACGTCATTGCGCGCCACCTGAGTGCCGACGAGGTCAACCTGCAGATGATGGGATCGGGCGACGCGGTCGTCACCGCGCTCAAATCGGTGGATGTGACGCTGCGCGGCAGCGGCGACGCGGTCGTCTATGGCGGCCCGGCGCAGCGCAACGTCAGCCGCAACGGTACCGGCGAAGTCGCGTTCAAGCCGTAACGGACGTCGCACCTTATTCGACAGACTGAAGACCGTCATCCCTGCGAAGGCAGGGACCCATGCTGAATCCTCTTTACCTGGTTCGCACGCTCAGCGTGGGTCCCTGCCTTCGCAGGTAGGACGCTCGGGAAGCCAGTTCAGGACCCCGCGCGCTGCGGCTCGGCCGCTCGCAAAACACGCGGTCAGCAGATAGCCTCCGGTCGGCGCCTCCCAGTCGATCATCTCGCCCGCCACGAACACGCCCGGCAAGGCGCGCAGCATCAGGGTGTCCGGCTCCAGCGCATCGAAACGGACGCCGCCTGCGCTGCTGATCGCCTCGTCGATCGGACGCGCGCGTTTCAGCACCACTGGCAGGCGTTTGATGGCCGCCGCGAGCCGTGCCGGATCGGCGAATGCTTCCTTGTCCAGGCATTCGCGCAGCAGTCCGGACTTCACACCCTTGATCCCCAGCCGGCTTTGCAGGTGGCTCGACATCGAGCGCGCGCCGCGCGGATGGGTCACTTCGTCGTACACCCGGTCCTCGCTGAAATCCGGCGCCAGGTCGAGCCAGATGGTGGTGCTGCCATGCTTGGCGATCTGGTCACGCAGAGGCGCCGACAGCGCGTAAATCAGGCTGCCTTCAACGCCCGTCGCGGTGACGACGAACTGGCCCTTGCGCCGCACGGGTTTGCCGTCAGCACCGATGGATTCGATCGCCACCGTCAGCAGCGGATCGCCCGCGTGACGGCTGCTGAAATGCTCGCTCCAGTCGACATCGAAACCGCAGTTGGACGGCGCCAGCGGCGCCACCGCGACCGCCTTTTCTTCCAATAGCGGAACCCACGCGCCGTCCGATCCCAGGCGCGCCCAGCTTCCGCCACCGAGCGCGAGTACCACTGCGTCGGGCTGCGCCAGCTGCTCGCCTTCGGGGCTGGCGAACACCAGCTCTTCGCCGCGCCATCCCAGCCAGCGATGGCGCATGTGGAACTGCACGCCGGCTTCGCGCAGGCGGTGCAGCCAGGCGCGCAGCAACGGCGCCGCCTTCATATCGGTCGGGAATACCCGGCCCGAGCTGCCGACGAAGGTGTCGATGCCGAGACCATGGATCCACTCGCGCACCGCCGCCGCATCGAACTGCGCCAGCCACGCGCCGACCTGCTCCGCCCGCGCGCCGTAACGCCCGACGAAATCCGCGGCTGGCTCGGAATGGGTGATGTTCATGCCGCCCTTCCCCGCCAGGAGGAACTTGCGGCCGACCGACGGCATCGCGTCGTACAGGTCGACGCGCGCGCCGGCCTGGCTCAGCACCTCGGCCGCCATCAGGCCGGCCGGGCCGCCGCCGATCACGGCAACGCGGGGATTCATTGGAGCCATGCGGGTTTTCGATCTGAACGTGGAAAGGGCCGAATTGTAGTCGAGATCAGGTCGCGAAAATAGATGTAAAGGGTACTTGACATCCGAAATTGGCGCGTCTAGTATGTAAAGCATACTTTACTACATGGAGACGCAAAATGCAGCACGAAAAACGAGTCGCGAAGTCCTACCGCCGCGAACTGTGGCTGTCGATCCTGGTGTACGCGATCCTGCTGGTCGGCTCCATCCGCCTCGGACGTCCGATGGCCGAAGGCGCCCTGCGCACCGCCATCCTGGTGATGCCGATGGCCGGCTTCGGCCTGATGATCTGGGCCATCGCACGCAACTTGTCGCGCATCGACGAATACCAGCGCGCCCGGATGCTCGAAGCCTTTTCGATCGCCGCCGCCATCACCGCGGGCCTGAGCTTCACCTACGGCTTCCTCGAAACCGCCGGTTTCCCCAAGATCTCGATGTTCGCCGTCTGGATTGTGATGGGAATCTCGTGGGGCCTTGTCAATGGCGTGCGCGGATGGCTGTCGCGATGAACAACATCATCCGCCAGCTGCGCGCGGAGCATGGCTGGAGCCAGGCCCACCTGGCCGACCTGCTCGACGTGTCGCGCCAGACCGTCAACGCCCTCGAGACCGGGCGTTACGACCCCAGTCTGCCGCTCGCCTTCGCCATTTCGCGGCTGTTCGGCAAGCCGATCGAATCGATTTTCAACCCTGACCAGGAGTCATCATGAAAGCAGCACTGTTGTTGGCATTGATCCTCGGCGCCTGCGCCCCATCCTTTGCCGCGGAAGCGCCGGCGCCGCAGAACCGCTACGCAGCCACCATCGCACCCGCGGAGAGCTTCGAAGTGAACGGGATGCTGGTCGAGCGCCACGGCCAGCGCGGCTCGCCGATGATCCTGATCCCCGGATTGAGCGGCGGTTCGTGGGCCTGGCAGGACACCGTGCGCCGGTTCAGCGCCGAGCACGTGGTGTATGTCGTGACGCTGGCCGGCTTCGACGGCCGCGCGCCGATGGCCGGCAACCCGATCGACAATGCGCGCCAGTCGCTGCGCCAGTTGATCGTCTCGCGCAAGCTCGACAAGCCGGTGCTGGTCGGCCACAGCCTGGGCGGCGCGCTGTCGATCGCGTTCGCCGAGCAGGATTCGGCCCTGATCCGCGGCGTGGTGGCGATCGACGGCCTGCCGGTCATGCCCCGGACCGAGAGCATGCCGGCGGCACAGCGCGCGGCCATTGGCGGCGCCATGAAGGCGCGCATGGCCAGCTCCAGCGCCGAGCAGTTCGCCCTCGACCAGCAACAGTTCATGCGCGGCACCGGCGTGGTCGACATGGAGCGCGCCGACGAACTGGCGAAGCTGTCCGCGCGCAGCGATCCGGGCGCGGTCGGCGAAGCGGCGGCGGCGCTGATCGCGGCCGACTTCCGCCCCGGCCTGAAGGACATCACCGTGCCGGTGCTGCTGGTCGCACCCTACTTCGAGCCGGACGCGGTGCAGCGCGGCCTGACGCGCGAGATGGCGAAGGACTATTACACGTCGCTGATGGCCGGCACGCCGAAGCTGCAGGTGGTGTCGATCGCGCCATCGCGCCACTTCGTCATGTTCGACCAGCCCGACATGTTGGCCGATACGCTGCGCGGCTTCCTCAAGTCGCTGTAGGCAAGGAGGGGCTGGTTCCGCGGACCTGCCACTCTCCGGGAACGATCAGTGACAGTCGGCTTGCCAGCAGATTCCCGGTTGACTCAGACGGGCCTTGAGAAATGAGATGAACAGCTTGGTGCGCGCGGGCAGGTGCCGCGTATCGGTGATGACGTGCAGCGCGACCGGTTCCAATTGCCAGTCGGGCAGCACCCGCACCAGGCGGCCCGCCGCCACATTCGCACAGGCGATTTGCGGGTCCAGGCCCGCGATGCCGACCGAATTCGCCGCCCATTCCATGCTCAACGCCGCACTGTTCGAGATAAATCGCGAACCGCCCATGATCTCGACGATTTCATCGCCGCGCATCAGGCGGCGCCACACATCGGTCTCCCGGCTGGAGCGTGTCCCCATGCAGATGACGTGGTTGGCCAGATCGTTCGCGTGGGTGAGCGGCGCCGCGCGCGCCAGATAGCCGGGCGACGCATACAGGTAGCGAGGCAGCAGTGCGATCTGCCGCGCCACCAGGCTCGAAGGAGCGGTCGGCGCAGCCCCCAACCGGATGGCCATGTCGAACGGATCGGACTGCAGGTCCACCACGCGCGAGGACAGGTCGAAATCGAATTTGATCAGCGGGTAGGCCGCGGCAAATTCACCGAGCATGGGCGCCAGGTAGCCGACGCCGAAATCCGGGGTCATCGACACGCGCAGCGTGCCCACCGGCCTTTCGGCGACGTCGCGAAACGACTCGTGCGCGCAGAGCGCTTCCTCCACGATGCTTTGGCAGCGCTTGAAATACAGCTCGCCGGCGACCGTCAGTTCCACCCGCCTGGTGGAGCGGTGCAGCAGCAGCACGCCGATGGCCTTCTCCAATTCGGCGATATTGCGCGAAAGAGTCGAATTCGGCATGTCGAGCGCCTCCGCCGCGCCGCGGAAACTCTTGCGCTTCGCGACCTCGACGAACAGCCGCATGTAGTTCAACACATCCATTCGATTGCTCCATTTTCGGGATACTTAATTCAATTATAAGCATTTATCCCACATCCGGAACAGTGCAGAATGGAATCTTATCCACTTAACAAGGAGTCCATCATGCCTGACGTGCTTGCCTACGACACCCCGATCCGGCCGATCAAGCCCGCCGACAGGAAGCCGGCGCCCGCCCAATGCCCGTCCGACGCACCGCCTGCGCGCAGCACATTCTTCTCCGAGTGGCGCAAGGTCCTGGCGGGACGTCTTGGCAGGTAGAGGCAGGCAGGCAGAGGCAGGCAGGAACTAACGTCCGCCTGCCCGAATCCGCTCTATGGAAACCAGCGCTGGCCCGCTTGACCTTGCGCAGGCATCGCACCCAAGCAATGAACTGTTGAGCACCGCCGATGCCTAAGCAGTAGCGCTCGACCCGAGCCTGACTGGGCATCCGATGACCGCCGACCTGTCCGTACCGCCCCTTGGTGGCGCAGTGGCGAAATCCACTGTCCTTGCCGTGACGCGCGCTTTCATCGTCGGCCTCGGCGGCGCGCTCGCCGGCATCACCGCCGTCCTGTACGCCTGCGGCTACCTGGTCTCGCGCGCCCACCTGAGCATGCTCGGCCTGTATGGCCTGATCGATTTCAGCCACGACTACATCTTGCAGGAAGGCGCCAAATTCTTCCTCGTCACCGCCTATTCGGTCGGCCGCGATATGGTGCTGCCGCTGCTGGCCATCATCACGCCCATCGCCCTCATCGGCATCGTGCTTGGACTGCGGCTTCGCGCCACCGCCGCACGCTGGTGCGATGCGCTGCGCTCGCGCTTCCTGCACGTCGACGCCCGTCCGCTGGCGCGCGCCATCGCCTTCATCGTACTGTTCATCCTCTTTCTCTGGCATTCCGACATTTACCTCGACAAGTTCGAGCGTCCGCTGTGCTACGCCAACCTGCTGTATGCCGATGGCGGCACGGCGCAGTGCGGCGCGGCCGGCGGGCAAGGCGCCGACAGTCTCAGGAACGCGCTGATCGCCGCGGACAAAGCGCTGCTTCTTGCCGCCTTCCAGGAGCTGGCGATCGGACTGGCCGAGGCCATCCTCATCGCCTATCTCACCTGGCGCGTCACCCTCTCCTGGCGATGGCGCGCGTGGTGCGTGGCGCCCCCGTACTTCGCCACTGCGCTGTACCTGCTGTTGCTGCCGATGGACTACGGCGTGCTGCAGCGGCCGGCCAATTATCCGCGCATCGCGTTGACCTTCGACGGCGCGCCGGCGCTGGCAGCCGACGCGCCGGTTTTCCTGCTCAATAAGTCGTCCAGCGATTTCGTGGTGTGGGACGCGGCCAGCCGCAAATTGTTCTGGATACCCGCCGGCAGCGTCAAGCGCGCGGAGATCGACGGCGCTTACGATCTGTTCGATGCGCGCTGGCGCAAGAACCTCAGGCAAGGAGAGAAAAAATGAAAACCATCCCGCCGGCCGTAGCGGCCGTGCTGGCGTGCGCACTCGCCGCCGGTCCTTGCCCGGCGCGCGGACAAGCAGCGCCGCCGAACCTCAAGCTGCCAGAGGTGCGGGGCGATACCATCGCCAGGCTGGCCGTCGACGGCCCGCACGCCTTCATCAACCGCAGGCCCGCGCCCAGCGGCAGCTATGTATTTGACGGCGATACCGTCACCACCGGCCCGGGCACGAGCGCACTGCTGGTCCTCAACGATGGCGGCAGCGTGCAGCTCGACCAGAACACGGATCCCGAGTTTCGGCTGCTGCGCCAGGGCGCATGCCTGCTGATGTCGATCCTGCGCGGCCAGGCGGCGATCGACACCAAGGGCGGCTGCATCGAATTCCGCAACCAGCGGCTCAATACCGCCGGCGTGGCGCGCAGCGTGGTCAACATTCGGGTGACGAACAGGGAGGCTCGGGTGACCGTCATCGAAGGCAGCGTCGAGATGATGGCGCCGCGCATGGCGAAGCTTGGCGCGTACGACCAATATTTCGCCGCCAGCAACGGCAAATCGGCAATCAGGCGCATGACGGCGGCTGACGCACGCGCCGCCGGAGCCTGGCGGCAGCGCTATTTTCGCGCCGAGCAACCGGAGGCGGACGGACCTTCGGACACGGACAGCAGCGGCGCCGCCGCGGGCGCATCTTCCGGCTGGTGCTGTTTTCCGGCGGGCGCCGGCGCGCCGTCCAATCCGGCCGCATGCGGGCGCCAGCACGGGATCTTCCATCTCGGCGCGACCAACCCGAATGTGTGTCGGCCTTCCTACTCCCAGTAGCGGGCGATGCGCGCCTCTAGGTGGGGGCCGCCGTCAGCTGCGGCAGCGACGCCATCAGGTCGGCGAAGCGCTCGCCCTGGATCATCACGTGTTCGCGCGCCAGTTGCGCGGCCAGCTCACCGTCGCCCTTGACGATCGCCTGCACCATCGCGTCGTGCTCTGAAAACGAGGTGCCGACCCGGTCGCGCACGCGCAGTTGCAGCCGCCGGTAAGGCCGCAATCGGCGCGACAGGCTGCGCGCCTGCTCGATCAGGAACTGGTTGTGGCTGCCCGCATACACGGCGTAGTGGAACGCCTCGTTCTTGTAATAGTAGTCGTCGGGATCCTTCGACAAGCTGGCCTCCTTGCAGGCTTCGTGCGCGGCCAGCAGCGCGGCCTGTTCGGCCGGCGCCATGCGGCGCGCGCCCAGCCTGGCGCAGACCGCCTCCAGCTCCGACATCACCTCGAACATCTCGACCAGCTGCTGCGGTCCCAGTTCGGCCACCAGCGCGCCGCGGCGCGGGCGGATCACCACCAGTCCCATCGACGCGAGCTGGATCAGCGTTTCGCGGATCGGCGTGCGCGACACCCCGAACCTGGCCGCCAGTTCGGTTTCGTCCAGATGCTGGCCGGGCGCCAGCGTGCCGACGGCGATCATCTCCTCGATCGTTTCGCGCAGGCTTTCTGAGCGGCTTTTCATGTTGAATCTTCCAGACACTTGTATATAGTGATTCATTATAAAAGCTCAAATGAGCTTGACAACGTATTTTTTAAGTTTAATCTTGTATACATAAAGAAGAACGTTGCATACGTTTCCAGTCGGCAAGCGTCTGTCGCGATTCACCCGGAAGTTCATAAAAACCATCTTGGAGGATGACATGTCGGTAATGACCCGCAGGACCGTATTGGGCGCACTCGCCACCAGCCCGCTCTGGCTGAACACCGCCTGGGCACAAGGCAGCAAGATCAAGATCTCGCACCAGTTCCCCGGCGGCACAGTCAGCGAAGGCGACTTCCGCGACCGCCTGGTGCGCATGTTCGCCGCCGAGGTGGAAAAGCGCAGCAAGGGCGCCCTCAAATTCGAGATCTACCCCGGGTCGTCGCTGATGAAGACCAACGCCCAGTTCTCGGCCATGCGCAAGGGCGCGCTCGACATGTCGCTGGTGCCGCTGTCGTACGCCGGCGGCGAAGTCCCCGAGGTGAACATCGGTCTGATGCCGGGCCTCGTCACCTCGTACGACCAGGGCTACGGCTGGAAGAATGCCGAAGTGGGCAAGGAACTCAATCGCATCCTGCTCGAAAAAGGCATCGTTCTGGTCAGCTGGATTTGGCAAGCCGGCGGCGTCGCCTCGCGCACCAAGCCGATCGTCGATCCGGACGACGCCAAGGGCATGAAGGTGCGCGGCGGTTCGCGCGAGATGGACCTGATGCTCAAGGCCGCAGGCGCTGCCGTCGTCACGCTGCCGTCGAACGAGATCTACGCGGCGATGCAGACCGGCGCGATGGAGGCGGCGCTCACCTCCTCCACCTCGCTCATTTCGTTCCGCCTCGAGGAAGTGTCGAAGGCGCTGACCACCGGCCGCGGCGGCGCCTACTGGTTCATGTTCGAACCGCTGATGATGTCGAAGTCCGTGTTCGACAAGCTGACCAAGGAACAGCAGGCGCTGATCCTCACCGTCGGTGGCGAGCTCGAAACCTTCGCGCGCAAGGCCGCGATGGACGACGACCAGGCAGTGGCGGCGGTGTACCAGAAGGCCGGCGCCAAGGTGGTTGACCTGAATCCGGCGATCGTCAAGAAATGGCAGTCCATCGCGCGCGCCCACGTCTGGAAGGACTACGCCGACAAGAATGCCAACTGCGCCAAGCTGCTGGCATTGGCGGAGAAGACATTGTGAGCCATGGGTTCGAACTGGAGCCGGCCAAGGGGCCGGCAATTCCAGACCTGCCCGCGCTGGCCGGCTTCTCGCTCATGCTCGACCGCTTCAACGGTGTTCTCCTGAAGCTGTCGATGATCGCGATGATCTTCACGGCGCTGATCCTGACCTACTCGGTGGTGGTCCGCTACTTCTTCAAGACCCCGACCGACTGGCAGGATGAGGCATCGGTGTTCATGCTGGTCGGCGTGACCTTCTTCTGCACCGCCTACGTGCAGTCCTACCGCGGCCACATCGGCATCGAGGCGCTGTCCACGCTGCTGTCGCCGGCGGTCAACGCGGTGCGCCTGTTCATCGTGGACCTGGTCTCCTTCGTGTTCTGCGCCTTCTTCTCCTGGAAGTCGTGGGCGCTGTGCCACGAAGCCTGGGTAGACGGCATGACCACCTCATCCACCTTCGCGCCGCCGCTGTGGATTCCGTATTCGATGATGGCGGCCGGCATGACCATCCTGACCCTGCAGATCCTGGTCCAGGTTCTTGCCCACCTCACCAACAAGCGGAGCACGCGATGAGCGATCTGACTTTGGGCGCGCTGTACGGCGCCGTCACGCTGGTCGTGATGTTCTCCGGGATGCCGATCGCCTTCGCGCTGGGCGTCGTCGCCACCTCGTTCATGTACTTCTTCATGCCGTCGTCCTCGCTCGACACCATCACCCAGAACGTCTACGAGGAGATGGCGTCGATCACGCTGCTGTCGATCCCGTTGTTTATCCTGAAGGGCGCGGCGATCGGCAAGTCACCCGCCGGCAAGGACCTGTACTCGGCCATCCACACCTGGCTGCACAAGGTGCCGGGCGGGCTGGGAATCGCCAACGTGTTCGCCTGCGCGCTGTTTGCCGCAATGGCCGGCTCGTCGCCCGCCACCTGCTCGGCGATCGGCTCGGCGGGCATTCCGGAGATGCGCAAACGCGGCTACTCGCCAGGCTTCGCGGCAGGCATCATCGCCGCCGGCGGTACGCTGGGCATCCTGCTGCCGCCGTCCATCACCATGATCCTCTACGCGGTCGCCGCGGAGCAGTCGCTCGGGCGCCTGTTCCTGGCCGGGATCGGCCCCGGCCTGCTGCTGGTGATCCTGTTCGCCGGCTACGCCGTGTACCGCGCCCGTAAGGAGTATGCGATGGCGCTGGCCTTGTACGAAGGCGGCGGCGCCAAGTCGGCCTACCTCGAGGTCGAACATTTCACGCTGCGCGAGAAGGTGGAAATGCTGCCGCGCGTGCTGCCCTTCATCGTCCTGCTGATCGGCGTGATGATCGCGCTGTACGGCGGCTACGCCACGCCGTCCGAAACCGCGGGCCTTGGCGCCATGCTGGCGATGGTACTGATCGCCATCGTGTACCGGGTGTGGCGCCCGAAGGACCTGTCGCCCATCCTGACCTCGACGATCAAGGAATCGACCATGCTGCTGCTCATTATCGGCATGTCGTTGCTGTATTCGTACGTGATGAGCTACCTGCACATCAGCCAGTCCGCCGCGCAGTGGGTGGTGGACATGCACCTGTCGCGCTGGCTGCTGCTGGCGGTGATTCTGCTGATGGTGATCGTGTTCGGCTTCTTCCTGCCGCCGGTGTCGATCATCCTCATGACCGCGCCCATCATCCTGCCGCCGTTGAAAGCCGCCGGCTTCGACCTGATCTGGTTCGGCGTCGTCATGACGGTGGTGATGGAGATGGGCCTGATTCACCCGCCGGTGGGCCTGAACATCTTCGTCATCAAGAACATCGCGCCCGACATACCGCTGAAGGACGTGATCTGGGGCGTGATGCCGTTCGTCGGACTGATGTTCGTCGCGGTGATCCTGCTGTGCCTCTTCCCCGGCATCGCCACAAGCCTGCCGAACATCCTGATGGGAGCGAAGTAGTGAACGCGCCGCCGAAAGCCTGGAACACCCTTGAGACGAACCGCGCCGGCCGGCTGGCGCGGGCGCGCGACGTGTTGAAAGACGCCCTCGACGGCAAGGCTGTCCCGGCGGCGCGCATCGGCGACCTGCTGCACAACGTACTCGAATGCGGCGACCGGGTCTGCCTGGAGGGGAATAACCAGAAGCAGGCCGACTTCCTCGGCAAGGCGCTGGCCGCGCTCGACCCGGCGCGCATCAACCAGCTGCACATGCTGCAGTCGGTGCTGGCGCTGCCGGAGCACCTCGACGTGTTCGAGCGCGGCGTCGCCTCGCGCCTCGATTTCTCGTTCTCCGGCCCGCAGGCCGGCCGCGTGGCCAAGCTGGTCGCCGCCGGCAAGCTCAATATCGGCGCGATCCACACCTACCTCGAGCTGTTCAGCCGCTACTTCATCGACCTGCCGCCGCGCGTGTGCCTGGTCGCGGCCGAAGCGGCCGACCGCCACGGCAACCTGTACACGGGCCCGAACACCGAGGACACGCCGCCGATCGTCGAGGCCACCGCCTTCAAGAACGGTATCGTGATCGTGCAGGTGAACCGCATCATGGAGACGCTGCCGCGGGTCGACATCCCGGGCGACTGGGTGGACTTCGTGGTGCAGTCGCCCGATCCATACTATATCGAGCCGCTGTTCACACGCGACCCCGCGCTGATCTCCGAAATCCAGGTGCTGATGGCAATGATGGCCATCAAGGGCATCTACGCGGAGTACGGCGTGCAGCGCCTGAACCACGGCATCGGCTTCGACACCGCGGCGATCGAACTGCTGCTGCCGACCTACGCCGAGTCGCTGGGCCTGAAGGGCAAGATCTGCCGCCACTGGGCGCTCAATCCCCACCCTGCCCTGATTCCGGCGATCGAAGCCGGCTTCGTCGAATCGGTCCACTCCTTCGGCTCAGAGCTGGGAATGGAAGACTACATCCGCGCGCGGCCCGACGTGTTTGCGGTCGGACCCGACGGCAGCATGCGCAGCAACCGCGCGCTGTGCCAGGCGGCCGGCCACTACGCCTGCGACATGTTCATCGGCTCTACGCTGCAGATCGACATGCAGGGCAATTCGTCCACCGCCACAGCCGGGCGCATTGCCGGCTTCGGCGGCGCCCCGAACATGGGGGCGGACGCGCGCGGGCGACGCCATGCCAGCGAGGCTTGGCTCAAGGCCGGCCGCCAAGCGCGCGAAGGCCGCAACACGATCCCGCGGGGCCAGAAGCTGGTGGTGCAGATCGTCGAGACCTTCCGCGAGCATATGCAGCCGGCCTTCGTCGACAAGCTCGATGCGTGGGAACTCGCCGAGCAGGCAGGCTTCGACATCCCGCCGGTGATGATCTACGGCGACGACGTGACCCACATCCTCACCGAGGAAGGCATCGCCAACCTGCTGCTGTGCCGCACCGACGAGGAGCGCGAGCAGGCGATTCGCGGCGTGGCCGGCTACACGCCGGTTGGCATGGCGCGCGACAGGCGCATGGTCGAAAACCTGCGCGACCGCGGCATCATTCAACGCGCCGAGGACATCGGCGTGGACAAACGGCTCGCCTCGCGCGACCTGCTGGCCGCTAAGAACATGAAAGACCTGGTGCGCGCGTCCGGTGGGCTGTACGCGCCCCCGCGCCGCTTCCGGAACTGGTAAGGAATCGAACACATGGAAACGCTGGAATATCGGTTTGAACACGGCACCCGCGTGCTGCCCCCGCAGCCGCAGGTGGTCGGCGTGGTCGGCTCGGGCAACCTGGAAGTGCTGATCGAATCGGCGCCGCTGGCAGGCGCCTGCACCATCGAAATCAAGACCGCGGCTGTCGGCTTCGGCGCGACCTGGCAGGCGGTGATGCAGGACTTTCACCAGCGCTGGCAGCTGAAGGACACGCGCATCGCCATCAACGACATGGGCGCCACGCCGGCGGTGGTGAGCCTGCGCCTCGACCAGGCGGTCGAGACCATGCTGGAAGGGGCGCCATGAGCAGCTATCTCGAACTGACCGCGCGCGAGCGCATCGCCCGCTTGTTCGACGGCGACAGTTTTGTCGAATTCCTGCCGCCGTCGGCGCGCATCGTCAGCCCGCACCTGGGCCAGCTGGACGCGCCTGTATCGTTCGACGACGGCGTCATCGTCGGCCGCGCGCTGCTGGCCGGGGAACCGGTCTTCGCGGCGGCCCAGGAAGGCGGCTTCATGGGCGGCGCGGTGGGTGAAGTCCACGGCGCCAAGCTGGTCGGCCTGCTCAAGCGCGCCGTCATCGAGAAAATCGGCGCGGTGGTGCTGCTTTTGGAAACCGGCGGCGTGCGCCTGCATGAAGCGAACGCCGGCCTGATCGCCGTGTCCGAAGTGATGCGCGCGGTGCTCGATGCGCGCGCGGCCGGCGTGGCGGTCATCACGCTGGCCGGCGGCAGCAACGGCGTATTCGGCGGCATGGGCATCGTCGCGCGCTGCACCAATGCGATCGTCATGTCCGAAGAAGGACGCCTCGCGATGTCGGGGCCGGAGGTCATTGAAACCGCCGGCGGCGTCGAGGAATTCGATTCGCGCGACCGCGCCCTGGTGTGGCGCACCACCGGCGGCAAGCACCGCTACCTGCTGGGCGACTGCCAGGCAGTGGTGGCCGATTCGGTGGAGGCTTTCCGCCAGGCCGCCATCGATACCGTTGCCGCCTTCCGCGGGCAAACGACCGCATTGAGCCTGCAGGACCTGGAGCAGGAACAGGCGATGCTCGGCGAGCGCATCGAGCGCTTCGGCGCGATGTCCGAGCCGCTGGATATCTGGGCCGCTCTGGGCGTCGCGCGGCCGGAGGCAATTCCAATGCTCGATGCCGCCGATTTCATGGCGGCCGTCGCTTCGCATCAACTGGGAGGCCGCTGATGGACTGGAAAGCACTCGCCGGCGCCCTGTTCCCGCGCGGCCACGCGATCACTGAAGAAGACAACTTCCTGAGCGGCAGCGCGCAGGCAGGCGAGCAGACCATCGCCGTCGTCGGCACGACCGGCCATGCGCCCATCGGCGTAGAAATCGCGCTGGCGCAGGCGCGCTTCGTGCTGGAGACGGTCCGCGAACATCCCGGGCGGCCGATTCTGATGCTGGTCGATACCCAGGGCCAGCGCCTGCGCCATCGAGATGAAATGTTAGGCATCAACAGCTACATGGCGCACCTGGGCAAATGCGTCGAACTGGCGCGGCGCCAGGGTCACAAGGTCATCGCGCTGGTGTACGACCAGGCGCTGTCGGGCGGCTTCATCACCAGCGGCCTGATGGCCGACGCCTGCTACGCGCTGCCCGACGCCACCATCCGCGTGATGGGATTGCCGGCGATGGCGCGCATTACGAAAGTACCGGAAGAGCGGCTGGTCGAACTGGCCGCATCCAATCCGGTGTTCGCCCCGGGTCCGGAAAACTACCTGCGCATGGGCGGCGTGCAGGAAATCTGGAGCGGCGACCTGACGGCGCAACTGCAGCAGGCGCTCGACGCGTCGAATGGCGGCGATTTGCGCGGCGTGCTCGGACAGGCGCGCGGCGGCCGCAAGCTCGCGCAGCGCGTCATCGATGCGATCGTCTCGGGTAGCGATGTACTCGCGCCATGACATGGTCTGGCTGACGGGGCGCGGATGGGACGCGGCGCTTGCGCGCGCCCTCCCCGGCCAGCACGGGGCGATGGAACAGTGGAAGCAGCAAGGCTGGCCTGTGGTGGTGCGCCGCGATGAAGCCGGCGCCGCGCCGGGCACGGTCAGCCTGGGCCTCGCCATGCCGCCCGATGCGGTCGGCGTCAAACGCCGCATCGCTTTGCACGCGCTGGAAAGCGATGTTGCCGAAACCGCGCCGCCACTCTCGCTGTCCGACGCCGCCCACGCAGCACCCGCGCACTGGCGCCCCGATCTCAGCGCGTTGGTCCGCTCGGGCCTTCCCCTGCGCGCATTTGGATCCCTGGCGCTGCAGGCGATTACGGGCCAAGGCTACCTGACTGCCAAATCGGACATCGACCTACTGTTCCATCCGCGTACCCGCGCCACGCTCGACGCGGGGCTGGCATTGATGGCCGCAAGCGCGTTGCCGCTGGACGGCGAAATCGTTTTCCCGTCGGGGGATGCAGTCGCGTGGAAAGAATGGGCCGGCGCGGAGCGGGTGCTGGTCAAAGGGGCCGCCGCAGTTCGGCTGGCGCCTGTCGCGGAGCTTCTGGCGACCCTGGAGGACGCGTGAACCTCGTCGCGCCCGCAATGCTGGCGCCGGTCGCGCGCCCTGCAACCAATCCGCGCCGCTTTTGCGCGGAGGTCGCACGCATCGCCGTCGGCTGCCTGCACACCGAATTGATCCTGTACCCCAAGCCTGGACTGGTGTCGCTGGTCGATAACGGCAGCCACACCGACATGACGGCGGCCACCTTCGTTCGCAGCATGTTCGCGCTGCGCCACTATTTCGCCCGCATCTGCCGCGCGGGCTTCGACGACGCGCCGTTCGCCGTGTTGAAGCAGCTCGGCATCGAAGCCGAGGCGCGGATGATGCGCGCGACCGGCGGCATCAACACCCATCGCGGCGCCATTTTCAGCCTTGGCATGCTGTGCGCCTCGATCGGCCTCGCCCGTGCGCAAGGGATAGCGCCAGGCGCCAATGGCCTGCGCGCCGTGATGCTGATTCGCTGGGGCGAAGATTTGGCGGCGCATACCCGTCCCGCCGGCGCCACGTCGCATGGATTGCAGGCCGCGGCCCTTCATTCGGCCAGCGGCGCGCGCGAGGAAGGCGCGCTTGGCCTGCCGTCCGTGTTCGAGGTTGGCCTTCCCGCGTTGCGCCGCACACTGGCCGCGGGCCGCAGCATGCAATTCGCCCGCATCGACGCGCTGTTTGCGCTGATGGCCCATGTCAGCGACACCAATGTTCTGTATCGTGGCGGCGCGCAGGCCGCTTCGACGGTGCGCCAGCATGCCTCGTGTTTCATCGAGATGGGCGGCACCGCGCATCCGGAATGGCGCAGCTACGCCATCGCCTGTCATCAGGCGTTCGTGGCCGAACGCATCTCGCCTGGCGGCGCGGCCGACCTGCTGGCCGCCACCTGCCTCGTTCACGCGTATTTGGGTGGTATCGGGCCATGAGCGTGCGATTGCTCCTGCTGTGCCCCGGCCAGGGCGGGCAAAGCCCCGGCATGTTCGATCTCGCACGCACCGATGCGCGGGCCGCGGCACTGATCAGCAACCTTGGCCAGTTTGACAGGGATACTCTGTTCGAGAATCGCATTGCGCAACCTTCAGTTGTCGGCGCGACGCTGGCGATGTGGGAAGCGCTGAAGACGCGACTGCCGGCGCCGTCGCTAGTGGCCGGCTACAGCGTCGGCGAACTGTCGGCGTACGGGGTGGCCGGCGCGCTGGCGCCGGTCGATGCGGTCCGCATTGCGGCACGGCGCGCGCAGCTAATGGATGCGTCGGTCACCGCGCCGCAGGCGCTCGTCGCCATCAGCGCCATGCCTGTCGACCGCGTTCGCACGATCGCCGGCGCGAATGGCTTCACGGTCGCCATCGTGACTGGCCACGATAGCTGCATCGCCGGCGGATTGGAAAACACACTGGCAGGCCTTGAACACGTGATCGCACAGGCCGGCGCCAGGCTGCAGCGGCTACCCGTTGGCATCGCCTCCCACACGCCATTGATGGCCAGGGCGGTCGCGCCCTTCATCGCAGAACTTGAGACTGCCGACTTCGCGCCGCAGGCGTGTCCGGTGCTGTCGGGGATCTGCGCCGAAACCATCGTCGGCAAGTCGCGTGCCATCGAAGCGCTGTCGCGCCAGCTCGTCGAGACGATCGTCTGGGATGCCTGCATGGACGTCGCCATCGAAGCCGGCATCAACATTGCGCTGGAACTTGGGCCCGGCGCGGCGCTTGCGCGCATGCTGCAGGCACGACATCCGCAGATCCCGTGCCGCTCGGTCGCGGATTTCCGCAGCATTGACGGAATCGTTTCCTGGTTCGAGCGGGTGAGTTAAGATAGATCCATCAGTTCACGGGAGCGATCATGCAGTCAACGCGTCACTGGATCATGCAGTTCCTGCGGGAAGCCGCCATCCTATGCGCCATCCTGGTCGCCGTCGACCTCGCCATCGGCGTCAAGCTGGCCGACAGCTTCTGGATGTCGCTTGCCTACTCTGTGGCTGCGGCGGCAATCTTCACCGGCTACCGCTACCACCAGTCGCGCAAACCCTAGCCGCCGGTCACCGGCGGGAAGAACGCCACTTCGCAGCCTTCCGTCAGCCGAACCTGGGGGCCGCACATGATCTGGTTATACGCCATGCGCAGCGAGCGATCGGGCGCCAAGGCTTCGGCCCATACACCTCCGCGTGCCGCAAGGTGGGTGCGCACCGCGCCAACGGTCGTCACGTCGGCAGGCATCT
Source organism: Massilia sp. R2A-15 (assembly GCF_030704305.1). NCBI lineage: Bacteria > Pseudomonadati > Pseudomonadota > Betaproteobacteria > Burkholderiales > Oxalobacteraceae > Massilia > Massilia sp. R2A-15. Next base: position 1,940,513 of record NZ_CP131935.1, on the reverse strand, counting down.
CCGTCTCCTCTTGCGACAGGTCGAGCGTCTCGCGGACGCTGGCAAAAAAACGCAGCTTGATTTTCATTGGTTGCCTAATGCAGTAATTCGCTGAACGGGATAAAGCGCACGCTGTCGCCACGCGCGATCGCCTGGTTTGGTGGATTGTCGATCAGCCCATCACCCCACACGGTAGAGGTGAGCACGCCCGAGCTTTGATTCGGGAACAGATCGAGCCCGCCCTCGGCGTTGATACGGGCGCGCAGGAATTCGTTGCGCCGGTCCGGCCGGGACCAGTCGAAGTCGGCGCGCATCGCAAAACCGCGCGGCGGCTGCACGGGCGCGCCCTGCAGGCGCAGGATGAATGGCCGCACGAACAGCAGGAAGGTGATGAAGCTCGATACCGGGTTGCCCGGCAGGCCGAGGAAAAACGCATCGCCGCCTTCGCGCCGCACTTCGCCGAACGCCAGCGGCTTGCCTGGCTTGACGGCGATCTGCCACATGTTCAGGCGCCCTTCCGCCTCCACCGCCGGCTTGATGTGGTCCTCTTCGCCGACCGATACGCCGCCCGAGGTGATGATCAGGTCATTGTCGCGCGCGGCGCTACGCAATGTGGTGCGCGTGGCTTCCAGTGTGTCGGGCACGATGCCAAAATCGGTGATCGTGCAGCCGAGGTTCTCCAGCAGCGCGCGCAGGGTAAAGCGGTTCGAATTGTAGATCGCGCCGGGCGCCAGCTGGCCGCCGGGCGCTTCACCGGGCATGGTCAGCTCGTCGCCGGTGAAGAATACGGCCACGCGCAGCTTGCGCACCACCGGCAGCGCGGCCAGCCCGACCGAGGCGGCCAGGCCAAGCTCCTGGCTGCGCAAGCGCGTGCCGGCCGGCAGAATCACCGCGCCCGCGGTGATGTCTTCGCCGGCACGGCGTATCCATTCACCGGATGCTGGCGCGTGCCTGATCGTCACCGTGCCGTCCTCGTGCGCTTCGCATTGTTCCTGCATTACGACGGCATCGGCGCCCTCGGGAATCATGGCGCCGGTGAAGATGCGCGCGGCGCAGCCGGGTTCGAGGCGCACGCCGACGTGACCGGCCGGAATGCGCTGGCTGACGGTCAGCCGCGCCTGGCCGCTCGCGCAATCGGCGGCTCGGACCGCGTAGCCGTCCATGTGCGTGTTGTCTGCCGATGGCACCGCGATGGTGGATGCCTGCGGCGCGACGAGCACACGGCCGTTGGCGCACAGCGTTGGCACGATCTCGGAATCGATGACCGGACGCGCCGCATCGAGCATGAAGTCGAGCGCCTCGCGCACTGTAAGCATTGGCCGTTTGATTGTGGCGTCGCTCATATTACAGCCCCGTCTTCTCTGCGATGAAGGCCTTCACCTTTTCGACGTCGGGCGGCATCACCACGAATTTCTGCGGCAGCGATTCGATATCCTCGAAGCCGGCCGGACGTTCGGCGTCCATGCCGATCGCTTCCAGGATGGTCTCGTTGAACTTGGCGGCGAGCGCGGTCTCCAGCACGATCATCGGCACGCCAGCCTCCACGTGCTCGCGCGCGACCTTGACGCCATCGGCGGTGTGCGTGTCGATCGTGATGCCGCAATCGTCCTGCACGTCGCGGATGGTGTCGATACGATCCTTGTGCGTTGAACGGCCGGACAGGAAGCCGTACTGGGCGACCTTCTGCCATTCATCGCCATCGCTGCCCGGCTTGCCCGACAGGTCAAAGCCGCCGGCGGTGTCGACTTTCTGGAACAGCGTTCGCACGCGAGCCGGGTCGCGGCCGACCAGGTCGTAGACGAATCGTTCGAAGTTGGACGCCTTGGAGATATCCATCGACGGGCTGCTGGTGTGATAGGTTTCGGCGGACTTGCGCACGCGGTACACCCCGGTGCGGAAGAATTCGTCGAGTACGTCGTTTTCGTTGGTCGCGGCAACCAGCTTGTCGATCGGCAGGCCCATCATGCGCGCGATGTGGCCGGCGCAGATATTCCCGAAGTTCCCCGACGGGACGGTGAACGAGACCTTCTGCGCATTGTCGGTCGTTGCGGCGAGGTAGCCGCGGAAGTAGTACACGACCTGCGCGACGACGCGCGCCCAGTTGATCGAGTTGACCGTGCCGATCTTCTGCTTCGCCTTGAACGGCAGGTCGTTCGACACCGCCTTGACCATGTCCTGGCAGTCGTCGAACACGCCTTCGACGGCGATATTGAAGATGTTGGGATCCTGCAGGCTGAACATCTGCGCGGTCTGGAATGCGCTCATTTTCTTGTGCGGCGAGAGCATGAATACGCGGATGCCCTGCTTGCCGCGCATCGCGTATTCGGCCGCGCTGCCGGTGTCGCCAGAGGTGGCGCCGAAGATGTTCAGTTCCGCCTTGTCCTTGGCCAGCGCGTATTCGAACAGGTTCCCCAGCAGCTGCATCGCCATGTCCTTGAACGCCAGCGTCGGGCCGTTCGACAGCGCCTGCAGCATCAGGGTCTTGTCGCCGTCCTGTTCGAGTACGCGCAGCGGCGTGATGTCGGCGGCGGACTCGCCTTCGCGGACGTTACGGTAGACATCGGCCGTGTAGGTCTTTGCGGTCAGGGCTTTGAGGTCGGCGTCGGGGATATCGGTCGCGAATTTTTTCAGGATTTCATATGCAAGGTCGGCATACGAGAGCTTACGCCAGGCATTCAGTTCTTCGCCGGTCACCTGGGGATATTCGGCAGGCAGGTACAGGCCGCCGTCGGGCGCGAGGCCGCCAAGCAGGATCTTCGAGAAAGGCTGGGATTCTGACGCCGAAGCGGCGCGGGTGGAGACGTATTGCATGCTGGGGAAAGTCCGGTGGACGCTGCGATCGAGCGTTAATTATAGTGCGACCGGGGATTTCTTGCGGTGGAAGGATTTTGGCAAACGGCGCGGACAAAAGCGGGGTCAGGTCCGGCGGACCTGACCCCATCTCTTAACAGGCGGCGTGGTTGACGGTGACGACGTGGATCGCCAGGCCGCCCAAGGACGTTTCCTTGTACTTCTCCTGCATGTCGGCGCCGGTCTGGCGCATCGTTTCGATGACCGAGTCGAGGCTGACGAAGTGGGTGCCGTCGCCCTTGAGGGCCAGCGACGCCGCGGTGATCGCCTTGATCGCGCCCATGCCGTTACGCTCTATGCACGGAATCTGCACCAGGCCGCCGATCGGATCGCAGGTCATGCCGAGATGGTGTTCGATGCCGATTTCGGCGGCGTTTTCGATCTGCTCGTTGGTGCCGCCCAGGGCTGCAACCAGTCCGGCCGCCGCCATCGCGCACGCCACGCCGACTTCGCCCTGGCAGCCCACTTCGGCGCCGGAGATCGATGCGTTCTTCTTGCACAGCATACCGATCGCCGCCGACGTCAGCATGAAGTCGCGCACGCCCTTCACCGGATCGCTTGGACGGCAGTCTTCGGCGTAGTAGCGCAGCACCGCGGGAATGATCCCGGCCGCGCCATTGGTCGGCGCCGTGACGACGCGTCCGCCGGCCGCATTCTCTTCGTTGACCGCCATCGCGTACAGGCTGACCTGCTGCACGGCGTCGTGCGGCAAGTCGTTGGCGCGGTTGTCGCCATTCTTCGACGCCAGCACCTGGCGCCACAGATTGGCGGCGCGGCGCTTCACATTCAGGCCGCCCGGAAGCTGGCCTTCGGTGACCAGGCCGTGCGCGATGCAGTCGCGCATGACCTGCCAGATGTTGTCGAGGCCCGCGTTCAGTTCCTCGCCGCTCATGTTGGCGCATTCGTTCGCGCGCAGCATCTGCGGAATCGACAGGCCGCTGTTGCGGCCCAGCGCGAGCAGCTGGTCCATCGTGTCGAACGGGTATGGGACCGGATTGGTGCATTGGCCCGCACCCTGGCGCGCATGCGATTCGCCGGCGGCGTGGATGAAGCCACCGCCGACCGAGTAGAACACGCGCTCGATGACGCTGCCATCGGCCAGCTTCAGCGTGAAGCGCATGCCGTTCGGATGCTCGGGCAGCGACGAGGCGCGGTGCCATACCAGTCCAGTCTTGGCGCTGAACGGCACTTCCTTCTGTCCCAGCAGCCTGATGGCGCCATCGAGTTCGACTTCGGCCAGCTTGTCTTCCACTTCGTCCGGGTTGACGCCCTGCGGCGTCTCGCCCATCAGACCGAGGATGACCGCCTTGTCGGTCGCATGGCCGATGCCGGTCAGTGCGAGGGAACCATACAGCGCCACTTCGATGCCGACCGCGTCATCGAGCGATCCGCATTCGACCAGGAAGCGGCGCGCCGCCACCATCGGCCCCACCGTGTGGGAGCTCGACGGCCCGATGCCTATCTTGAACAGGTCGAATACACTCATGTCCATCTGTTTTGTCTCCGGTATCTTTTATAGTTTTTATACGACGATCAGGCGGTCTGGCCGACGTCGATATTTTCGAGCATGTCGGCGACCATCTTCTCGATGCCAACCTGCGGCTTCCAGCCCCAGTCCGCGCTTGCCACGCTGTCGTCCAGGCTTTGCGGCCAGGTCGCCGCGATGGCCTGGCGGCTGTCCGGCTTGTAGCTGATCTCGAAGTCCGGCAGCACGCGCTTGATGGCGGCGGCCAGTTCGCGCGGGTTGAATGACACGCCCGCCACATTGTACGAGGAGCGGATCGCGACCGAGTCGGCCGGCGCGTCCATCAGTTCGATGGTGGCGCGGATCGCATCGGGCATGTAGATCATCGGCAGCGTGGTCTCGGACTCGAGGAAGCACTCGTAGGTCTCGCCCTTCAGCGCCGAATGGAAAATCGCGATGGCGTAGTCGGTGGTGCCGCCGCCCGGAGGCGACTTGTAGCTGATGATGCCAGGGTAGCGGATGCTGCGCACGTCCACGCCGTACTTGGTGAAGTAGTACTCGCACAGGCGCTCGCCGGCCAGCTTGCTGATGCCGTAGATCGTGGTTGGATCCATCACCGTGTACTGCGGCGTGTTGACGGCCGGGGTGTTCGGGCCGAAGGCGGCGATCGACGATGGCCAGAAGACGCGCAGCGGCTTGCCCGCTTCGCCGCGCTCGCGCGCCACTTCAAGGATGTTCAGCAGGCCGTCCATGTTCAGCGTCCAGGCCTTCAGCGGCGCCTGTTCGCCGGTCGCCGACAGCAGCGCCGCCAGCTGATAGACCTGGGTGATGCCTTCGTCGGCCACCAGTTGCGCCAAGCGCGCCTGGTCCAGCACGTCGAGCTGAGTGTAGCGCTCGGCGTGGTAGACGTTGTTGGCGCCGATGTCGGAGGCGATGACGTTCTGCGCGCCGTGCTGCGCGGCCAGCGCGCCGACCAGTTCACTGCCGATTTGACCGTTTGCGCCGATGATGAGGATGCGTTCCATGTGTGCCTTGTTCTTTATTGCGTCAATGAGTTGAATCAGTTTTTCAGGATGCCGAGTTCGCGGCCGGCCTGCTCGAAGGCCTTGAGTACGGTGTCGAGCTGCTCGCGGGTGTGCGCCGCCGACAGCTGGACGCGCACGCGCGCCTGGCCCATCGGCACCACCGGGTAGAAGAAGCCCGACAGCAGCACGCCCAGCTCATACATGCGGGCGGCGAATTTCTGCGCGATCGGCGCGTCGAACAGCATCACCGGCACCACCGGGTGGGTACCTGGCTTGATGGTGAAGCCGATGCGTTCGATCTCCTTGCGGAAGTATGCGGTGTTTTCCTCAAGGCGGTCGCGCAGCTCGGTCGAGCTGGTGATGCGCTTGAGGACAGCCAGCGATGCGCCGGCGATCATCGGGGCCAGCGTATTGGAGAACAGGTACGGGCGCGACTTCTGGCGCAGGGTGTCGATCACTTCCTTGCGCGCCGAGGTGAAGCCGCCCATCGCGCCGCCCAGGGCCTTGCCCAGGGTGCCTGTGATGATGTCGATGCGGCCCATGACGTTGTGGTGCTCGTGGGTGCCGCGGCCGGTCTTGCCCATGAAGCCGGAGGCGTGCGACTCGTCGATCATGACCAGCGCGCCGTATTTGTCGGCGAGATCGCAGATTTCATTGAGCTTGGCGATGGTGCCGTCCATCGAGAACGCGCCGTCGGTGGCGATGACCTTGTGGCGCTTGCCGGCCGCGGTGGCCGCTTTCAGCTGCGCCTCGAGGTCGGCCATGTCGTTGTTCTGGTAGCGGTAGCGCGCCGCCTTGCACAGGCGAATGCCGTCGATGATCGAGGCGTGGTTCAGCGCGTCCGAGATGATCGCGTCGTTCTCGTCGAACAGCGGCTCGAACAGGCCGCCGTTGGCGTCGAAGGCCGCCGCGTACAGGATGGTGTCTTCCATGCCGAGGAATTCGGAGATCGCATTTTCCAGTTCCTTGTGGACGGTCTGGGTACCGCAGATGAAGCGCACCGACGACAGGCCGTAGCCGTACTTTTCCAGCGCCGCGGCCGCGGCTTCCTGGGTCTGCACGTCGCCCGACAGGCCGAGATAATTGTTGGCGCACATATTGATCAGGTGGCTGCCGTCGGCGCCATCGACTTCGGCGCCCTGGCGCGAAGCGAGCACGCGCTCAGGCTTGTACAGGCCCTGCTCGCGCAGCGTGTCCAGGTTGGTTTGCAGGCCGCTGAAAAACGCGTTCTTCGCTTGATCGCTCATTGTTATCCTCGTCGTGGGTGAATGCCGGCTTGACCGACTGTCTCTGTATGCTGTACCGTTGTTGCGTATCTTGCACCAGTTCGATAGCTTTAAGCTAATTCCGCTATCTCGAACTCAAATTCAATATAATGGATACTACCCAAGCCTGTTGAACTTGGCAAGTCCCGCCGTGGAATTCCCCTGGAAATGCATTTTGAACAAGAGCGCCGATTACTCATGAAGACACCTGTTTCGACCAATTCGCCGCCTGAGGTGGGCGCTACCTTGCAGCGCCTGCGGCTGGCGCGTGGACTGACGCTGGAAGACCTGTCGCGCATCGCGGGGGTTTCCAAGTCGATGTTATCGCAAATCGAGCGCGAGAAGGCGAACCCGACGATTGCCATCACCTGGCGCCTGGCCAATGCGCTGGGCGTGCAGATTGGCGAATTGCTGACGGCCGAAGCGCCCGCGGTGGAGGCGATCCGCGTGCTCGAAGCGCACGAGACCCCCACCCTGCCCGGCGCGCATGCCGGCTACACGTTGCGCATCCTGGGGCCGATGGATTTGGCCGGCAAATACGAGTGGTATGAACTGACCCTCGCGCCAGGGGGCGAGCTGGCGTCGCAGGCGCACGATCCTGGCACAGGCGAACATCTGACGGTGCTGCACGGCGCGCTGGAAGTGCAAGTGGGCGCGGACAAGAAGAAGATCAAGATCGGCGGCACGGCGCGCTATGCGGCCGACCAGGGACATGTGATTCGGAATACCGGGAAGACTGAAGCGAAAGCATTGCTGGTGGTGGTGCACCGCTAACGATTATTATGTCAGCGGAGGTTCAATATCATCCACTCACGCATCGCCTGATTCATCCTGTCCTGCCACCCATCACCGGTTGCCCTGAATGCGTCGAGAATATCGACATCTATGTGAACCATTACCGGTATCTTGTCTATCGGTACGGCCTTCCTGGCGGCGCGAGCAAATTCCTCAAACGATACCTCGCGATCGCCAATCATAGGCGTTCCCTTATCGAAAAACTCCGCCGTCAGTTCAGGTGCATCGTCCGGATCAACCCACTCTGTGGGCGAATTGCGCAATTTCCCGCTCATTGGCATACCTCATCGAAATTATCCGTCGTTTCGCGCCACGCGCGGTCCACACCACGATGACCCAACGCCCAGCGAGCGCACCGAAAGTACGGACGCGTTGCTCACCGTAATTAAACCTTGAATCAATAAAGTTAATCACTGGTCCGGCAAAAGACGTCGACCGCTTTCAGGAAATCCAACCCACGGTTGTCGATCGTCCATTCGCGCTTCCGGGGATCAAATTCAATCAACATTCTCAGTGTAGATTCGAGAAATTGGAGCGTCAAGGAGATCGGATCCCCCTATGACTCAGCAATTCGGCCAAAGTTCACGCTGGTGATTGAACACCAATTCAATAAAAAAGGCGCTAGACAAGTTCTCGTCTAGCGCCTCGATTTCGGTCAATGCATCGCTTACTGCGCGGCCACCTTGGCAGGCGCGTCCATCTTCAGGGCGCGGGTCAGGAAGCCCCAGCGATCGGCCACTTCTTCGATCTGCTTGGTGGTCGGCTTGCCGGCTCCGTGGCCGGCCTTGGTGTCGATCCGGATGATGATCGGCGCCCCGCCCGCCTGCGCGGCCTGCGCGGTCGCGGCGAACTTGAAGCTGTGCGCCGGCACCACGCGGTCGTCATGGTCGGCCGTGGTGATCATGGTCGCCGGGTAGCAGCTGCCGGCCTTGAGGTTGTGCAGCGGCGAGTACTTCACCAGCGCCTTGAACTGCTCGGGATCGTCGGCCGAACCGTAATCCGAGGCCCATGCCCAGCCGATGGTGAACTTGTGGAAGCGCAGCATGTCCATCACGCCGACCATCGGGATCGCCGCGCCGAACAGCTCCGGACGCTGCGTCATCGCCGCGCCGACCAGCAGGCCGCCGTTGCTGCCGCCGCCGATTGCCAGCTTGGCCGGCGACGTCACCTTGTTGGCGATCAGCCATTCGGCCGCGCCGATGAAGTCGTCGAAGACGTTCTGCTTCTGCAGCTTGGTGCCCGCTTCATGCCAGGCCTGGCCGTATTCTCCGCCGCCGCGCAGGTTCGCCATCACATAAACACCGCCCATTTCCATCCATGCCAGATTGGCCGGCGAGAAGCCGGGCGTCATCGAGATGTTGAAGCCGCCATAGCCGTACAGGTAGGTCGGATTCTGGCCATCGAGCTTGAGGCCCTTTTTGGAGACGATGAACATCGGTACCTTGGTGCCATCGCGGCTGGTGAAGAACTGCTGGCGAGTCTCGTACTGCGACGGATCGAAATCGACCTTCGGCTGGCGCAGCACGGTGCTGGCGCCGGTCTTCATGTCGAGCCGGTAGATCGTGGTCGGGTTGGTGAAGCCGGTGAACGAGTAGAACGTCTCGGTATCGCCGCGCTTGCCGCCGAAGCCCGCCGCCGAACCAATGCCCGGCAGCGTGACCTCGCGCAGCGCGCGGCCGTTACGGTCGAACACCTTGACCATGCTGCGCGCATCGGCCAGGTACTCGGTGACGAACTGGTTGTTGACGCGGCTTGCCGACACCAGCGTGTGGGCGCCCTCCGGCACGATGACCTTCCAGTTCGCTTCCTGTGGCTTGCGGGTATCGATGGCGATCAGGCGCTGGCGCGGCGCCTTGCTGTCGGTGACGAAGTAGAACACCGGGCCGTCGTTGTCGACGAACTCGTAGGCCGATTCGAAGGCATCGATCAGCGGCAGCACCTTGGCGTCGGGCCGGGTCAGGTCCTTGAAGAACACGCGGTTCTTGTGCGCGGTACCCTGGGTGGCGTTGATCAGCAGGTAGCGGCCGTCGTCCGTGACGTGGGCGCCGAAGCCCCACTCCTTCTGATCGGCGCGGTCGTAGACCAGTGTGTCGGCGCTTTGCGGCGTGCCGATTTTATGGAAGTACAGCTTGTGGAAGTAGTTGACATCGGCCAGCTTGGTCGCTTCTTTCGGCTCGTCGTAGCGGCTGTAGAAGAAGCCCTTGCCGTCGTGCGTCCAGGAGGTCGAGGAGAACTTGACCCACTTGATTTCGTCCTGCAGATCCTTGCCGGTGGCGATATCGCGCACCTTCCAGACGTTCCAGTCGGAGCCGGAGGCGGCGGTGCCATAAGCGAGCAGCTTGCCGTCGGGGCTGACGGCGGTGCCCGACAGCGCAACGGTGCCGTCGGCGGCCAGGGTGTTCGGGTCGAGCAGCACGCGCGGCGTGTCCGACAGCTTGTTCATCGTGTAGAGCACCGACTGGTTCTGCAGGCCGTCGTTGCGGCTGTAGAAATAGCGGCCGCCTTCCTTGTACGGGACGCTGTAGCGCTCGTAGTTCCACAGTTTGGTGAGACGCTGCTTGATCGCTTCGCGCGCCGGAATCTGGCCCAGGTAAGCCTGGGTGACCTTGTTTTCGGCGTCGACCCACTGCTTGGTCTCTTCGCTGTTGGCGTCTTCCAGCCAGCGGTACGGGTCGGCGACGACGGTGCCGTGATAGTTGTCGGTCTGTTCGACCTTCTTGGCGACCGGGTAGGCCAGCGGGGCGCTGGCCGGCGCGCAGGTCTGGGCCAGCGCGTTCACGCCGAACGTGGCGAGCAGCGCGGCGACCAGCGATGCATGTCTCATATGCATGGTAAGGATCTCTCGATATGGTTTTTATGGGGCGGCGGATTGCGCCTGAGGCGATTCTAGCGGATTTCGCTCAGCTGATGGTATCGGCGTAAGGCAGCGCCGAGCGCACCGGCGGCACCCAGTTGCGGATCCAGTCGACCAGCTTGTCGCCCGGGATCGGGCGGCTCATGAAGTAGCCCTGGCCCTCGTCGCAGCCCAGCGCGGCGAGCAGGCGCCACACCGCTTCGCTCTCGATCCCCTCGGCCACCACGCGCAGGCCCATGTTGTGGCCAAGATCGATGGTGGAACGGACGATCTTGGTGTCGCCGATGTCGTTTTCCATGTTCAGCACGAAGGACTTGTCGATTTTCAGTTCGTCCACCGGCAGGCGCTTGAGGTAAGCGAGCGAGGAGTAGCCGGTGCCGAAATCGTCAATCGACAGATCGACGCCCATCGCGTGCAGGCGCTCGAGCGTCTGCTGGGCGCGGATCGGGTCGTCCATGATCGCGCTTTCGGTGATCTCGAGGCAGAACGATTCGGGCGCGACCCGGTGGCGGCGCAGGATGTCGGTGAACTTGGCCGGCAGGTCCTGGTCGAGCAGGTCGCGGGTCGACAGGTTGACCGAGACTTTCAGGTGGATGCCCTTGTCGGCCATGTCGCGGCACAGCGCGGCCGACTGCTCCAGCACCCAGCGCGTGAGCACGCGGATGAATCCGGTCTGCTCGGCGAACGGGATGAATTCGTCCGGGAAGACATTGCCGCGCTCCGGGTGGACCCAGCGCACCAGCGATTCGACGCCAACCACTTCGCCGGTGTCGAGCTTCATCTTGGGCTGCACGTGCAGGCGGAACTCGTTGCGCTCGATTGCGGTGCGCAGTTCGGTCAGCAGCGACAGGCTGGTTTCGCTGCCCTTGTCGATCATCGCGTCGTAGACCACGGCGCCGTCGTTGCGCTGCTTGGCGGCGTACATCGCCACCTCGGCCATCGACAGCAGCGCCTCGGCGTCGGCGCCGTGCGCGGGGTAGCCGGCGATGCCGATGCCGGCGCCGATGTCGACGGTCTGGTCGTCGAGCGAGAGCGGCTGTTCCAGCGCGAGCAGGATCGCGGCGGCGATGACCTGGGCCTTGCCGGCGTCGGCGCCGGGCAGCAGCACGACGAATTCGTCGCCGCCGAGGCGCGCCACGTGGGCCTCGGGATGGGCTTCGACCACCAGCACCTGCAGGCGCCCGGCGACCTGGCGCAACAAATCGTCGCCGAAGCTGTGCCCCATCACGTCGTTGACATGCTTGAAGCGGTCGAGATCCATCATCAGCACGAACACCTGCTGCTCGCGCTTTCTGGCCTGCTCCAGCGATTCGTTGAGCAGCATGACGAACTGGGCGCGGTTGGGCAGGTTGGTCAGCGGGTCCCAGTACGCCAGCCGGCGGATTTCCTGTTCGCGCTTGGCGATACCGTCGCGCATGCTGTCGAAGGCCTTGGCGAGCGCGCCGATTTCGTCGCCCCGCTTCAATCCGGTCTGGGCGCGGTAGTCGCCGCGTTCGAGCCGGCGCGCGATGCCGGCCAGCTGGCGCAGCGGCTGGGCGATGCGCTTGGCGGTCAGCACGCTGGCCACCGCGGCGACGATGATGCCGACGATGGTGAGCACCACCAGGCGCCGCTCGAGGCGCGAATATTCGGCAGTCGCCTCTTCGATCGAGCGCGCAAGCACGACGCTGGCGCCGGACTCGCCGGCGCGGCCGATGTCGACCAGGCGCGCGCTGTACTTGCCGCCATCCATGTCGACGTCGAAGGTGCGGCCGGTGAGGCCCTGAAGCTGCGCCGCCATCGCGCCGGCGGCGCCAGGGGCCACCGTCGCGTCGCCAGCGAGCCAGCGGCCGTCGGGGCCGCGCGCGAGAATCGCCACTTCCAGCGCCGACAACTCCTTCATGTCCATCGCCAGCTGGCGGTCGATGGCAAAGCCCATTACCACCCAGGCGATGGTGATGGGCGCCTTGACCGGCATGACGACGATCTGGTACGGCTTGCTGTCGACCAGGGCGACGCCGGTGGCGCCTTCGCTTTGCTCGGCCTGGTCGAGCAGGCCGAGCACCAGTTTTTCCAGTTCGGCGGGCCGCCCGATGCCGGTGGAGACCTTGACCTTGCGTTCGCCGTCGACCAGCATGGTCAGGTTGGCGCGGGCGCGGCGCGCGCTGTTCTCGAGCGCGGACTGAATGGTCTCGCGGTCGCCGCTGCCGTCGTTGCCGACCGCCTGGACGAAGCCGGTGTCGCGCGCCAGCACCTGCGCGCTGAAGCGGCGCTTCTGGGCGTTCTGCTCCATCAGCTTGCGGAACACTTTTTCGCCGTTGGTCAGTTCGGCCGTGATCGAGGCGCGCGCGTTGCTGTCGATGCCGCGCTGGATCAGCACCAGGCCGAGCATTTGCAGCACGATGATCAGCGCGAGGAACAGCGTGGCGATGCGCCCTTCCAGGCTTTGGAAACCCAGCTTCATGGTCAATTGCCCGGATCGCCGTCGACCGGCGGCTTCATCGCGAGCCGGAAGCTGGCGGTGGCGGGCGCGTCGCCCGCAAGGACCAGCAACGCCTGCTCGGCCTGGGCGTTGGCGGCCATCGCGAAATGCCAGGCCTTGAGCGTATATTTACCGACCGCCGGCAATTCGATCCGGGCAATCCCCTGGGCGTCGGTCTTGGCAAAAAACGGCGTGTCGACCACCTTGACGTAAGCGACCATGCGGTCGTGGATGTTGCAGCCCAGGACGACGGTGCCAGCCTTGTCGAACACTTGCGGGGCTGCGGCCACGCCGGAGTACAGCTTCTGGTCGAACTTCTTGGCTGGCGAAAACGAGTAGATGTGGTGGCGCACCTTGTCGTTGTTCGGGAAGGAGATCTGGCTGCCGGCCTGGACGACGCTCACCAGCGGCAGGAACTTCAGCCCACGCTGCTCGATGGTGGCCGGCCTGGGGTTCCTCGGCGCCGCGGCGCCATTGTCCGGCTCGGCGTACAGCACCACGTCCGCCAGCGCCTTGCCGGCGGCGTCATGGACCTGGACGGCAACGCTCGAGGCGAACGCGGCCTGGGACAAGGCGGTGAAGCTGGCAACAATGGCGCCGCGCAGGGCAAGGTTCATGAAAATCGGAGGGTGGTCACAGTTATTGCCCATGTTACGGCATCGCGCCGGGCAAATGTAGAGCTACGGCAAAAATTCCCGATGGAATTTTCCGTTACTGCGGAAAAACAACGTGCGGTTGTCCTCAGTTGCGCTGCGCCAGCGCCTGCGACGCCGCGGCGTGGCTCACCTGCCACTGGCGGGTAAGGTCCAGCGCCGAGCCGATCTCGGCCGGCGAGAGGCGCCGCGCGACGATGCTCTTGTTGGCGCTTGCGGTTTCGTGGCCGCCCTCGGCCGCCAGCAGCAGCCACATGTAGGCGTGCACGATGTCGCGGGCCACGCCGCGCCCGGCTTCGTACATCGATCCCAGGTTGAACTGAGCCAGCGCGTGGTTGCGTTCGGCCGCCTGGCGATACCAGTAGACCGCCAGCGCATCGTCCTGCGGCACGCCGTGGCCGCCGGCGTACATCACGCCCAGGTTGTTCTGGGCGCTGGCGTCGCCCTGCTCGGCGGCCAGGCGATACCAGTGGGCGGCCCGGACGTCGTCGCGCGGCACGCCGCGGCCGTTGGCAAAAATGACACCCAGGTTGAACTGGGCATTGGCGGCTCCCTGGTCAGCGGCGCGCCGGTACCATTCGAGCGCGCGCCGCTCGTCGCGGGCGGCGCCGCGGCCGTTCGCGTACATGTTGCCAAGGTTGTATTGCGCGTTCGGATGTCCCTGCTCGGCCGCGCGCTGGTACCAGTTCAGGGCGCGGATCTCGTCCTGGTCCACGCCCTTCCCGCTCGACAGAAACACGCCGAGCTGGTACTGGGCCTCGCGGTCGTTCTGGTCGGCGGCGCGCTGCAGCCAGGCGACCGCGCGCAGCGGGTCGGCGCGCACGCCCAGCGCATCGGCGTACGCGATGCCCAGGTGGCGCTGGGCCACGGCGGCGCCCTGCGCGGCGGCCTGGCGGAACCAGCACAGCGCCTGCGCGTCGCTGGCCTCGACGCCGAGGCCGCGCTTGTACATCAGGCCGAGGTTCAGCTGCGCCTGCGCATGCCCCTGCACGGCCGCCTTGCGAAACCAGGCCATCGCCAGCGGATAGTTGACGGTGGCGCCGTGCCCGAACAGATAACACTCGGCCAGCAGGTTCTGGGCGCTGGAGACACCCTGCTCGGCGGCCCGGTAAAACCAGGCCAGCGCCAGTTCGTGGTTCTGCTCGAGGCCGCGGCCCTTGCGGTACATCTGGCCCAGGTTCTGCTGCGCCGAAGCGTCGCCCTGCTCGGCGGCGTTGCGGAACCAGTAAGCAGCCTCGGGATCGCTCTTTTCGACGCCGCGGCCGTTGTAGTACAGAGCGCCGAGGTGGTTCTGGGCGAACGCCAGCCCCTGCATGGCGGCCTGGCGCAGCCATTTGAAGGCGGCGGTATAGTCGCGCTCGATGCAATCGCCCTTCTTGTACATCAGGCCAAGGTTGAATTGCGCATAGGCGTCACCGCGCTCGGCAGCCTGACGGAACCATACATAGGTTTCGTAGTTGTCGCGCGTGTTATTCGGGCGGTTCATGACGCTCCTCGGCAGGATATCCTGGCTGCAACTTCGGGTAGCGGATTGCTAATTATTGCTAAAAGTCTAATGGTATGGACAAGCGAGGGTTTGACTGCGCACAATCGTGCATCCGTGCTGGCGCATGAAAAAACCCCGCGGTGATTGATCACGGCGGGGTTTAAGTGCGGCTGGCAACAATCAGGCGGCGGAATCCGCCGGTTTCGGTCCCAAGGCGTACATCAGCATGGCCAGCAGCGCCAGGCACCAGACGATCAGCGCGCCGGACGGCAGGTCCAGAAGCACCGACAGGATCAGCCCGCTGGCGTAGCCGCCGACGCCGGTCAGGTAGGCAAACGCCAGCTTGCGATTTTCCGGATAGTGGCGAACCGCCAGACTCGGTACGATCAGGCTGGCGAACACCAGGTAGACGCCGACCAGCTGGACCGATGCCGTCACCGCCAGCGCGAACACCAGGTAAAAGCCCAGCCGCGCCAGGCGCGCGTGGAACACGTACAGGATCGCCAGGATGATCGCGGCACCCAGCGCCGGCATCAACAACTGGCCGTAGCCGACCCACAGAATCTGGCCGGCGAGCAAGTCCTGCAGATGCTCGCCGCCATGCGGGTTGTGCGCCACCAGCAGCAGGCCGGCGCTGGCGGCCAGGATGAACATCACGCCGATCTGCGCTTCCTGCACCTCCGGCCAGCGCTTCTCGGTCCAGGTCAGCAGCAAGGCGCCCAGCACGGCGGCGACGCCGGCCGCCACCTGCACCGCCCAGCCGTGCGGGTCGAGGTCGCCCGAACCGGCGACGATCACGCCGAGCGCGGCGATCTGGGCAATGGCCAGGTCGATGAACACGATGCCGCGCTTGAGCACCTGGGCGCCCAGCGGGATATGGGTGGCGAGCACCAGCAGGCCGGCCAGGAAGGCCGGCAGCACGATCATCAGGTCGAAGGATTCCAGGTTCATTTATTCGCTTCCACCAGGCGCTGGACCGTGACGTCGAACAGGCTGAACAGGTCGGTCGCCTTCGCGTCGCCACCAACGGTGAACGGCAGCAGCACCGCCGGAATCTTGGCGTGCTCGGCCAGCCACTGCGAGGCGCGCGCGTCCTGGTAGCCGGCGCGGATCACCATCTTGGCCGGCTGGCGCTGCAACTGGGCCAGCAATTCGCCCAGGTGCGCCGCGCTCGGCTCGACGCCCGGCTTGGCCTCGAGCGTGCCGACCTGGCGCATGCCCAGCCAGTTCATCAGGTATTCCATGTTCTTGTGGTGTTCGACCACGGCAATCCCGCGCAGCGGCGCAGCCTGCTTCTCCCACTTGAGCATGGCGGCGTTCCAGCGCGCCGAGAAATCGGCCTGGCGCGACTGGAAGTACGCGGCGTCGGCCGGATCGAGTTCGGCCAGGCGCTTGGACAGCGCGGCGGCGACCAGCGCGATGTTGTGCGGATTTTGCTGGATGTGCGGATTGCCGGCGGCATGCACATCGCCCTCGCTGCGATCGAGCTTGTTCGGCACGTCGAGGCGCGGCACGAACGAACCGGCCTCGAAATGGCCCGGCTGGCCGGCGGCGATCTTGGCGTTGCCCGATTGCTGCACCAGCACCGGCAGCCAGCCCACTTCCAGTTCCAGGCCGGTGCACACGAGCAGGTCGGCGTTGCGGGTGCGCGCGATCAGGCCGGGACGCGCCTCGATACGGTGCGGATCCTGCAGGCCGTTGGTGGCGCTCGATACCTTGACCTTGTCGCCGCCGATTTCCTTCGTCAGCGCTTCCCATTCAGGCTCGCAGGCCAGCACGTTGAGGGCGGCGTGGGCCGACACCGAGAACAGCGAAGCGGCGCCCAGCAGCAGCGCGGACAGCAGTTTGTGATTGTGTTTCATGTCGACTCCTTAGAACGAGTGGGCCGCGTGCGTGCCCAGGCTCATGATGTATTGCAGGAAGATCTGGTTGTCGGTCACGCCGGGACGGGACTGGTCGCGCGCCAGTTGCAGGCGCAGGCGTGAAAATTCCGAGGGGCTGTAGTCGACCATCGCGCTGGTGCGCTTGGGCGAATAGGCCGACAGCAGGGGGAAGCTGGCAGCCGTGCCCGGCGCCGGCGTGCCGGAATCTAGGCGGTCGTAGCGCAGGCCCGCGCGCCAGTTCGGGATGAACTGGAACACGCCCTGCAGGTACCAGCCCGACTGCGTGCTGTCGTAGCCGCTCACGGCGGAGGCCGCCGCCAGCTCGCCGGATTCCTTGCGGCGGAAGTATTCGCCCTGCAGCTTGAGGTTGCGCTGGGTCGGGTTGCCGTTCGGCGCCCATTTGTAGATGGCGTCGGCGACGACCATGCGCGAACTGCCCGAGAACGCGGCGGCCTCGCCCATGTTGTCGAATTCGCGGTTGGCCGCACCGGTGCGCAGCAGCGACAGGCCGGCGCGCCAGCTGGCCGAGTCGCCGATGTCGTCGCCCACGTGGGCGTACAGCGCGCCCGCGCCGGCGCCGTTCTTGTTGCGCGCATTGCCGGGGAAGCTGCCGCCATTGCCCAGTTCGGCGCCGATTTCGACCAGGGTGTCGGTCGGCGCCAGCCACTTGGCCTGCAGTCCGTCGGGCTTGTACTGGCCGCCGAGGAAGGCCTGGTAGGCCAGCGGCGCATCGACGAAGTCCCAGGTGTGGGCGTGCTGGCTGTTCAGGTAGCCGATCGAGGACAGGAAACGGCCCGCCTTCAGGTTGATGCCGTTGGCGATCGCGCGGGTCTGGACAAAGGCCTCCTCGACGCCGACCGTGTCCTCGCCCGACAAGGCGAAGGTCAGCTGGCCGGAGAACATCGGGTCGATATTGGCGGCGAAGGTCAGTTCCGATTCGCCCAGGTTGAAGCCGCGCTTGCCGGGGCCAACTTCGCCCACCGGCGGCACAAAGCCCTGCAGGCGATACTTCTCGGGATCCTGCGACAGGTTGGCGTAGGTGCCGCCGAGCACCAGCGAGATGTTCGGATTGAACGCATTGGCGGCGGCCGGGGCGGCCGGGGCGGCTGCGACGGGCGCCGGGGCCGGCGCCGGGGTTTGCGCCGCCAGCGCCGCATTCTGCGCCTGGGCCGCGGCGGCCTGCGCGTCCTGCAGGCGTTGTTCGAGAGCCTGCAGGCGCGCCTCGTACGATTCCTTCATTTCCTTGATCTGGGCGCGGATGGCGGCCAGTTCCTTGTCGTCGGCGGCCGATGCGGCCAGTGGCGACGCCAGTGCGGCAGCCAGCGCCGCACCGAGTACGGTGGTCTTCAACATGTTAATTCCTTGCAAACAGAGAACAGCGAGGCGCGGCGCGACAACGCGCGCGGCGACCGGGAAACGGGCTGTGTCTAGGCGAAGGAAGGTGGCGCGCGCGACTGGAACACGCAGACGGTGCGCTCGCAGCCGGGCTGGGTGGGACTGGCGCCGAGGGCGCAGGTGGCGGTGCCGTCCGGCGCAAAGCTGCGGGTGTCGCAGCCGACAGCGCCGGCGATCTGGGCGAAGGCGAGGCATTGCTCGCAAGTCTGGTCCTGGGCGAAGGCGGACGACACGCCGCTCGCCTCCGTGGCGACGTGGTGCACGCGCGCCGCGCCGGCCCAGTGCGTCATCGCGTGCGACATCGCCATCTGCTGCGACATCAGCAGCAGCAGCGACAGCAGCACTCGGACAATGGATCGGCGGGTCATGATGCCGGTATTGTAATGCGATCAGTCCGCTGGTGTCGTTTTTTTTGCTTGCGCGTATTTATCGAGGAAGGCCGGCACTTTCGCGGCGGCGAGTTTGTTGACCGACACCAGCAGCGCCGACTCGACCTGCGGCACGCCGACCGACTTGCCGAGGTGGCGCGCGATGTGGTTCAGCAGTTCGGCGCTGACCTCGGCATCGGCCTCGGCGCGGTGGGCCGCGCTGCGGAACTGGATGCCCAGCTGGCGCGACAGGGCCCCGAGCTTGTAGCTGGGCAAGCCCGGGAACAGGCGGCGCGACAGCTTCAGCGAGCACACCAGCGCCTGGTGGGCCGGCGCCAGGTCGAGGCGCTCGGCCTCCGCCTTCAGGAATTTCTCGTCGAAGCTGGCATTGTGGGCCGACAAGGTGTCGCTGCCGATGAAGTCGAGCAGCTCGGGCACCACCCGGCACACCGGCGGTGCGTTGTCCACCATCTCCTGGCTGATGCCGGTGAGCGACGTGATGAAGGACGGAATGCGCGCATTGCAATTGATCAGCGAGACATAGCGCTCGGTGACGCGCCCGCCGACGATGCGCAGCGCCGCCACTTCGGTGATGCGGTCGCCCATGGCCGGCGACAGGCCGGTGGTCTCGAAGTCGAGCATGACGATTGGACGGTCGAACACGCTCATGCGCCACCCGGGCCGAATTTGCGGGCGGCGTCGATCGCCAGGCCGGCGCCGATCGAGCCGAACAGGTCGCCTTCGACCTTGCGCGCGGCCGGCAGCAAGGCGCCTATGCGCGCGCGCAGCGCAATCACGCCGCTCGAGCCGCCGGTGAAGAACACGGTGTCGACCTCGCCGGCCGCCACACCGGCGTCTGCCAGCAGTTTCAGCACGGTCTGGTCCACGCTGTCGAGCAGGTGGGCGGTTGCGGCCTCGAACTCATGGCGCTGCAAGGCCAGCGTTTCGGGCGGCGACAGGCGATCGAGCTCGATGCTGGCGCTGGCCGAGCCGGACAGGGCGATCTTGCCCTCCTCCACCTTGAGCGCGAGCCAGTGGCCGGCGCGCTCGTCGATCAGGCGCTGCAGGCGGCCGACCTTTTCCGGCTCGCGCGCGTCGCGCACGACGTCGGCCAGCTGGGTCCAGGTTTTCTTGGTGTAGGCCTGGTTGATCGTGTGCCAGGTCGCCAGGTTGAAGTAGTAGCTCGACGGAATTTCGCTGTCGTTGCTCATGCGGCTGCCGTAGCCCAGCAGCGGCATCACCGACGACAGGCTCAGGTATTTGTCGAAATCGGTGCCGCCGATGTGCACGCCGCCGGTGGCGAGGATGTCGTCGCGCCGCTCGGCCCGCTCAGTGCGGCCGGGTCCCAGGCGCACCAGCGAAAAGTCCGAGGTGCCGCCGCCGATGTCGGCGATCAGCACCAGTTCCTCGCGCTCGATGCGCGACTCGTAGTCGAAGGCCGCCGCGATCGGCTCGTACTGGAAGGCAATGTGCTTGAATCCCACCGAGCGCGCCACCTCGGCCAGGGTGTCTTCGGCCAGCTTGTCGGCTTCCGCACTGTCGTCGATGAAAAACACGGGCCGGCCCAGCACGACCGAATTGAACTGGTGGCCGGCGGCCTGCTCGCTGCGGCGCTTGACCTCGCCGATGAAGTGCGACAGCAGCATGCGGAACGGCAGCGCGCGTCCCGCCACTTCGGTCTGGCCGTCGATCAGGCTGGTGCCGAGCAGGCTCTTGAGCGAGCGCATCAGGCGGCCCTCGTAGCCGGCCAGGTAGTCGGCCAGCGCGGCGCGGCCGTACTTGACCTCTTCCTCGTCGGCGTTGAAAAACACCACCGATGGGAGGGTCGGCTTGCCGTCTTCGAGCGCGAGCAGGGCCGGATGGCCAGGACGAACTACTCCGACGGTGGAATTTGACGTACCGAAATCGACGCCGCAAGCGTTGGCCATGGGACCCTTCAACTGATTAAGGGGCGGTATGTTACCAGAAGCGGACCGATCGGACCAATGCGCGGAAAAAGAAGTGTTGGCTTTCGGTTGGCCGGCGCTGCGGCGCGACCGGTGCGCGCGCGGCTGTGGCAAAAAGTCATTTCCACGTGGAAATTAGTTGTAATTGGGCAAGTTCGTGCGTTACACTGGGCCATCCGCAACCAGGGCTGGTCTTGCCCCGCCCGATGACACACGCCACGCCGCCCCTGTCCCCCACGATCGCCGACATCAAGGCCCTGATCCACCGCGAAGCGCGGCGCGTCACCTCCTACGATGTCGCCATCGCGGCCGGGGTGTCGCAGTCGGCGGTGTCGCGCTGCTTCAAGCCGGGCGCCAGCGTGTCGAAGGCCACCTACGCGCGCGTGATGCAGGCCGCCGCCGAGCTGGCCTACACGCCGAACGCCGCCGCGCGCAGCCTGAACACGCGCCGCTCGAACCTGGTGGCGCTGATCGCCCCGGACCTGCTGCACCAGCAATCGCCCGAACTGCTGGCCGAGCTGAGCCGCCAGTTTTCCCTGCGCGGCATGCGCCTGGTGCTGTTTTC
This sequence comes from Massilia sp. R2A-15, assembly GCF_030704305.1. Lineage (NCBI taxonomy): Bacteria > Pseudomonadati > Pseudomonadota > Betaproteobacteria > Burkholderiales > Oxalobacteraceae > Massilia > Massilia sp. R2A-15. The sequence goes on along the minus strand of NZ_CP131935.1, from coordinate 1,919,523 downwards.
CCAGCCGCGCGAAGCGGCGCCCGGCTCGCTGTCCGAGGTGTGGGAACACCAGCTCGACGGCGCGATCGTCGCGGCCAGCCTGTCGGAGCCGCAGCTGGCCGAGTTCGAACGGCGCGCCCTGCCCTTCGTGCTGTTCAACCTCAGCGTGCGCGACAAGAACGTCAACGCCGTGCTGTGCGACCAGGTCGGCGCGGCCCGCACCATGGTGGCGCGGCTGGCCGCGGCCGGCCACAAGCGCTTTGCGATGATCGACGGACCGGCCGGCTCGGCGATGGCGCAGCAGCGCCGGCGCGGCGTGGCCGAACGGCTGGCCGAACTGGGCCTGGCGCCGCCCTTGTGCGTCAGCGGCGAGCACGACTACGCCAGCGGCGCGCGCGGGCTGCGCGAAATCGTCGCCCGCCTGGGCCATGCGCCCGACGCCATCATCTGCGGCAACGACGCGATGGCGATCGGCTGCCTCGACACGGCGCGCCATGAGCTGGGGCTTGCCGTGCCGGGCCAGTTGTCGGTGACCGGCTTCGACGGCATGGCGCAGGCCGGCTGGCTCAGCTACAACCTCACCACCTTGCGCCAGCCGGTGCGGCAGATGGCGCAGGCGACGGCCGACATGCTCGCCGGCCTGATCGGCACCGGCAATGCCGGTTGCGAGCGGCGCGTGTTTTCGGCCAGCGTGGTCGAAGGCGCCACCGCGCGGCTGGGCCCGACAGCCTGACGGGGTTCGGGGTCCAATCCTAATGCCGTTAAGTTAAGCCGTCGTACCTGCGCAGGCAGGTACCCATACTGAGCGTGCTTTGCCGCGTCGGCATGCTCAACATGGGGGAAACGCATGCGTTTCCCCTGCGCGGGTACGACGGTTTTTAGGCTGACGCCACTCCGTGCAGTGCTGACTTATTCCTTGACTAACGGCATTAGGGTCAGGTCCGGCGGACCCGCCCCCATGCGGTTAATGAATCGTCAGCGACTTGCTCGAGCCGCCCGCCTTCTTCGGCAGGGTCAGTTCGAGAATGCCGTCGTGGTATTCGGCGTTGGCCTGGGCGTCGTCGACCGACTGCGGTAGCGTGAAGCTGCGATAGTATTGCCCCCAGCTGCGCTCGGTGCACAGCATGTTCTCGCTCTTTTGCTCGCTTTGCTGCTCCGTTTGCGCGCTGATCGAGACCTGGTTGCCGTCGACGTTGACCTTGATGTCTTCTTTTTTAATGCCCGGCATTTCGGCCTTGACCACATAGGCCTTGTCGGTCTCGGACACGTCCATGCGCGGCGTCATGCCGGTCGAGCGCAGGCGCGGCCCCATCAGTGATTGATTGAACACTTCGTCCAGGCCGCGGAACGGATCGAGCCGCGCCAGTTCGGCAAAGGGATCGAAGCGGGTCAGGTTGCTTGCCATGATAAATACCTCCTCATAAACAGGTTGTTTCAGGGGTTGCGTTCGGCGCCCCGGTGCGCCGCGCCGAAGTGGCGCGCAAACCAGTCGACCGCCAGCGCGGCGGCCGCCTCGAGCGTGCCAGCCTCCTCGAACAGGTGGCTGGCGCCGGGCACGATATCGATGCGCGAGTCGCAATGCAGCAGTTCCAGCGCGCCCTCGTTGAGCGACACCACCTGCTCGTCGTTGCCGCCGACGATCAGCAGGGTCGGCGTGCGTACCTGCTCGAGCGCCATCGCGCCGGCCAGGTCGGGCCGCCCGCCCCGCGAGACCACGGCGGCGAACTGGCCCGGCTGGGCCGCGGCAAGGCGCAGCGCCACGGCCGCGCCGGTGCTGGCGCCGAACAGGCCCTGCGGCATCCCGCCATAGCCCTCGCGGGCGCGCACCCACGCGCAGGCGGCCGCCAGGCGCGGCTCGAGCAGCGCGATGTCGAAGCGCATGTGGTAGTCCTTGTCTTCGTCGGGGGTGAGCAGGTCGAGCAGAAGGGTTGCGATGTCGGCGCGATGCAGCTGGCGCGCGACGTAATGGTTGCGGGGACTCTTGCGGCCGCTGCCGCTGCCGTGGGCAAACACGACGATGCCGATGGGATCAGGCACCTCGCCGAGGATGCCTTCGAGCTGCACCGCGCCGGCGCCGATGCCGACTTCGGTGTCGGTCGCCGGGCTTGGGGGTCGGGTCGATGTCATTGTCTTGCCTCCCACGTCGCTTCACGTGGCCTATGAGACAAGTCTAGGAGGCCGCTCAATAAGGTTCTTTGATATAGATCAAAGTGGGCGGCCTCGCGCCGCCGGTCAGAGGTCGGCCAGCAGCACCTTGCCGCCGGCGCGGTCCGCCTGCAGCGCATTGATCAGCGCGTCGAGGTCGGTTTCCAGCCGTGCCAGCGTGTCCGGCTCGAGCCCGGCCAGCGCGCCGGGCAGGATGCCGGAAAACGGCGCCGGCGCCGCTTCCAGCACGGCCGCGCCGGCCTCGGTCAGGTGCAGGCCCAGCGCGCGCCGGTCTTCGGTGTCCTTCACCGCGCGCACCATGCCGCGCTCGAGCAGCACCTTGACCAGGTTGCTGGCGGTGGACTGGTGCACGTCCATCGAGCGCCCCAGTTCGCTCACACCGACGCCGGGCCGCGAGCGGATCACCGACAGCGCCCACACCTGGGCGCCGCCGATGCCGGCCGCGGTTTCCACCTGGCGGAAATGCACCTTGACGGCGTTAAATACAATCCGGAACTGGCGCAGCACGCGGCCGGCCTGGTCGGTTCCTGGGTCTGGGGTCGGGGTCGGGAGATCTGAAGGCATGCCCGCATGATAACGGAATCTCGGCGCGGCGCAAATCGCGGGTCGGCCGCCGCCGCGCCGCCGCACCTTTTTCGTGCGTCCGCACCAGCCTGGCCTACCCTGCGCACCGTTGACGAAATTTTACCAGCGGCATCAAATTATCCGTACAATCCCCGCATACCGAAATGATGCAACTGGCACGCCACGTGCTTGAATCGCATCTGATAAGCCTTCACTTTCCAAATAGGGAATTCCATGACCACGATCGACAACGCCGCACGCATCAGCACCTTGATCAGCCAAAACGAGCCGGCCATCCTGGCCGACTGGATCGCCAACCTGAACACCGTGATGGTGCGCAACGACGCCAGCGCCGACGAGCAGCTGCGCCGCCACTGCAGCCAGTTCCTCGGCCTGTTCAGCCAGGCGGCCAGCAAGGGCGGCGTCGAAGACATCGACCACCGCGCATGGGACGACGTGCGCAACCTGCTGACCGAAATCTCGGCCTCGCGCGCGCGCCAGGGCTCGACCCCGAGCGAGACCGCCACCTTCGTGTTCTCGCTCAAGCAGTCGCTGTTTACGGTGATGGGCAAGGAACTGTCGGCGCAGCCGGAAGAACTGGCCGCCGCGCTGTGGAGCCTGTCCACCCTGATCGACAAGCTCGGCCTGTTTACGATGGAAGTATTCCAGAAGAGCCGCGACCAGATCATCGTGCGCCAGCAGCAGGAACTGCTCGAGCTGTCGACCCCGGTGGTCAAGCTGTGGCAGGACATCCTGGCGCTGCCGCTGATCGGCACCCTCGACAGCGCGCGCACCCAGGTCGTGATGGAGAGCCTGCTGCAGAAGATCGTCGAGACCGGCGCGGCCATCGCGATCATCGACATCACCGGCGTGCCGACCGTCGACACCCTGGTCGCGCAGCACCTGATGAAGACCATCGCCGCGGCGCGCCTGATGGGCGCCGACTGCATCATCAGCGGCATCCGCCCGCAGATCGCGCAGACCATCGTGCACCTGGGCGTAAACCTGGAAGACGTCATCACCAAGGCGACGCTGGCCGACGCCTTCGTCATCGCGCTGGGCCGCGTCGGCGCCTCGATTTCGCGCGGCTAAGCCATGGAACGCATCCCCATTCTGCGCATCGGCAACCTGCTGCTGGTGACGATCCAGGTCGACATGCATGACCGCCTGGCGATGACCTTGCAGGACGACCTGACCGACCGCATCGTGCGCGACGAGGCCAAGGGCGTGCTGATCGACATCTCGGCGCTCGACCTGGTCGATTCCTTCATCGGCCGCATGATCAGCAACACCGCCTCGATGGCGCGCGTGCTCGACGCCCAGACGGTGCTGGTCGGCATGCAGCCGGCGGTCGCGATCACCCTGGTCGAACTGGGCCTCACGCTGCCGGGCGTGAAGACCGCTTTGAACGTCGAACGCGGCATGGCCATACTCGGAAAGACCTACCCGCGATGAGCGTTCGCTTCACCTCGGACCTGCTAACGCCCGCAAAGACAACGGTGGCACAAGCCGTGCTGCCGCTGGTGAGCGACGAGCATGTCGTGGCCCTGCGCCGCACGGTGCGCGAGCGCGCCGTCGAGATCAAACTGAGCCTGGTGGACCAGACCAAGCTGGTGACGGCCGCGAGCGAGCTGGCGCGCAATACCATCAAGTACGGCGGCGGCGGCGAGGTGCAGGTGCTGTGCCTGTCCGACGGCGTGCGGCACGGCGTGCAGCTGATGTTCGCCGACGACGGCCCCGGCATCCCCGACCTGGCGCTGGCGCTGACCGACGGCTACACCACCGGCGGCGGCCTGGGTCTGGGCCTGTCCGGCGCCAAGCGCCTGGTGGACGAATTCGCGATCGACACGCGTCAGGGCGAGGGCACGGTCGTGTCGGTGGTCAAATGGAAGCGCTGACCACCTCGCTGCGGCCGCATCACACGATAGCGATCACCCACGCCAGCGACATCGCGGCGGCACGCCGGGCCGGCCAGAGCATGGCCGACGCCATCGGCTTTGGCGACGTCGGCGCCGGGCGCCTGGCGCTGCTGATCAGCGAGGCGGCCACCAATATCCTCAAGCACGCGGTGGAAGGACGCATCTTCCTCTCCGAAGCGCGCAGCGGCGCCCACCGCGGCATCGACGTGGTGGCGCTCGACGCCGGGCCGGGGATCGGCAACCTGGCTCTCGCGCTGCGCGACGGCGTCTCGAGCGTCGGCACCGCCGGCACCGGGCTCGGGGCGATGCGCCGGCTGGCCGATGAATTCGACGCCTATGCGCCGCGCGACAAGGGCGCCGCCTTCTTCATGCGCCTGTGGAACGGCGCGCCGCCGCCCGCGCCCTACCCGCCGTTCACCTTCGGCGCCCTGACCGTGCCGATCGCCGGCGAAGACCAGTGCGGCGACGCCTGGGGCATGGCGTGCAGCCACGGCGCCCTGTCGCTGATGGCGATCGACGGCCTCGGACACGGCGCCGACGCCGCGGTCGCGGCCCATGCGGCGCTGACCGCGATGGCCGCGCGCCCCAACCTGGCGCCCGGCGCGCAGGTGGACAACTGCCACCTCGCGCTGCGCGCCACCCGCGGCGCTGCGCTGGCCGTCGCCCAGCTCGAATTCGGCGCCGACAAGCTGCGCTTTGCCGGCATCGGCAACATCGCCGCCTGCGTCATCGACGGCACCGCGCGCAAGCAGATGGTGTCGCACAACGGCATCGTCGGCCATAACATGCGCAAGGTGCAGCAATTCGATCACGCCTGCCCGCCCGGCTCGCTGATCATCATGCATTCGGACGGTCTGTCAACCAGCTGGGACCTGGGACAGTATCCCGGACTGTCGGTCTGCAATCCGGCCCTGATCGCCGCCGTGCTGCTGCGCGACTTCGGCCGCGCGCGCGACGACGCCAGCGTGCTGGTGGTGCGTTACCTGGGGCGGCCCTGATGGATAGCACGCGCATCCTGAACCAGGGCATCGAAGGTCCGCAGGACGTGGTCACGGTCCGCCAGCGCGCTCGCCAGGTTTCGGGAATGCTCGGCTTCGGCCAGCAGGAACAGGTGCGCATCGCCACCGCGGTGTCCGAGCTGGCGCGCTGCGTGTGCCGCCGCGTGTACGGCGGGCGTGCGGTATTCGCGCTGGAACAGGATGCCCGCCAGCGCAGCCTGTTGGTGACGATCCGCGACAACGGCGGCGCCGAACGGGTAGCGCCGAGCGCGTTCGAGCCGGATGCGGCCGGGCGCGAATTCGACACCGCCATCATCACCGCGCGCCGGCTGATGGACGGCTGCGAGGTCAGCTACCACACCGACCACGCCCTGACGGTGTCGATGCGAAAAACGCTGCACACCAGCCAGCGCATCGACCAGGCGCACCTGGTCCAGCTTGGCGCCCACCTGGCCGCCAGCCCCGAGCCGAGCAGCTTCTCCGAAGTGCAGCAGCAGAACCAGGAACTGGCGGCCGCGCTGGCCGAACTGCGCGAGCGCCAGGACGACCTGCTGGCGCTCACGCGCGAACTGGAAGACACCAACCGCGGCGTGGTCGCGCTGTACGCCGAGATCGAAGAAAAGGCCGAGCGCATTCGCAAGGCCGACGAAATGAAGTCGCGCTTCCTGTCGAACACCAGCCACGAACTGCGCACGCCGCTGTCGTCGATCCGCGCGCTGGCCCAGCTGCTGCTGGACCGGATGGACGGCGACCTGTCGGTGGAACAGGAACGCCAGGTCAGGTTCATCGCGGGCGCCGCCAACGACCTGTCGAACCTGGTCAACGACCTGCTCGACCTGGCCAAGATCGAGTCGGGCAAGGTGCAGATTACCAGCGCGCCGATCGACGTCGGCGACCTGTTCGCCTCGCTCAAGGGCGTGCTGCGGCCACTGGCGCAAAATCCCGCGGTCGAACTGGTGTTCATCGCGCCCGATCCGCCGGAATCGTTCGAATCGGACGAAAGCAAGGTCGCGCAAATCCTGCGCAACTTCGTCTCCAACGCGCTCAAGTTCACCGAGGCCGGCCAGGTGGTGGTGCAGCTGGCGCCGCAGGCGGAGCCGGACATGATACAGTTTGAAGTGTCCGACACCGGAATCGGTATCAGTTCCGAGCACCTTCAGCTGATCTTCGAGGAGTTCAGCCAGATCGAGCATCCGCTGCAGCGCGGCGCCAAGGGCACCGGCCTCGGTTTGCCGCTGTGCCGCCAGTTTGCCGCGCTGCTGGGCGGCCAGGTCGAGGTGCGCAGCACGCCCGGCGCCGGCTCCGCCTTCACCCTGACTCTCCCCCGTTATCCTCTCCAGCCCGAACGGGCCGCATGATATGAACCACCAAGACATCCTGATCCTCAACGTCGACGACAACGACGGCGCCCGCTACGTGAAAACGCGGATCCTGCTGGGCGCGGGATTTCGCGTCGAGGAAGCGGCCAACGGCACCGACGCGCTGGCGATGGTGGCGCGCAGCATGCCGGCGCTGGTGCTGCTGGACGTGAAGCTCCCGGACATCAACGGCATCGAGGTGTGCCGCCGCATCAAGGCCGATCCGGCCACCTGCGACGTGCTGGTGCTGCAGACGTCGGCCGCGCTGACCGGCCGCGACGACCGCATCCGCGGTCTGGAAGGCGGCTCCGACAGCTACCTGGCCGCGCCGATCGAGGCCGACGAACTGGTGGCCAACGTGCGCGCGCTGCTGCGCCTGCAGCAGACCAAGGCCGAGCTGAAGAACAGCGAAGAGCGCTTCCGCCAGCTGGCCGAAAACATCGGCGACGTGTTCTGGATGTTTTCGCTGCACGACGGCGCGCTGCTGTATGTCAGCGCCGCCTACGATGCGATGTGGGGCCGCGCGGGCGCCGCCTTGGCCGAGGCGCCCGAAGCGTGGATGGCGAGCGTGCATCCGGACGACCTGCCGGCGCTGGAGCAGCGCTGGCGCGAGGTGCGCGAGCACGTCGCCTACGACGAAGAGTACCGCGTCGTGATGCCCGGCGGCGCCGTGCGCTGGGTGCGCGACCGCGCCTTCCTGGTGCGCGACGCGATGGACCAGCCGTACCGGATCGCGCGCATCACCAGCGACATCTCGGGCCGCAAGGCGCTCGAAGGCCGCCTGCGCGCCGCCGACGAAAACAAGAACGATTTCCTCGCCACGCTGGCGCACGAACTGCGCAACCCGCTCTCCCCGATCCGCACCGCGGTCGAACTGCTGGAACACCAGGGTCCCGAGATGGCGGCGGCCCATGCCAAGGCGCGCGCGGTGATCTCGCGCCAGGTCGACCACCTGACCCGGCTGGTGGACGACCTGCTCGACGTGGCGCGCATTTCGGAAGGCAAGCTGACCTTGCGCCAGGAGCCGGTGGTGCTCCAGGACGTGCTGAAGGTGGCGCTGGAGACGGCGGCGCCGGTGCTGGCGGCGCGCCATCACAGCATCGACGTGGTCGCGCCCCAGCAGGCCTTGTGGGTGTGGGGCGACGCGGTGCGGCTGGCGCAGTCGATCGGCAACCTGCTGCACAACGCCGCCAAGTTCACCTCGCCGAACGGCAAGGTGCGGCTGGTGGTGGAAGTGGTGGCAGACGGCGCCACGGTCGACATCACGGTGCAGGACAACGGCATCGGCATTGCCGCCGCCAACCTTCCGCACATCTTCGACATGTTCACGCAAGGCGAGTTTGCGCCCGACCGCGCGCATGACGGACTGGGAATCGGCCTGTCACTGGTATCGACGCTGGTGGAGCTGCATGGCGGCCGGCTGACCGCCAGCAGCGCCGGCGCCGGCATGGGCAGCGCGTTCACCATTGCCCTGCCTTTGATGGCGGGGCCGGCCGGTGCGGAGGCGGTCGCGCCGGAGGATGGGGCGAACGGCGCGTCGGCCCTGTCGATCATCCTGGTGGACGACAATGTCGATTCGGCCGAAATGATGCGCGACCTGCTGTGCGCGCTGGGCCACACGGTCGACATCGCGCACAATGGCGCCGACGCGCTTGCGCTGGCGGCGGCGCGTGCGCCCGACGTGATGATCCTCGACATCGGCCTGCCCGACATGGACGGCAGCGAACTGGCGCGCCGCCTGCGCAAGCTGCCGGCGCTGGCGGCCACGCGCCTGATCGCCCACACCGGCTACGGCGCGCCGCACGACCGCGACAAGACGCGCGAGGCGGGATTCGACTTCCACCTCGTCAAACCGGTCAGCATGGACGACTTGCAGGCGGCCTTGCGGCCGAATCAGCCGTAGAGGCGAGGTAGATCAAGCCGGCGCCCACCCAGCCGGCTGCCGGCGCGCTACACTGAGGCACCTTGCCCCGGAGGACGATGATGCGTGTTGCATTCCTGCTGTCCCTGCTCGTTCCCCTGCTGTTCGGCTGCAGCACTGCCTACAAGACGCCGGTGTTCGCGGCCAAGGATGGCGGCTCGACCAGCTTTCCCGGCGCCGCCGAACTGCTCGACGCCGAACACCGCCTCAACGTCATCCTGGTCCACGGCATGTGCACGCACGACGAGAAATGGGCGCAGGATACCGCCACCGCCTTCCTCCGAGGGATGGGGCAATCCGATACGCAGGCCGGGCTTGCGCCGGTCCCCGTTCCCGGCAGCGCGATCCAGCTGTTCCAGCGCACCGTGCCGATCGGCCAGCGCGGCGAAATCAACCTGAGCGCGATCGTCTGGTCGCCGGCGACGGCTCCGCTCAAGCAGCAGTTGTGCTACGACCAGAGCGAGCGCACGCAGGGCGCCTGCGCGGAGCCGCGCTATCCCTACCAGCGCTACCGCATCAACCGCCTGATCAAGGACAGGCTGCTCGACGACTGCCTGGCCGACGCCGTCATCTACCTGGGCAAGTCGCGCGGCACGATCAACGGCCAGATGCAGGCGGTCATTGCGAAGGCGCTCAACGTGGCGCCGGACGCGAACAACCTGTTCATCGCCGACAGCCTGGGGAGCAAGATGGTGTTCGATGCGATCTTCAAGATGGCGATGAACCGCACCACGGCGCAGGAGGGCCAGCGCATCTTCAACAACACGGCGCAGATCTTCATGCGGGCAAACCAGATTCCGATCCTGGCGCTGGCGGACACTCCCTCGCAACAGGCCAGGATGTTCTCATGCGAGAGCGACGGCTACCCGGCCGATCCGATCGGCGACCTGGTGCGCCGCCAGGGCTGTCCGGGCGCCGAACGGGCTCGCGTCAGGGCTCCGCTGGTGGTCGCGTTCAGCGATCCCAGCGACGTGCTGTCCTATACGCTTGCGGGCAGTCCGCACGCACGATCCCAGCCCTACCCGGTGATCGACGTGATCGTCTCGAACGCGCCGGGCTACCTGGGATGGCTGGAGCGCCCCGACCACGCGCACCTGCACTACGACGAGAATCCCGAGGTCAATCGCCTGATCGGCTGCGGCAATCGCAGTCCCGCCTATTGCCGCCAGCCTGCCAGGTGACGTCAGCGATACGCGCAGCGCACGGCCCACACATCGTAATCGGCGCCCGACAGGCGCGCGTCCACCGTCAGCACGACCGGCCGGTCGCTGCGGTATTCGAGGCTGGCCTTGTTGCCGTCCTGGGACAGGATCGACGCCAGGAAAAACCGCGACGAGCGCTCTTTGGCGCAGTAGCTGTTGCCTGCCATGAGCAGCCGGGCGCGCGCCAGCACGTTCTGCTGGCGCTGCAGCAGGCGGATGACGTCGCGGTCGGCCAATCCCGCCGCGCGCCGCACGCGCCCCTCTTGCGATGCGCAGTCCCGCGCGCCCAGCCACGATTGCTGGTACGGTGCCGACGCGCGCCACTGCGGGTCCAGCGTGAATTGCACCACGTCGGCGGTGCACAGCGGGCCCGCCATACGCGGCGCGGCCAGCTCGAATGGCGCCGATTCGACGCGCCAGCGCCGCTCCCCCGCTGCTCGCGTGGCGGACAGTGAAGGCGGCCCGGACGCTTCCGGATAGGCGCGATGAAAGAAGCGGGCGAAGGAGGACTGCTCGGCCGCTGTCGGCTTGCGCTGCTGGGCGGGAGCGCCGGCTTCGGCGAAAGCGCTCGCGGCCGCCAGCACTGCACATAGAACAATCGGACCCAGCCGAAGGAGAGTAATTGGCATGGCGCATTATAGGCGGGCTGCGCTTGTGCGGGTGGCCAAATAGGCGCACGATGAACCTCTGAAGTTCAGATTGGCCGTGGAGAACGAAATGGCTGTACACGACACACAGGGCACGTTTCGCGGGCTGCCCCTGACGGAAGAGCAGAACGCCGAGGTGATGCACTACATTAATCGGCAGAAGCGCCGCGGTGCTCCGGTCGACGAGCACGAGATCAGCGCAATGCTGGCGGACATGCTCAATCCGCCCTCACAGGAAGACGTCGGCGCCGCCGCACTTGGCACCAGCACGTGCGGCGACGCGGAGCGCGCCAGCGGGTCGGTGGACGACGTCAGGGACCTCATCGAAGCGCAGGAAGACAAGAGCGCCGCGATGGAGTCGGAGGCGATGAAGCGCGCCGGCAGCTAGTGCGGGCCCGCTGACGCCCGAACGCCGGCAAGCCGCCCTCACTTGCCCGGCTTGAGAATCACCTTGGTCCAGCCCTTGGCGCGCTTGTCGAAATTCTCGTACGCTTCGGGCGCCTGCTCGAGCTTGAGTTCGTGCGAGATGATCATCGACGGCTTGGCCCTGCCCGCGTGGATCAGCTTGCCCAGGCTGCGGTTGTAAGCCTTGACGTTGGCCTGCCCGGTGGCGATGCGCTGGCCCTTGAACCAGAAATTGCCGAAGTCGAAGGCGAGCTTGCCCACTTTTTCCAGCTCGTCCTGCGCGTTCGGATCCTCCGGCACGAATACGCCGACCACGCCGATGTTGCCGGTCGCCTTGACCGTCTTGACCAGGTTATTCATGGTCAGGTTCGGCACTTCCTTGCCGTGCATGTTGCAGCACTGGTAGCCGACGCATTCGCAGCCGCAGTCGGCGCCCTGCCCGCCAGTCAGGTGCAGCACCTGCTCGACGCCGCCGCCTTCGGTGTCGTCGATGGCGATCGCGCCGATCTTCTCGGCCAGCTTCAGGCGGTCCTTGTGGGTATCGACCACGAACACCTGGCTGGCGCCGCGCAGCATGGCCGACGTCGCCGCCATCAATCCCACCGGGCCGGCGCCGTAGATCACCACCGAGTCGCCCGCCTGCACGCGCGCCAGCTCGGTTGCGTGAAACCCGGTCGGAAAAATATCCGACAGCATGACGTAATCGTTCTCCTTTTCCCTGGCGTCGTCGGGCAGCACCAGGCAGTTGTAGTCGCCGTAAGGCACGCGCAGCAGTTCGGCCTGGCCGCCGCTGTAGGGCCCCATGCCGGCGAAGCCGTAGGCCGCGCCGGCGTTGCCGGGATTGCAGGTCAGGCAGTACCCGGACAGGCCCTTTTCGCAGTTTGCGCAAAAGCCGCAGCCGATGTTGAAGGGCAGGCAGACCATGTCGCCGACCCTCACCTTGTCCACCGCCTTGCCGATCTCGATCACCTCGCCGAGGTTTTCGTGGCCCAGGATGCGGCCGGCTTCCATGTCGGTGCGGCCTTCGTACATGTGCAGGTCGGAGCCGCAAATATTGGTGGTCGTGATGCGGACCAGTACGTCGGTGGCCTTTTCGATCTTAGCGTCGGGCATTTCCTTGACCTGCACATCGCGCGGGCCGTTGTAGACAAGTGCTTTCATTGTTTTCTTCTTTCTGGAGAATGGTGCGGGTGGACGAAACCGGCATGAAGGCGGAACAACAACTGTGAGGCCTGAGGGGGCAAGCCTCTGTGCGCTGCTTAACGATGGCAGAGGGCGACAACTACTTACGCAGATGTCGTCCCGCGCCGTATAATGGATGCTTCGTCCCGCAACATTGCGCCGCCCCCCTCTCCATCGCCTTCATGATTCCCCATCCCCTCATCCTCAACGTCGACGACAACGATGCCGCCCGCCACGCAAAGACGCGCCTCCTGATGAACGCGGGTTTTGCCGTGCAGGAGGCCTCGAATGGCATCGACGCAATGATGATGGTAGCCAAGCTGCTCCCCAGGCTCGTCCTGCTCGATGTCAAGTTGCCGGATATCTCCGGTGCGGAAGTATGCCGCCGCCTCAAGGCCGATCCCGCCACGCACGGCGTGCTGGTGCTGCAGACTTCAGCGGCGCTGGTGAGCCTGCACGACACGCGGCTTGGCATGGCAGCCGGCGCCGACTCCTATCTGGCGGCGCCTTTCGAACCAAGCGAACTGATTGCGCGAGTGCGATCGCTGCTCGCCGCGTCCCAGTAAATCGACGACCCCACTTGAACCCGGCGCCGCGCCGGGCGTGCGCTTTCGACGAAAAGGCCGGTGAGAAGCTTCACCGGCCTTTCTTTTTGTTAATTAAGTTACCTTCCTGCTATAATTTTTCGCCGGCCGCGCCCCGCCTTGCGGCACTCACCAATGGATGACACCAGACCTATGAGCGTAGCTCCACCCCCTGCTGCGAGCTCGGACATCCGGTTCCGCGAAGTGTTCGACCAGGCCCCCATCAGCATGCAGCTGCTGTCGGCCGACGGCTTCACGCTGCAAGTCAACCGGGCGTGGGAAGCATTGTGGCAAGGTACGTTCGGCGATGCGCTCAAGGAGTACGTGCTTCACGGCGGCTACAATTTGCTGACCGACCCGCAGCTCCAGGCCAAGGGAGTGACCGCCTACCTGCTGCGCGCTTTCGCTGGCGAAGCGGTCGATATCCCGGCGATCCTGTACGACCCGGCGGAGCTGGGCATCATCGCCCGCCCGCGCTGGGTCACTGCGTGCGCACAGCCGATCAAGGACGCCTCCGGCCGCGTCGTCGAAGTAATCCTCATGCACGAAGACATCACCGAACGTGTCGAGTCCGAAGAGACGCTGCGCCTGTCCGAAGAGCGCTTCCGGTCCCTCGTCATCGCCAGCAGCCAGATGGTGTGGACCAGCGCCGGTGACGGCATGATCACCGAGGACTCGCCGAGCTGGCGCGCATTCACGGGGCAGACCTACGATGAATGGAAAGGCGTGGGCTGGCTCGACGCCGTGCATCCAGACGATCGCGCGCGCACCGCCGCGGTGTGGCGCGCCAGCGTTGCCGCCCAATCGATCTACAACGTCGAGTACCGCGTGCGCCGCGCCGACGGCGAGTACCGCTGGACCAGCGTGCGCGCCGTGCCGCTGCGCCATCAGGACGGGTCGATCCGCGAATGGATCGGCACGAACACCGATATCACCGAGCAGCGGCGCGCGCGGAAGCCGTGCGCCAAAGCGAACGGCGGCTGCGGCTGCTGCTGGACTCGATGCAGCAGAAGATCTTCACCACCACGGCGGACGGCAACGTCGATTACCTCAACCCGGCCTGGAGCCAGTTCACCGGGCTGGAGGCCGGCTCGATGCGCGATTGGAACTGGACGCAGATCATCCATCCGGACGATGTTGATGTGAGCGTCCGGCTGTGGCAAGAGGCGCTCGCGAACGGCGCCGAACTCCAGGTCGAACAGCGCTTCCTGCGCGCGGACGGCCACTTCCGCTGGCACCTGTCGCGCGCCGTGCCGGTGCACGACGAGGCCGGGCGCCTGGCGATGTGGATCGGTTCGAACACCGACATTCACGACGTCAAGCTGGTCGAGTCCGAGCTGGCGCGCAGACTGCGCGCGGAGCGCCGCCATTCCGCGGTGCTGGCCAAGGTGGCGGCGGCGTCGAACCAGCTGCACACCTCCGCGTCGATGGATGTCATTGCCGCGGAGCTGGTCGACATCGTGCGCGACATCCTCGACGTGCACCAGGCCGCGATCTCGTTCGATACACACGATAACCGCGCCCGCGCAATCAATGCCGCGTCGGTGTCGGGAAAATACGCGGGCATCTCCAGCGGTCCCGCCGGCCCGCAGCTGTGCGCGATGGTCTGCCGCGGCAACCAGCCCTTGCGCCTGACGCGAGACGCACTGCTGGCGCATCCCGGCTGGACAGGATTGGGCAGCGAAGCCGATCGCGCCAGCGGATGGATGGCGGTACCGCTCAAGGCCCAGGATGGATCCAACATCGGCATCCTGCAGGCCTGCGACAAGGTCGAGGGCGAATTTTCGGAAGAGGACGAAGCGATCCTGACGCAGCTCGCGTCGATTGCCGCCAGCGGCTTCGAGAACGCGCGCCTGTATGAAACGCTGCAGGAAGAGCACCGGCGCAAGGACGAATTCCTCGCCATGCTGGCCCATGAACTGCGCAATCCGCTTGCGCCGATTCGCGCCGCGGCCGACCTGCTGACGATCGCCAACCTGGGCGAAGAGCGCATCCGCAAGACCAGCGCCGTGATCTCCCGCCAGGTCGAGCACATGTCCAGCCTGGTGGCCGACCTTCTCGACATTTCGCGCGTCACGCGCGGCCTGATCGAACTGGAAGACCATTCGCTCGACATCAAGCGCGTGGTGGCGGACGCGGTGGAACAGGTGCGCCCGCTGGTCGAGGCAAGGAACCACGAGCTGACCGTCATCTCGTCGGCCGATTCGGCGTACGTCATCGGCGACCATATCCGGCTGGTGCAGGTGCTGTCCAACTTGCTGAACAACGCGGTCAAATACACGCCGCCTGGAGGCCGCATCGTCATCCACACGGAGGCGACGGCCAGCTCGGTCATTCTGAGCGTAGAGGACAATGGCGTGGGCGTTGCGGAGGAATTGCAGCCCTACGTGTTCGACCTGTTTTCGCAGGCGGCCAGAACGTCCGACCGGACCCAGGGCGGCCTCGGGATCGGCCTGGCGCTGGTCCGCAGCCTGATCATGCTGCATGGCGGCTCGGTGACCTGCCACAGCGGCGGCGCCGCCACCGGCAGCCGCTTCACGGTATCGCTGCCGCGCGTCGATCCGGTCCAGCTCAAGGCCGCGAAGGAAGAGCCGCACGATGGTCGCGGCGCGGCGGCGCGCAAGCTGCGCATTTTGCTGGTCGACGACAATGTCGATGCCGCGGAAATGCTGGCGATGCTGCTCGAAGCGGCCGGCCACGAAGTGCTCGTCGAGCACAACGGAGCTCGGGGACTGGAGCGCGCGCGGCGCGACAAGCCGGCCGTCTGCATCCTCGACATCGGGTTGCCCGACATGGACGGCAACGAGTTGGCCAGGCGCTTGCGCCAGCACCATGACACCGCGGAGGCGCTGCTGATCGCCGCGACCGGCTACGGCGGCGCGCACGACAGGGGCAACACGCTCGCTGCCGGATTCGATCATCACATGGTCAAGCCGGTCGACTCGGCTGCGCTGTTCGACTTGCTTGCACCGCTCGTGCCGGCCGGCTGAACCAATGCCGAGTGCGCGCTGACGGCGGTTGATAACGCCAATCTCCGGCCATCAAAAGCCCATAGCGAACATGTGAAGCAAGCTGACTTTATATCTTCGCTAACAGATGCCGCGTGAGGAATAGGATGACGGAACTGCCTACGAGCCATACAAGCATGAACGAGAGATAGCGGATCGCGAGCGGATCGAGTGCCGGCTTTGGCAACACAGTTAAGTTGCCTGAAATGCCGATGTCGGAAAGTGCCCACGTAAGGCACATCGCCATCAGGACGTACGAGGCTACTCCTCCAATTCCGACAAACCACCAAAGATGTCGAAGCGAGCCACTCCATGCATACGCGAAGACACCTACTGCAAACGCTGGACCGAGAAGTCCAAAAGGGATCGCAAGACTGAATGGGTTCATCGTAGAAAAATTCCAAAGTGGTTGCAATGCGTAAGTTTAACGAATTGCAACGTTAGCGGAATAATTCAGAGCCAACAAAGTAGGTCCAATAGTACTCACTTGGTCGATCCATTGGATGGGCCTCGAAATCACACACCCGCCGTGACCTTGTGTAGCCCGGTAGAGCCCCTCACCGCAGGATACTCTCAACATTGATAGCTACGCACAGGGCGGCAGCTTATCTATTCTGGCTACTCGGTTCAGATTCCCAACGCCGTATTGGAGCGCTATGCCTACCTTTATATTAAACGGGCCCGTGAATCAGTTCGGGCCCGGGAAGAAAGTATGCACGTTTACCGGCGGTACATTGCTCCATCCAGCCATGAAGCAGGGACCGGACGGGTCAAATTGGGCATTGCTTTCGCCAAATGAGGTGATCGACCTGTCTATCGCCCAACCTCGTTTTCAGCACGTTCCGCCTCATCACATCGATCACGTATGCGCACAGAAAAGTGGCTGGGCATTCAGGGTGTTCGATTCATCTTCGCCTCATGGGGTGGCGTTCCTGCACATCCAGCCGCCTGCAGCACTGGTGGAGAGAATGGGCGAAGATCCCAACATCCTTGAGTTTTCCGGCGCCGATATTCTGAGATGTTATCTGCATGCTGCAGATGGATCGCGCAGCCCGCGACTGTGGCGGAGGCACATGCCTAACTGGGACGAGATTGCCGTTAATTTCTGCATCAACCACGTGGCATGACACATCCCCCGTGCTGGCGAGCTCAATCTACACGAGTTACACAGCTCGCTTTCCCGGCAACGCACCCCAAGCCGGAGCGTAGTGTACATCTGGTTCGTCTTCACGAATCCTCCAGCACCAAACGCAAAAAAGGCCTGTGAGCAAAACTCACAAGCCTTTGATGTACAGCGTATTCTTGGTGGGAAGTGCAAGTTTCGAACTTGCGACCCCTGCAGTGTGAATGTTGGGCCCTAGACGTGTGCGGACTCCAGCGGAACAGGCGTCTCATAGGAGAACGCCCATTTTTTGTCCGTCAAAGTTCGCCGGAGTCCGACGCGATTTCCCGTACTTTTCCCGTACATTTTCTGTGGTGAACTTCGACGTGGCCATTGGTGTCAAACCGCCAGATGACTCATTTGGACGATCATGCCTAACAGGATCGACACCGTTTCAGGTCGCGCCAGACTGCCAGTTCGCCGCGAACCATACTGGGCTCGCGTCAGTCAAGGGCTCTACGTTGGATTTCGCAAGATGTCCACCCGCTCAGCTGGAACTTGGCTCGTTCGTTTCCGAGACGGGTTGGGAGCCGAGATTGAAAGCGGTATGGGCACACTGGAGCATTTTTCGGGAGCGGAGCGCTTCGATCGCGCGGCGGACGCGGCTCGCACTGTGGCCAACGACCGGCCTGTCCACGCAGTTACTAATGCCACTGTGTGGGATGCGTGCACTCAGTACGTTGAATGGATACTCGGTGTCAAGGATGGAAAGGCTGCCCGGGATTTAAACAGTCGCTATGAACGTTGGGTTCTCGGCGACCCCATTGAAACGATCGAGTTACGCAGCCTCAATCGCGATGATGTCCAGGCCTACCGTAGGCGTATGGTCGCCACGCCAGTGACCATCAATAGACGAGGCGATACTCGACTACGTTCAAAGAGCACCGTGAACAGAGACATCGCCGCAGTTCGTGCGGCGCTCAATTACGCTTACGCGAACGGGTTGCTAGGGTCCGATCGGGCATGGCGCGAACCATTGAAGGCGTTCGAGAATGCCACCAAACGGCGCCAGCTGTATCTCGATCGCGATCAGCGCCGGCGCTTTCTGCGATCTGCGCCCGCCGATTTAGCGCTATTCTTGCAAGGTCTATCGCTGTTGCCGCTTCGGCCGGGCGCTCTTGCTGCGCTCACCGTAGCAGATTTCGATCGCCGCTTGAACGTGCTGAATGTGGGGAGGGATAAGAGCGGGGGAAGCAGAAGCATTAAGCTTCCTCGCGAGACCGCAAATCTGCTCGCTACAGCGGCCGAAGACAGAATTGCCGACGCTCCCCTCCTCGCCCGTGCGAATGGACAGGCATGGAACAAGGATGCATGGAAGTGGCCATTAAAAGACGCCGCTGCGAGGGCCGGCCTTCCCGAGAGCACCACTGCATATACGTTACGTCACAGTGTCATCACAGATCTGGTTCACGGAGGATTGGACCTGCTTACCGTCGCGCAGATTAGTGGGACTTCTGTCGCCATGATCGAAAAGCATTATGGACATCTGCGCGGTCAAATCGCCGCAGATGCGCTTGCCAAATTAGTATTGTAGTTTCGGCGATGCCCATCCGTCTTCTGCTTAAATTCAATCCTAATCAGTCCCAACGCCACTGCGCTATACAAAGGCGACGGTGGGATTCGTATTGAGACGTGCGACCCGCACGGATACTGGCTTTCGCCGAGATTGATTTTTCCGCATACCCTTACCTATACCCTTACTATGGCTTACTCAATGAGGAGTAAGGCGCGTTTGGCGTTCAAGTGATTTTACGCCGATGATTCGACACCTGGGGTGAATGCCGTGCGGGAACTTTCTGGCCGGACACTTAAAATTTGCCAACCTTGTTCTTTGGACAAGCGAGAAACTCTCAAGACAATACGAATTCTTCGCAGGATTTGAATTGACGGTTGGGACAAGTGCTCCTGTGACCGCGGTCAGCCATGGGCCCATAGTCTCGTCCTTGTGAAGCGGCTTTGCATGCCGTATTGCTGAGTTAGGAATCAACAGTTGCGCAGTTTGGGTATCTGTAGTCTGCATTTTCGTGTCCCGTGTATCAGGCGTATGCCGCAGTTGAAAAAGTTTTTGGCAGCCCTGCAAGATGCATGTCCCCATGGAGCGTCTCGCCGGCGAGCCATCCGGCGACCTTTGCGCGCAGTCCTAGCAGCCGCGCGATATCGATGCCGCTTGAGGTTCGGCACCAATACCGAGGCGCGCAGGCCCGGCAGGGTGTTCGCAAACGCCAGCAGGTCGGCGATGTCGGCGAGCTGTGGAAGCAGCTTCGCAGGCACGAACGAGCCGACTTCAATTTCACGCAGGCCCGCGGCGTAAGCATCGCGAATCCATTCGAGCTTTTGCTCGGTCGGCATGACGGTGGCGATACTTTGCAGACCGTCGCGCAAACCGACTTCGCGAACGACCGCGGAGGAAGGTAGCTGTTGCATGTAGCGCTCCTCAGCCAATCTGTTTGAGTTCTGTCTTAAGGCGCTGGCAGCGCGCTACATATTCCGATGCGTTCTTGTGCATGCCCGCGATGTCCGCTTCGGTCAAGGTGCGCAGCACTTTCGCCGGGACGCCGACGATCAGCGAGTTATCCGGAAACTCCTTGCGCTCGGTGATCAACCCGCCTGCACCGACCAGGCAGTTCTTGCCGATTTTTGCGCCATTCAGGATCACGGCCTGGATGCCCACCAGCGAGCCCTCGCCTAACGTGCAGCCGTGAAGCACGGCCTGGTGGCCGATTGAGACGTCCGCGCCGATCGTCATCGGATAACCGGGATCGGTATGAAGCACGGCGCCCTCCTGCACGTTCACGTTCCGTCCGATGTCGATCAACTCGTTGTCACCGCGGATGACGACGCCGGACCAGACGGTGGAACCGGCGGCAAGGGTGAAATTTCCAATGACGGTTGCAGCGTCCGCGATGTAGGCGCTCGGATCGATCGTTGGCGTCACGCCAGTTAATTCGTAGATGGCCATTCTGAGTGTCCCCGTATCGATGCGCTTGTTAGGCGTGCGATTGAAGTGGAGTATAAAACTGCCAGATCGCATCTAAAGCGGCACTTTGGAACCCTAGAAATTCCGGAACGGAATTTCACGCCTCAGCTTTTGAGGAAGCATGCACTTACCAAACACAACAGTCAGCTTGGAATTTTTAAGGGGAGAAAACCTTGAGCAGCAAACCGCACAGGAGGATATCCAGTTGGAAAATTGGCGGGATTGGGGCCGCAGCCGTCATGCCGTAATTGACTTCGTTTATTACGCGTAAAAAACAGCCCAGGCGAAGTGGGCTATTTTTCTACTCTGGAGGCGAGGTTGTCAGCAGCCTCTCCCGATGAGAAACAGTGCCTGATTGATCATTGCCCACCACCCTATCCTCCATTCGTAGTCTGGATCTTGGTTGCCCTACAAGTATTGTCCAACTCAGTGTACGGTCCGCTTGCAGCGTTAGGTGACTTTGCCATTCGGGCTTTCCAAATGCCCTTAGCTGCACTTCGGTAAGTATTGGTCTTTGTCAAAACAACGTACAGACAGCTATAGCAAGATGGGTAACAGATTCACGCACATGGGTTGCAATTAGCGCGAGGCGGGGGGAGGCGTCATGGTAGTGAAATTGTTCTCAGCCATGCTCGGTGCGCTGCTACTGGCATGGATCGTTGTGTATGAATTTGGATGCCGCTTCAACAATTGGTGGTCTGGCGTAGAACTCGACGCCGCGTCATCGATGTACCTCCTGATCTTAGCGTTCGTTACGGGTCTTGTTCTGCGCGTGCTCGCGCAGGACGATTCACCATGACTCCGAGCGGCCCACCAAAGCTTCTGCTCGGCCGCGGCATTTCCTATATCCGGGTGTAATGCGCTAGGCGCGGATTCATTTTCGATTCACGCGGCATTCATTTTATGGCGTTCATTACAGGTTAAGTGCGGCAGCGGAAACAGCCTCACGTGCGTTAAGAATATCAATAATACCGCTATCGATAGCCCCTCGGAAATTCGCTGCTCGACTTGTCGATGAGACGTCGCTTCTGCTGTTAATCACCAACGCCTTTGCTGGCCGACAGAACCCCAGCCAAGGGTCGAGCGAACGCAAAAATCGCCGGGCGGCGGCAAAAAGCCATCGTCCCGGACAGCGTCTTAAACGACGCTGTAAAAAGCGCCGAGCCGGAACGCGAACAAGTCGTTTGATGTGGTATCCGATTACAGGCTGGCAATGACTGATCCACCTGTTGGCAATTTCCGTCTGCTACCATTGTCAATACGCCGAACCGCGGCGTATCGCAGCCCCGTCCCGGCGTTGGCGCACGACTCGTAGAGACCCATGAAGCTTCCGGCCTCCCTGCCCTTGCCGCTGTTCCGGCATCGCCGCGCCACCTTCAAAGACCAGTTCAAGCTACTTGCCGGCGCCCTTATCTATCCGGCGCAGACCTTGCGATGGCGCCAATTCCTGTCCAGCCACCCGTCGATGGCGCGCATGGCGCGCCAGTATCCGCGCGTCATGCACAAGATCTACCGCCCCTACCTGTCGCGCCAATTGCACTGCGCCGACCGGGTCGATGCGATGATCGGACACTACCAGCACATCTCCCGGTTCGGGCTCGAAACGCTGGTCGCACGCGCCGCGGCGCGCCCTGTGAAGCTGGCCGCATTCGAGGGGAAGAATGGGACGCCACTGGAACTGCGCCTGTGCGCGGCCAACGTCGGCCATCGCGAGGGCGAACTTACGCTGCAACTGTTCTGCGAGGAGTCGTTCGTCTATGCGATCAGCTTCACCCTGTCGGCCGCTCCCGGCGTGACCAGCATTCAGCTGGGCGCCCTGCAGGGCGTGCGCTCCGACGAAGGCGCGCAACTGATCAAACTTGTGACCAAGGCGCTGCACGGCTCTCGTCCGAGGAAGTGGATGGTCGCGCTGCTGCGCGACATCGGCGACTACTTCGGCTGCAAGACGCTGCGCATGGTCAGCAACAGCAACCGCGTCACCATCAACTGGCGCCGCCATCGTCGCATCTCTTCCGACTATGACGCGTTATGGCAAGAGCTGCAGGCCAAGCGCCGCGGCGACGGCGATTACGAAGTGCCCTGCGCGACAGCGCCGATGGAAATCTCCCCCGATGTGCCGTCGCACAAGCGCGCCGAGGCGCGCCGGCGCAACGAACTGCTCGCCGCGGCGTGCGGCCAGATCAGGTCTGCGCTCGACCAGCGCCGGGTGTCATCCGTTCGCGTCAGGCTCTCCGCCGTGCCCGCACCGCTACGCCTCGGGCTGCGCTTAGTAGCCGGAGCTCCCCCGGTCAGCGCATCCGTCGGTGCAGAGGAACGCCACGCGCAGTGCGATGGCGATGATGGCCAGCGAAGGACTGACCGCTCCGCACGACACAAAGAAGCGGGCGTCGACAACATGGAGATTGTCGAGGTCATGTGCCTTGCAGTTGACGTCCCCTCGCCGTCTGATAAATCGAGAAGGCGGCAACGGAGAATATTGCGGCCACTAAAAGCCCATTCAACAAGGTGGCACGTTGAACACTCATAGGCGTTTTGCTTATCTGTCATTAGTTTGCCTGCTCTTGCCGACTGCTGTCTGTAGTGACCGGCAGCTGCCAACAGCTTTTTTACCCGCCGATACCGCTCAGTGCAAGACAGTTGTTGCCGATTTGGCAAGTTAATGGTGCGTCAAAGGAAGCCGAGGCGGTGATATAGACGCAATGAGATTCCTTAACCACGGAGGTCTCATGGATTCGACGGCAGCGAGTACCTGTTTCCGACCGGCCTAAGAAAATCGCCACATCTGTCTACGCGCCAGTGCGCGCATCGTTACCAACCGGGTAGAAGCAATCGGCTTGGACGCGACCGCTTATGGAACCCACTCGATGCGGTGCGACGACCATACATGTACTACGCGGAAACCCATCTGAACGAACACAACTCCTCGCTAATTCTGTCCTAATACTTGAGTCGTATTCTCGGTTCCTTCGAATGTAGCCCCGTTTCCATTGGGCCATTCGCTTTGGAGGGCTTATGAGAAAGATCCTGACAGTTGCTGCCGCCGTATCATCGCTTCTGCTTTCAATTGCCAACGCTTATGCTGGCGACGGAACGCCAGCCAAGGTGGGAGCGGAGGCGAAAATCACGGAGCAGCAGGCCAAAGCCATTGCCTTGACCCGCGTTCCCAACGGGGTGGTTAAAAGCGCAGAACTGGAACGCGAACATGGACGACTGGTCTGGTCTTTCGATGTGGTGCGTGCGGGGCAAGGCGGTGTTACTGAAATTCAGGTGGACGCGCTAACCAGCAAAGTCGTATCCACCAAACACGAGACCGCGGTCGCTGAAGCGAACGAACTAAAGGCGGAACGTCTCGAAGCGACCGCGGCTAAGCAACGGCGACACCCTTGACTATGCGTCTCCCCCCCCTCGTCCCTGCGCCCCCAAGCGGCGCGATTGGCGGGGTGCGCGAAAAGGCCACGCCTGATACCACGGAGCGAACATGAATATATCAAATGAAATCTCCCTTTCGAACCGACTCTCTGAGCTGGGCAAGGTCCCAGCGGTCACACTTGGATTTTGGCTGATCAAGATCGCCGCCACCACCCTTGGCGAGACGGCCGGCGACGCGGTGACCATGTCGATGAATCTGGGCTATCTGACGGGTACCGCAATCTTCGCGGCAATCTTCGCGGCTGCGCTATTTTTTCAGATTCGCGCATCCCATTTCCGCCCCTTCCTGTTTTGGACCGTGATCGTCGCCACCACCACGGTAGGCACCACCCTGGCCGATTTGTTCGACCGTTCGCTCGGAATCGGATACATGGGAGGCTCCGCGCTGTTAGTTGCATGCCTGGCTGCGTCTCTGTATGTCTGGCATCGATCGCTCGGCTCGATATCGATCAAACGCCTGGACACTCACAAGGCCGAGTGCTTCTACTGGGCGACGATCCTGTTTTCGCAAACCTTGGGAACCGCTCTGGGCGATTGGGTTGCCGATCCAAAGTCCGGTTGGGGATTCGGCTATGAAGGCGGGGCACTGCTGTTTGCCGGAGCATTATTGATCGTTATCGCCGCTTACCGATGGACGCGGATTTCACACACGGCGTTGTTTTGGGCGGCTTTCATCTTGACCCGACCACTCGGCGCCACGGTCGGCGATCTGCTCGACAAACCAATCGCAAGCGGTGGATTGGCGCTCAGCCGATATTCAGCATCGGCCGCCCTGATCACCTGCATGCTTGCACTGATTTTCATTTTGCCCCAGCGCGCTGAAAAGCTCGAGCCGATTCGAATCGAGCGAGACTAACGCCCGTGCCGCGACCGCCAGGCCTGCCAGGCTGCGGTCACGTCGACGCCGCCCTTCCCTGACACCGGAAAAACAATGACTGGCATCCCTGTCCCAAGTAGTAGCCACAAGCGCTTAATCCTCCTGTTTGCTGGCGTACTCGTTCCACTGTTTGCGTTCGGGTTGCTCGCTGAAGAGGTCTTCGACAAGGAGATCTTTTCGTTCGACCAGCCGATTTTGTTGTTCCTGCACGCACATTCCACCCAGCGATTGGACCAGTTGATGGTATGGAGCTCTCGCGCGGGTTCCGCGCTGATGCTGGTGCCGCTGACCGTGATTATCGCGGCGCTTCTGTATCGACAGGCTGACCGCAAGCGGACCGCGTTTTGGGTGCTCGCCGTCGGTGGTGCAGCTTTGCTGAATCTGTTGGCAAAACTCAGCTTCGCACGCGCGCGTCCAACACTGTGGGTCTCCATTCTGCCCGAAACGACATTTAGCTTTCCCAGCGGGCATGCAATGGCGACGATGGCCCTGGTGACGGCAAGCGCATATCTGATGAGACATCGCGTCAACGCACGCGCGACAATCATCGGCTTCGGTGGTGTGTTCGTAGTCCTGGTCGGCATCTCGCGCGTCTATCTCGGCGTGCATTATCCATCCGACATCCTGGCCGGGTGGCTCGCCTCCTTTGCGTGGGTCACCGGTGCGGCGGTGGCCCTCAAGCTACGCTAACGCCGGCCAATCCTGCCCCTCGTATTCGCTCGCGCGCAGATTGACCTTGCCCGGCACGCGAAATTCGATACAGCCGGATTTATAGTCGTACGATATGGGGCCGCACCGCTTCGTGCACCGTAACAGCAGGCGCATGCTCGACGAACGAATCGAACCAAAGATAGAGCACCGGCGTGATGAACAGGGTGATCGCCTGCGATAACACCAGGCCGCCCACAATCGCCACGCCCAGCGGTTGGCGCAATTCCGCTCCGGCGCCGAGCCCCAACGCGATCGGCAACGCTCCCATGATCGCGCAGAACGTGGTCATCATGATCGGCCGAAAGCGCAGCAGGCAAGCCTGCCGAATCGCCGCCGCCGGCGACAGGCCCTCGTTGCGCTGTGCATCGAGCGCAAAGTCGATCATCATGATGGCGTTCTTCTTGACCACACCGATCAGCAGCAGGATGCCGATCATCGCGATGAAAGTCAGCTCCAGTCGGACCAGGCGCAGCGCCAACAGCGCCCCGACAGCGGCGGAAGGGATGCCGAGCAGGATAGTAATCGGATGAATCCAGCTTTCGTACAGCATGCCAAGAACCACGTAGATCACCGCCACGGCGATTAGAATCAACCACAACTGGGTGCTCTGTGCCTGCTGGAAGAGCGCGGCCTGGCCGGCGAACGCACCAAACACATAGCTCGGCAATCCGATCTGCTGTTTGGCCACGCCGATTGCCTGGGCCGCGTCCGACAGCGATTTTCCCGGCGCCAGGTCGAACGATACCGTCACGGCAGGAAGTTGGCCCTGATGGTTGACGGCCATCGTTCCCCGCGTGCGTGTGACCGCGGCAAACGCAGTCAGCGGAACCAGCGCTCCAGCCTTGCTACGTATGTATAGCTGTCCTAGCGCCGTCTCATCGCGCCGGTTCTCAAGCGCCATCTCCATGATGACCTGGTAGCTGTCTTCCGGCGCGTAAATGGTCGACACCTGTTGGCCGCCGTAGGCGCCATACAGCGTGCTGCGCACCGTGATCATGTCGACGCCGAGCAAGGCCGCCTTGTCGCGGTCGATCGTCAGTCGCGCTTGCAGCCCGTCCTTCTGCGCATCGGTGTTCAGGCCCACGAAGACGTCTGACTGCTTCATCGCGGCCACCATCTTGTCGGCCCACACATCGAGCTCGCCCGGGCTGACCGTCTGCAGCGTGTATTGGAATGTGCTTTTCGAGCCGCGCCCGCCAATGCGCAGGTTCTGGACAGGGCTGAAAAATACCTTGATCCCGGGAAGGAAGGCGGTCTCGGCGCGCAGGCGCTTGAGCACTTCCGGCAGCGCCGCGCGCTGGCCCTTGTCCTTTAGCGTCAGCGTGAATGCAGTGGTGTCATGGTCGACCTTGCTGACCACGTCGCGCACGTTGGGATCGGCGCGCAGCTTCTGCTCCAGCTGCACCGTCACGGCAAGGCGCGAATCGTAGCCCATGTCCTGCGGCGTATCGACGTTGACCGACACCTGACCGATGTCCTCCTGCGGAAAGAAGCCCTTCGGCGCGCTCAGGTAGAGCCAGGCAGTCAGGCCGAAGGTCGACAAGGCGATCAGCAGCACGGTCGTGCGATGGGACAGCGACCATTCCAGCCCGCGGCCATACCCTCGCAGGCTGGTCTGGAACAGGCGCTCGAAGGCGCGGCTCCAGCCCGGCGCCTTACGTGCGTCGTGGCCGCCCTTGATCAGCATGGGCACCATGATCGGAATCAGCGTCAGCGCCACCGCAGCCGACACGACGATCGACAGCGACACGACAATCGCGAACTCGTGAAACAGCAGGCCGGTCACGCCGGGCATGAAGAAAATGGGAATGAACACGGCGATGAGCGAGATCGAAATCGAGATCACCGTGAAGCCGACTTCGCGCACGCCTTGCAACGCCGCCTTGCGCGCCTCCATGCCGTTTTCGATATGGCGCATGATATTTTCAAGGACAACGATGGCGTCATCCACCACCAGGCCTACGGCGATCGTCATTCCCATCAACGAGATGTTGTCCAGGCTGAGGTTGAGCGCGTACATCAGACCGAACGTCCCGAGCAGCGAAATCGGCACGCTGATCGATGGCACCAGCGTGACCGCGAGGCGGCGCAGGAACAGCAGGATCACCATGATCACCAGGGCAATGGTCAGCAACATGGTCAGGTTAACGTCGTGGACCGCGTTGCGGATCGAGACGGACCGGTCCGACAGCGGCGTGATTTTTACTGACGCCGGCAGCTGCGCGCGCAGTTTGGGCAGCATCGCGAAGATGGCATCGACGGTGGCGACCGTATTGGCTCCAGGCTGACGCTGGATCGACAGCAGGATCGAGCTGGCGCCGTTGATCGCGCTGGTATTCTGGACGTTCTCGATGCTGTCCTCGACACTGGCGACGTCCGCCAGGCGGATTGGGCGGCCGTTGACGGTGGCGACGACCACCTTGCCGAAATCGGCCGCCTTCATCATGCCGCCGGCGATATTCAGCATCATCATCTGGCGCTTGCCGTCGAATTGCCCGGTCGGGGCATTCGAGTTACCAGCCTTGAGCGCGGCCGACACTTCCGGCAGGGTCAGGTTCACCGCTGCCAGCCGCGCCGGATCGACTTCGATGCGCACCGCGTAACGCTTCTGCCCCGTCACGTTGACCTGGGCCACCCCGTTCAGGGTGGACAGCGCGGGCACGATCAGGTTATCGGAGAAGCCGTTCAACTCGGTCAGTTTGAGCGACGGCGACGACAGGCCGATCAGCAGGATTGGCGCGTCGGCCGGGTTGACCTTGCGGTACGATGGCGGCGTGGTCATTTCAGCCGGGAGCGAACGGGTGGCGCGAAACAGCGCCGCCTGGACGTCGCCCGCGGCCGCATCGATCGGACGCGCGGGATCGAATTCCAGCGTGATCTGGGTCTCGCCCTGGATGCTGGTGGAGGTCGTGTTGATCAGGCCCGGAATCGCGGAGAACTGCTTCTCGAGCGGCGTAGCAACCGATGTCGACATCGTTTCGGGACTGGCGCCCGACAGCCTAGCTCCCACCTGGATGGTCGGCGTGTCGTAGGTTGGGAGCGCGGCGATCGGCAGCTGCAGCCAGCATGCGACGCCGGCGACGACGACGCTGATCCACGCGAGCATCGTCGCGATCGGCCTGGAAATGCACAGTTCGGAGATCTTCATAACGCCTTCGCTCCCGCTCGGGAGTCGATTGCGACAATCGCGCCGTCGGCCACGTTCTGCGCGCCATCGAGCACAACCCGTTCTCCCCCAGCCAAGCCCTGCACCACCGCCACGCCCGCCTGAATCCGCAACAAGGTGACCGGCTTGACGTGCGCGCGTTTGGCGCCGTCGACGACGTACACGAAGCGCCCCGACGGCCCTTCCAGCACCGCCTGCGGCGGCAGCACCACCGCGCCGCGGCTGGCGCCGGCTCTGATCACGACGCTGGCGAACTGGCCTGGCCACAAGCGATGTTCGGGATTCGTGAAGCGCGCCTTGAGGCTGATTGTCGCGCTGTCCGTGCTCACCGTGTTGTTCACGAAACTGAGCTCGCCGTCGATCACCTGGCCGTCGCCCCCCCGCAGCGAGGCCTTGATGCTGCCGGCGCCGCGCGCGGCAAGGATGGGCGAGAGCGCGCTCTCCGGCAGGTTAAATTCGACGCCGATTGGGTCGAGCTTCATGATGGTGACCAGCGGACTGGCGGCGGAAGTCTGCGCCAGGCTGCCCGGATGCACGGCGAGCGCGCCGGTCTGGCCCGAAATCGGCGCGACGATCCGCGTGCGGCCCGATTGCACCTTGGCGCCCTCGATATCGGCGCGGGCCGCCTTCAACTGGGCCTGCAGCGCGGCGACCTTGCTTTGCGCGGTGGCGACGGTGCTGGGCGACATGAAGCCCGATTTGACCAGCTCCTGCGAGCGCGCATAGTCGCGCACCGCGTCGTCGAGCTGGGCCTGCACCTGTGCGGCCTGGGCGGTGGAGTGACTGACCTGGGCCGCGACTTCGGCGCCGTCGAGCACAAACAGCAGCTGGCCTGCTTTCACCTGGTCGCCCTCGTGAAACGCCACCTCGCGGATGGTCGAATTGACCTGGGGGCGCACGTCTACCTGGTCAAGCGCGACCAGGTGACCCTGGGTCGAAAATTCGACCGGCAGGTCGACCACCTTGACGTCGACCAGCGACACCAGCGGCGGCGCCTTGGCCTTTACCTCCTTGGCTGCCGGCTGGCCGTTCATGTACCAGGCCGCACCGCCGGCTGCGAACACGCCGGCCGCGACCGCCGCCAGGATCATCTTGTTGTTGCTACTTGAAGCCATGCGTATCCTTGTTATTCAATTTTTGACGATAGCGAAATACCAGCCCGGTGGCCTCCTTGCGCTCGTGCAGGCTGATCACCCCTCCGAGCTTGAGTGCCGATTCGCGCGCGATCGCCAGGCCGATGCCGCTTCCCTGCCCCTGCGCGCCGGGAATGCGATAGAACGAATCGAACACGCGCTCGCGCTCGGCGGCGGGGACGCCGGGGCCGTCGTCGACCACCTCCACGACGGCCTCTCCGGCCTGTTCGAACACCCGCACCGACACCAGGCCGCCAGGAGGGGAATAATTCAGCGCGTTTTCCAGTGCGTTGCGCAGTATCTGCCGCAGCAGGTTGGGAGTCGCGGCGATCGACAGCGGCGTCACGTCGCCCAGTCCCAAGTCGATGCCCCTGCGCTCAGCCTGTGGCATAAATTCCGCCAGCAGTTCGCGCGCCATTCCGGGCAAGTCGATGCGCGCCGCGGCGGTTTCGCCCGACTGCGCCTTTGCCAGGTTGAGCAGCTGTTCCGTCAGGCGCCGGGCGCGCTCGATACCTTCCTGCAGCGGCGCCACGCGCTGGCGCACCGTCTCCAATGACTCCGCGTTGCGCAGGTTTTGCGCCTGCAGCAGGAGCGCGGTCAGCGGACTGCGCAATTCGTGGGCCGCGTCGGCGATGAAACGGCGTTGCTGCATGAGCATGGAATTGGCGCGTTCGATCAGGCGGTTGATCGCATGAACGAACGGGGTGATTTCGGCCGGCACGTCGCGGTCGGAGACTGGATCGAGGCGGTCGACCGACTGCTCGTCGAGGCTGTGCGCCAGGCGGATCACGGGCGCCAGTTCGCGCCGGATGATCCGCACCGTCAGCACAGGCAGCAACAATACCAGCAGCAGGAACGGCAGGAAGGCACGCACTGCGCTGTGCCTGGCGATCTCGTCGCGCGCTTCGGTCGGCTGGGCAACGACGGTCCGGCTGCCGCCCTGTCCTTCATCGACGTAGACGCGCAGCTCCTCCTTGCCAGTCGACACCGTGTACCATCCCTCCCTCAGAGGGGCGCGCCACCAGGGCGGTGGCGAATCGCCCGGGAAGCGCAGCACGGTCAGGCGCGCGTCGGGGTCGCCCCCGGGGCCGCCGGCGCGCGTTGAGGTGACGGAGACAGGGCCTCGCCTGGACGCGATTTCGGCCACCTGTTTGAGCAGGTCGTCCTGGAATTCGCGCGCTTCCAGGAATACGAAGCCAAACGACACAGCGGCGGCCAGCAGCGCGGCGATCATCATGGCCGCGCCGATGGTCAGGGATAAGTGGCGCTGCAGCGAGCGGTTCATCGGCCCTTCTCCACCATCCATCCGGCGCCGCGGACGTTCTTGATCACGCCGGCGCCCAGCTTTTTCCGGACCGAATGGATCAGGAAGTCGACCGCGTTGCTCTCGACCTCCTCGTTCCAGCCGTAGATGCGCGCTTCCAGTTCGCTCCTCGTCAGGATGGTCCCGGGACGCAGCAGCAGCGCGTGCATCAGGGCGAACTCGCGTGCGCTCAGCAGGCAGCGCTCCGTGCCGGCGCATGCTTGATGGGTGGCGGGGTCGAGTTCCACCAGGCCGTTGCCGAGCCGCGGTGTCGCCTGGCCAGCGGCGCTGCGGCGCGTGATCGCGCGCAGCCTCGCGAACAACTCGCTTGTCTCGAACGGTTTGACCAGATAATCGTCGGCGCCCAGGTCGAGGCCATCGATCCGGTCCTGCAGGCCGTCGCGCGCCGTGAGGATCACCACCGGGGCAGTGCTGCCGGCGCCGCGCAGCCGGCGCAGCACTTCCAGCCCATCATGGTCCGGCAGACCGAGGTCAAGCAGCACCGCCTGATAATCCTCCATCGCGAGCGCGCTGTGCGCCGACGCGCCGTCGCGCACCCAGTCGACGGCATAAGCGCCGTCGCGCAGCGCGGTGACTAGCGCCTCACCGATCATCGGATCGTCTTCCACCAGCAGGACACGCACGCGCTTACTTCGGCTTTCCGGCGCCGGCCTTGTCGAACGCCGCGAGCAGATCGGCCATCGCCTGTTGACAGGCGGCGGCGTCCACGCGGTCGGCACGCAAGGCTGACAACGCCCGGTCGATCGCCTTATCGAGCACGTGCCAGTCGGTCGCCGCGCGCGGCTTGAGGCCCGCTTCGGCTTCGTCCCAGCTGGTCTCGAGGTCCTTGATGCGTGCCTTCGCTTGCGCAAGCTGGCCTTTCGCGACCAGCGTCGAGGTGTCCTGGGCGATGGCACGGAAGCGGCCAAGGTCGCCAAGCTTCGATGCTTCACCGGCGCGCGCCGGCGCCAGTTGCAGGCCGGCCGGGCCAACACTCGTCACGGCCAGCAACGTCGCAACGCAGGTTGCCAGCGAGTGGCGAAGAATAGTCTTTGCTTGCATGTGTCGACTCCTGATGGTTAAGGGATGATGGGCGCCGGGGTCCGTGACCGGCTGATGGAAATGACCAGCGCTGCGATCACGGCAAGAAAAGCGGCGCTGGTATTGATGTTGCCCCAGCCGATGCCGCCGTACTCGGTCGACTGCGACAGCAGGTCGCCCAGAGAAGCGCCCAGCGGCCGGGTCAGAATATACGCCAGCCAGAACGTCAATACCGGATTGGCGCCAAAGCGGTAAGCGGCGAAGATGGCGAAAATCAGGCCGCAGAACACCATCACGCCGATACGAAAGCCAAGCCCCAGCGCCTCGGTTGCCAAGTCGCCGGCTGCGGTTCCAAGCGCAAACGTGAGCAGGATGACCACCCAGTAAAACAATTCGCGGCGCCGGGTGACGATGGACTGGATCGATAGCGTGCGCTCGCAACTGTACCAAACCGCGAACGCCACGGCCAGCGCGGCGCTGAACACCGCGGTGCTGGCGTACAGGCTCACGCCGAGTTTGTCGGTCAGGAAGTCCGTGAGTTGCGTACCGACAACGCTCAGCAGAACGACGGTGAGCCAGTAGGTCCACGGCACGTAGCGGCCGTTGCGCAACTGCAGCGCCAGCGCCAAGGCCAGCAGCGTCCCCATGATTGCATCGGTGACCAGCGGTCCGAGGCCGGCATTGACCGCCAGATAGTCGGCGCCGGTCTCGCCCACCGTGGTCGAAAGAACTTTAATAATCCAGAAAACCAGCGTTACCTCGGGCACCCTGTTGCGAACCAGGACGGAATCGGTGGCTGTCATCGGATGCATGGAATCTCGCTAATCAATAGAATTGTCGATATCCGAACGATAAGGCGGAATAATTAGCGCCGAATTAGGAGCAGCGCTTCCCGAGTGCTGGTTGCACCCGATGTGCCTGAATTGTTACCCCATGGGAGAATGACCGACGCAGTGTAAGAATTGTCGTCCGGATTCGCCAGTGACGGTTCAAGCGCTGCAAAATGAGGGCGCTTTCGCCATCAGACCAACGCGCAAAGTTTCGCGCTCGGCCTGATCAATGTCGAGAAGGCGCGCGCGGGGTCGCCGAATTCCTGTTGCATTGCGATTGTTGCGTCGATCTGTGGAGCGGTTTCACGGTCCTTACGCGGGCTGAGCCTCCTCATGGTGCCTCCAGGAGGCAGCCGATGAAACGCCAAAGATATGCTCCATTTTCGCGCCGCAATCACAATTACCAAGTCGCAACGATTCGGATAGACCGCGGACATCTTGCACTGATATCATCCTAACCCTTTTCTCTGCGATGTCATGCCGGTGGATTGGTCGCGTGCACGCATCCATTTGCTCCCGCACTCGCTGGCGCGGAATATCGTCAGTCAAGCCTACAATCACGGCTCATGCATTGAGCCTTCCACCGACATGGAATCGATTATGCGAATCTGCATCCATCTGCGCGCCGCCGCGCCGTTTCTGTTCTCGCTGCTGGCGCTCGCCGCGCCTGACGGCGCCCGCGCCGACGAGGAACAATGGAACGCGAAATTCCAGTCCACCTACATCTGGCAGCACAAGGATGCGTTCAGCTCGCCATACACCGGTGTCAACAGCTTGGCGCCGGCGGCCGAAAAAAGTTACTCGTTCACCGCCACCGCGGCATTTGGATTCAGGCCATGGGCCGGCGCGGAACTGTACATCGATCCAGAACTTGCGCAAGGCGTTCCCCTGTCGCACCTCGCCGGCCTCGGCGGCATGACGAACGGCGAAATGGCGCGCACCTCGGGCGCCAACCCGACCTTTTACCGTGCCCGCGCCTTTCTGCGCCAGGTGTGGGGACTGGGCGGCGGCAGCACGCAGGTCGAATCGGCCGCCAACCAGCTGGCCGGATTCACGGACCGCAGGCGCCTGACGCTCACCGCCGGCAATCTCGCGGTGGTCGACCTGTTCGACAACAACGCCTACAGCCACGACGCCAGGACACAGTTCATGAACTGGTCGCTGATCAGCTACGGCGCTTACGATTTTGCCGCCGACTCGCGCGGCTACACCTGGGGCGCGACGATCGAATACGTCGACGGCGATTGGAGTTTGCGCGCGGGCCGCTTCGTCCAACCGCGCGAATCGAACGG